>CANLYR010000010.1 GCA_947495425.1 uncultured Aquimarina sp.
CTGAAAATATTCATACTATAATTTTAATCTAAAATAAGACTTTTTTATCAATTATGGATAATTACGGATATTCAAAAAATATTAATTTTAACCTCTGAATAAAAAGAAACGATCTTTCATGTTTTCGATCTCTGAATTTTTATTAGTTATGATATAATCAATAGCTTCTAAGGTGAATTTTTTACCTTTTGGAGTTAGCGAAACGATATCACTTTCAATAGTAATCATATTATTTTTTAATGCTAAATTCAAAATTGATTTTGATTGCACTTTTTGCCAATTGATATGCTCGTTTAAATGTTTTACATGTCGTTCTTCTTCTTCCTGATGATTTCCTAAATGTAGTAGAAAAGTGAGTAAAGAAACCTCTATTCGTTGTTGCCTTTGTCTATACAATACCGAAAATAAACCTTTATTAGGAGCGAATAAATAAACAAATAAGAACACTAACCCCAATACAGTTGTCATTGATCCAGAAATTGATGCATCTAGTGCATGAGCAACCCAATATCCAATAATAGCACTGCTTACTCCAAAAAGCACAGAAAGCAAAAGCATTTTTTTAAGATCATTAGTCAATAAATAAGATGTAGCGGCTGGTGCAATCATTAATGCTATGACTAAAATAGCACCTACAGCATCAAAAGAGCCAACCGTAGTGATGGATGAAACTGTCATCAATCCATAATGCATTACTACGGGTGATAACCCTAAGGCAGATGCAAGACCAGCATCAAACGTACTTACTTTTAACTCTTTGAAGAAGGTAAAAAGCAGGGCTAATGTAATGAGTACAATGGTGCTTATAATCCATAGAGATTTGGGTCCCATGTCTGTGCCTCCTAGAATTAGTCTGTCAAAAGGAGCAAAGGCAAGCTCTCCTAATAAAACAGCGTCAATATCCAAATGAATATCATTGGCATTTTGTGCAATGAGAATAATCCCAATGCTAAATAGAGCAGGGAACACGAGTCCAATTGCGGTATCTTCTTTAACGAGCCCTGTTTTTTGGATAAATTCTACTAAAATAACGGTTAAAACTCCGCTAGCTGCCGCCATAATGATAAGTAGCGGAGATGATAAATCATGTGTGATGAAAAATCCGATTACAATCCCTGGTAAAATAGAATGGCTTATGGCATCTGTAATAAGTGCCATTTTTCGTAATACCAGAAACGTACCAGGAATAGCACAAGCAATTGCAACCAGACTAGCAATTAATTGTATTTCGATCTGTGCGTTACTCATTTTCTTGTTTGGTTAATTGGTCATACAAATTGGCAGCAGTATGATATCCGGATTCTGTCATTGACCACATATTGCCTTGGATTTTTACATAATCCTTATCTTCTAATTTCTGAAGCGATTTTCTAGTAAATCCTTGAAAATTATTTAAAATTTTTATAGCATGAGGGTGCGCAATATTTTCATGTGTACTTGCAATATTATACATAAAAGATAATGTTTTATGTAGTTGAAGATCGCTTCTGTTTTTCCTAAAACGTATCTCTCTAAATAATAATCCGCGTCCTGGTGAAAATATGAACGAAAAAAGCACAAATACACCTGCAACCAATACAATCACCGGACCTGTAGATAAATTGTTATGACTTGCACTAATCGCTGTTCCTAAAACTCCAGAACAAATACCAAATAGTGCTGCGAGAATAACCATAACGGCTAAGTTGTTTGTCCATTGCCTAGCTGCAGCAGCTGGTGCTAGCAACATGGCACTCATAAGGACAACCCCTACAGTTTGCAATCCTAAGACAATTGCAATAACTATAAATGTAGTAATTAGTATGTCTAGAAATTTTGTGTTGAAGCCTAAGGTTTTGGTATAATCTGCATCAAAAAGTAAAACTTTTAACTCTTTCCAGAAGAGCAGCAAAATAACCAAGCTTATTCCTGTAACAATGATCATTAGCCATACGTCGCTTTCTAAAAGAGTAGCTGCCTGCCCAAAAAGATAACTTTCTAAACCAGCCTGATTGGCATTTGGCATTTTTTGAATATACGTTAATAGCAACATTCCAAAACCAAAAAATAGGGATAGAATTAGTCCTAATGCGGTATCAGACTTGAGGTGGGTTTTGCTGGTGATTCCTCGAATCCAGAAGGTACCTATTAAACCACTAATTAGAGCTCCTAATAGAAAAATAGAGCTATTCTTTCTTTCTATAATTAAAAAAGCTATCGCTATACCAGGTAATGCAGCATGAGAGATAGCGTCACCTAATAAGCTTTGCTTACGTAGTACTGCAAAACTACCAAGCATACCGCATATGGCTCCAAGCACAGCTGTTCCTAATGTAATTGTACGTAGGGTATAGTCTGTGAACACGAGTTCTAAATATTCTAATACATCCATTGGTGTTATTGTTGCACGCTCACTTTATAGTTAATTCCGTATGTCTTGGTTAAGTTGTCGTCATTAAAAATATCCTTCACCGGGCCAGTGGCGATCTTTTTGACATTCAAAAAGGTTACCCAATCAAAATATTCCGGTACGGTTTGCAGGTCATGATGTACTACAATTACAGTTTTTCCTGCTTTTCGAAGTTCTTTCAGGATATTGATAATTGCTTTTTCTGTAGTGGCATCGACACCTTGAAAAGGTTCATCCATAAAATAGATTGCAGCATTTTGCACCAACGCTCTTGCCAGAAAAATACGTTGTTGTTGCCCACCGGATAATTGACTGATTTGTCTGTTTTTAAAAGCCAACATTCCTACTTTTTCTAACGCCTCCAGAGCTGCTTTCTTTTCTTTCTGTCCTGGTCTTTTAATCCAGCCTAAGCTACCATAGGTTCCCATCATTACAACATCTAATGCTGTAGTTGGAAAATCCCAGTCTACACTTCCTTTTTGCGGAACATATGCGACCAAAGAGCGTTGCTTTTTATAAGGTTTTCCATATATCTGAACACTCCCGGCAATAGGGTTTATGATGTCTAAGATCGATTTGATTAATGTAGATTTACCCGCTCCGTTTGGACCCACAATAGCCATTAGAACTCCCTCAGGGATAGCAAGATCGATATCCCATAGAACGGGTTTGTAGTTATATGCTACAGTAAGGTCATCTATTTGAACTGCGATTTTACCTTCCATTATTTCAATGCATTTACAATGGTGTTTACATTATATTGAAACATGCCGATATAATTACCTTCATTGGTTTCTGGATTCCCTAGTGCATCAGAAAATAAAGTTCCTCCAATAGTAACTTCGTGATCTTTGGATTTTACTGCTGCTTTCAATGCCTCAATGGTGCGTTTAGGAACAGAGGTTTCTACAAAGATGGCTTTTACTTCTTTTTCGATGATAAAAGTAGCTAATTTTTGCACATCTTGCACGCCTGCTTCAGTTGCGGTTGATAACCCTTGAAGCCCTACTACATTAAAGTCATATGCTTTTCCGAAATAACTAAAAGCATCATGAGCGGTTACCAAAATTCTTTTTTCCTTAGGTAGCGTTGCAATCGCATTTTTTATCTTGGTTTCTAATTTATCCAGTTTTTCTAAATACGTTTTTCCGTTTGCATCAAAAGCTTCAGCATTTTTTGGATCTATTTTCTTAAGTTTATCGATAACGAAAGAGGTTATTAATTTCCAGTTTTGAACGTTGAACCAAATATGAGGGTCATAATTGGATGCAAAATAATCCGATCCTATTAAGGTGCTTTTATCTAAACTTTCGGCAATTGCAATAGTTTTAACATCTTGGCGTTTCATTTTTTCGAACACATCAACAAGTTTTCCTTCTAGATGCAGACCATTATAAAAAATTACATCTGCATGAACAAGTTTGGTAACATCTCCTTCGCTGGCTTTGTATAAGTGTGGGTCGACACCACTACCCATTAGGCCTTTTACAGTAATTAGATCTCCACCAATATTTTTAACCAAATCTGTAATCATCGACGTAGTGGTGACCACATTAAGCTTTTGATTTTTATCTTTTATTTCTTTTTTGCAAGAAAACAGGGCTAGAAAAATAGTGAATATTGTTATTATTTTTTTCATTTTATTTCTTATTTAAAAATCGCTTAAGATCCTTTTTTGATTTTTGACATCTATTTAGTTACTAATTCGGCAAGCGCACACTTATCCCGGCACTAAGTAGTAAGTTTTGCCCATCTGTTATACCCGAACCTATTGTGGCATCTAATTGAACTGAGTCGTTTAATACATAGGTTAGTCCTGCATCCCAAAGATGATTTGCTTTACTATCCTCTGGTAAATCTCCATATAATTCTGCATAAACTCCTAGTGTATCAGTAATGCTGTATCCGTATGAAACCGTATATATGTACGCAGCTTCTGGAGAATCATCACCCCAAGCTGCACCGAGATTATAGGACAAACTCGATTTTTCTGATAGCGTATGGGCAAAAGAAAATCTAAAATCTACACCAGTAGTTTCTGGTCTGAAATCTGTACTGGCACTAAAGGGTAGATATACGTGTGTTAATAGTCCCATTTCAGGAATCCAACCTTTTTCTTTGTTTATATTTATTTTTGCGCCCAATAATAAAGGAGATAATCCACTTGCAATATTCTCTTGCGTTACTCCGTTGATGTCAGTTTTGATTTCAGAAAAATCCCAACCTATTCTCAGTTCTAGGTTCTCTAGTACTCCATATCGTAAAAGTGTTGTGTTGAATGTGGTTGTGTGCTGTTTAAAAGCATCTTCTCCTGCATCCTCATATAGTGCGCCGGTTTCAATTTGTAGGTAACCTCTAGGTATAACAGATGGAGACTCTGTTGCGTCGGGACGATCTGTTATCAAAGTTCCGGGATTATTTTGTTCCTGAGAATAAATAGCATTAAAAAAGATGCTCATTGAAAATGTTAATACTATATTTCTGTAAAGTTTCATTAGCTTTAGTAAATTTGTTTAATCGTTGATGCAAACTTAAAAAAGTTAGCCATGACTAACAAATTAAATTCGAATAATTTAACAAAAAGTGAAGAAGACTATCTCAAAGCTCTTTTTCAACTACTTATAGAAGACGAGTCGGTTAAGGTGGGTAATAACCAACTTGCCGAATATCTTAATGTTTCTCCGGCTTCGGCCAATAATATGATAAAGAAATTAAAAGCTAAGGGGTATGTGGTGAGTGAGAAATATGGTAAACTGGATTTGACAGAAGGAGGGAAGTCTATAGCAGTCCGTTTAATCCGTAAACATAGACTATGGGAAACATTTCTGTGCAACTACTTAAATTTTACATGGGACGAAGTGCATGATGTTGCTGAACAGTTGGAGCATGTAAAATCGTATAAATTAATAGATGAGTTGGATCGTTTTATGGATTTTCCCAAGAAAGATCCGCATGGAGAAGTAATTCCCAATGCTGATGGAGAATATTCAGTGTTGCCGAAAATTATGCTGTCTTCCTTACCAGAAGGTGCTGTATGTCAATTAATCGCAGTAAATGATGGGTCTGTTAATTTTTTGAAATATGTTTCAGAAATCGGATTAGTACTCAGTAGTGAAATAAAAATTCTTGAAATACGAGAGTTTGATAAATCGATCCGCATACAGTTTAATGATGTAATTGAAACCGTGACTAGAAAATTCGCTGATAATATATTCGTTAAGAAGATAGTATAGTTTTTGAAAATGTTAAAATAGAGATTCACTATAAGATTGTTAAATAATAGCTGTTATCTTTGGGTATCACACAATCAATTTATGGAGCTTAATTTAAAAAAGCCGATATGTTTTTTCGATCTTGAAACTACCGGTGTAAACATTTCTAAGGATCGAATTGTTGAAATTTCTATTTTAAAAATTTTTCCCAATGGTACTCAGGAAAGCAAAACCTGGTTGGTAAATCCAGAAATGCCTATTCCTGCAGAAACTACTGCTGTTCATGGTATAGACGATGCCAAAGTAGCTAATGAGCCTACTTTTAGTCAGTTAGCAAGTAAAGTTAGTGAAATGATCAAAGGATGTGATCTGAGTGGATTTAATTCTAATCGATTTGATATTCCGTTATTAGCCGAAGAATTATTAAGGGTTGGTCTTGATTTTGATATGAAAAACACGGTTGCAATCGATGTTCAAACGATATATCACAAAATGGAAAAACGTACATTATCGGCAGCATACAAATTTTATTGTGATAAGGATTTAGAAGATGCTCATTCTGCAGAAGCAGATACTAATGCTACGTATGAGGTGTTAAAAGCGCAATTAGATCGTTATCCCGAATTAGAGAATGATATTAAGTTCTTAGCAGAGTATAGTTCTAGAAAGCAGTTTGCTGATTTTGCAGGTTTTATAGCCTATGATGAAAATGGTAAGGAAGTTTTTTCTTTTGGGAAGCATAAAGGCAAGTTAGTTGAACAAGTTATGGAAGATGAACCTGGATATTTTGGATGGATACAAAATGCAGATTTTCCTTTGTATACTAAAAAAGTACTTACTGCAGTTAGACTTCGGAAACTAAATAATAGTCTTAATTTATAACCCTAGTTAGATTCTAAGTTATGAAGCTTATTTGTATAGGTCGTAATTATACAGATCATATCGAAGAACTCGAAAATGAAAAACCAACAGATCCAGTTGTTTTCATGAAACCTGACACGTCGATATTATTAAAAAAACAACCGTTTTTTATCCCTGATTTTTCTGATGATGTACATCATGAAGTTGAGATTTTAGTTAAAATAAATAAGGTAGGTAAATATATCGATAAGAAATTTGCACACAAATATTATGATGAAATAGGTTTAGGGATAGATTTTACCGCTCGTGATCTGCAAAGTGAGTTAAAAGGAAAAGGATTGCCCTGGGAGAAAGCAAAATCCTTTGATGGTGCAGCTGTCATAGGAAATTGGATATCAAAAAATATATTTGAAAATATAAATGATATTGATTTTCATTTAGAAAAAAATGGAGAGGCTGTACAGAGGGGTAATACTAAATTTATGTTGTGGAAAATTGATGAATTAATAGAATATGTATCAAAATATTTCACTTTGAAGATTGGAGATGTTATATTTACAGGTACACCAGCTGGTGTAAGTGCTGTTAATCCAAACGATATTCTAGTGGGATATATTAATGATGAACAAAATTTTTCAATAAAAGTTAAATAAATGAGCAAAGGATATAGTTTAAAAAATGTACATGAATTATCTGGTGGAGATGATGAGTTTGTAGCTGTTTTGGTTCAGACTTTTTTAGAAGAAATACCACCTGATTTGGATAGCATGGTTCAAGCTGTGGATTCTGATAATCCACAAATGGCATATCAATATGCTCATAAAATGAAACCTAATCTACAATTGTTTGATATTGATCTTCTAACGCAAATAAAACAAATAGAGGCTTGGTCCAAAACAAAAAAATCCAAAGAAGAAATAAAACCTATATTAGACAAGATTGTAGCTACGGTTAATGAGGCTATTGAAAATCTAAAAGCTGATTTTCAATAAATATGCTGGCAGAAATAATTACTATCGGAGATGAAATTCTCATAGGTCAAATTATCGATTCTAATTCTGCGTTTATCGGCAAAGCCCTCAACAAGATTGGTGTAGATGTATTACAAATCACCTCAATACGTGATCATAAAAGCGATATTCTAAATGCGTTGGATCAAGCTAAGAAACGAGTAGATATTGTAATCATAACCGGTGGTCTGGGGCCAACAAAAGATGACATAACGAAGCATACCATTTGTGAGTATTTTAATGATAATCTAGTACAAAACACAGCGGTGCTTGAACATATCGAAAAGCTGTTTGCAAAGTATATCTCTACACCAATTACTGATATCAATAGGCAACAGGCTTTGGTGCCTAGTAAATCAGAAGTTTTAATGAATCTCTATGGCACCGCTCCCGGGATGTGGATAGAAGAAAATAATAAAGTATTTGTTTCTATGCCGGGTGTTCCATTCGAAATGAAAGGGTTGATGAAAAATGAGGTTTTACCCAGACTACAAAAAAGATTTGATAGGCCTTTTATCATTCATAAAACTGTGCTTACTTATGGTATGGGCGAGAGCGCAATTGCAGATAAAATTGAAACTTGGGAGGATAGTTTACCACCGTATATTAAATTAGCATATTTACCAAATCTTGGTAGGGTAAGGCTTCGTCTTTCGGCTAGAGGAGATAATAAAAAACTTCTCGAAGATACGATTGATAGCAGAATAGAGGAGCTGCACAAACTCATTGGAGATATTATTGTTGGGTACGAAGAAGACGAGACAATAGAGGTAAGAATAGGTAGCTTGTTAGCAAAGCAAGGAAAAACACTTTCGGTTGCAGAGAGTTGTACCGGAGGGATGATATCACAATCTTTTACTGCTAATGCAGGATCCTCAGCTTATTTTAGGGGAGGTGCTGTTACTTATGCCACATCATCCAAAATTGATGTCTTGGGTATTAATGCCGATATTATTGAAAAATATACAGTAACCAGCTCAGAAGTAGCTGAAGCAATGGCGATCGCGGTAAAAGAAAAGTTTAAATCAGACTATGCAATTGCGACTACAGGAAATGCAGGTCCCGAAAAAGGCGATGGAGATGTTGAGGTAGGAACAGTTTTTATTGCTATTACTACTCCCAATAAAACGTTTTCAAAAAAGTATATATTTGGTAATTTGAGAGAACGTAATATCGGTAAAACCGTTATCAAATCGTTAGAACTTTTATTGAAAGAGTTAAGTTAAATTTTATGATATCCCATGAAAGGAAAAAATCATAAAAAATTACCAAATTATTATTGGTGGTTAGGCAAATAATTCGTTAATTTGCACCCTGTTTTGAAATAATACCAAAATTAAGAAGAGATGTCAAGAGTTTGCGAACTTACAGGTAAAAAAGCAATGGTTGGGAATAATGTTTCTCACGCGATGAATAAAACGAAACGTAAATTCAATGCGAATTTGATAAAAAAACGTTTTTATATTCCAGAAGAAGATCGTTGGGTAACACTTAAAGTGTCTACTGCAGCATTAAAAAATATAAATAAGAATGGGATCTCTGCTGTTTTGAAAGAAGCAAGAGCTAAGGGTTTTTTAACTAAATAATCTCCGTTTTTAAAAGATACTACAAATGGCAAAGAAAGGCAACAGAGTACAAGTAATCTTAGAATGTACAGAGCACAAAGCTACTGGCAAGCCAGGTACATCAAGATACATAACAACAAAAAATAAAAAGAACACTCCTGATAGAATGGAATTAAAGAAATTTAATCCTGTTCTAAAGAAAATGACTGTTCATAAAGAAATAAAATAATTAGAGATGGCAAAGAAATCAGTAGCATCGTTACAGACAGGATCAAAGAGATTAACTAAAGCCATTAAAATGGTGAAATCTCCAAAAACAGGAGCATATACTTTTGTTGAGTCTATCATGGCACCAGAAGCTGTAAATGACTTTTTAAAGGAAAAGTAATTTCCCGTTAAAATATTTCAAAAAGAAGCCGTTTCAATTGTATTGGAATGGCTCTTTCTTTTTATATTTAGATAATTAATATAGGTAATTCTATTTTTAGAATTTTTAAGACATCGATACATACAAATGGGGCTTTTTAAGAATATATTTTCTTCAGAAAAAAAAGAAACACTAAATAAAGGATTAGAAAAATCTAAAACAAGCTTTTTTTCTAAACTTGGTAAGGTAGTAGCTGGTAAATCCAAAGTTGATGATGAAGTGTTGGATGAACTTGAGGATGTTCTTATTTCTAGTGATGTTGGAGTAAAAACTACAATCAAGATTATAGAACGAATAGAACATCGAGTTGCAAAAGATAAATTTCTTGGTACAGAGGAGCTAAACCAAATCCTACGTGAAGAGATAGCAAGTTTGCTTTCTGAAACGAATATAGGTGAGGCCACAGATTTTGAAATCCCTCAGGATAAGAAGCCTTATGTGTTAATGGTAGTCGGTGTTAATGGAGTAGGTAAAACAACGACTATAGGAAAATTAGCACATCAATTTAAAAACAAAGGGCTAAACGTTGTACTAGGAGCCGCAGATACATTTAGAGCCGCAGCAATAGATCAATTGCAAGTCTGGGCAGATCGAGTAGATGTTCCAATAGTAAAACAAGCTATGGGTAGTGACCCGGCTTCTGTTGCCTTCGATACATTGCAATCTGGAATACATCAAGATGCAGATGTTATTATCATCGATACAGCAGGACGATTACATAATAAAGTTAATTTGATGAACGAATTAACAAAAGTAAAGCGTGTAATGCAAAAAGTTATTGGTGATGCGCCTCACGATGTGTTGTTGGTTTTAGATGGCTCAACTGGTCAAAATGCTTTTGAACAAGCAAAACAGTTTACCGCCGCTACCGAGGTGAATTCTTTGGCTGTTACAAAACTTGATGGCACTGCAAAAGGCGGCGTCGTTATAGGAATTAGTGATCAATTTCAAATACCTGTAAAATATATCGGAGTAGGTGAAGGAATAAATGACCTTCAGGTATTTAATAAGTATGAATTTGTAGATTCTTTTTTTAAATAATTTCTAAAATCATAGGATACTGTTTTAAGAGCTGGTTAGCATCATTGCAATAAAAGCTAAAACAGTAATGATAAATAAGAAACTAAATATCGTCTTTAATACATTTCTCATTATACTGCATTTGGGGTAATTTGACTGTATTTTAAATGTGTTCTTCGAAGGGGGCTAATTAACAACAAACTACTATAATTGGATATTGCGATACACCCTCGGGCCTATTCAATCTTTAATCATCATCGTCATCACAATCAATATCGATATAATCTTCGATGGTTTCTACTAAATCATCAAGATCATCAACTTCTATTTCTGTTTTTTCAGCGATGATAAGGAGTATTGGAAATCTAATAGCTACTATATCTTCTTCTTTTAAACCCTCGATAAATTGATTAAGGTCATTATCATTTTCAAAAGTTATCGTGGTTATTAATTCTCTTTCTATATCAAAGGCTGAAGCCGAAAAAGGATATTGAAAATTTATACATTCTATATCATCGTCATCATCATCATTTTTATCGTTCATCAAAACTCGAGATATCAAATTAGCCGCTTTAGAATTGGCTCTTAGCGATTGATTATCCTCAACCTGGGTAAATTCATCAGATTCACTCCTGCACGAGATCATTACAACTGCCATAAATAGTACAAAAAGGAATGGTATTGAACCTGTTTTGATATCCATAATATATAATTATTTCACAATGTATTACATTACTTAAACAACTAAGCTATAAAAAATCCTTTTTTCTTTTTCTTTTTTTTACATTTATTGCCGATAAAATCTCCCAGAATGTCAAAAGACCTACACGAAAATGTTTGTTCAGAAAAGATATTTTCAAAGATCTACACCAAGTATTCAAAAGATCTGTATAATTATTTATATTACAAATATGGAGAATCATTGGGTCCCAATGATAAAATGCAAGATGCATTTATTAAGCTATTAGATAATTGTAAAAAAGTGACGGTATCAAATGCTAAAGGTTTTTTGTTTAGTGTTGCAAAAAATATGATGCTTAACGAAATCAAGCATCAAAAAGTTGTCTTAAGACATCGGGAAATAAAACCTAAAGACTATACAATTGAATCCCCTGAATTCATAATTCAAGAAAAAGAATTTTTAAAAAAATACCAAAATGCTTTAGCTAAATTAACAGAAGACCAAAGAGTTGCCTTTTTGCTCAATAAAGTAGAGGGCAAAAAACACGCTGAAATAGCAGAGATGCTTGGGGTGACCAGAAAAGCCGTTGAGAATAGAATTTATACAGCCTACCGCAAACTTAAAAGCGAAATAGAAGAATTATAATAAATTTTTAACAAAATTTAAAGGAAAAACAAATACTTAGTTGTTCTGTATATAGAAGTACTATAAAAATGGATAAAGATTACTTGATAAAAAAATGGTTGGAAGATGAGTTAACTCCAGCCGAACTCAAAAATTTTGAGGCATTAGAAGATTTTGATATGCATATCAAAATTCTCGAAGGCGCTAAGTATTTTAAAGCTTCTGATGTTTCTGAGGCAGCAGATATGAATACGTTTTATGAGCGTTTAGGCAATAATAAGGTAAGTAAAAACAAAAATAGCACATGGTACACTCCTTTTTTAAGAATTGCTGCCCTTATAGTTGTATTGTTAGGAATAGGGTCCTTATTCTTTGTAAACAATAATTCAAGTATAAACTCTAGCATTGGTGAGAAAATTTCTGTAACGTTACCAGATGCATCCGAAGTTGTTTTGAATTCAAAATCTGAAATTGTATTTAACAAACGAAATTGGGAAGATAAACGAGAACTTACTCTAGAGGGAGAAGCTTTTTTTAAAGTTACCAAAGGGTCAACCTTTGATGTAATTACCAGTACCGGAAGGGTGAGTGTTTTGGGAACACAATTTAACGTCAAAAATCGTAAGGGATATTTTGAAGTACAATGTTTTGAAGGCCTGGTAAGTGTTCATTATGATGAACGAGAAATAAAGATATCAGCTGGCAAGACATTCAAAATTTTAGATCAATTAGCCACCTCTAGTATAACCACAGAAGTAGCACCCCAATGGATCAATAATATCAGCAGCTTCAAGAGTGTTCCTTTTTATGAAGTACTCAAAGAATTTGAAAGACAATATGATGTTGTTTTTTCTTTACAAAATATAGATACTTCACGTATATTTACAGGAGGTTTTGTGCATACAAACCTTGAAGATGGGCTAAAATCCATAACTTTGCCTTTAGATTTGGAATATAAAATTGATTCGAAAAAGTATATCATATTATATAACAAGAAACAATAATTGGCAGCGTATTGCTACTACAGTACTATTCTTTATATTTTGGATCTCTTCTCTAAAAGCTCAGGTAACTCCAGATAAAGTTCATATAGTTGATGTCATTGCTGATATCGAAAGCAACTTTCATTATAAATTCACATATGCCGACGATACGCTGGCGGATGTGTTTATTTCACCACCCAAAAAAAACCTCTCTTTTACTCAAATACTGGATTTTTTAAGAAAAGAAACGGGATTGGTATTCAGCAGGCTGGCTAATAATTTTGTGTCGATTAATAAAAGAAAAGCTTCTTTTTTGATCTGTGGATTGCTTAAGGATAGAGATACAAAACAATTTTTACAAGGGGTTACGATTCGAGGTAAAAAGACTTCTTCTGTAAGTGGGGCGAACGGTCGTTTTGACCTCGAGGTATTTACTGATAATGAAACGATACGGGTCGACCATTTAGGCTATAAAACTATATACAGGCTTGCCGATTCTTTTGTGCCGGATCAGTGTGCTATAATCTATCTGGAACCGCAAACCGTAACACTAGCAGAAGTAGTACTGCGCAATTATATTACCAAAGGTATTAATAGAATTAATGATGGAAGTTTTCAAATAAATTATGAGAATTTTGGAATCCTTCCGGGTCTTATAGAGACAGATGTATTACAAACCATACAAGCGGTACCAGGAGTTAAAAGTGCAGATGAAACGGTTTCTAATATCAATATCAGAGGCGGAACACATGATCAGAATTTAATACTGTGGGATGGGATAAAAATGTACCAAACAGGACATTTTTTCGGATTGATATCTGCTATTAATCCTTTAATGACAAGAAAAGCTACATTACTAAAAAATGGTACAAATCCAGAATATACCGATAGTATTTCAGGAACTATTATCATGAATACAGATACCAAAATTACTAAAGATTTTGAGATTAGCATGGGGATAAACATGATACACGCTGATGCCTTTGCCGATATCCCAATGGGAGAGCAGTCGTCTTTGCAAATTACCACTAGAAAATCAATAAGAGATCTCATAGAAACCCCTACCTATTCTCAATATTTTAAAAGAATATCCCAAGATAGTGAGGTAGAAGAAGAAGGGGTTGTAACTTCTGATATTGATTTTGATTTCAGTGATGTGAATTTACGTTGGAATTATGATATTTCACTAAAAGATAAACTAAGAATTAATTTTTTGACCATCAATAACAAACTTGTTTTTACAGAAAACCAAGAAATTCAGAACATACAGCAGTCTCGACAAAGCAGTCTGAAACAAAATAGTTTGGCAGGAGGATTGTGGTATCAAAGAGTTTGGAATGATGACTTCAAATCAATCCTACAAGTTTACGAAACAGGCTATGATCTCAAAGCGATCAATGCCAATGTAGAACAAGAACAACGGTTTTTGCAAAATAATAAAGTTTCAGAAACAGGAATCAAACTCAAAACGTATTACGATCTTGATGAAAAAATCACATTACTCAACGGGTATCAATTTATAGAAACCGGAGTCTCTAATCTTAATGATATCGATACGCCTGTTTTTAGAGAAAAGCGAGACAGAGTATTGAGAACGCACAGCCTGTTTTCTCAAGTATGCTATGCCCCCAGAGAGACTAGTTCTCTTAAGTTTGGAGTGCGTTATAATTATAATACAAAGTTTAAAACACATACTTTAGAGCCTCGAATAAGCTTTAATCAAAAGATTTCCAACTATTTTAACGTAGAGTTTCTAGGAGAGTTAAAGCAGCAAAACACTTCTCAAATTATAAACTTTCAGAATGATTTTTTGGGGATAGAAAAAAGAAGATGGGTTTTGTCGAATAATGATGATATACCTCTAATCCAGAGTAAACAAGCTTCTCTGGGGGTACAATACACTAAATCAGATTGGTTAATCAATGCTGATGGGTATTATAAAAAGGTCAACGGAATAACGGCAAGAAGCCAGGGTTTTCAAAATCAATATGAGTTTGTAAGAGCTATAGGAAAGTATACCGTGAGAGGCTTAGATTTTTTACTCAATAAAAGATATAAAAGGCTTAGTGCCTGGATGAGTTATTCTTATACACATAATACATATGATTTTAATTCATTTGACGAAGAACATTTTCCTAATAATATAGATATAAAACACACTATCGGATTAGGTTCGGCATATGCTCTCGAAGATTTTAAGTTTTCTGCAGGGTTGAATTGGAATTCAGGACTTCCAACGACAAGACCAAGTGCCGAAGAACCTGTTACTAATAATCAAATCAATTATCAAAATGCAAATAGTAGCAGACTAGATAAATATCTTAGAATGGATATATCTGCGACATATGATTTTGTTATTAGTAAAGGGATACAGGCACATGCAGGAGTGTCAGTTTGGAATCTTATCGATAAACAAAATGTAATTAATAACTACTATAGAATAGGTCAGGAAAATGTGCCGCAAGAAGTGGTTGAGTCATCATTGGATATCACACCAAACGCAACATTTAGAGTAGCTTTTTGATATTATGCATATATTTAAGGTTATTTACACCTCTCTTTACTTAATCCTTGTATCTTTGCACACCTTTATCCAAAAGATATGAGAACAAAGACATTAAAGAAGAACAAGATCAATGTAGTAACACTTGGGTGTAGCAAAAATGTATATGATAGTGAGGTGTTAATGGGACAGTTACGTGCCAATAATAAAGAGGTTGTTCATGAAGAAGAAGGAAATATTGTAGTCATCAATACTTGCGGTTTCATTGCTAATGCCAAAGAAGAATCTGTAAATACAATTCTAGAGTATGTACAGAAAAAAGATGAAGGAAGTGTTGATAAAGTTTTTGTAACCGGATGTTTGTCTGAACGTTACAAGCCGGATTTAGAAGAAGAAATTCCTGATGTAGATCAATACTTCGGAACCACAGAACTCCCTGGTTTACTAAAAGCATTAGGGGCAGACTATAAACACGAACTCATAGGGGAGCGTTTGACCATGACACCAAAAAATTATGCATATCTCAAGATTGCTGAAGGGTGTGACCGTCCTTGTTCGTTTTGTGCTATTCCGTTAATGCGAGGTAAACATAAATCAACACCTATTGAAGCATTGATAACAGAGGCCGAAAAATTAGCTGCCGATGGAGTTAAAGAATTAATTCTGATTGCTCAGGATCTTACGTATTATGGCTTAGATCTTTATAAAGAAAGAAAACTAGCTGATCTACTTAGAGAATTAATAAAGGTTGAAGGTATTGAGTGGATTCGACTACACTATGCATTTCCGACAGGATTTCCTATGGATGTGCTAGAAGTAATGAAACAGGAGCCAAAAGTGTGTAATTATATAGATATCCCGCTGCAACATATTGCAGATCCAATATTAAAGTCGATGCGTCGTGGTACCACAAAGGCAAAAACGACTAAACTTCTAAAAGAATTTAGAGCAGCCGTTCCAGAGATGACGATACGTACTACACTTATCGTTGGATATCCTGGTGAAACTCAAGAAGATTATGAAACTCTTAGAGATTGGGTTAAAGAAATGCGTTTTGAGCGGTTGGGTTGTTTTACCTATTCTCATGAAGAAAATACACATGCTTTTAACTTAGAAGATGATGTTCCTGAAGAAGTTAAAATACAACGTGCTAATGAAATCATGGAAATTCAATCACAGATTTCATGGGAACTCAATCAACAAAAAATTGGTAAAGAATTTAAGGTAGTTATTGATCGCAAGGAAGGGCAGTATTTTGTGGGTAGAACCGAATTTGATTCTCCCGATGTAGATAATGAGGTGCTTATCGATGCTTCAAAATTTTATCTCAAAACTGGCGAGTATACTACTGTGAAAATTCACGAAGCCGAAGATTTTGATTTATATGCAGCGCCAATATAACGCTACTGGTGTAATAGATTTATGATAGCGATCGTAAACCCTCATATACAATAATGCTAACAGCATTTGCCAGATTCAGACTTCGTATGTGTTCATTATGTATGGGGATTTTGTACGTATTATCTGCGTTTGCTTCAAGAATATCTGTAGATAAACCGGCAGACTCTTTTCCAAAAATTAAAAACATATTATCTTCATAATCAATAGACCAGTGTGTTTCTTTACCGTGACTAGAGAAAAATGCCATTTTCTTGCCTTTATTAATGCTAAAAAATTCGTCCACACTATCATAGATCGTTAGCGAAATATGTCGCCAATAATCGAGACCGGCACGTTTTAATCTTTTATCACTCAACTCAAATCCAAAAGGTTTTACCAAATGTAAATTCGATCCTGACGCTAAACTTAATCGACCAATGTTACCTGTATTGGTGTGTATCTCGGGTTCTATAAGAACAATATTATACGCCATGAGTTCATGATATTTTAATGAGTAACTATAATGTTCACAGTTATTATTCTACTATTTCTAGAACAAACATTTTTAGCATTATCTTTTATTATACTTTCATAAGTTATATTTCGAGGGCAAGTGCGTTTCACACATTTTCATAGTTGAGATACCAATGAATTCCGTATGTATCGACTAAGGTAGCAAGTGTAGAATTCGCAGAAGTTTCTGAAAAATCCATAGTTACTTTTCCGCCTACTTTCAATTTATCAAACGTTGCTTTTTGTTCGGATTGTTCGCTAAAATTGATGCTAAATGCTACATTGTCGCCAAGATTGGTTTTTTGTCCTTCAAATCCATCTGAAGCAAAAAAATGAATTTGATCGGCTCTAAATTCTGCGTGTGCTATTTTATCTTTAAAATCTGCTGATACATCATAGTTGGTGTCTGAATATTTTTGTTGAAATGATATTTCTCCGTCGAAACAATTTTTATAAAACTTCAAAGCATTTTCACAATGTCCATGTATTGTAATGTAAGGAATAAGTTTTTTCATTTTCGTATATGTTTTGATACCGTTTTATATGCTGTTTCCAAAATTTCAATGAGTAATTCTTTTCGAATATGGTTTATGTCAATATATGTCCAGCCACTTTTGCCCCAATGGTTATCGACGGGACAGATTGCCTTGTAAAACGTACAGAATTCAGTTTGGTCTTCAACGGTTAATTTCAAACAAGCTTTGGCTTTTTCGATTTCAAGGGGTGCAAAAATTTTTCCATTAATTCGAAATGAAGGTACATTAAAATGTGTTTTCTCCTCTGCATTTTCAAAAGAAAGAGCTAATGTTCTAAAAGTTTCTGTATCGACCATTTTTAATCATTCTGAATTTTTCAGCTCGTGTATTCGCAATGACTATACTCACGGCGATTACGATTTAAACGAAGCAATCTATTTGTTATAAAAAAGATTACTTCGTTTTATTTCTTCATTATTACGTATATCTTTAAGACTTAGGAACTGGGAATCCTCTATCCTTCATCAAGGCTTCAATCTTAGCATCGCGCCCTCTAAATTTTCTATACGCATCTGCGGGATCCATGGCATTGCGTGGTGCAAATAGATATTTTACCAATTTGTCTGCTACTTCTTTGTCATAAAATCCACCCGGGGCTTCAGCAAAGGCTTCGGCAGCATCTGCTGTGAGTACATCTGCCCACATATAGCCATAATATGCTGTTGCATACCCTTCTCCAGAGAATACGTGTCCAAAATGGGGAGTGCGATGACGCATTACCAGTTCTTTTGGCATGTTTAGCTCGGCAAGGGTTTCTTTTTCATAAGCAGCTACGTCGATATCGGTAGGGTCTGCCAAATGAAATTTCATATCCATCAGCGCAGAGGCGAGGTATTCTGTAGTGCCAAACCCTTGATTAAAAGTCGCTGCCTCTTTTATTTTTTCTACTAGAGTTTTTGGCATTGGTTTTCCGGTTTTGTAGTGCACTAGGTAATTGTTTATCACTTTATCTGTAGATAACCAGCGCTCTAATAATTGTGACTGAAACTCGGTATAATCACGTACGCCATTGTTTAATTGAGGATATCTCACTGCTGAAGAAAAATAGTGTAATGCATGCCCAAACTCATGAAAAAAGGTAGTCGCATCATCCCAGGATACCAAAACAGGCTCTCCGGGTGCTGGCTTTACAAAATTAGAATTGTTTGATCCTAATACCGTCTTTTCACCATCAAAGGTAGTGTGGCTTCTATAGGTTGTTGCCCAAGCACCAGAGCGTTTGCCGGTTCTGGCAAAGGGATCAAGATACCATAATCCAATATGTGCTCCAGATGTTTTGTCGTTTACTTCCCAAACGTTAACATCTTCGTGAAATACAGGTACTGTACCTTCTGGTACAGGGGTGAATTTGAAATTAAATAATTCACCAGCGACAAAAAACATGGCTTCTCTTAATTTGTCTAATTGCAGGTATTGTTTTACTTCATCAGAATCAAGGTCATATTTCTTTTTCCTTACTTTTTCTGCATAATAACGATAATCCCAGGGCTCAATAGTTATATTATCAGCATTGGCATCTGCTACAGCTTGCATGTCGGCTACTTCTTGTTGCACTCTAGCAATCGCTGCCGGCCATACGGCATTCATAAGCTTCATTGCATTTTCAGGGTTTTTGGCCATTCGATTTTGTAATCGCCAATCTGCAAAATTATCATGCCCTAATAATCCCACACGCTCTTTTCTTAATTTCAGGATTTTAGCAATATTTTCATTATTATCCTTATCATCCCCATTATCGCCACGAGAATAATAATTTTCCCACACTTTTTTTCGTAGGGCTCTTTCGTTAGAATACGTAAGAAATGGATCCATAGAAGAACGCGTATTGGTTACTGCATATTTACCTTCTTGTCCGCGATCTGTAGCTGCTTTTGCATAGGATTTGATCAAAGGTTCTGATAAGCCACTTAGTTGATCTTTGGTGAGATACGTAACATATCCCTCTTCGTCTGCTAATATATTATCAGAGAAGTTGGTGTATAGCGCAGACAGTTCTTTGTTGATCGCTGCATAGCGTTTCTTTTTTTCGTCGTCCAGGGCTGCACCTTTCATAGCAAAATCATCATAGATGAGTTGTACAACTCTTTGTTGGTCTGCTTCTAATGGAGTGATTTTCGAATTGTCATACACAGTTTTGATGCGTTTAAACAATTCTGGATTTTGAGAGATTTTTGATCTAAACTCAGACAACACCGGGGCCATTTCTTTTTGAATTTCTCTAAACTCGGGTGAGGACATATTACTTCTCAAAATTCCATAATAGGTAAACACCCTGTTGAGCTCTGCTCCGGATTTTTCTAGTTCAACAATCGTATTATCAAAATTTGGCGGTTCTGGATTGCTTGTAATGGCATCTATTTCCTCCAGATTCATCTCCATTGCTTTTTCTAGCGCAGGCTTTACATCTGCAATATTCATTTGATCAAAAGCAGGAACTCCATTATAAGGCCCGGTCCATTCTGCCAGTAAAATATTTGACGTATTTTCTGTTGGTGTAGCTTCCACAGTTTCTTTCTTTTTATTACAACTTACAATAAAAACAAGAGCTGATATCGCTATTGTTTTATATAGTATTGAAATGTGTGAATTAATCATGAGTATTTGTTTTAAAGTCTAAATTTATTATTGTTTGTTAGAAAAATAGCATTGACAAAGAAAAGTTTTCCATTTTCCCAAAAAGATCGAAACAAAGGATTGTCGACCATATAAATGATGCTGCCTTTTCCTATTCTGGTTTCACCAAAGACCAAAGAGTTTTGTAATCCTTCCAAAGCATCTTTACCAGCAAATCCAGCTATTTTTAGTGGCGCTTCCATATAAGCTATGTTATAGCCGTTTTGAAGCAATTTATAAGAATAATTGCCCAATTTAAGGCTAAAATAAGTGCTGTCATATCCAAAAGCCATGGGGTGGGAGGAGTCTACTTTAGTTTTAAAAATACTGCCTGTAATAAAGTCTTTTACACTTTTGCGCTCGCGTTGATCATAAGGAGTGCGATTGCCTATAGAGTCTTTTTTCTTTTCTTCAGGGGTGTTCTTTTTTAGGTCAAACCCTTTCTTGTCTGCAAAAATATCAACTGCTTGAGCTAGGGCAATTAGTTTTCCACCTTTTTGAATCCAATCTCTTAACGTACTCAAAGTACTTTTGCTTATTTGATCTTTATACGACCCATTGGGCATAATTAATACATCATATACACTAAGATCTACCGTGTTGAAATCATCACTAGCTATAGACGTGATAGGAAACTTTAATTGTTGTTCGAAGAAATGCCAAACTTCGCCGTAGCTCAACGAAGAAACACCCTTGCCTTTTAGGACCGCAATGCGTGGGTTGTTGATCAACTTTACATCGGGAGAACCAAAATCTACACCGCTAGTAGCAAAACTACTTGCTGTAGCATATAATTTTCGGTGATGCTTATTTGCAATATCGACAACAGTTTTATCATAATTCTTACTATTGCGATTATCACTTTTGGTAATCACCAAACTTCCCTTTTTAAAGTTGTCCCCATTGTTAGAAAAATCTTTTTCATTGAAGCGCACCTTAATTTTGTGTTGTAACAAATCTGCCATGAAGGCAGCATCATCAATACTATTCCACTTTGTGATATATCCGGCACCCGTAGGGTTGATCGTATTTGTTGCAGTATTTTTTTCTTTAGGAGCATTTGCCGAGATTAGAGATGTAGTTGCAATAGCCTCAAGACCATAAGCATGAGGAATACTCCAGGCAGTAATATCATATGTAAGGGGATTACTTAGTTTGGCATCAGGTTCAAAAAGCACTTTAACCATTTTACCTTTTGGTTGGTTGGTGTTGATCACTAATGCCCCGGTAGCAGTAATACTACCTTGTTTATTTTGTCTAAAATTAAACCCTGAAATTTTTGTAGCGTCAGAGAAACCATAATTGATCTCATGGGTATCTAATAGTTGGGTTAGCGCGTTGATCTTATCGGCTTCACCACTTAGTACATAGCTTTTATACTTCAGTTCCGAATTGTCAAAAAACTTTTTAAATTCTGTATTGAGTTGTGCGGCATTTTTTGATGAAATCTCAATAGTAGATAGCCCAGTAGTCGTATGATGCAAGGCACGGTCTTTTAGGGTTAGCACATAGCCTTCATCTGTTTGGATTCCTAATCCTGCACGTCCGTGTCCTGCTTGCTCGTAGGTCATACCTATAGCTCCCATAAATGTTGGATAGGTATCGCCATAGCTTGGGTATAGTAAATCAAAGCGCTCACGGGTAAAGAATAACCAACCTTCGGCATCAAAATATTTGGCATGATTTTTACCAATTTGTGTCTGGAAATCGCGTTGCCAAGGGGTTATAATTTCATGAAATGGCTCTGCTGCAGGTGCAAAATAATACGGTTCGTTTATACCCTGCTCATGAAAATCTACATGAATATGCGGCATCCATGTATTGTATATTTTTAACCGTTGCGCGGTTTCAATCTGTGTGGCCCATGCCCAATCCCTGTTGAGATCAAAAAGATAATGATTAGGTCTACCTCCTGGCCAGGGTTCATGGTGTTCTGTAGCGTTTTGATCTATGGTATACGGTGTAGCTTTGACCTGATTGTACCAATTCACATAACGATCGCGACCGTCGGGATTAATACATGGATCCATAATCACTACAGTATTTTGTAACCAATCTGATTTTTTAGTAATTAACTCATATAAAGTGCTCATCGCAGCTTCTGTGCTCGATGCTTCATTTCCATGTACATTATAACTCAACCAAACTATTGCTATGTTGGGCGCAGAAGAACCTTTAACAATCCCTGTGTTTTTGAGGTGATCTAATCGTATGTTTTCAATATTTTTTAGATTTTCTGGAGAAGAAATTATAGCATAGGTGAGGGGTCTGCGTTCATTTGTTTTTCCGTAGGTATGATAGGAAACTAATTCAGAATGATCTGCTACATGATTAAAATAGTGTATAACATCTGCATGACGTGTAAATTGATCTCCAATTTCATATCCTAAAAATTCTGATGGAGATTGTAAAGTATTTTGTGCGTAAGAAAAAAAGGAAGTTACGACCAATAGCGCGAAGAATAGCTTTTTCATTGATAGATTGAAATTTTAAAAATCGTAAAATACCGAGTTAAGTTTAAGATATAATCTGTATTAACTAAAATTTAGGATTTACAATCACAATCTGCCGTATATTTAGCAACCAAAAAGAATATCTATGCCTAGTGACTGTATTCCGTTTAGAGAAACGAATTACTTTTCATCCCTTATTTGTGATTATTTAGAAGAAAAAACTGAATTACAGCAGTTCTATAATCGTTTTCCAAAAGTAGAGAATTTCAAAGCTCAGATAGAAGAGAAAGGACAATCTTTTTCTGATAAAAATAGAAGTGTACTTGTAGATGTACTGAAACAACAATACAACACTGTTAATTATTCTGAGGATACTGGTAAAAATATAGCATTATTAGAAAAATCTTCTACTTTCACTATTATAACAGGGCATCAATTAAACCTTTTTACAGGGCCACTTTATTTTTTGTATAAAATTATCTCTACCATAAACCTTACCAAAGTTTTAAAAGAAAAACACCCTGAATTTGATTTTGTACCAGTGTATTGGATGGCAACAGAGGATCATGATTTTGATGAGATCAATTATTTTAATCTATTTGGGAAAAAGATTCAATGGAATCGAAATGATGGAGGGGCAGTGGGCGTATTTGAAACCGAAGGATTGGATAAAGTTTTTGAGATTTTTTCTTCAGAAATAGGTATAGGAAAAAATGCAGAACAGTTAAAGTCACTTTTTAAAGAAGCATATCTCAAGCATACTAACCTCGCCGCTGCAACTAGGTATCTTGCTAATGAATTATTTGGTGTGTATGGTTTGGTTATTATTGATGGAGATGATCGTGAGTTGAAACGTCTTTTTATACCTTTTGTAGAAAAAGAGTTGCTAGAGCAAACTTCATATAATTCGGTAGTACCAAAAGTGAATCAACTGGGAGATTTGGGATATAAAGTTCAGGTGAACCCTAGGGAGATTAACCTTTTCTATTTGGCTGAAGGTTTGCGTGAGCGAATTATTGAAGAAAAAGGAAGATACTATGTAAATGAAACAGAAATCTCATGGAGCAAGAATGATGTGCTAAAAGAACTCCACGAGTTCCCCGAACGGTTTAGCCCTAATGTGATGATGCGACCCTTATATCAAGAGGTGATTTTGCCAAACCTTTGTTATATAGGTGGTGGTGGAGAGTTAGCCTATTGGTTAGAATTAAAAGATTATTTTAAAGCTGTAGATGTTCCGTTCCCAATGTTATTGCTACGTAACTCAGTATTGATGCAAACTCAAAAACAAGCCGAGAAAATTAAAAAATTGAATGTATCTGATGCAGAGTTATTTCTAAAACAACATGAATTAATCAACCGAAAAGTGCGACAAATCTCAAATATCGAGATCAATTTTGATCCACAACGTAAGCACTTACAAGAGCAGTTTAAAGCGATGTATGAATTAGCAGAACAAACTGATGTTACTTTTGGTAATGCTGTAAAAGCTCAGGAAGCAAAACAACTTAAAGGATTAGATACCTTAGAAAAACGGTTATTGAAAGCACAGAAAAGAAAGTTGAGCGATCACGTAAAGCGTTTAACAGCAATACAAAATGAGTTGTTTCCTGGTCAAAGTCTGCAAGAGCGTAATACCAATTTTTCAGAAATGTTCTTAGAGTATGGAGAAGATTTAATACCATTACTAATTGAGCATCTGGATCCGCTGAAAGGAGAGTTTTTTATTGTAAAGCGCTAAGGTACCAGAAACGAGTTATTCCAGCCATTATCTTCTTTCTCGAAAAGCACGCGAATATGATTCGGTCTTTTTAAACGTAAATATTCAATACGATATGGGATAATTTTGATTGCAGAGAAAAAATGTGCTCCTTCTAAATAATCCACTGCCGCCGCATTCTTGATTTCTTTACCTGGAGCCAGTTGAGTTGTGTAATCTTTTCTGGATTTTTGAGGAATACGATCCCAAATTGATTTTAGTGTTTGGCTGTTTGTAATCATTTTAGCTTTAGCCTGTATTGAAATTTGAACTAATCTTTCTGAATCCAAAAATAGCATGCCCACAGTGTTTTGGTCCTTAATATGCGTTGTTTTTTTTGATCGTTTATCGGTGTATATTGTCATGTTTAGATCATCGTCCAGATCACGCAGCACTACGGTTCGCATTCTTGGCGCACCATGTATATCAGAGGTGGCTAATGTACAATATCTAAAAGGGTGTTTTGAGGTGTGTAAGGCTGCTTTTAAGTCTCTGATGATTGAAGAAAAGATGAGGTCTGGCATTTTATATATTTTGTCTAAAGTTAATCAATTTACAGAGGAGAATCAAACATCAAAATGATTCAAGTTACGTTGTGAAAACTTAGTATATGAAAAAGAATTTTGAGATTTATCGTTTGAAAATGCTGTGTCATCAATAAAGTTGAAAATTATCTCTTTTAAGATTTCGGGGGTAGAAATTTAATTTTATTTTTGCCTATGCAAAACAATAAGGTACTTATTCTAGACTTCGGGTCACAGGTAACACAACTCATTGGGCGTCGTGTGAGAGAGCTCAATATCTATTCAGAAATACATCCATATAATAATCCTCCAAAAGATATTGATAGTTACAATGCTGTAATATTATCGGGTAGCCCACTATCGGTTAGAGGTGATAATGTGGCGCATCCAGATTTAACTGAGGTTCGTGGTAAAAAACCATTGTTGGGCATTTGTTACGGGGCACAATATCTTGCACATTTTGGAGGTGGACAAGTAGCAGCATCGAATACACGTGAGTATGGTCGCGCACATTTATCTCATGTAAGCGATACTCCACTGTTTCAAAATATTTCTGAAGGCTCACAAGTTTGGATGAGTCATAGTGATACCATTAAAGAACTACCAACCCATGGTAAGCTTTTAGCAAGTACTCATGATGTAGAAAATGCTGCATTCATGATCGATGGCGAAGATACATATGCTATTCAATTTCATCCAGAAGTATATCATTCTAAAGATGGCACACAGCTCTTGAAGAATTTCTTGGTTCATATAGCCGGTGTTGCTCAAGATTGGACTCCGGATTCTTTTGTAGAAGAAACTGTGAGTAGTTTAAAAGAACAATTGGGCAATGATAAAGTAGTGTTAGGGCTTTCTGGAGGTGTAGATTCTTCGGTTGCAGCTATGCTACTTCATAAAGCCATCGGTAAAAACCTGCATTGTATTTTTGTGAATAATGGTTTGCTACGTAAGAATGAGTTTTCTGCGGTATTGGATCAATATGAAGGCATGGGTCTCAACGTAAAAGGAGTAGATGCTTCGGCACGTTTTTTGGAAGCTCTAGCAGGAGAAAGTGATCCTGAAAAAAAACGTAAAGCTATTGGGCGAGTGTTTATTGAAGTTTTTGATGATGAAGCGCATGCTATCGAAGATGTCTCGTGGTTAGCTCAGGGTACCATATATCCTGATGTCATAGAGAGTGTATCGGTAACCGGGGGACCTAGCGCTACCATAAAAAGTCATCATAATGTTGGGGGATTACCTGATTATATGAAACTAAAGATAGTTGAACCCCTAAAGATGTTGTTTAAAGATGAGGTACGGCGTGTCGGCGCATCTATGAACATGGATAAGGAGTTATTGGGAAGACATCCTTTTCCGGGTCCGGGATTAGCTATTCGAATATTAGGAGATATCACCAGTGAAAAAGTTCGAATCTTACAAGAAGTAGATGCTATTTTTATTCATGGATTGAAAGAAAATGGATTGTATGATAAAGTATGGCAAGCTGGAGCAATTTTATTGCCAGTACAAAGCGTTGGAGTGATGGGAGATGAACGTACGTATGAAAATTGTGTAGCATTAAGAGCAGTAGAAAGTACAGACGGAATGACCGCAGATTGGGTGAATCTTCCTTATGAATTTTTACAAAAAACATCTAATGCAATAATAAACAGGGTAAAAGGCGTTAATAGAGTAGTATATGACATTAGTTCTAAACCTCCTGCAACTATAGAATGGGAATAGAACAATGTTACATTCTTGTTTTTGGAGTCAGGGAATTAAAAAAAGAAATCGAATGAAAAAGTTTTTATTGATCTTTCTGTTGGTAGTAGTAAGCACTTCTGTTTATGCGCAACAATACAAGAGTCATAAAGTAGTCAAAGGGGATAATGTATATAGAATAGCAAAGCGCTATAATACAACTCCAGAGGCTATATATCGCATTAATCCAACGGCAAAAGACGGGATTAAAGAGGGTGAGATTTTGGCGATACCGGTAGTTAATGATCAAGAATACAAAACTCATGTGGTAGAAAAGGGTGACACAGTATATAGTCTTTCAAAAAAATACAATATAACTACCGATACCATCTACATACTTAATCCCGAAGCGGCAAATGGTATTAATATTGGGCAAATTCTTAATGTAGGTAAGATTGAGAAGAAAGACCTAACCGCTATAGATGGCGCTTCAGAAGTTGGTAAAAATACTATTCTCGATAGTTTAAAAAGAAATACAGGTGAACGTAAAATTGTTCGTTTCATTACACATAAAGTAAAAAAGAAAGAAACTTTATACGGTATAGCAAAGAAATATAAGATTACGATAGAAGATATTAAAAGAAATAACAAAAGGCTGTATTCTGAGCAAATCAAAAAGAAAGATAAAATTAGAATACCAGTATTTGCCAAAGACCCGATTTCTAGAGAAACTACTATAGATACCTTAAGTGTAAGCGATAGACTTTCTATAACCACACAATATATCATAAAACCAAAAGATACTCGATATGCAATTGCTAGAAGGCATGGGATCACTATAGGAGAATTAGAAAAACTTAATCCAAATATGAATCCTGATTTTCCTATTGGGATGCAAATTACTGTGCCAACATCGGTTTTTGTCCCGTTAAAAGAATCGATACAGCCAGCGTTTGAATTGTATGAAGTAAAACCTAAGGAGACTATTTTTGGAATCTTAAATCGTACCGGGATATCTTCGGATTCATTATTTAAAATGAACCCATACCTCAGAGAAGGACTAAAAGAAGGTATGGTAATCACAATCCCCAAAGATACTTTAATAGTGGAGGAATTGGCTAAAACTAAGTTTATTGATTTACAAAGCAAGTTATATAATTTTAAACCTAAGAAAATAGCAGTAATGCTTCCTTTTAGTCTAGATACTTTGGATGTAAATGCTATACAACAAACCGAAGGTTATCTCAAAAATAAACAAAGCTTACGAATTTCATTAGATCTGTATAGTGGAGTTTTAATAGCAATAGATTCGGCTAGAACCAAAGGTATAACGACGGAGCTGACTGTTTTTGATACACAAAAAAATAAGAACAAGAAGCATATAAGAGCGCTGATGAGTGAAAATAATTTTGATGAAACAGATGCCATAATTGGTCCATTATATCAAGATAATTTGGAAACTGTAGCTGCAGCACTAAAAAAATATAATACCCCTGTTTTTTCTCCAGCTTCGAGAAAAGAATCCAAAGTATATGATAATTTCTTTCAAACTAGGCCAACAGATGTGATGCTCCAGGAAAAAATTATATCTTATGTTGAGCAAGATTCTACAGATAAGAATATCATCATCATTGTACAACAAGGAAAAAAACACGAAGCAATTAAAGATACGTTGATTGCAAAATTTCCTGAAGCTAAAATCGCAAAAATAGAAGAGGGTAACTATTTGTATGAAGTGCGTCTTAATAAGGTTTTGGATAATAATAAACCTAATTGGGTTTTTCTCGAATCTGATGATGTGGCAATGATCAGTAATGTTATTCCTTTACTCAATGCTAAATCTGAAAGCCATAAAATAACATTATTTACAACCGATAAAAATAATGCTTTTGATGATGATAATATTAAAAATGAGCATTTATCAAAGCTGCATATGCATTACCCTTCTGTAGATAAAGAATTTGATGATAAGAAAGAAAATGACAAAAATGTAACCACATCATTCGTTAAAAGGTATAAGAAAGAATATGGTGTAAATCCAAATAATTGGGCAGTACGCGGGTTTGATATAGCATATGATATTTTAATGAGATTGGGTACTGCAGATGATATATATCATGCGGCTTCTTTTGATGGAACAACAGAATATGTGGAGAATAAATTTAACTATATTAAAAAGCCTTTGGGAGGATATTTTAATAAAGCATCATACCTGATTAGATTTGATGATGATCTAAAATTGAAAGTTGTGAATTAATTTTTAAACCTCTCTTTGTTACGGTTAACCCCTTTAAATACTAGGGTTGTAGCGTGTTGAAAATAATGATCACAATGTGTATTTGAATTTACCACTAAAAAAACACACATATTCATAGAAAAAAAAGAGATTTTTCTATATCTTTGATATTGTTAACGTTATATTTTTTTTATGATTCATTTATAGAAAAAAATCTCTTTGGCACCATAATTGTTTTCATTAAAACATAAGGAATACACAAAAAAAATAAATCTGAATTGAGTTCTAGAATAGTATGTGTAATTTAAAAAATACGTGTATATTTAGAATCAATTAATAAGTCTTTTTTAAGGTAAGTCTGCAATATTTGCCCCGTATTGTACCCCTAGCTCCTTAAAAAACTAAATAAATATATAACTTTTGGTTGGGCATAATTGTTACAATTATGAGTAAGTACTTTGCTATTATCATATTTTTATCTTTTACCTACAATAATGGATATGTTGGAAAGTTTTCTTACACCGAAAGGAGTGAATTAGCATGGTCTGATTTTAGAGGAAGGCCTCAAACAAATAGTACTTTTGATGCTAGTGTAAATACAGGAATAACTTACCAGTGGTCTTACGGCAAAGATAAGGGTGATATTGAATTAAATTATCAGGTAGATAGCTTTTGCTATCCATCACTATCTTGGGTTAAACGTGGTCAGATGTCTGAAAATCTTCTCTCTCACGAGCAACTACATTTCGATATATCAGAACTACATGCTCGAATCATGAGAAAAAGACTGAAAGAGTATAAACCAGGAGAAAATATTAGAAGAGACCTAAATAAAATGTATAAGCTGGTTGAAAGGATGAGGATTAATATGCAGGAGCGATATGATGAAGAAACGGATCATTCTAACAATATGGTCAATCAGAAGAAATGGGAGAAAAAAATACAAACATTAATGTGGTATTACCGAGACTATACCAAATAGTCTGTTTTCCTCTTTTCATTACCTAGGGATGAATATGAATCCACAATTTCAAAAAGATTTTTTAGTAAAATTAGCGCACACCAAAATGCCGTTTGGGAAATATAAAGATCGTTATCTAGTCGATCTTCCAGAATATTATGTGGTATGGTATCGTAACAAAGGGTTCCCAAATGGATTGCTTGGCCAACAGTTACAAACGGTATACGAACTAAAAGTAAATGGGTTAGAGTATTTGGTAAGAAATATAAGAAAGCTCTAATCACTAATTTATAAAATTCATTTTCAGAAAGTTCATTTTCTTACAAATTCGTTTCAGTGTCATTAAGCTAGATAATGTTAGTTCGATATAAACCTATCTGATATTTATTTAATGATATCATCTATTAGTTTCTTCCCGCCACGGTGGGCTAACGTGTGTATACAAATAATTTAAGTTTTTTATGTTCCTTCCCCGCCACGGCGGGGAAGGTGTCCCGACCCATAGCGGGATGGTAGGGGTTAAAATTTCAAAATGCAAAGAGGTAGATGCTGTACATACTACCGTTCAATTCTATAGTTTTAAAAGGCAGAAAATGATAATAATGCGTGCATGCACCCCTTCCGGATTGACTATGTCAATCCACCTTCCCCTACCAGGTGAAGGAACTTTGACTGGTTTTTATTTTTCATTATTTGCAATAAAGTTGTGTACACACGGTAGCCTTCTGGGAGAAAGCTAGCATGCCTGCCTGCGAGTCAGGAATGAGGGCTTTTCATAATAATTAATCTCACCGTAATCCATGCCTGACGGCAAGGCAGGCTCTCCCAGAGAGGGAAGGAGACTTAATATATTTATAAATTGGATACTAGCTTTTTATCTAGGCTTTCGAATGAGTAAGCCTAAATATATACTCACCATAAATACCAAAATACACGGATAATGTTTCTTCATTACATTCAAAAAAATCGAATTGAAGTTTTTCTTTGCTATTTCTTTCACAAAGAGTAACAGATTTAATCTATTGTATTCAATTATGATATCGATTCGCTTACTTTTGAGAAAATATCTACATCTACCTGATTTTTGGTTAGATCGTCAAAAGTTTCTCTCTTGCGTATGAGGTGAGCTTCTTCATTATGCCATAATATTTCTGCCGGACGAAAACGTGAATTATAGTTACTAGCCATAGAAAAACAATAGGCTCCAGCATTTTTAAAAGCAATAATATCGCCTTCTGTTATTTCTGAAATTCTTCTGTTGGTTGCAAACGTATCGGTTTCACAAATATATCCTACAACAGAGTAAAAACGTTCTCTTCCTTCAGGATTAGAAATGTTTATGATCTCATGATGAGAATTGTAAAGCATTGGTCGGATAAGATGATTAAAACCACTGTCTATTCCTGCAAAAACAGTCGAGGTAGTCTGTTTTACCACATTTACATTGGCTAAGAAATATCCTGCTTCACTTACGAGAAATTTGCCAGGTTCAAAACCTAACGTTAGTTCTTTACCATATGCTGCACAAAAAGTATTAAAACGCTTCGTAAGTTTCTTGCCAAATTCTTCAATATTAGTTTCTATATCACCAGTTTTGTAGGGTACTTTAAATCCACTACCGAAATCTATAAAATCGAGGTTGTTAAAGTTTTTCGCAGTATCAAACAAGATTTCACTAGCATATAAAAATACATCGATATCCAGAATATCACTTCCTGTATGCATATGTATCCCATTAATATTCATCCCAGTGTTTTCAACGATTCTTAGAATATGAGGGATTTGATGAATAGAGATTCCAAATTTACTATCAATATGTCCCACAGAAATATTGCTGTTACCACCAGCCATTACATGAGGATTGACTCGTATGCAGACAGGAACGCTAGGATGTTTTGTTCCAAATTGTTCTAGGATCGAAAGGTTGTCAATATTGATTTGCACTCCCATTGCAGAAACTTGCTCTATTTCTTCAAGAGAAACACCGTTGGGGGTAAAAATGATATCTTCTGGTTTTACGCCAGCTAATAATCCTAATTTAACCTCTTGAATAGAAACTGTATCCAGCCCTGCACCCAATGAATTCATTAGTTTCAAAATAGCAAGGTTAGACAATGCCTTTACAGCATAGTTAAGCTTTAATCGTTTCACGTTTTTAAACGCATCTGTAAGACGATTATATTGTGAACTAATTTTTGATGAGTCATATACATATACGGGACTCCCAAACTCTCTTGCTATTGCTAATAAATTTTTATTTTCCATCGTGTCACAAATTAAAGCTTACGAAATTATCAATAAAATCAGAGATATTGATAGCTTATAAAGAAAAAATCTATCGTAATGGTATATTTTGAGATTTTTAACTTGTGTTTAAGCCTAATACTGGGAGTTATTAGTATTTTTATTTAAAAAAAATATGTTACCTCTTTTTCCATTGCAAACGGTGGTTTATCCGGGAGAACGTCTTCCTTTACATATATTTGAGGAAAGATATCAGCAGTTAATTAATGATTGTGAAGAAGAAAATATATCCTTTGGTGTTCCTACATATATTGATAAGAAATTAGAATATGGTACCGAGGTAAAACTCCAAAAAATTGCTAAAAAATATCCAGATGGTCCATGCGATGTCATATGTATTGGTACAAGAATTTTTAAGATAAAGAGTTTTTATCAACAGTTACCTGGTAAATTATACGCCGGTGGTGAAGTAGAGTTTCTTACTGATAATGATGGAAGTGCAGAAGAATTACAAGAAGAACTGCTAAAAAATATTGCGATATTATATGTTGAATTAACTATCGAAAACCCACCCGTGTTTAATATTCCTTTTGTAAGCTATCAGGTTGCTCATAAAATTGGTCTCACCTTACAGCAAGAATATCATCTGTTAAAGCTTCGCAGTGAATTAGAGCGTCTTAACTATCTTATTGGTCATCTTAAAATGACTATTCCGGTAGTAAGAGAAATGAATAAAGCAAAAGAGGTTATTAAGATGAATGGACATTTCAAAAACTTTGATCCTTTGGATTTTGAAGATTTTAAATTGTGATCCATAATGTCCAGGTTTATAGACAAATTTTGAAATTTTTTTATACTAATTTTAAGGTTACAGATCTTCAATCTTTTTTACATCAAAAGACTGGCACAGTAACTTCACTTTTCCTATTTTTGAAACTCCTATAAAAAAGGCAAAATATAACATTATGAATTTACATGAATATCAAGGTAAAGAGATATTAAATAGCTTTGGCGTGCGTATTCAACGCGGTATTGTGGCGCAAAATGCACATGAAGCAGTAGCTGCAGCAAAACAACTTACTGCTGAGACCGGAACAGGTTGGCATGTAATAAAAGCACAAGTACATGCTGGTGGACGAGGAAAAGGTGGTGGAGTAAAGCTTGCCAAAAACCTACAAGAAGTAGAAGAAATCGCAGGACAAATCATAGGGATGAATTTGATAACACCTCAAACTTCAGCAGAAGGGAAAAAAGTTCATCAAGTACTGGTCGCAGAGGATGTGTATTATCCAGGAGCTAATGAGCCGGATGAGTACTATATGTCTGTGTTGTTAAATCGTACTACAGGTCGTAATATGATCATGTATTCTACAGAAGGTGGAATGGATATCGAAACTGTAGCAGAAGAAACACCGCATTTAATCTTTACAGAAGAGATTGATCCTTCTGTTGGATTACTGCCTTTTCAAGCTAGACGTGTAGCATTTAACCTTGGATTAAGTGGCGTTGCATTTAAAGAAATGACAAAATTTGTAATGGCTCTATATACAGCTTATGATAAGTCCGACGCTTCATTATTTGAGATCAATCCAGTCCTTAAGACTAGTGATGACAAAATTATGGCTGTTGATGCAAAAGTTACAATAGACGATAATGCACTATATCGCCACAAGAATTACGTGGATATGCGTGATATTCGAGAAGAAAACCCTGTTGAGGTAGAGGCGAATGAGTTGGGTCTTAATTATGTTGATCTCGATGGTAATGTAGGATGCATGGTTAATGGGGCTGGTCTTGCAATGGCTACCATGGATTTGATCAAGCAAGCAGGTGGTGAGCCAGCTAATTTCCTTGATGTAGGAGGTACAGCAGATGCTAAGCGTGTAGAAGAAGCATTTAGAATTATTTTGAAAGATGATAATGTAAAAGCTATATTAATAAACATTTTTGGAGGTATCGTTCGCTGTGATCGAGTTGCCCAAGGTGTTGTAGATGCATATAAGAACATGGGAGACGCAATTAAAATACCTATTATTGTTCGCCTACAAGGTACTAATGCAGATATAGCAAAAGAATTAATCGATAATAGTGGATTGGATGTGCAAAGTGCTGTTCAGTTTCAAGAAGCTGCTGATAAGGTTCAAGCTGTATTGGCTTAATAAACTAATAATTAGTTTTTATTATATAGTAGAGCGATCTTGTCTAAGGTCGCTCTTTTTTTTTGTATAAACCCTAACTAGGGTTTGCTGAGAAACTAACTTGCTAAATTTAACTTTTTGTCATTAAGAATATTGTGTTGATGATTGATATCTTAACATATTGTAAGATGCAAACTTATTGTTAACTTGGATTAAATAAGTTTCCATTATGATTCCTTATATTTCATATTTTCAGTTGAGTATTGAAGAATTTAAGACTCCTTTTCAGACGATCTTACTTTCAGATAATAGTTGGGTGGTAGATAGTGAAATATTTTCATGGGGCACGTTTGCTTGCAGCTATATCTATGATGAACACTAGACAAGGTCGGTCTAGGATCTTGTCACGGATTGTATTAGGCACCTTGATTATGAGGTATATGGAGAAACTAGATAACAGAGTAGGGCTATCGCTGCCATTTAAGAAAATCCTTATATGTAGTTTTGTTGGGTTAAAAGAGTTTACTCCTCATCCAGTTTTTGCTCCCTCCTTATTTGCAGAACTGCAAAAACGAGTTGGCGTCGATGTTTTTTGATCTATTAAATACCAAGTTGATAATCGTCATCAGTAAAAAAAGGACGAGAACCCTACTCTAGGCAAAGAAAAATAAACACAAAGCTGTACATCGAAAAATGAATCGTTAAATTTGTATTATATTTAATAGGTATTGCATTATTGACATGGCATATGTTTTGATACATAAAATAAATACACTGAAGATTTAGATTTGGAAAAATTAATATATTTAGATAGTTATGATAATGAAATAAATTACTCAGAATTCAGAAAACTGGAAAAGAACTTATCTTTTAAAGGTTTTGCAATAAAACATGTGGTAAGCGAAACAGAAAACTATTATATAAAGAACAGCATATTTAAAGTAAACGCTGGTCAATATTTATTAGGTAATGCTACAACAACATCAGATGTTACTATTAATAGTCTTAATTCTACTAAAGGGATATGTATAAATATTGCTCCAAAAGTAATTTTAGAAGTTTTAGAGTCGTACAAAGATGTTTCAACAGAATTAAATCAATTTTTATTGACTGATAATTTTATGATCAATACCTATAATGAAAATTCAACTTATTTAGGGAAATTTCTCAAAAATTTCTCTACTCATGTTAAGAGAGCTGAAATATCTAATTTGAACATTGAAACTTTTTATAGCCTAACAGAAGCTATAATTAGGGATCAAAATACTATTAGAAAACATTTAGAGTCTATTGATTTTAAGCGTAAAGTAACCAAAGAAATGAATATGAGATCTGTCTTATTGGTAAAAGAGTTTATAGATGATAACCCTTTTGAAGATCTGAATTTGAATTCATTAGCATCTATCGCTCATCTTTCAAAATACAATCTTATTCGTATATTCAAATCTGTTTTCTTCTTAACACCTTATCAGTATGTCCTTGCTTTAAGATTGGATTATGCAAAAACTTTTCTTCTTGGAGGAATGTCTGCAAGTTCTGTATCAACAGATGTTGGATTTTCTGATCTGCAGAGCTTTAGCAAAGCTTTTAAAAACAAATTTGGATTTTCGCCATCTCAATTAAAAAAATAAGCAATTTTTGACAACCTAATTTTCAAGGGGCTTACTATTTTGGTAAAAAAATGTAGCAAGAATGGTATCCAAAAAATTGATTCCCCTTTTATCCTTATATTTTCAATTGTTATCAGTATACAAGAACATATTTAAAAAAATTGGGGGTCCGTATCTCAGGCAAAATAAGTATAGTATTCGGAAAAAGAAAAAAACACCTAGAAAGTTAGCGCTGCAATTGGTCCTATTTATTCTTTTCTTAGTTACTAATGCTTCTTACAGTCAAGGATTTAATTGGGAGAAATTAAAAACAGAACCATACAGAGGAAAACAGGACGATATTAGCTTTATAAATGAAAACGAAGGTTGGTACGTAAATGGTTATGGAAATATCTTTCATACCACCGATGGAGGAATCAATTGGGAGAATCAATTGCAGCAAAAAGGTTCTTTTTTCCGTACAATAGGATTTATAGATAAGAAACACGGTTTCGTTGGAACAGTAGGGACAGATTATTTCCCAAATGTAACAGATAGCATACCGTTATATCGTACAATTGATGGAGGTAAAAATTGGACACCCGTAAGTTATAAAGGTCCTTATGTAAAGGGTGTTTGCGCAATTGATATTGTAAAAGAACCTTATATAAATCATGGGAAATTAGATTATAAAACACACATTTTTGCGGTAGGAAGAGTTGGCAGTCCTGCAAATTTTATGAAATCTACAGATGGAGGTGAAACTTGGGCGTCAAAAAGCATGAACAAAAATTGTAAAATGCTTTTTGATATAAAAATGCTCGATAAGAATATCGGTTTTGCCTGTGCAGCAACGAGTAAAGACATCAGTCAGTCCAATGCTTTAATTCTAAAAACTGAAGATGGAGGTGATACGTGGAAAGAAGTATATCGATCCTCAAGGCCGTTCGAGACAACTTGGAAAGCTTCTTTTCCTAGTACTAAAGTGGGTTACATAACTATTCAGTCCTATAACCCTAATCCGGATATAAAACAACAACGAGTTGCAAAAACTTATAATGGAGGAGAAACTTGGAAAGAAATTGATTTAATAGAAGATAACTCTGCACGTGAGTTTGGTATTGGATTTATTAATGAACTTCACGGATATGTTGGAACTGTAAATAGTGGTTTTAAGACTACAGATGGGGGAGACTCTTGGAAACCTGTAGATTTAGGTCGTGCTTGTAATAAAATTAGGATTTACAGAAACAAAGAAGATCAAATATATGGATATGCAATTGGGGTTAATGCATATAGGCTTACTGCTCCTGTAGATAAAAATTCTTCGGAATAATGTTGTAACCACTTCTTTAAAAACAAGCCTATCTCAAACTAAATTTAATATTATAATTACATGAAAAAAGTAACACTATTATTCGCTATTTTTGTGGTTATTTCCTGCAAAGAAGAAGCAAAAAAAACAACCACTGCCGAAGTAGAAAAAATACCGGGTATTGTTCTGGAAAACATGGATACTACTGTTAATCCAAAAGATGATTTTTACAATTACGTAAATGGTAATTGGATGAAAAATACTAAAATTCCTGATGATAGGACTTCCTGGGGAGGGTTTGGCGTACTAAGAAAATCAACCAGTGATGATGTATTAGAAATATTAGCAAAAGCCAAAGCGAGTGGTACATACGCTGACGGCACAGATCAAGCAAAAGCATTGGCCATATTTGATACACGATTGGATACACTTACCAGAAATAAAGAAGGATTGACCCCTCTTCAACCAGTACTAAATGCTATTGCCTCTATAAAAAACTTAAGTGATTTACAAATGGTTCTTGCTACAAACCCTATAGTCACATCCCCTTTCATTAGTATTAGATCGGGCACAGACCCTAATAACAGTAGCATGAATACTGTCCATATGGAAGCAAACGGACTGGGATTGCCAGACCGTGATTTTTATTTGGAAGGTAACGATAAATCAGTTGAGATACGGGAAAGGTATAAAGAACACATCTCAAAAATGCTACAAAAATTAGGCGATTCTGAAGCTGATGCAAAAATAGATGCGGAAAAGATTTTAGTAATGGAAACTGCGCTTGCAACACCAAGACTAAACAAAACAGAAAGGCGAGATCCAAGAAACACTAACAATCCAAGGACTTTTGCAGAGACAGATGCCTTACTTTCTAGTATAGACCTTACAAAAATGATTAAGGATTTGGGAATCACAAAAAAGGTCGATACTCTTGTAGTTAACCAGTTAAGATACACAGCAGCCCTAGATACTTTTTTAAAGGAAACACCTATAGAGGATATTAAAACATTGGTTCGCTGGGATACCTTTAACAGTAATGCCGGTAGGCTTACTACTGACATTGAAACAACTAATTGGGAATTTTATAGTAAATACTTAAGAGGGGCCAAAAAACAACTAGCTGTAGATGAGTTTGCTTTGCGAGTGGTAAACGGTACTGTGGGTGAAGCACTGGGTCAGTTATATGTAGATGCAAAATTTCCACCCGAAGCTAAGATCAAAGCTAAAAAAATGATAACTAATATAATAGATGCCTATAAGGAGCGTATTAAGAAATTAGATTGGATGAGTGATGATACTAAGATTATGGCGATTGAAAAATTGGATAAATTTACCATTAAAATAGGATATCCAGATACGTGGGAGGATTATTCTACTCTCGAAGTATCTGCAGATAAGACCTATTTTGAAAATATGAAAGCATTCAGAACATGGTCCAGATTAAAGAATTATGATAAAATTGGAGAGCCTGTAGACAAAACAGAATGGGCAATGTCTCCACAGACTGTAAATGCCTATTTCAGACCTACAAACAACGAAATAGTATTCCCTGCAGCCATCTTACAACCTCCTTTTTATAATTATCTGGCAGACGAGGCCGTTAATTACGGAGGAATCGGAGCCGTTATAGGTCATGAGATTTCACATGCTTTTGACGATTTTGGCTCTCGTTATGATTCTGATGGTAACCTGAAAAATTGGTGGACAGATGAGGATCTTGCCGCTTTTACGGAAAGAGGAGATGCTTTGGCCACACAATACGATAGCATACAGGTGTTACCAGGAGTATATGTAAAGGGTAAATTTACCTTAGGTGAAAATATTGGGGATTTAGGAGGAGTGTTAGGGGCTTATGACGGGCTTCAAAAATTTTATAAGGAAAACGGTCGTCCAGAAGATATAGACGGCTTTACAGCAGAACAACGTTTTTTTATATCTTGGGCAACAATCTGGAGAACCAAGAGTAGAGATGAGGCCTTGCGGACTCAAATTAAAACAGACCCGCACTCCCCAGGAAAGGTTAGAGCTACTCAACCATTATTGAACATTCAAGAATTTTATGATGCATTTGATATTAAGGAAGGAGATATTATGTATCTAGCTCCAGAAAAGCGTATTCTTATATGGTAGGTTATAAAGTTTTAAAGCTTTACATGTTTCAATAAATAATAACATCTATTTGGTATACATTTTCTGTAAAACATAAAAAGTTAAGACGAGTTCATAGTCAAATCTCTCTGAATTTATTAGCTCGATGTTTAATTTCGCGCTCTTTTAGGATATGGTGGTCTTTTAGGTTCTTTTTGAGGGTTGTTTTTAAGTTTTTCTAAAATTACTTCAATAGCTTTTTCTAATTGTGGGTCTTTGCCTTGTATAACCTCAGAAGGTAGTTGCTCAACTTCAATATCTGGAGCGACGCCCACATTTTCTACAATAAACCCATCTTCTGTCCATATTGCTACATTAGGAGCAGTGACACTAGCTCCATCTATAAACTCAGGAAACCCTAGTACGCCAACCAAACCTCCCCATGTTCGTTTTCCGATTAATGTACCAACTTTAAATTTTCTAAACATCCAGGCTAGCATATCGCCACCGGATCCAGCGGTTTCATCAATAAGCATCACTTTTGGACCTTGAATAGAAGCACTGGGCGATTTGAGATCTTTGCCGTGTCTGAAATTCCAATGGGATTGATAAGGATTTAATAAAAGGTTAATGTAATAATCGGCTATTTGTCCACCGCCATTAAATCGCTCATCTATAATGATTGCTTTTTTGTTTGCTTGTGGATAGAAATATCGCTTAAAATACTCATGACCCGCTCCAGCAGTATTAGGAACATATACATAAGCTACTTGGTTATTTGTTGCTTTGTGAACTTTCTTTAGGTTTCCTTCTATCCAATCACGATTTCTTAATGCAGATTCATTAGGTATAGGTGTTACTTTTATGACTTTAGAATCTTTACTATTTGGATTTGATCCAACCGTTAATTCTACAATTTTATCTGCTGTATTTTCAAAAAAGCGGTATACATTTTCAGTACTATTTAATTCTTCTCCGTTTACGGCTAAAAGATAATCGCCTTCATTGATATCAACTCCAGGCTCTGTTAATGGAGATCGTAATTTTAGATTCCAATTAAGACCTCCATATATTTTTTTAAATCGATACTTTCCATTTGCGGTTTCATAATCAGCGCCCAAAAGACCTCCAGGAATACGTTTAGGTGTGTTTAATCGCTCTCCTCGACCTTGAAGTCGATGATGACCAACTGATAACTCACTACACATCCATTGTATTACTCTATTAAGATCACTTCTAGTCGATAAGTCTGGTAAAAATTGCGCATATTTTTCTTTCATAGCTTTCCAATCAGATCCATGCATACCTGGATCATAGAAATAATCTCTATTCGTTCTCCAAGCTTCATTAAAAATATTTTCCCACTCTAGAGAAGGAATTGTTTTTACCTGTATAGCATTAGTTTTTAATATCCCTTCTTCATTCTCTGGTTTTTTACCGATGTCAGTAATTCCCCATGAACTTTTGTGGTGGTATAATATATTTTTTTTATTTGCAGAGACAATATAGCTGTCTAATTGCATAATATCTGTATCCTTGCGCTCTTTAAGGTCATATTGATGAAGCGTAGGTGATTCGTTATTTGAGTTACCTGATAGCATGTTATTAGGGTTGCCAGCAATATATAGTATCTTGCCTTCTTCGGCAGAACTTAAATTATAATAAACACCCTGTTTAATTGGTAAATCAACAATCCTGTTTTGTATTCCATTAAGGTCAATTTGTAAAGGTTTTATAGTATCTTCTTTGCCCTTTTTAGAATCTTTTTTATTCTTGGATTTTTCTTTCTCATTTTCTTCTACAGGTAATTCTTCATCACTCTCTTTCGTAAAAGGTGAGATGGTACCTTTTTGAAGTGTCACTAAATATATAGAGTTAGTAAGTGACATATCCTGGTTAGATTGATCAAACCAATTTACCAAAGGTCCAGCGTTTGTTGAAGCAGTGAAGTAGATGTATTTGCCACCGGTATCAAAAACAGGGTCACTTACATTGCTTAACCCATCAGATATAGGGTAAGATATTGAATCGTTAATGTTGTATAAAAATATTTGTTCGAAATTACTTTCTATAATTTTTGAATATAGAATCCAGTTAGAGTCTAAAGACCAATCCCCAAATAAGTCTCTGAAGGCTCCAGGGAAATAATATTCATCATTATCTATTTTGGTTATTTTTTTGGAAGCAATATCAAGAATATATAGATTACGCCCATTATCAGAAAAGCTAATTTTTTTACTATCAGGTGACCAATTAGTATGTGCATAGAATCCAGTACCAGAAACTTCGAACTTTTTGGTTTCTCCTTTACCATCTTGTGATTTTATATATAGTTTATATTCTCCAGAAGCATCAGAGAAGTATGCAATTTGCTTTCCATCGGGAGACCATGATGGGTACTTTTCATGACTTCCTGGGCTTAGGGTTATATTTCTAGGGTCACCTTTATCTTTAGGGACAGTTATAATTTCGCCTCGATAGTCAAAAACGGCTCTTTTCCCAGACGGAGATATATCTGCAGTACGAATATGTTGATTACCCTTAATATAGCGCTCTCTTAACTCTAATAAATCTGTTGAAATACCTATGGTTAGCTTAGAATTATTCTTTTGGGTAATTTTGTATACATGTAGATAACCAGCTTGTTCAAAAATAATTTTGTCTTTCCCCAGGTTGGCATTTGTAATAGGGAAATCATTAAATTGTGTGTGTTGCTCTATTGCTTTTGAAGATGTGTTATAAGAAAATAAATTAAATTCTCCATTTCTGTCACTTAAAAAGAATATAGTATCATCTTTCCACATAGGTTGTACATCATTACTACCTCCTTTAGGTTGAGGAATTTTGATAATGGATTTGTCTTCAAAAGAGAATATCCAAATATTAGCCGTAGTTCCCCCTCTATAATTTTTCCATTGATGAAACCTTTCTCTTATTGGTGTGTATGCCATGTGTTTCCCGTCTGGCGAATAAGTAGCATGCCAGGCATTTGGTATTTCTAATTCTGTTGGGTAGCCACCAGATATTGAAACCTGATAAAGTTTTGAATATCTGTTTGTATGAACAGCTCTTCGTGAGTTAAATAAAACTGATTTTCCATCAGGAGAAAAGCCGAGTACATTATCTCTTCCAGGATGCCAGGTAAGTCTTTTAGGGATTCCACCTTTAGTAGGTATTATAAATATATCAGAATTACCATCATATTCGGCATTGAAAGCAATATGTAAACCATCTGGCGAGAAAACAGGATTGGCTTCTACACCTTTGTCTATAGTGAGACGTTTTGGTTGTGATCCATCTAGATTTGCTATCCACAAGTCTTCTGCATAAATAAACGCAACATGAGATTCACTTATAGTAGGTTGGTGAAGCATTCTTGTATCGTTGGGATCAATAGCCATTACATGGGACGGAACTAAAAAGATGATCAATAGGAAATTGATAAGCGTAGATAATGAATTTTTCATGAATTGTATGATTGTGAATTACTTTAAAATGATAACGTTACGAAAAATACAGTTTTTATTGTAGTGTTTTTGTTAAGTAAAATTTAAAATGATGAATTATATGCATTAGCAAAAAACAACTTCTGTTAAGTTACTATGTTTTTTTTGTGAGATATTTGGTAACATCATTTTGAAAACGAGAGTAGAATACATAGGTAAGTATACCGTCTAGATGTCTTAAAAGCTCTTCTTAGAATTCTAGTTTTTGCTGCCGCTATCAGCATAGTTTCTTAATTGAGATAATGTAGAGTGTTAGTTAGTCTTTACCAAATTAAGCATTTATTTTGAAGTTAGGAACCTTGTTTTATCTCTTTATTAGATATGTTTTTTTCTCTTTTGTCAGGCATAGGTCCTCTAAGGTGAATAATTAATCCATTTAGGAAATTGCGAAGGATTTGATCTTTGCATTCCATATATTTTGGGTGACTTTCATTTCTGAAAAATGCACCCAATTCGCTTTTAGACACTTTGAAATCTACCAAAGCACATATTTTTACAATATCATCATCACGCAATTTATGCGCAACACGTAGCTTTTTAAAAATGTCATTATTTGTTAAACCCATAGGACAAAGGTATGTTTTTACTTTGAAATTGGATTAAAACATGGTAGGAGATTTCAGGATTCTACATTTAATATAATTCAAATTTGTTATTTTCGGCAAAAAATAATTGAATTGAACAATGTATATTAAAGAAGAAAAGTTAAGCTTGCTTTCTGAAATGATAAAGTTTGCTCAAAGTGATAAAAAATTTAAAGAGCAAGAATATAATTTTATTTTAGCGGTAGCATCACAATTGGGGATCGCTAAAGAAGAAATTGATATGCTTGTAAAAGAAGGAGTTAGTAAAAAAAATCTTCAACCAGAATCACAACGGATTCTTCAGTTTCATCGTTTGGTTTTGCTTATGAATGCGGATCAGGAAGCCTCTCAGGTAGAATTGCATAAGATTAAAGATATGGGATTACAAATGGGACTACGTCCAGAGGCGATAGATACCGTTTTAGAAACAATGCATAAATATCCGAATAAGGTAATCCCGCCACAAGAATTGATTTCAATTTTTACACGATTTTATAATTAATGAGATCGTAGATTCAAGAGCTGTAATCGAATTGAATCTACATGATCGAATTATCTAGCTGCATAGCGAAATCTATTTTTCTCTACATAGATTTTATGACTGAACTTTAGACAAACAAGTATTTATTGGATTAGAGATAGCTTCACTTATGCTGTTTTGTGCGTGTTTGTCACTAATAAAAATGATACATTTTGACAAAAAGTCAGTAATTCTACATGAGAAAATGACAATATGTCGTTAAAACTGTAATGGAACTCAAATTGCTATATAGAAAGAGAATCTAAAAAATTAAGATTAACTTTTAAAACATATAACAATGAATTTAATAAAAAAAACAGACAGATTACCATTTCTTTTAGATGACTTTTTTAATAACGATTGGTTAGGTGGAACATCAAACGCGAGTAGAATTGGGTTTAATACTCCTGCTGTAAATGTTATCGAATCAGATGATAATTTTACAGTTGAGTTAGCTACACCAGGACTCACTAGAGAAGATTTTAATATTGAGTTAGACAATGAAGTGCTAATCATATCGTCGCAAGCAAAATCTGAGGAAGAGCACAAAGAAAACACTGGTAAGTACACTAGAAAAGAATTTAATTACAGTACATTTAAGAGATCTTTTACTTTACCAGACACCATAGATTTTAATGATGTTGATGCATCTTATCAAAATGGTGTATTACTTGTAACCTTGCCCAAAAAAGAAGAAGCAAAAGTACAACCCAAAAGATTAATTGAAATTTCATAATTTGATCCGAAATTTTATATAATTAATTAACAGTTATAAAGACGCCCTTTGGATAAAGGGTGTTTTTTATTTTTAAACAGGATATGGTTATTTTTTGTTTTCCTTTTTTAAATCAAAATTAAATTGTATTATTGTGATATCAAAATGATATTATTATGAAATACGAAAATAAAATTACAGCAAAAAATGGTTATCTGTTTTTTGGAATATTAATAGTAGTGCTAATCACGATGTTGTTGGGAGTTATTTTGACTAAAAATCCTTTATTTCTCGTGTTACTTGTTGTCATACTATTTGTGCTTAAAGGTTTTTTTATCGTTAATCCTAATAGTTCTAAAGTAATGGTGCTTTTTGGTGCATATAAAGGAACCGTGAAAGATAATGGTCTCTTTTGGGCAAATCCTTTCTATTCAAAACAGCGAATATCATTAAGAGCTAGAAATTTTTATAGCGAACGTGTAAAAGTAAATGATAAGATTGGTAATCCAATTTTGATTAATGTAATTTTGGTATGGAAAGTAGAAGATACCTACAAGGCAGCTTTTGATGTTGATCAATATGAAGAGTTTGTTAGAGTGCAAACTGATGCTGCAGTAAGGAAACTTGCAGGGTCTTATCCTTATGATAATTTTGCAGAAGGTCATCATGAAGTTACCCTACTATCTGGTAGAGATGAAGTGAATGAAGCATTAGAAAATGAAATAACAGAACGCTTAGCAATTGCCGGTATTAAAGTAATGGAGGCAAGGATCGGATATTTGGCATATGCACCAGAAATAGCTAGCTCCATGCTAAAAAGGCAGCAAGCAGTCGCGATAGTTGCTGCGCGTTATAAAATAGTAGAAGGTGCAGTAGGTATGGTAGAAGATGCTTTGCTTAAATTGTCACAGGATGGTATAATTGATTTTGATGAAGACAAAAAAGCATCAATGGTCAGCAATTTAATGGTGGTTCTGTGCGGAGATAAAGAAGCAACACCTGTAATTAATACGGGTACATTACATTCATAATACATGAGTAAGAAAAAATCATTTGTTCTTAGAATAGACCCTGAAACCTTTAAGTTAATAGAGAAATGGGCAGATGATGAATTCCGTAGTGTTAATGGCCAGTTAGAATGGATGATTCATAAAAGTCTTAAAGATGCTAAGCGATTAAAAACAAAAAGCAAACCTGGTCATGATCCTGATAGCAACAAAGAATAACATTATTTCATAACAATTATTTGTCTTGAGTTTTTAAAACTCAAGAAATCTTAAACAAATAGTGGTACTATCTGTTCTAAATCAAAAACTACAAATAAGTTCTTCTAATTCTAGTTCTGTAATAGGTTTCGTAAGATAGCCAGAAACTTCTTTGAACTTTTTTGTTCTTTCTTTATCTTTTGGATTGTCTGAAGATGACAAAATATAAATGGTCATATCTTTTTTGATTGTAGGGTGTACTTCTTTGTATTCTTGTAAAAATTGAAATCCATCCATAATCGGCATATTAAGGTCTAGTAAAATGAGATCAGGTAGCTTTTGCACGCACTCATTATTAGATTTCAAATAATTAATCCCTTCTTCACCATTAGAAAAGATTAGTAGATCTTTCTTGTTTAGTTGAATATTATCTACCAATTTTTTAATGATAAACTGGTGTATGATATCATCGTCGATTAAGCAAATTGTATTTTTCATTTATGAGGCTAAATTAATGATGAATACTGTTCCTTCATCTATGGTACTCGAAACTCTGATTTTTCCGTTTAAAGCTTCGACTTGAGATTTTGTTATATATAGGCCGAGTCCTCTGGCATCTGGATTATCGTGAAATGTTTTTCGAAAACCAAACATCTTGCCTTTATGCTTTTTCAGGTCTATACCAATACCATTATCTTTGAAAATAAGTTGTATAGCGTTTTTTAATTTTTTAGAACTTATATGTATTACTGGAGATCGCTCAGGAGATTTATATTTGATAGCATTAGATATAAGATTTAAAAATATGCTTTGCATATACGGTTTAGAGTATTCAATGGTGTCAGTTTCATTAAAATCTATGATGATTTCTGCCTGGGTTGATAATAATTTTCCACTAAGCTGTTTTAGGGCAGTATTGCATACCTCTTCTAATGAAATGCGATTAATTTTAACATTTTTATTTTTATGTACCTGAACAGCCTCGGTAAGGTCTGATAAGGTGTTATTTAACATTTCTGAAGATTCCTTAATTAGCTTGATATATTGTTTTTGTTCAGTATTGAGACTTGTTTGTTCTAAAAATTTTGAAAGAACAAAAATATTGGCCACCGGGGATCTGAGATTGTGCGACGATATATAGGTAAATTCTTCTAGTTGTTTGTTTTTTGCTTTCAGCTCTTTGAGCATTACTTCGAGTTTTAGTTTTTGTTGTCTCGAAACCGTTTGATCTCTAGCTATTGCAAAAATATCTCCGGTAGCATCTACCGAGGTAGCATTCCACTCTAACCAAATAGAATCTCCATTTTTATTGACATAGCGATTTTCAAATGCTATGGCTGTATATCCTTCCATCTGGCGCTGTACCATATTAGAAGTTCTATTCCTGTCGTCTGGATGTATAAATGACATGAATGGTGTGCTTAAAAGTTCATTTTCTGTATATCCTAATTTTTCGATCCAAATAGGATTTACTTTTTTAAAATAACCGTCAGAATTTGCAATAACAATAAAGTCTGTACTTAACTCAAATAATTCTTCAAGAAGTTTGTTTTTATTTTTGAGGTTTTTTTGAATGGCATCCTCTTTTAATTGTTGTTTTCTTTGATAGGTTACTTCCTTACCTACTAAGAAAATGTCACCTGTAATGTCCATCGAGGTGATATTCCAATCCAACCAAATAATATCCCCGTTTTTGGCAATATATCTATTCTTTAGTGTAGAAGAATTAGTATGTACAGAGCGTTGATTTTCGAAAACTTCTAGACTTTTTTCTATGTCATCTGGATGTATGAAAGATGTATGTGGGTAATTAAGTAGTTCTTCTTCAGAATATCCTAGTTTATGTATCCAGTGGTCATTTACCATTTTGAAATAGCCATTCATATTGGCAACTGCCATAAGATCGTTACTAAGATTAAAAAAGTTTTTGTAAAGTAAATTTGTATCCATACAGACTTATCATAAAATTTCACCTAAAAAATTAAGCTTCGTGAGCCCTGTATTATTTTTATAAATGCAATACTAATCCCCTAATTAATCTAATAGGCGTAATAAAATATCCATGGGGTAAATAAAATTTGTTACACTTCAAAAATCTTGTTTTGACAATATGCAGCAATAAATGTGTACATCAAATTTTAGCAATTCTTTCTTGTAAATATATACGCTATATGAATACGATTTTTAGGGAAATCCGTAAAACTCATATAATAAGTGATAAAATACTAGTAAAAAAAGAGAAAAACTGCCTGCTAAACTGAACTCTTAGTTCAAAATGCTAGTTTTTTGATGCGTAGTTTTGATACTTGACGCTACAGATAAATTGATCGCAGTACTGTACTAGATAAATGCGATTGGATAGAGGCTCGCCGAGGATATGTATCTAGTGTTCATAATATATATGATTTATAAATCTAACCACTTTTTAAAATTGGAAGTTCGTTCTCTGGATACTATAATTTGTTCTTCGTCTTGAGGTTTCAGTTTTAACAATAGTCGACTGTTAAAATAGCTATGAATTTCTATAACCGCTTTCACAGAGACCATGAATTTTCTATTAATTCTAAAAAAGTGTACAGGATCCAAAATTTCTTCCAATTGATCAATAGAATATTCAATAGGATACTGTTGTCCAGTGTGGGCATATAAAAAAATAATACCTTCATGAGATTTGAAATAAGCAATATCTTCAACATTAAAGGTGTTAAAATGATTTCCTATTTTTATCATAAAACGCTTTTTATACGCTTTGTTGATTAGACTTTTGATTCGTTCTATTTGATCCTCATCAATGGGAGTAGTGGTGTCGGTATAGTTTTTTTGGTATTTTACCAGCGCATTTTTCAGATCTTTTTTATCTATTGGTTTTAACAAATAATCTAATCCATTGTATTTAAAACCTCTGATAGCATATTCATTATACGCCGTAGTAAATATTACAGGAGGATGATCTTCCAGAAAATCCAGAATATCAAAGCCATAACCATCATTGAGCTGAATATCTAAAAAAATTAAATCAGGCAAAGGGTTATTATCAAACCAAGCGCGTCCATTTTCTACAGAAGCTATCTGTCCGGTAATTTCAATTTCAGGAGCTAGTTCTGCAATTAGGCTTGCCAGCCGTCTTGAAGCTATATTTTCGTCTTCGATAATTACTGCAGTCATTTTTAAGATACTTTTATAATTGGAACTTCTATAACTTCTTTTGATAAAAGAGGAATGGTTACTCTAAAACAATCACTTTCTGTTGTTATCAGTACTTTTTGATTGGTATAGAAAGCATATCTCTTTTGTATATTTTTTAAACCCAATTTAGTAGATTCTTCTTTGTGAAGCCTAACATGTAGCGTATTCTGAATTACAAGACTGGTGTTGTCAACAGAAAGAATACTAATCTCTAAGGGCTTTTCTTTTGAGAAATAATTGTGTTTTACGGCATTCTCAACTAGCATTTGTAGTGATAATGTAGGAATTAGATATTGCTTTGGATCTACTGCAATATGAGTCGTGATAAGTAATGCTCCCTCATGCCTTACATTCATCATAAAAATAAAAGAATCTAAAAAGCTAAGTTCTTTTTTGAGGCTCACCAGATCTTCTTCTCTATTATCTAATATATATCTATAGCAAGAGGCCAGACGTGAGACGAAGTCTGATGCCAGATCTCGATCTTCATACATCAAAGAAGTTAATGTATTGAGGCTATTGAATAAAAAATGTGGACTAATTTGATTTTTTAAAGATTTATATTTCGATGTCACTGCTTCTTTTTTTAGTTTATTCATGGTATGTTCTAGTTCTTTTTTCTGTTTGAGTGCATAATAAAACATATTAAAAAGAATAGCGGCAAAACCTAATACAGTAGCTCTAAAAAAATCAATTCTAAATCGTAACCAAGGATTCTGTGCATCAATTTTGCAGAGGTGATCCAACTCGAAAATTGCTAGATAATACAAAAGGGCTGCAAAAGGAAGAATAATAAGTAGATTAACAATCAAGATTTTGAAACCATTTGACATATCCAAAGTTTTATTGATTCCAGTATGTAACTCGCGACGTATTAACCAATCGTTGGTCTCCCATGAAAGCATTAAAAGAAAAAATGCACTGAAATAATAAAAGACAGAAGTAGCATTAAAAAAGTCTTCGTTAGGATCATCATGCTCAATAGTCAATTTTACTAAAAAATAAATCAAATTCACTATCAAAAAGCGAATAGCAAATACCCTGATGTATGTTTTTGATATCATATTGAAAGTTCATGAATTAATAATATAAAGATACATAAGTAATATGCAACACCAAGATTATGATACCTTCAGTCGTTAAATAAGGTGTTGAATTGTACCAAATCAACTTTGACTTGATAGCGTCGAATATTAGTACTTTAAATGAGTTCCAAAGTAAACTTTAATCACTTCAGCATTAAAATCACCAGTTCAATCTATTTAGGTTTCAAGTTTTTTTTTAAGGATGCAAATTTGGATAAAATCTTTAAAATCTATTACTATTATGAAAAAGATTATATTCATTTTATGTATTACAATTACTTACATAACTAATGCACAAACCGGTATCATTAAAGGTGCTATTATCGACAAACAATCAGAAACTCCTTTAGTAGGAGCTACAATAGAGCTATTAAATGTAGCACAATCAAATGGTGTGGTTACCGATATTGATGGCTATTTTTCAATAGATGCTGTTCCGGTAGGGCGCCAAACAATACGAGTAAGCTTTATAGGTTTTGAGACTGTAACGTTACCTAATATTGTTGTCACTTCAGGAAAAGATGCTGTGGTGAATGTGTCACTTGTTGAAGCCTTTGACCAGTTGGATGAGGTGATTATTACCAATAGTAATGCAAAAGCAAAAGCAATTAATAAATTGGCCTCGGTTTCTGCTCGCCAATTCGGTGTAGAAGAAGTCACACGTTTTTCTGGTGGCAGAAGTGATGTTGGTCGATTAGCAGCCAATTTTGCAGGAGTATCTGCACCAGATGATAGCCGCAATGATATCGTGGTACGAGGTAATTCTCCGGTAGGATTACTTTGGCGATTAGAAGGGGTACCTATTCCCAGTCCTAATCACTTTTCTAGCGCTGGTACTACTGGTGGTCCTGTGTCTGCTTTGAATCCAAATCTTTTAAAAAATTCAGATTTTATTACCTCTGCATTTCCGGCAGAATATGGTAATGCTATCGGTGGTGTATTTGATCTTGGTTTTAGAAAAGGAAATCAAGACAATTATGAATTTACAGGACAAGTAGGGGTTTTTACAGGGGTAGAAGCTATGGCAGAAGGACCCTTAGGAAAAAACAAAGGCTCTTTTTTAGTAGCAGGAAGGTATTCACTAATTAGTTTAGTTGGAGGGGGCGCAGGAGGAACAGCGGCAACGCCAAACTATAGCGACCTATCTTTTAATATTGATTTTGGAAAAGGAAAGCTGGGAAATTTTTCTTTATTCGGAATTTTAGGGAACTCTGATATCGAGTTTTTAGGAGACGATATTGATGAAGATGATCTCTTTGCAGCCGAAGATGAAAACGCTTTTGTAGAATCTGGTTTTAGTGTTGTAGGTTTGAAACATCAGATTAACATCGGGAAAAATACCTATTTGCGCACTATTGCATCAGGCGCTGTTAGTTCTGATACATTCAAAGCAGATCGTTTTATTGAGAAAGACACTCCACAGGAAAGGATCATACGATTTACAGAGGCTGATAATAGTGAAACACGTTTTACATTCTCTACGCTCTTTAATGCAAAACTAAGTAATAAAAGTACATTAAGAACAGGAGTTTTAGTCGAGCGTTTTGGTGTAGAATTATTGGATAAAGATCGAGAAGAACAACCAGATACCGATGGTGATGGCGATCCTGATTTATTCACATTTAGAGATATAGATGAAGAACTAAGTATCATACAACCTTATATACAAAGTCAGTTTAGGCTTACAAAAGATCTTACACTTAATGCTGGAGTTCATGGACAGTATAGCACTTTAAATGAGCAATTTGTTTTTGAACCCAGAGCTGGATTATCTTATAAACTAGGTCAAAATCATAGTTTTAGTTTAGGGTACGGGTTACATCATCAGCCTGTTTCTTTACCATTATTATTTTTAAATGAAGAAATAGATGGCACCTCGGTACAAACCAACAGGGATCTCGATTTTGTGAGAAGTAGTCACTATGTCTTGGGGTATGATGTGAGGATTGGAAAAGGTTGGAGAGGGAAAGTAGAACTGTACTATCAAGATATTGATAATGCTGCAGTAGACCCATTCTCTTCTAGTTATTCCTCATTAACCGAGGGAGCAGATTTTGCTTTTGAAAACGATAAGGTATCCCTGGTGAACGAGGGTACAGGATATAATCAAGGTGTCGAATTAACATTAGAAAAGTTTTTTAGTAACGGGTATTACGGTTTGTTGACTGCTTCTTTTTTTGAAAGTAAGTATGAAGGTAGCGACGGAGTTGAGCGAAATACTCCTTTTAATAATGGACAGGTAGTGAATCTTTTGGCAGGAAAAGAATTTAAAATGGGTAAATCACAAAAAGATGTACTGTTTCTAGACACCAGGATTACTTTTTCTGGAGGTAGATATTTCACCCCTGTTGATCTTCAGGCTTCTCAACAGGCAGGATTTGAAGTTTTACAAGAGGATATTGCTTTTAGCGAGCAGATTGATGATTATTTTAGATGGGATGTAAAATTTGGCTACAAGATCAATAGTAAAAGCAAAAAACGTTCCCATCAATTCTATGTCGACTTACAAAATGTAACCAATAATGAAAACGTATTTACACGTCGGTATAATCGATTAACAAATCAAGTCGATCAAGTGGATCAGATAGGTTTTTTTCCTGACGTTGGGTATAGATTTCAGTTTTAGTGTAGTATAAATCAATAACTTTTTTAATAATAATTAAATAATCTATAATGAGAAATACAATGTTAGTTTTGCTTTTTCTTACAGTAGTGATCTTTATATCATGTTCTGATGATGATGTCATTACTCAAGACGATACAAGTAACATAGTAGAACAATTACAAGGCGAATGGACAAGTGATCAGGTGTCTGAGTTTGTGATTCCGATACCGAACCCCACATACGAGAAAGTATATCAAGTAGAAATATTCACTTTTGTTGATAATGCTAACCGGCTTGTCAATACATCATTTGCAGATGAAGAACTTACCATTCCTCTTTTGAGATATATATCAAATGGTCCTTTCACGGTACTTCGAAAAAGTGGATTGTTTGAAAATACTTGGGAAGCTGATTTTGGAAACACCTCTCAAACGATAGAAGTACTAACAGATGACCCAGCATTTTTTGATCTTTTTGGGTTTGCAAGTTGTGGTATTGAAGCTTCTAATGTTGTATATAATATTGATGAAGGATGTAGTATTTTTCCTGGAATTGACGAATGTGTAGAAAAAGATATTATTCAGATAGCAAATGGCGAATTAAGATTTGGTACCAGAGCACCAGATATTTGCACAAACAGAGTCACTACATTACAAGAAGTACGTTATCGAAAACAAAGGTTAGTAAATGTGATAAAATTTATCTGAAATTTAGGTAACAAAAACAAGTTTAAGTGTTTGTTTAGATTTGATTGTGATGATTCCTTCTCTCTATTAGATTTTCAGAGATACTATTCAATGGGAGAGGGAATTATATGTTTTTTAAAACCCGAAACACACCTCATTTTTCTACGCAAAGCTAACTTTAATGGTAATTTGTAGGTTTAAATTCATTTTGTTAAATATCTAAACCATTGATTTTTTGACATAGGTAGATGTATCAAATTCTTTAATACTAACAGAAAGAACAGGCACCTCGGGAAACATAGCTTTCAAAGTACTAACAATTTTTCTAGAAAGATGAGCTTTCTGTTCATCACTTCTGCCATAAACGATATGGCCAAATACATGAATAAAGTCGTCTTGCATATTTCCGATAGTATAATGTGTAAAGGGATTGATTCTTACTTTGATATCGCTTTCTGCAAAAAGATCTGTAGCATTTGCTGTGTCAAATATGGCTTGCATAAGCTCTTTAGGAGTCTTTAATTCAATGATATGTTTTGAACAATCTAGTATAAAATGTGGCATATTTGATATATTTAATTATGTTGAAAATAAGTGTCAAGTTTTGCAATCATAGCATTTTTTTCTTTATCAGATAACCAACTAGCTTTAAAGCTGTTTTTGACTAATGTTATTATTTGTTGTTTCGAAAGATCAAGTGCTTGAGCGATACCCAGATAATTCTCGTTCATATATCCACCAAAATATGCAGGATCATCAGAATTAACGGTCACTAATAATCCTTTATTCATCATCTTAGCTATAGGATGATTTTTTAGGTCTGGCACTACTTTCAATTCTAAATTAGATAAAGGACATACGGTAAGGGGTATTTGTAGCTTGACTAATTGTTCTACTAGTTCTTCATCATCCAAACAACGATTGCCATGATCGATACGCGTTACTTTTAGTAGCTTCAATGCTTCCCAGATGTATGCTGAAGGACCTTCTTCTCCAGCGTGTGCTACAGTAGCAAACCCTTCTTCTAGCGCCTTGGCAAAAACACGTTCAAATTTTGAAGGAGGATTTCCTATTTCTGAAGAATCCAAACCTACACCACTAATCCATTCTTTATATGGTAATGCTTGTTCAAGAGTGTTGAATGCTGAAGCCTCATCAAGATGTCGTAAAAAAGACATAATTAGTTTAAAACTAATACCCAATTGTTGCTGCCCATCATCTAAAGCTCGATATATACCATTGATTACAGTCTCAAATGAAATGCCTCGATCAGTATGCGTCTGGGGGTCGAAAAAGATTTCTACATGAACCACATTTTGTTCATGGACCTTAGTAAGATATGCCCAAGTGAGATCATAAAAATCTTGTTCTTCGATAAGCACATTGGCACCCGCATAATAGATATCGAGAAATTCTTGCAGATTATTAAACTGATATGCTCTTTTCAATGCTTCAACAGATGCATAATCGATTTTCTTATTGTTTCTTTTTGCAATTGTAAACATCAATTCGGGTTCAAAAGTACCTTCAATATGTAAATGAAGTTCTGCTTTTGGGATATCCTCAATAAATTTTTCGATTGAAATAGTATTCATTATAATTTAGATATTCTTAGAAGTGTCTTTTCCTTGAGGCCAAGATTAGATGAGGAAACTTTTAATAAGAACCATTCACTTTAATCTTTTCTCAGACGGAGCGGAAACACCTTGTTATAATTTTGCCATAAGTATTAATAGCTTCAGCTAATAAGGTTTCTTTAACTACACTTTTTGATCCTGAATTTTGTTTTGCAACATCTTGATTTCATCACGTAGGCGGGCTGCTGTCATAAAATCGAGTTCTTTGGCGGCTTTTTCCATTTCTTTACGCACATTACGAATTCTGGTTTCTAATTGTTCTTTGGTGTAATATGCAGTTTCTTCTTCTGCTGCTTGTAACGAAGGAGCAGCTTCAAATGTATAAGGTTCTACTTTTTTACCAGCTAATGCACTGTCTATAGACTTTTTAATTGCAGTGGGTTTGATCCCGTGTTTTGTATTGTATGCAATTTGTTTTTCTCGACGATACTCAGTCGCATCTATAGTTTTTTGCATACTATCTGTGATTTTATCGGCATACATAATGGCTTTTCCGTTTACATTTCTTGCTGCTCTACCTACCGTTTGTACCAAAGATCGTTTGTTTCTCAAAAACCCTTCTTTATCTGCATCTAGTATAGCTACCAAGGATACCTCTGGTAAATCTAATCCTTCACGCAATAAATTAACGCCGATAAGCACATCAAAAATCCCCTTTCTTAAATCCTGCATGATTTCTACTCGTTCTAATGTATCGACATCACTATGAATGTATCGACATCGGATATCAATTCTAGTAAGGTATTTGGCGAGTTCTTCTGCCATTCTTTTGGTAAGTGTAGTTACTAAAATCCGTTCGTCTATATCGATTCGTTTCTGCATTTCTTCGATGAGATCATCGATTTGGTTTAGACTAGGACGTACCTCTATTACGGGGTCTAGCAATCCTGTGGGGCGAATGATTTGTTCTACAAAAGTTCCTTCGCTCTTTTGCAGTTCATAATCTGCAGGTGTTGCACTGATATATAATACTTGATTTTGAATGGCTTCGAGTTCCTCAAACTTTAGTGGTCGATTATCCATCGCCGCTGGAAGTCGAAATCCATATTCTACCAGATTTTCTTTTCTAGAGCGATCTCCTCCATACATAGCATGTGTTTGAGGGATAGTTACATGACTCTCATCAATAATCATCAAATAATCATCAGGAAAATAATCCAGAAGACAAAATGGTCGTGTTCCTGGGAGTCTGCCATCTAAATAGCGAGAGTAATTTTCAATACCTGAGCAATACCCCAACTCTTTAATCATTTCCAGATCAAAATTAGTGCGTTCTTCCAGTCGTTTTGCTTCAAGATGTTTTCCTATATCTTTAAAATATTCTACTTGCTTTCCCAAGTCCAAAGCTATTTGATCAATCGCATTGTGTAATACATCCGGGGAAGTTACAAACATATTAGCTGGATAAATATTTAGACGATCGTATTTTTCAGTAATCGCATTGGTCTGTACATTAAATGCTTCAATTTCTTCAATTTCATCTCCAAAGAAATGTACTCTAAATGCATCATCTGCATAGCTGGGAAAAATATCAACAGTATCTCCTTTTATTCTAAAATTACCGTGTTTAAATTCGGCTTCTGTTCTTGAGTATAAACTCTGTACTAACCTATGCAATAAAGCTGTTCTTGATACAAATTGTCCGGATTGTATTGAAATTACATTTTTTTGAAACTCCACAGGATTACCAATACCATATAAACATGATACAGAGGCAACCACCAAAACATCTCTTCGTCCTGAAAGTAATGAAGAAGTAGCACTTAATCGCATTTTTTCTATCTCTTCGTTAATAGAGAGATCTTTTTCGATATAAACACCAGAAGTAGGAATGTAGGCCTCAGGTTGGTAGTAATCATAATAAGATACAAAGTATTCTATGGCATTATTAGGGAAGAACTGTTTAAATTCTGAGTATAATTGAGCGGCCAACGTTTTATTGTGCGCTAATACCAGAGTAGGGCGTTGTACTCTTTCAATTACATTGGCAGCGGTAAATGTTTTACCAGATCCTGTAACACCGAGGAGTGTTTGATATTTTTCGTTTGATTCAATCCCTTCAACCAATTGTCGTATAGCTTCTGGTTGATCTCCTGTAGGTTTAAATTCAGCTTCTAGTTCGAACTTCATACAGTCTCTTTCTTTTTAAGAATAAAGATACCAAATACTATGAATAGATTTATCGAATCAATGAGAAACTTCCCGTAAGAATTCTGCCATCATCAAGTTCAACACGATACCAATATTGACTTGCAGGCATTAGTCTACCATTAACCGTTCCGTCCCACCCAATTCCTCCAGCTCTGATCTGTTTTAGAAGTTTTCCAAAACGATCAAAAATAAAGATTAAAGATCCAGACATTACCTCTGTAGATATCCCTTCTACACTCCAGGTTTCATGAAATCCATCACCATTTGGGGTGAAATACCCAGGAAAGCCAACCACAGCAATATCTTTGCTTGTTACAGGAACACAGCCGTTTTTGTCACGTACGTACACCCTATGAAAACCTGGTGGAACATTGGTGAATGTTGAGCTGTCTTGGTAGGAGCTTAATGTTTCGTCAATTTCTATTGCATATTCATAGGTACCTAAGCCTTCTGCATTAATAATAATTGTATTGTTATCTCTGGCATCATTAATATCAATTGATGCTATTGTAGCAATACTAGATGCAGTTACTTCTACAGTTCGAGTTTTGGAACATCCTGTTGCTGTACTGGTTATTGCTACCATATAAGTTCCTGGTTGATCGACAAGAATAGTCGCTGTAGTTTCATTTGTTGACCATAAAACAGTAAAATCGCTAGAGGAATCATTGGGTAATAATCCGATATCAATTTCGATATCTGCTTCGTTTTGACATAAAAAATATTGATCTTCAGTTTCGATATCTGGTAAGGAAATTATAAACAATGCAACAGTACTAATTCCAAAACAAGCTGTACCATTTTCTTCAACTTTGGCATATACAACATCATTGCCTTGAGTGCCTTGTGTCGGATTCGTATATGTGCTGATTGGATTTCTATTTAAGAGTGCATCTTCTGTATTTAGAAAATAAGTTACCGTTAGACCAGGTGTTGATATTCCTGATAATATTTGTGAATCTGCATCGGTTAAGTCAAAAGTGGTAAAGCCATCTTCGGTTCCATCATCATCACATACTCTTAATACTGCATCATTTACACTGGTTGAACTTACCTGTAGGGTAAGTGTTGCGATGCTAAAACAATTGGTGCTCTTATTATTTATTATTCGTGCATATATTTGTTGATTATTTTGGGTATTCACAAAAGCACTGTCATTTACTAGTCTTGGAGTCCCGGCTTGGGCAGATGGTAGATCAATAAAAAATTGAGTTGAATAATCGTTATTATTGCCTGTAAGTTGATCGTTTGCAGTATTTAAATCAAATAATGTGATATTGTCTCCGATAGTTTGATATGCATCACATTGTACTAATATCGAAGGAATACTAGCGGGGACTTCGTAAAAAGTTGCATTAGCAACCCCAATAAGAGGGCAGCTGCCATCATTTACATTGACTTCTAGCCTGTAATTGGCAGTAGTAGTAATATCTAGAAAATTAGTAGTATCTGCTATTTGAGCGTCATCTACGAACCAGGTATAGGTAGCGCCAGAGATATTTTGATATGATAATCGATAGCTATCTCCTTCGCAAAGTGATAGATTTACATCGTTTGGTTCTCCACTATTGATGATATCAATATTTTGTGCAAAAATAGATTGAATGAAGGGAGGTAAACCCAAAAGAGCACTTCTGGAGCCATCTACGTTAACTAATATTGCTCTTTCATTATATATTATCGAAGAAGCCAAGGCTTCGGGGTTTTCTATAACACCAAGATAATTTCCGGTTTGAGCTGTGAAATCAAATAATGATCGATAAATTTTTCCATTGGGACCTAATTGTATGGCACCTGCACTAAAATTTGATATTTCTTGATTATTTTGGTTAAGAATTCTTGCTGCACTTGAAGCAATTTGATTATCGGGTAGTGCTAGATTATATTGGGCTATAAAACTTTGTCCATTTCCTTCTTCTCCGATATCAAAAGTAGCATATAGGCGTTGTCCACTTTGAGAAAACTCTATTCCGTAAGGAGAATCTGTATTGCTGAGTTCGATTTCATTACTAATTTGACCAGTAATATTATCAAAACTATAGAGAAGAACTTTGCCAACGGCATTCCCTCCTGCTACAGATGCAAAACCAAAATGAGCAACGGCTAATTTATCTCCTTCGGGAGAAGCTTTAATATATCCCAAAGCATTGCGGCGATAGCCCGAGATAGGTACTGTAACACCAATACGGGAAGTTACAGGACTGGGATTAACACCAGTTTGATCAACCCTAAAAGCATAAAATGTATTTACAAAATGTGTGATCACCCAAAAAGAATCGCAATCGTCGCTTTTTACTGCAGTAATTTTTTCTGAGCATTTGTATAAACTTTCCAGACTATTGGATGTATTGTATGTAATTAAAGGAATATTCTTTTGTCCACTCACTACATCGCCATTTCCTCCATGTAATGAGATGTCTACTATAGAATACATAAATCCATCATTTACACCATCTCCATCAATTGTAGTATTGTCATTATCTGCATTAAAATGATGCGGTTCATCTACCGTGAAAATAATATAAAGATTAGGATTTCTGGGTTGCGGTACAATTAGTGCAGATGAGGTACTAGAGGGGTCTCCTTTTAATCCAGTACCATTAGGCATTATAGTATGTGATTTATCCCAAACCGTAATCCCATCTGTGTAGAATAATAAGGCACCTGTGGCATCAGAGATCGTTGTACAGCCTTCTAATGTATTTACTTGCCCATTAGTAAGTGCAGTTGGTGGTGTAGTATTAAAATTAATTCCAGCATTTTGACCAAAATACCAGGTGTTGGCTTCACCTTGGCTATATACAGGCGAATTATACATTAGAATTATAAAAAATACAAGGTAACTATATCTCATAGAGTGAGCTCAAAAGCCCAAAGATATTATAAATCTCTCTTTTTAAGTAACACGTATGAAAGATAGACAAAAATTAATTTCCAAACCAAGACGATCAGTATTTCGTACCAATGTACCACATAGTCCCTTTGAAATGATTCACCCAATTGATTGGCTGCTGATTGGATAAAATTTAATCGGCTGAATGGTTCATTAATTAAATTCCCAATAGATTCTAAAGGAAAGAATTGTACAATCGTATCCGCAATAGTTGTTCCTTTAAATACTTTGAATTTTAGTAGTGCATAGATAATATTTTCTATAATCCACCAAATAAATAGGAAACCTAAAGCAAAAGCTGATCTTTTGACTAAAATCCCTAAAAACATACAAAAAGCAAAGAATCCTACTAATTTTACAAAATAAGCTATTACATAATCCAGATCTGAAAATACGATAGAAAACTCATTGTAATCTGAGAAGCTTAGCCCTAAAAGCATAGATACAACAAACAAAAATAGGGTAGATAGTAATGAAAATACAAGGGCTGTTAGAAACTTGGATCCAATAAATTCTTTTTTACTTAAGCCATCAATAAGATTTTGTTTTAGCGTTCTATGACTATACTCATTTGCCATCATTGAAACTATAACTATTGCCAAAAATAGTTTTCCCCATGAAGCTATATACGTATTAAAATGCCAGATATATGGAAAATTAAAAATACCCTGATCCGCTACTCTAAATTTTATACCTGCAAAATTAAACTCAATAGAAGCAATTAATGCAATACATGTAATCAAAGCAAAGTAAGTGATTGTGATCACCTTGGCGGCTTTATTATATCTTAACTTTTGAAATTCTATATGGAGTAATCGTAACATGGCCTTAGTTTAAGTTGTTGGTAAGTTGTAAGAATTGTTCTTCGAGACTTTCTTTTCTCTTTACTAGATGAGTTAGCACTACTCCTTCTTTAAATAGTTGCCTGTTCAGACTTTCTTCATCTAATTCGTGAGCTAAAAAAGCAATGATTTTATCTCCCTCTTCTTTATAACTCTTAAAGTCTTTATGAGCTGATAGCCACTTTTTAAGTATCGAATTTTGGTTGCTTTTTAATTCAAAAAAGCCATAACTGGCATTCATTTCGTCTACACGACCAGAATACAATTTCATCCCTTTTCGTATAATCACTACGTGGCTGCACACTTTTTCAACTTCATCAAGAAGGTGAGAGGCAAGAAGTATTGTGGTTCCTTGAGCAGCAATTTTTTTTATAATTTCTCGAATTTGATGAATCCCTTGTGGGTCTAGTCCGTTAGTGGGTTCATCCAGAATCAAAATTTCAGGATCATTCAGTAGTGCAGAGGCAATGGCAAGCCTTTGCTTCATGCCTAGCGAAAATGTTCTGAATTTACTGTCTTTACGATCTAATAGTCCTACAATCTCGAGTTTTTCTTCAATTTTTGGTGAAGACACGCCTTTAATTTTACATACTAGTTTCAAATTCTGTACTGCAGTCATGTATGGATAGAAATTAGGACGCTCGATAATGGCTCCTACTTTTTTTAAGGCATCATGAGTTGAAGTATTACCATCAAACCAAGTAAAACTTCCAGAAGTTCTATTCACTACATTGAGTACAATACCAAGTGTGGTAGATTTACCACTTCCGTTAGGTCCGAGAATACCGTAAACATTTCCTTTTTGTATCGTAAAAGAAAGATTCTTTACCGCAGTTATATGACCAAACTTTTTGGTAAGATTATCTAAGGTGAGTATGTTTTCCAATTGTGATTGTTTTGGCGGTTATATTAAACAAGACGAAAAGTACAACTTTTTGTTACAACAATAGTTGATTATTGTTTTTTAGCTATCGATGATGAATCTATAATTTTTTTGAATTTGGGATATGAATTTTGTCTTTTGTACCTTGCTGTTTATAGAAGTGGTTTACCCATTTGTCAATTCGCTATAAAAATAATTATTTGCGCATGAATTAAAAGAATGTAAACTAACTTCATAAAGATACGGAGTATGGAAGAAAAATTAATGTCGAAAAAAAAGCCGACCTATCCAATAAACGATCAATTAGACTCATATTTACGAGAATGTAATCGTAAAATTAAGATTCCTGTGTTTTACGACGATTTATTACGTTTTTCTGGCTCGATAGTAGTGTATGATAGTAATGATGAAGATACATTGTGGGTGCGTGTATATTATGAAGAACATGAGCGACCTGAAATAGAATCTAGTCTCAAAAAAGTATATACTATCCTACATTCTGATGGGAACGAGGATGCAATAGAGTTTCTCAACATTGATGCGATAGATTATTGCACCTTTGGGAATTCTAAGCCTTTTAGAATAAAAGTCAGAAACATCCTAAATGATAATTATACCTATATTTATGTAAAGAAAGCTGACGCCTCTCGTATCTATGGGTTAGAACTAGAACATATGTTCTCTCCAAATAGAATAAATTTTTTAGTATATAAAAACACATTGATCGAAGAGCATATTGCAGGAATTCCCGGAGATGTATTTATTAAGGATTTTCTTCCTGATTTGAGTGATCAGGCAAAATCTCAAATAGCCAAAGAATTTGTAAAGTTTAACGAACGCTGCCAGATGAGGTTACTTGGTGATATGCGATCTTATAATTATGTAATCATACCCATACATGATTTTGATCATGTAGAGTATAAGATTAGAGCTATAGATTTTGATCAGCAGTGTTTCGAAGGGAAATTAAAGGTGTATCAGCCTCAATTTTTTAAAGAAAACTTTGCCATGGTGGATATCGTGATGGGCAAGTTACAACCCAATTCTATAGAGCAATATAAAAAAGAAGAAAGGTCTATTTTGGCAAAGCGAATTTTAACTTCTAGATCCAGATATGAAACGTTGGTCGAATGCATGTGTGCCGATCATATTTCTACAAAAGAGAATCTAAAAGAACTTCGCGAGCATTTGTATAATTTTACACTAGATCTAAAATTTCGTCGCAGTCGATCTATGGGCGAGGTTCTTAAAACTGCGATGGATTTTGTAAGACGTAATTATGAAAATGTGAATATGAAACGGTTGCTTGAAGGGTAATTATAAAATACCTACCCCAAGTAGCATCGAAAAAATAATTAATAAAATACCTACAACAACCTGAATTGTATTTATGGTGATTTTTTTTAAGAACGTATTGCCAAAATATGCCCCAACAAAAGCCATTACTGTAGCGGTAATAAGCATAGGATAGTTTAAACTATTACGTAATTGCCAAAGATCTTTAGCATATATAGAAATTCTGGAAATATCGATAAAGCATGCAATAGACACTCCGGTAGCAATAAAAGCTTCTTTGCTCAACTTTGCTCGTATTAGGAAAGCAGTTCGTAGCGCACCTTGATGCCCGGATAACCCACCAAAAAATCCACTTAATGCCCCGCCTAACGGCAAATACTTTGTATCGATTTCTAATCTTTTTAATTTAGGAATTAGATCAAATAAAGAAAAGAAAATTAACAACGTGGCGATACATATTTTTACTGCAGTAATCTGATATACTTTGGTTGCGATGGTGTAGGTATATAATGGTTGTATGTCGGTAAGTGTTCCAAGTAGGTATGCTCCTAAAAAAGCAAAAAGAACAGCTGGTAAACCAAATCGTAATACTGTTTTTACATTTGCTTTTTTGCCAATCAAAGTTAACTTAAAAAAATTGTTAAGCAGATGAACGATAGCTGTGAGTGCGATTGCAATATCTATAGGGAAAAATAGTGCAAATACAGGCATTAGCAATGTACCTAAGCCAAAACCAGAGAAAAATGTTAGTCCTGATCCTAATAAAGCTACAATACCTACCAAGATATAATCCATAAAAAATAGTAATGTTTAAATTTTTATTTTGATTACAGATTTTGCTAATTACGTTTTTTCTTCTTTGTTGAAATATACTAGGTAGTAGTACATTTGCTTCTCTTCGTCCCAGCCTTTTTCTACAAATTTCTCTGCGGATTCAGGATTTATGAAATCCATTTTAATTTGAACATTGGTGTCCAGATTAATAACATTTTTCATTTTTTTTCGGGCTGCAGTTACCGCATTATTAGCAATAGGAAAGGAGGTAAGATCCTCGATTTGATATTTTGGTGCTTTTTCTACTTTGTAATGTTTAAACTCGGGAATCAGATCTGGATTATCAATAACTTCATTCAAGAATGCAGATTCTTCAAATTCATCATTCTTGGCAAAGTGATTCACGGCACGGTTCATAAACATTACCTCTTCTTTTTTATCTTCTGCGGGTAAGACTACATCTTTGGCAAAGTCCTGGCAGAATTTCATATACTTCTTAGTATAAAAATTCTCATCAGCAAAGGCTTCAACACCTAAGAAATTGTCTAGCCAATACTTTGTGTCATATCGATTAGAGTCTACAGATAGAATTTTATAGCCTTCTTCTTTTTTGTGATTAAAAATTAGGCATCCTTTATCTAGTTTATTTAGGTTTACTCCTTGCTGAATCAATAATTCGATATCAGATTCTTTTTCTTCAAACTGAAGAAAATCATGTTTTAATTCGGATTTAAAAATCCCTAGAGCAGTCACTTTTTCATTGTCTATAGTAACGTTTTCCAGATAGGTAACATATACTTCGCCGCTTTTGATATGTGGGTGACTTGATTGTTCGTAGAGTAACGAAGCTATTCGTTTGGATTTTTCATGAACAGACGCAGGATTGTCAAAAATTTCGGTCACAATTTTAAATAAAGGATTGAATTCGACATCTACTTTATCAGAAAACTGAAAATAATTCTCTTCCTTTTCTCTAAAAGGTTTAAAGAAGTACTCTTTTAAGATCGCAGTAAGTTCATCACTTACATGATAAGGCGATTCTGAAAGAAATATAGTTTCACCTTTGTTCTTGTTTCCAACTTTGTGAACAGAAAGCGATTCGATTTGTGTACTGTATAGGTTGATCATAATTTTTAATTTTCAGAGCTGTGAAGCAGCAAAGTTACAAAGTGTAAAGTTCACTTTTATTTTGAGTTTTTTATAGTTCGTATAAAACTAGATAACATTCTTTCTAATTCTCGAGTATCGTCGTAAATAGTGTTGAAACTGTTTTCAGTTAAAAACATCAGGTTTTTTCCAATTTCAACTTGTGCTTGAAGTTCAAAAAGTGAACTCATTGCGATATTCAAGAATCTGAGATAGTCATTTTTCCCTTCTCTTCCATAACCCTCAGCAATATTACTGGGAATTGAAATAGATGCTCTTCGAATTTGAGATGTTAAACCATATATCTCTTCTTTTGGAAAACATTTTGTTTCAATATATATCGTAGTTACGAGTTTCATAGATTTTTGCCAAACCTTTAAAATTTTATATGTACTCATAGCTCGTTTTAAATTAAAAGAATAAAGCTTTGCAACTTTGAAACATAAAAACTAATTCCAGTTTTCATCAAATCCCAGATCGTCATATTCATCAAGATCCATAAAACCTTCTTCGTCTCCGTCATGGAAATCATCAGATTCGTCGGCTTTAAATTCTTTATCTGGCGCTTGATCAGGTAGTTGGCCATGGACAAACATTGTATTTGGATATTCCATTGCACTATCGTACTCTGCAATTTCAGCAAGTTCTACCAAAAATGTCCACATACTTAAGAAATCATAGATATAAATTAGCCTAGGCTTTGCCTCATGCACAATATCTATAAGTGTAGTTTCATTCATTAATCGAACGGCTTGACTGCCATCACTCATATCAAAAAGTGATATTTCTTCACCCTGATTCCATTGTTCATCACTCACATAAAAAGATGCTATTTCTGTTCCGTCAAAACCAAAAGACTGTGTAATCACATTGTGAAAATCTTCTAAAGTTGCATTTTGCTCTATTTCAATATCCCTGAATACATCTTCTTCGGTATCTAATATAATTCTGAAACGATAAATCATTCTTATTTCATTTAGGAACGCAAAGATACGAACAAGTTTGCGACTAATTTTTCAGATTTTGAACTAGGTTTAATAATTTTTTAAACCACTTAATTTCTAGATTTAAAAACTTCTAATAACACAAAAAATTGCACGCCAAATAATAATGAAGCCAAAACCAGGTGCAAAGGCTGCGATAAAAATGGAAAGTCAAAATAGTACATCAGTATTCCCGTGAATGCCTCTAAGCCAATACAAAGCAAAACCCATTTAAGTTTGTGAAGCTGTAAGTGAAGCGTTTTGTTTTTATAAAATAACCAACTATTAACTAGAACTACAAGTACAGAAAATGATCTATGGATGTAAAACATAACTGTTGGGGGCTGTAGCCATTGCGATTTTGCTAGCGCACCAAGAGTTTTTATTTGCTCATCAACATATTGCCGTACTTGTGTACCAAGAGCGACTTGCACAAGCGTTAAGATCACAGCGCCTATTAATATTATTTTAAATGTCTTATTGACTGTAATTAGTATTGTTTTCTCCCTGGTTAGGTATAAAATGTATAAGAGTATGGCCAAAATAACAAATGCCATTACCATATGTATAGTTATTCTAAATGGCATTAGATTAGAATCTACAACAATTTTTCCAAGCCAAGCTTGAAAAGCCATTGCCAAAACCGTGAGTATAGCAAAAATTGTGATCTGTTTATTTTTTTTCCAATACCAAAAAGAAAGTATACACATGATTAGTATAGGAATCCCTGAGAACACAGTTACTAATCTATTAATATATTCTATCCAGGTATGCCACACATTAAATGCAGCATAATCGTGTTTGGTATATACTTCCCAATGTACTGGGTTGTATATTTCACTTGAAACAAAATCCTTGGGCGCAATACGAAGGGTTTCGTTGATAATCACAATACTCCCTTTTTTATACTGATGATTGGGTTGCCATTGGATTTGAGTTTCTTGGGTAGGAGGAATATAATACCCAAAGCACTTGGGCCAATCGGGACACCCCATTCCGGATCCTGTCATTCTAACGACTGCACCAGCAATAATGATCAAATAGATCAATACAATCGATGCAATTACTAAGGGTCTAAAGTATGTTTTCATTTTGCCTGTAGGTTGAGAGCAACCTTTGTCGCTCTTCAAATAATTATATAAATTTACAGTAAAATCACAATTTTTTAATTTTATCTATCTATGATTAATTCATAACTGTCAATCCTAATTCTTCTCCTTTTTTTATCATAAATGTAAATGCTGCATCATGCTCATTAGGAATATCTCCTTCTAAAATTGCTTCTTTTATAGCTTCTTTGATGATTCCGATTTCTCTGGAAGGTTTTATATTAAATGTCTGCATAATTTCTTCTCCGGTTACGGGGGGTTGAAAATTACGGATATGATCTCGTGCTTCAACTTCAACCATTTTTTGGCGTACAGTCTTGAAGTTATTATGGTATTTTTTAAATTTTTTAGGGTTTTTGGTGGTGATATCTGCTTCGCAAAGGGTCATTAACTCTTCAATATAGTCTCCTGCATCAAAAACCAATCTTCTTACGGCAGAGTCTGTAACTTCTGACGCTATGACTATGGGTCGAGAACTCATTAACACCATTTTCTGAACAAACTTCATTTTGTCATTGAGTGGCATTTTTAAACGTTTAAAGAGCTTAAACACCATTTTAGAGCCTATAAATTCGTGTCCATGAAATGTCCAACCTACTTTCTTGCTAAATTTTTTAGTTGGAGCTTTACCAATATCATGCAACAATGCTGCCCATCGGAGCCAAAGATCGTCTGTATTTTCTGAAATGTTATCTACAACTTCTAGCGTGTGATAAAAATTATCTTTGTGTCGTTGCCCTTCAATCTCGTCGATGCCTTTTAATGCGACGAGTTCGGGGAGGATAAATGATAAAAGACCTGTTTTTTCAAGTAGTTTAAAACCTATTGAAGGTGTGTTGCTTAATAGAATTTTATGCAGCTCATCTACTATACGTTCTTTGGTTATGATTTTAATTCTATCTTTATTCTTAGTAATGGCTTGCAATGATTTCTCTTCAATTTTAAATCCTAATTGGGTTGCAAAACGAATTGCCCGCATCATGCGCAACGGATCATCAGAATAGGTGATATCTGGATCCAAAGGAGTACGTATTATTTTTGACTTCAAATCTTCTAATCCTCCAAATGGGTCTACAATCTCTCCAAAATTATCTGTAGATACATGTAAAGCCAATGCATTAATGGTAAAATCTCTTCGGTTTTGATCTTCTTCGAGCGTACCGTCTTCAACAATAGGGTTACGACTATGTTCTGAATATGATTCTTTACGGGCGCCAACAAATTCTACTTCGATATCATTGGTTTTTAGCATCGCTGTGCCATAAGTTTTAAAAACCTGAACCTTGGGATTGTCTGGTAATAACTTTGACACTTTTTTTGCTAGGGCAATCCCACTGCCAACAGCAACAATATCAATATCTTTTGCAGTGCCTCTTTGTAGTAAATAATCTCTTACAAATCCTCCGATAACATAGCAGTCTAACTGAAGATGTGTAGCTGCTTTTGAGATCGTATTAAAAATAGGGTGCTGTAAGGCTTCTTTGTAATGTTTAACGTCAGACATGAATTTATGTATACTCGATAATCCTGCCTCAGGCAGACACAGCGAGATTTAAATGCTTCGAGGCTTTCCTCGAGGTTTTTACTTCCTGATAATTTTTACGGTGCTATCACCTCCGATTTTAATAATCGAAGAAGGTTTTGCACCTTTGTTTTGCAGTGGTAAATTTACGACATAGTCTACGCCTTCCAAAATGAGAGTTGCAATTTCTTCAAAGTTTTTGGGTGACGGTTTACCACTAATGTTTGCAGAGGTAGAGACTACAGGTCTTTTAAATTTTCGTATTAATTTACCACAAAATGGGTCTCTAACCACGCGGATGCCTAATGTATTATCTTGTGTAATGATATTTTCTGCCACGCGTAGCGGTCTGTCATATATTATGGTCGTAGCTTTTGTCGCATATTTTAGAATATCATAGGCAACTTCGGGCACTTCTTCTACATATTGCTGTAGCATTTTGAAATCGCTCACAAGACAGATCATGGTTTTACTTTCGACTCTTTGCTTCAGTTTATAAATCTTATCAATAGCTCCAGGATTTGTAGCGTCACACCCTATTCCCCAAACTGTATCTGTGGGATAGAGAATAAGTCCTCCTCTTTTGAGTACATTGATTGTTTTCTCTATTTCTTCTCTGTGATCTGTCATTAGCACGTTGTTTGTAGGTGCCAAAAATACGAAAGAAGCCCCAAATTATGGAGCTTCTTTCATTACAAAAAAAAATAGAATTTTATTTTTTGCAGATAAATAATTAAAAATTATCACCATGTTATACTATGACTATATTTATTACCAAAATAGTCTCCATTTATACTATGGCTCATATTTCCTGAGATGTTTATGACCCAAAATGGAGGTCCAGGCAAATTAGTTGGATAAGAAGCAGTTCCTAGTAAAAATCTTTGATTGCTAGTTACACAGGGTGCATTTTTGTTGATATTAATATTATATGATTTTAAGATTAGTACTAAGCTACTTAATAAAAATTACAAGTAAAAACAGTAATGCCACCATTTATAAAAGGTACATCAATACTATTTCAAAAAAATAAATAGTTTAAGTAATTGATGGATAATAATATATGTTTTTTTCAGGGTTCTTTAAATACCTTATTATTCTTTTAATAAGCAAATTTTGAAACTTTAGAACTCAAAGGTTTTGGTTGTGTCTATTACACATCTTGAATATTATTTTTATAAACCTCTAATGTTTGCTTTGCCATGGTATGTGTAGTAAAATTTTGGTTAAGCTTTTCATAGCTTGTATCTACAAAGGTTTTTTGTAATTCTTGGTCATCGGCAAGATGTTTAACATGATTAGCTAATGACATAGGGTCATGTTTAGGAGATAGTAATCCATTAATCTTGTGTTCTATCGCTTCAGGAATTCCTCCCACATCAGTACTTATTACGGGGATTTTATGATACATAGATTCATATATAAATTGAGGTATTCCTTCACTTTGCGAAGTGATCATAGAAATATCAAATTGAGGAATAAAATTTGATGCATTGGGAGTATACCCCAAAAATTGAATATGATTTTCTAGATTTAATTCTTTCATACGATGTATTAGCGCTTCTGTTCTCTCAGTAAACGTTCCTATTTGTATAAAGAAAAAATCATATCTCTTCTCTTTGTTTACAAGGTTATCAACTATGTCTATCCAAGTGTCGAGATGTTTAGCTCTAATATGGTTAGCAATATTTCCTATGATTTTTTTGTCCTTAGAAATATTGTACTTATCGCGTAGTTGAAAAGTCGTTTCTGAACTTTTTGTCTTTAAATTCGTGCCATGATAGATTGTGATGAGTTTATTATGATCGTAGATTCCTTTTTCGGCTACTTTTTTTGTCTCTTCAGAAACGCAAAGAATTTTTTTGATCTTGGGATAGTTATATTTATACAAAGTTTTTTTACGTTGCTTTATGGGAAACGATGTTTTTTTACTAAATATAAAAGGTGGTAAGTTATATAGCTTGTCGGTAATTATAGCTAACTGAAGCGCATTTGGATCATGTATATGGATCAGATCTATTTTTTCTTTTTTACAAACATGTCCAAGTTTAAAAATATACCTTGGGTCTATTTTTATGGCTAAAGCTGCTGTAATAAAATATAAATCACTACCTATTAGTCTTTTATGAAATGGGGCATCATGTACACAAAAAATCGTATTCTTAACTTCAGGATTGGTAGTAGAAAGTTCACTACATAGATTTTCTATATGATTTTCTCCTCCTCCCCAGTTATATACCGCCGATAAATGTAAAATATGCATATTATTGTCTTGAAATAGTTTGTTGTTGTTTTAAGGAAGAGCTGAGTGGGGCTCCTTTGAGGAACAATATAAAAAGATGGAATTTTTTTGGTTTAAACAAAGATTTAAAAAAGAATTTTATGGTTAACCACCATCTTAAAATTTGAAAGGATAAATACCCAGAATTTTTTCTTAGCACATATAATAACGATATTTTAAGTTCTCTTCTTATAGCGATACTTTTTTCGGTGCTTTGCCCCTTAAAATGAGTATAACGACTTTGTGGCAAAAGAAAACAAGATCCATTTTTAAATTTTTTAGAAACTCTATAGCAAAGATCAGTCTCTTCGTAATATAAAAAAATATTGGTATCAAATCCTCCAACTTTATCAAAAGCATCTGCGTCTATAACCAAAAATGACCCAGGTACACTTTGCACTTTGATAGGATTAGTATAAACTTTTTTTCTTTTCGGAAATTTAATCGGATTAATTTTTTCTAATATTTTTCTACCAAAAATTTCTCGTTTTAAACTTAAAAAATGATCAAATGATTTCTGAACTTCATCTTTCTCATTATACTGTTGTGGGGAGCAAATAGCAGCTTCTGGAGTTTTTTCAAGAAAATCATAAGCGATTTTAAGACAATCATTTTGTAAAATGGTGTCATTATTTATAAAGGCATAGTATTTTCCAGTAGCCAACTGTACTCCATGCATATTACCGCCACCAAAACCAGTGTTATATCGGCTCCTAGTTAATCGAATAGTATTAGTTTTGAGTTGATTAATTTTATTTTGTACTAATTTATAATCTTCGATTTCTGATGCATTATCTACAACAATAATCTCATAGTGTATTGTAGATGTAGTTTGCTTAAGAATTGAAAGGATACAATCAATTGTAAAAGATGAAGAATTATAATTAATTAGTATGATAGAAATATCGGTCATGATCTTGTTACTTTGAAATCAAAAATACATGTTGAGATAAGATTTAACAAATGAAAGCAAAATTCATCTGTAAATGTGTACAAATAAAAATAATTATCAATACATACTTTTTATTCATTATACCTGCATGAAATTACTAGAATAGCCAATACAGGCTATTATCATGGAAAAAGTATAAAATAATAAGAGGTTCATTATAAAGAGTTGATAAAATCATTATTGACGATTTTAGAGATGGTACTTTTGCTTAAATTGTGAATACATAAAAAAGGTGGGTAATTTGAGATATATAATATATTCACATAACTAAAATAGAGTCGTTAAGTATAGATTATATAACTCAACTCTAAAATAAATATTTTAATGCCATATATTTGAATCTGTATTCAACATGTAATAGACACGAAGATCATTATTGAAGTTAAAAAGGTGAAAATATATTCATAAGATTTATTAAATAGGATGGAGTGTAAGATGTTAAAATACATTTAATATCTTAGTGAAAAGCTTCACGATAAAAACTTAGCATAATGAATAGAATCCTTTTTTTTGATTTTGTTCAAGAAAAATATGAAGAATTACTTGTTTGCAATTATGCACAAAGATACTTGTTAAAAAAAATGATCTTTACTTCTATAATATGTCTTTACATACGAATACAATGTGACTCATAAATATCAACAAAACACTGTTTTTGAATGATTTAAAATAAATAATGAACAATGCAAAATAAGTTCGTAATACATTCTAAATATCAATCTTTAAGCGAGAGGGTACGAAAAGCTATCTTTAGTTTTGAAACGCATCAAGAAATATTAGGTGATGGCGAACGAAACATTATTAAAATAGTAAAGATCGATGATAAAAAACATACGATCAAATCTTTTAAAAAACCTAATATCATTAACCAGATAGCCTATACGTTTTTTAGAAAATCAAAAGCCCAGCGATCATACGAGTATGCAAATAGATTACTAGAACTCGGTGTTAATACACCGTTTCCAGTTGCATACAACACATATTCGACTGCTTTTTTGTTTAAAAAAAGTTACTATGTAAGTGAATTGGTGAATTGTGATTTGACCTATAGAGAATTGACTACAGATTTTAGTATACAGGATCATGAAGAAATACTTAGGGCATTTACCAGATTTACATATAAACTACATCAAAGTGGAGTGCATTTTTTAGATCATTCTCCAGGTAATACATTAATTAAAAGGGAAGAAGATGGATATATCTTTTATCTGGTTGATCTTAACCGAATGAAGTTTGGTACTATAGATTTTGATACAAAAATTAAAAATTTTGCAAAGTTGACGATTCATAAATCAATGATACAAGTTATGAGTAGTGAATATGCAAAATGTTCAGGTTACGAAGAAGAAGAAATATTCAATTTGATGTGGCAATATACCAAAGAGTTTCAGCATCGGTTTTATCGAAAAATTCGTATTAAAAAGCGTCTATTTTTTTGGAAAACAAAATATAAAAATAGGATTTCAGAGAGTCCCATTTAATTATCGAATATACGTTGCTATAGATAGGTTTATTTGTCTTGTTTATAGTTGTTTAGGGATATTACAGCATTAGAGTAAAAATTAAAAGATCAGCAAAAAAGATATGCCAAAAAAAGGTGATTTTCAAGAACAATTATATTTTTTAGTATTCCATAAATGGAAATATATAGTACCAATAATAAGGTCTATATTCTATAAAAAATCTATTAATAAAATAATTAATAAAGTTGTTTATGTAGCGAGAGAAAAAGATAAAGATTGGATTTTTGGTGCAAAGGTAAGACGGTTGTCAAAATATTCATCTTTAAATGCCCAGGCTTATTACCATAACAAATTACGTAATTTACCAGATGCTGATGGGTACTATTATATTTATCAAAATTATTTCTGTCGCTGTTTGCGTAGTACTCCTAGTATTGTAGGAAAGAAAAATGTAGTAATGTTTACACATCCTAACTGGTCTAAAAAGTATTCTAAAACACATGTGGTCTGGTGTCTAAATAAAGCAGATTATGTTATTTGTCTTAATTCTGAAATTAGGGAATATCTAATAGATATAGGAGTGAAATCCAATATACTTGTAGTCATGCATATAGCAACATCTTCTAGCTTTTTTAATAGCCATAAACGAGGAGCTGGAGTTGTCGGGTTTTGTTCTAGTTTTCATGTTAGAAAGAATCCTAATTTAATCTTAGATTTAGTTAAAAATATGCCAGATAAAGAGTTTTATTTAATTGGTCGTAACTGGGAAAATTATGATAGATTTGATGAACTTTCTGGTTTGCCCAATTTTATATATTATAATAATATGCCTTATGAATCTTATCCAGATCTTTATGATAAGATAGATGTTTTTGTTTCTCCTTCTTTGCTAGAAGGAGGGCCAGTTCCTGTACTTGAAGCTATGATGTCTAATTGTGTTCCTGTAACATCCAAAACAGGTTTTTGTCCTGATATTATAACACATGGAGAAAATGGGTTTTTGTTTGATACAGATGCAAAATATAAGGAGGTAATTCCTTTAATAGAAAAGGCCTTCCGGCTCAGAACAGATGTGAGAGAAACAGTGTTGCAGTATACTTGGGAAAACTGTGCTAAAGAAATTGATAATTTATTTTTAAATTAGGAGATGCATGTTTTTCTGAAAAAAGAAGTGTAAAACTATGCCTTCAGATGCTCCGATTTAATCAACTCTCTTAGTTTGGTGTATTTTAAAAAAGTGATATTGGCTGTTTGTATACATATAATAAAGCCATTAAGTCCATCAAGAAATCCAAGGCGAAAAATATAAGCCTTTACAAATGCCCAGGTAGGATTACATACAATTTTCCAGATAGGAGCTTTTTTACCTAATTTGTGGTAGGCTTGTGCTGATATTGTAGAAAATTTATCTGTTTTCAGGTTGAATTCTTGATAAGAGGCATAATTCCAATGTAGGATATCTCCTTTTAATTTTGCAATTGATTTTGTGTTGTATAATTTATAAGAGTCATGGGGGTTAATGCCTTTCCACTCACCTTTACCTTTGATGAATGCCCTTAGTTTTTTATCTGGATACCAATCTGAATACTTAATCCACTGGCCACAAAAGCTATTATATCTGTTCATATAATATCCATCATGGATCCAGTTTGATTTTAGTTTCAACAGAGATTTCTGAAGTTCCTCAGATAATGCCTCATCACCATCCAAAGAAATAATATGGTCGTGAGTGGTCTGGTGTATAGCAAAGTTCTTCTGCTCTATATACCCTAAAAATGGTTGTTTTACAAATTTTACATGATATCGGTTACAAATTTCTTCTGTTCGATCTGTAGATAAAGAGTCGACGACTACAATTTCATCGGCTACCTCTATCAAAGAAGAAAGACATCTTTCTATTTTTTTTTCTTCATTAAATGTTATAATAACAGCAGACAGTTTAATCATCAAATTATTTTGAAATGTATACAGTGTATTTTTCTGAGGTATTATACAAAAATAGTTATTTTTACCGAATGGAATCACCTAAAATATCAATTATCATAAGTACCTATAATCAACCTGACTGGTTACAAAAAGTACTGATAGGATATGAATGTCAAACCTTCAAAAATTTTGAGGTAATTATTGCTGATGATGGGTCTAATAGTGAGACCAAATATATCATTGAAAATTTTTCTAAGACCTCAAGTTATCCCATAAAACATGTTTGGCATGAAGATGATGGATTTAGAAAAACAATCATTCTCAATAAAGCCATTGTTAAAGCAACAGCAGCATATTTATTATTTACTGATGGGGATTGTATACCTAATATACATTTTGTTGATAAGCATATGAAATTAAGAAAAGATGGATGGTTCTTATCCGGAGGGTATTTTAAATTACCTAAATCTATTTCTGAACTAATTTCAAAAGATGATATAGAATCTCAACGTTGTTTTGATGTAGTTTGGCTAAAAAGTAAGGGGCTAGCATCATCCTTTAAGCTAAATAAGCTTACGGCGAGTGGTTTTAAGGAACGCTTCCTCAATTTTATAACTCCAACCAAAGCTACCTGGAACGGTATGAATACTTCAGGCTGGAAAAAAGACGTATTAGCAGTTAATGGATTCGATGAGCGTATGCAATATGGTGGGGAAGATAGAGAATTAGGAGAACGACTATTTAATTTTGGAATTAAAGCAAAGCAAATACGATACAGTGCAGTTTGCATACATCTCTATCACGAAAGAGGATATGTGAAACCAGAAATGATCACTAAAAATAATGAAATTCGAAAAATTACTAAAAATGAAAAAGTAATACAGACTCCTTTTGGAATTAAATAGACGATCTCTCTAGACAAGCTTTTGGCACATTGGAATCTCTAATCCATACTATAGGTTTATATTTTGTAAATAAGATCTAAGCTTAGGAATAATGAACTCAATAGAAAACTCTTTATACAATGCTAACGATTTGTCTTTCATTTTTTTTGGCGACACATCACCATATAGTTCAGGCCTTACGTCAATTAAATGAATGGAATCGTGATCATTACCATCTTCAAACATATTCCAGTCTTTTTTTATGATCCAGGGGGAGAAAACTGTAAAAGTAGATACTCCTAGTGCTTTTGCCATATTTACGGCACCCCCTTCATTACCGATCAAAAAATCACAGTGAGAGAGAATTGCAATAAAGCCTCTTAAACTTTTTGCATATACATTAAAATGTATGCTCTTTTGAGTGCTCGGATATGTTAAATCATACACTGTTTTGGCATCCTTTTCCTGATTTGGCATATAATTAAATAGGATATCTCCTTTTGTTGTAGAAGCAATTTCATCAATTATCTTGGCCATGTATTCTAAAGGAAGAGTTTTAATACCTTCACTTCCTAAAACACTTATCATTATTAATGGTTTTTTACCCTTTATACCATTAGATTCTAAAAATTCTTTTGCTTTTTCTTTTTCTTCGTGAATAAGAAATATTTTCGGGCTTAAAATCTCAGAGACAATCTGGTCTTCAGGAAGAACTAGTCGCAACCTGTTTTCTATAGCAGCACTCGCATTAGTAATAGGTTTCGTTTTTCTATGAATAACTTTACTATAGATACATTGAGTGTACCACTTATAAAAAGATACTCTCTTTGGAGCCCCGGAGAATAGCGTAATTAGATTACTTTCTAATTTTCCGATAGCATCTATAACATAGTCATATCTATTTTGTCTAATTTGTTTTATGAACAAGTAAAAATTTGTTTTGCTATCTCGGTATTCTTGCTTAAATTCTATTATATTATCAAAGAAAGGACTGTTTTTAACTACAGGTATAGTGCTTGAGTTAATTAGATAGTCAATAGTAGCATCAGGATATTCTTTGCGTAAAGTTTCACAAATAACGGTACTTGTGAGCACATCACCAATCATTTTTTGTTGTATAACTAATATTCTCATACACTATTAAACAAAATAATTGAGCTTGTCTCTATTTATTTTTAGACAAGCTCATTATATACACTTTACCCTTACTAGACTGCTACGCCATACTCACGTAGGGCATCATTAAGAGAGGTTTTTTTATCAGTACTTTCTTTGCGCTTTCCAATTATTAGAGCACAAGGTACATTATATTCTCCTGCTGCAAACTTTTTTGTGTAACTTCCTGGGATTACAACAGATCGGGCAGGTACTACACCTTTTCTTTCTACAGGAGTATCACCGGTTACATCAATGATTTTTGTAGAAGCTGTTAGTACTACGTTAGCTCCGAGTACAGCCTCTTTTTCCACTCGTACTCCTTCAACTACAATACAGCGAGAACCGATAAACGCACTATCTTCAATGATCACAGGTGCCGCCTGTAAAGGTTCTAATACTCCACCAATACCAACACCTCCACTTAGATGTACGTTTTTGCCTATTTGAGCACAACTCCCTACTGTAGCCCAAGTATCTACCATTGTACCTTCATCCACATAAGCACCGATGTTTACATAACTTGGCATTAAAATCGTTCCCGGAGAAATATATGCACCATGGCGAGCAACAGCATTTGGCACCACTCGAATTCCTTTAGCTTCATATCCTTTTTTCAATGGTATTTTATCATGATATTCAAAAATACCAGCTTCCAGCGTTTCCATTTTTTGAATAGGAAAGTACAATACAACTCCTTTTTTTATCCATTCATTTACCTGCCAGCCTCCTTTGGTTGGTTCTGCTACTCTTAGTTTGCCTGCATCTAATAAGTTTACTACCTCTCTTATAGCATCTTGAGTAGTTAGTTCTTTCAAAAGCTCTCTGTTTTCCCAAGCTTTTTCTATGGTTACTTTTAGTTGGTTCATTTATTAAAATTTTGGTAAAGATAATAGCTTAGCTTAAAAAATACATTGATTTACGATTTTTTAGGAAAGCATTAATAAATAAGCTGCTTGTTTTACTATAAAATCATATTTTTACAAAAAAAAGATGGCTCGAATTTTGGCAATCGATTATGGTGGAAAGCGTTGTGGAATTGCGATTACTGATGAATCAAAAATCATTGCTTCGGGACTAACCACTGTAAAGACAGGAGATTTACTGATTTGGTTAAAAGAGTATATGTCAAAAGAAGATATAGAGCTTTTTGTTGTTGGTGAACCCAAGAGATTACATGGTGACGCATCGGAAAGCGAAAAACTGATTCAACCCTTTTTAGAAAAATTAAATAATGAGTTTCCAGGCATACCTGTAAAGAGGATTGATGAACGTTTTACTTCCAAAATTGCTTTTGATACCATGATTGCAAGCGGAATTTCTAAAAAAAAGAGAAGAGATAAAGCATTAGTTGACCAAATTAGTGCCACAATAATATTACAAGATTATCTTTATAATCTATGAGAACTTAATATTAAACAGAAATATTTTATTTAAATGATTTTACCAATTGTAGCATACGGAGATCCTGTATTGAAAAAAAAGGCTAAAGCGATCGAAAAGAATCATTCAAATCTATCTGAGCTGATAGAAAACATGTTTGAAACCATGTATGCAGCTCATGGAGTAGGATTAGCAGCTCCTCAGATAGGGCTTCCTATTCGCATATTTGTTATCGATGCAGCACCTTTTTCTGAAGATGAAGAGTTGTCTGACGAAGAAATGAAGCAATTAAAAGACTTTAAAAAAGTATTTATAAATGCGACCATTGTAGAAGAAACAGGAGAAGAGTGGGCTTTTAGTGAAGGATGTCTTAGCATTCCCGATGTAAGAGAAGATGTGTTTCGTAACGAAAGAATCAAAATCAATTATTTTGATGAGCATTTTGTGGAGCATACAGAAATTTATGATGGTTTGGCAGCTAGAGTAATTCAACACGAATATGACCATATTGAAGGAGTTTTATTTACCGATAAACTATCTAGTCTAAAAAAACGTTTGATAAAAGGAAAATTAACCAACATTTCTAAAGGAAAAGTTAATGCCGATTACCGTATGCGTTTCCCATTAGCAAAAAAAACCAGATGATTCTATTTTTAGGGAATTAATGTTTGATTTTTTAAAACGAACTGCTGATATTTGCCAACCTTAAAAACAAATGAGCATAGTTAAAAATTTCAGTACCAACCTACGCAGGAATTATAAAATTTAATGTTGTTTAGTGGTACAAGTAGATAAAGGTTGAAAAAGAGTATATCATAAATAGATGAAAAATATATGAGCTTAGATAAAATATTAGCAATTTCAGGGAAACCTGGTTTGTATGAGTTAAAAACTCAGACACGAAGTGGCTTTTTAGCAGAGTCTTTATTAGATAAAAAAAGACTATCGGTGAGTTTAAGGCATAATGTAAGCGTACTTAGCGAGATCGCAATTTATACATTCACAGAAGAAGTTCCCTTAAGAGAAATTTTTAAAAAGATTTATGAAAAAGAGAATGGTGAGCAATCGATAAGTCATAAAGAATCAAAAGATAAGCTAGAATCCTATTTTAGTGAAGTTCTGCCAGATTATGATAAAGATAGAGTATATGTTAGTGATATTAAAAAAGTAGTACAATGGTATAATATTTTGCAATCCAATGGGATGACAGATTTCTCTGAACCAGAAGATAAAGCATCAGACGAAGAGGAATAAAAATATATAGTTTTCAAAAAAATCAAATCCCGTTTTATTAACGGGATTTAATTTTTTAGACAACGTAGTGTTCATAATCAGTTTTTTAGCATGTTTGGAAGATATTAAAGAATTCAAAAAATATTGCTTGATTTTGAATGCATCATTTCACGACTTCTTTGTATTTTTGCGCAAAATTTAAATACAATCTTACAAATAGTTAAGTGTACATGGCTAATACCAAATATGTTTTTGTAACCGGTGGCGTTTCTTCTTCCTTAGGGAAAGGAATTATAGCCGCATCTCTAGCAAAACTTCTACAGGCAAGAGGATACAGAGTTACCATTCAAAAACTGGATCCGTATATTAATGTTGATCCGGGAACTCTAAATCCATATGAGCACGGTGAATGCTATGTAACCGATGATGGAGCAGAAACAGATCTTGATCTTGGTCATTATGAGCGATTTTTAAATACTTCTACTTCCCAAGCTAATAACGTGACTACAGGTAGAATCTATCAAAGCGTTATCGAAAAAGAACGTCGTGGAGAATTTCTAGGAAAAACAGTCCAAGTAGTTCCTCATATTACGAATGAGATTAAAGAAAGAATTCAGATACTTGGTAAAAGCGGTAATTATGATATCGTAATTACAGAAATAGGTGGGACTGTAGGTGATATAGAATCGTTGCCTTATATAGAGGCTGTAAGACAACTAAAGTGGGAACTAGGAGATAGCAATGCTTTAGTTATTCATTTGACTTTAATTCCTTACTTATCAGCAGCAGGAGAGTTAAAGACGAAACCTACGCAGCATAGTGTTAAAACCCTGATGGAAAGTGGAATTAAAGCCGATATTTTAGTGTGTAGAACTGAGCATGAGTTATCAGAAGATTTACGCCGAAAACTAGCACTTTTTTGTAATGTTAGGCAAGAGGCTGTAATACAGTCTATAGATGCTTCAACTATCTATGATGTTCCTAATTTGATGTTAGAAGAAGGACTTGATAAAGTAGTACTGAAACAATTAGTGCTTCAAGATGAAGATGAACCTAATTTAGACAACTGGAATAAATTTTTACACCGACACAAAAATCCAAAAGATGAAGTTACTATTGGTCTTATAGGAAAGTATGTAGAGCTTCAAGATTCTTACAAATCAATTCTGGAAGCATTTATTCATGCAGGTGCAGAAAATGAAGTAAAAGTTAATGTAGTAAGTATCCATTCAGAATATATTACAGATACGACTATAAAGAAAAAAATTGCTCATTTAGATGGTATTTTAGTAGCTCCTGGTTTTGGAGAACGAGGAATTGAAGGAAAAATAAAAGCTGTACAATTTGCAAGAGAAAACGGTTTGCCATTTTTTGGAATTTGTTTAGGAATGCAAATGGCAGTAATCGAATATTCTCGCAATGTTTTAGGATTAAAAAATGCATGTTCTGTTGAGGTAGATGCACATACATCTGATCCAGTTATTGATATCATGGAAGAACAGAAGAATATAACAGAAATGGGCGGAACCATGCGATTAGGTTCATGGGATTGCGAATTAGTAGAAGAAAGTAAGGTGTTTGATGCTTATGGCGAAAAAATAATAGCAGAGCGTCATCGTCATCGTTATGAGTATAATAATACGTATAAAGAACAGTTAGAAAATGCCGGACTTAGAACAACTGGGGTTAACCCTAAAACAGGATTGGTAGAAATCATAGAAATTCCTGATCATCCTTGGTTTGTTGGTGTGCAATATCATCCCGAATATAAAAGTACGGTAGCTAATCCACATCCATTGTTCATCGCCTTTGTTAAGGCAGCAGTAACATACTCAAAGCATAATATAAGTGCCAAAGTGTCACAGGGATAGCAATTGGCGAGGTAATTGACAACTATAACAATATATAAACAATCTCGAAAGCCTTTCTGAAAATTCAGATAAAGGCTTTTTATACATAGAGTACATGGAAGAAAAGAAATTTGATCTTAATTCGATAATTGGGTTTGCACTTATTTTTGGAATCATCGTTTGGATGTTCTACTTAAATCAACCAACCCCAGAAGAAATTGAGGCCGAGAAAGCTAAAATAGAACAGGTAGAAGCTGATGACGAAGTAGAGAAAGAGGATACTACAGATTTTGTAACCAAAAGCAAGCCTATTGTGGTTAATCCACAGGATTCTGTAGCATTGGTTAATGCAAAATCCCAATTAGGAGCATTTTCGTATTCTGCAAGTTTACCATCTGCTAAGGAAGAATTTACAACTATTGAAAACGAATTGCTAAGCCTGAAAATCAATAACAGAGGCGGATATATCTCTGAAGCATTATTAAAGAACTTTAAAACATATGATTCTGTTCCTGTCTATCTGATAAAAGACGGAAAAAATGCTTCTTTTAATATTAATTTCGGAACTACAGATAATCGGATCTTAAATACAAAAGATCTGTTTTTTCAACCAGCAGTGACCAAAAATGGAGATAACACCGTGTTATCTATGAAGCTCAAAGTATCTGAATCTCAATTTCTGGAATATAGATATGAGCTAAAACCTAATGATTATATGCTTGATTTCACTATCCGATCACAAGGATTGCAACAAGTAATTAACGGAAGTCAGAGGTTGAATCTGGATTGGAAGCTTCAAGGAGAGAGGCATGCCAAGAGCGCTTCTTATGAAAATCGTTACACAGAATTATTGTATGAATATGATGGTGATAAAGATGATTATCTTGGACAAGGAGAGTTTACAGATGATGAGGAACAAAACGTAAGTTGGATTGCATTTAAGCAACATTTCTTTACTTCTGTATTACTTACGGACACGCCTTTTAAAACAGCTTCTTTTACCTCAAAAAATATCGCAAGTCAAAGCGAGTTGGATGATAAGGATATTAAGGTGACTAAAGAATTTGCAGCTTCTATGCCTTTAGAATTACAGGGGGGAGAGTTAAATTATAATATGAATTGGTATTATGGTCCCACTGATTATAAAATTCTGAATGCTTATGATCGTAATTTAGATGAAATCGTACCTTTAGGTTGGGGGATTTTTGGATTTATCAATAGATATTTATTCATACCGTTTTTTGGTTTTTTAAGTGGTTTTCTTCCATACGGAGTCGCTATAGTGGTCATGACAATCATCGTTCGTATTATTTTGTCTCCTGTTACCTACAAATCCTATTTGTCTCAGGCAAAAATGAAGGTGTTACGCCCAGAGATTACAGAGATCAATGAGAAGCATAAAGATAATGCAATGAAGAAACAGCAAGAAACTATGGCGTTGTATGGCAAAGCGGGTGTAAATCCAATGAGTGGTTGTTTACCGGCTTTAATGCAAATTCCTGTATTCTATGCATTATTCAACTTTTTTCCAAGTGCTTTTCAATTACGACAAAAAAGTTTCTTGTGGGCAGATGATCTATCAAGTTATGATAATATAGCACAGTTACCCTTCGAGATTCCGTTTTATGGCGATCACGTGAGTTTGTTTCCGATATTAGCTTCTGTAGCTATATTTATTTATATGACAATGACTACCGGGCAAACTATGCAGACACAACAACCCGGGATGCCTAACATGAAATTTATCATGTATTTGTCTCCGCTAATGATGTTATTCTTCTTTAATAATTATGCCAGTGGGTTATCCTTGTATTATTTTGTGTCTAATTTGATTACTATCGGTATCATGTTGGTTATCAAGAATGTAATTATTGATGAAGATAAAATTCATGCCAAAATTCAGGAAAATAAAAAGAAACCAAAAAAACAAGGAAAGTTTCAGAAGAAAATGAAAGAGTTGATGGAACAAGCAGAACAACAGAAAAAAGCACAAAAGAAATAACACGAAAAAATAGTTTATATATAAAAAAGCTCGTTTAGATATTATTCTAAACGAGCTTTTTCTTTAAATTCGCTGCGGTATAAATCTCTTTACATACTTGGTAATAACACAGTATCTATACCATGAATAACGCCATTAGTCGTTTGGATATTTGTACTACCAGAGATGATAGTGCTTTGATTAGCTGGACCAGTAATCACTAGGGTAGAGGCATTGATATTTAAAATTCCTCCAAGGGTGATAGCATCACCATCTACCAGCGTGGCAATATCTTCAGCACGCACATTAGCATCTTCTAAAACATGCAATTCCAACGCAGCAGTAACCGTAGCTGCAGGGATATCTGCTAAGGTATTCCATTCTGTATTTGAGTCTAACAATGCCTGAAAAGCAGCATCATTGGGTGCAAAAATAGTAAAAGGCTCACTTACACCATCAATACCGGGTGTGTCATCATCATCATCAAAAGCTCCTATAAGAGCAGTAGATGTTAATGCTGTCTCTAAAGAACTTAAATTAGAATCTGCCGCTACAAAAGTGGCTAGAGTTGGTAAACTGATGATATTATCCACTTTGTGAATGACACCATTAGTGGCTGGGATATCAGCATCGCTTACCGTTGCAGTATCGTTAAAACGTACACCACTACTAGTATCATAATAAATACTTATTTTACTGTCTGCTGGTCCAGCAGTAGATTCTGTAGTTGCATAACCAGAACCATTGGCAGTTAAATCAGAAGAAGACAATCTACCTACAATCACATGATTAAGTAATAGTTGTCTAAGTGTAGAAGTTTCTAAATCAGTAATAGAAATTCCTTCAAAAGCACTATTGGTCGGTGCCAGTACCGTGTACTCAACATTGGCATTGATCAATACATCATCTAAATCTGTAAGATCCAATGCTTGGGTAAAAATTGTTAATTCGCTATCGGCTTCTGCAGTAACAACTATATTATTGTCTGCTTGCCCAGGAGCATCATCATCGTCACTACATGAGGTGAATGAAAAAAATGCTATACTTGCAAGAGCAAGTATTTTAATTTGAGATTTTAATGTCATCATCATATTATTGTTTTAAGTTAAAAATTTTTGTTCGTTTCAAAATAAAATAATGCTAGAGCTAAGCATGTGCTCAAATGAAGATTATTTTGATGTATTTAATTGTATTATGAATATTTAGGGCAGGATTATAGTTTCTTTAACGAATGTTAAAGGTCATGAAAGTGAGATTTTGTAATTTTTAATCCTCAAGATATTAGGGTTTTAGAATACAAATACATTGGTCTTTGGTACTACTTTGACAGGATTGATTCTAAGATTATTCACTAATTTTGAAGTAAAAAAATAAAGGAATTAAAAAATATGGTATACTTTTTGGAAAGTTCAATCGTTGCAATACTATCACAAATTATATAACTATGCGAGGTACATTTTTATTTTGTGTTTACATTTTTACATGTTTTTCTGTCTTTGGGCAAAAGTATAATAGCTTTGATGCCGAAGGAAAGCGACATGGTAAATGGAAAAAAAACTACAAGAATACAGATCAAATTCGTTATGAAGGAACGTTTGATCATGGTAAAGAAATTGGGGAGTTTAAATTCTATAAGCCAAGTAGTGGTAAATCTCCTACTGCAATTAAAATATTTTCTAAGAATAACGACACTGTTAAAGTACGATATTTTACCAAAAAAGGAAAAGTCATAAGTGAAGGAGGGATGATTGATAAAGATCGCGTAGGATTGTGGACATACTATCACAACGATTCAGATAAAATTATGATGACTGAGCATTATAAATCCGGGAAACTGTCTGGAAAACAGCTCACTTACTTTGATACGGGTCAGCTCACAGAAACAAACTTTTATAAAGAAGGGAAAAGAGAAGGGAAAAGAATTATGTATTCTGAAGCTGGAGTAAAGATTAAAGAATTCACCTATGAAAATGATCAACTACATGGGGTTACCAAATACTATGATACCAAGACTGGTAAATTAATTATAGAAGGAAATTATAAGAAAGATCGCAAAGATGGCGTTTGGAGTTATTACGAAAACGGGAAACTAACCGAAAAAAAGTTATTTCCCCTTCAAAAAGGAGGAGCCAATAATTGATTTATAAAATACCGGTAGAAGTCATTTGAACTTTTTGTCTGGAAGCGAAAAAACAGGCTTTTGTGACATAATAATATTTTTTTTAAGTATTCTGGTCATAGCTACGGTACGAAAGAAAGATGAAGTTAGGGTGCAAAATACATTTTTATAGCCCAGAATTAAAAGTTTAAATGGCTACATAGATAAAACCATAAAGTAATGCACAGGCATTGCTTTTTTTATTTGTTACTTTTGCAAAATAATTTGAGATTAAAAAAAGGATTTTTTGATGAAGAGAGTAATCGTTGGATTATCAGGAGGAGTTGATTCTAGTGTAGCAGCATATTTGTTAAAAGAACAAGGATATGAAGTAATTGGGTTGTTTATGAAAAACTGGCATGATGACTCAGTTACTATTTCTGATGAATGCCCTTGGTTAGATGATAGTAATGATGCGTTATTAGTAGCAGAAAAACTTGGCATACCTTTCCAGACCGTAGATCTTAGCGAAGAATATAAAGAACGTATTGTTGATTACATGTTTCATGAGTATGAGAAAGGACGTACACCCAATCCAGATGTGTTATGTAATCGAGAAATCAAATTTGATGTGTTTCTTAAAATTGCGTTATCGTTAGGTGCAGATTATGTTGCGACAGGTCACTATTGCAGAAAAGATACTATTGAGCAGGAAGGAAAAAAAGTGCATAGATTATTGGCAGGCAAAGACCCTAATAAAGATCAGTCTTATTTTTTATGTCAGTTATCTCAAGAACAGTTGGCAAAAACACTGTTTCCGGTTGGAGAATTGTTAAAATCCGAGGTAAGAGAAATTGCTTCAATACAAAATCTGGTAACTGCAGATAAAAAAGACTCACAAGGCTTATGTTTTATAGGAAAAGTACGTCTGCCTGAGTTTTTACAACAAAAATTGGAAGCAAAACAAGGAGATATTATAGAAATACCTTCTTCTGAAAAGAAATATATGCGAGAAGTGCCAGAATTTTCTTCCAAAAGAGAAGAATTGGCATTTTTTTCAGCTAAATATAGATATGATACTCATGAAGGAAAAATTGTAGGTAAACATCAAGGTGCACACTATTATACCAAAGGGCAACGCAAAGGATTAGCAGTTGGAGGCACACCAGAGCCACTTTTTGTAATAGAAACAGATGTAGAAACAAATACAATTTATACTGGGCAAGGTAAACACCATCCCGGCCTATACCGTAAAGCATTATTTATTAGTAATGAAGAATTACATTGGGTAAGAGATGATCTAAGGCTCCAGGTGGATAAAGAAATGAAGGTAACGGCAAGAATCAGGTATAGACAATCTTTAGAAAAAGCGACGTTGTATAAAGTCGATTCGGGAATGTATGTGACTTTTGAAAATGATCAAAGTGCAATTACCGAAGGGCAATTTGTTGCTTGGTATCTAGAGGATGAACTTATTGGGTCTGGTGTAATTTCGTAACTTGTCACTCATACGATATTTTAATTCTGATAGACTTGTAGTAGACTTGATCTGCTATCGGTCTTGAGGTCTTCAAACAAAGAAAATAATGAGCAAAATAAAAGAGTTATTCAATATTCAATATCCAATAATTCAGGGCGGAATGATATGGACAAGCGGTTGGAAACTTGCCAGTGCAGTAAGTAATGCAGGAGGATTAGGGCTTATTGGATCGGGATCAATGTATCCTGATGTGTTACGAGAACATATACAAAAATGTAAGAAAGCTACTGATAAACCATTCGGAGTCAATATCCCAATGCTATATCCTAATCTCGAAGAAATTATACAGATTATCATTGAGGAAGAGGTGAAAATTGTATTTACTTCTGCCGGAAATCCAAAAACATATACAGCGTATCTGAAAGAAAAAGGGATTACTGTAGTGCATGTAGTAAGCAGTCTTAAGTTTGCTTTAAAAGCACAGAATGCCGGAGTAGATGCGGTCGTAGCAGAAGGTTTTGAAGCAGGAGGACATAATGGTAGAGATGAAACCACAACACTTGCATTGATTCCTATGGTTAAAGATGAAATTCGAATCCCTTTAATCGCTGCAGGTGGCATTGCAACTGGAGCTGCTATGTTTGCTGTAATGGCTTTAGGTGCAGATGGGGTTCAGATCGGAAGTCGTTTTGTAGCAAGTGATGAAGCATCATCTCATATTGATTTTAAACACATGGTAGTTGATGCTAAAGAAGGGGATACACACCTTACATTAAAAGAATTAGCACCAGTACGTTTATTAAAGAATAAATTCTATCAAGATGTGTCAGCTTTGTATAGTAAAGGACCTACAATTGATGAGTTGAAAAATATTTTAGGTAGAGCCAGAGCTAAACGAGGAATGTTTGAAGGAGATTTGGATGAAGGCGAATTAGAAATTGGACAAGTATCAGGATTGATTCACGACATTAAACCTGCTGCAGTTATCATAAAAGATCTAATTGAAGAGTATATAGCCACCAAAAATAGAATGCAACACCTCTCTATATAACGATCACATATGAATTCAAGAAAAGACCAGCTTAAAGCTTTTGATAGGTTACTAACCATCATGGATGAACTTCGTGATCAGTGCCCTTGGGATAAAAAACAAACATTACAATCCTTAAGACACCTAACCATAGAGGAAACATATGAGTTGGGGGATGCGATTCTGGATAACGATTTAGAAGAAGTAAAGAAAGAACTTGGTGATGTGTTGTTGCATATCGTATTCTACGCAAAAATTGGTAGTGAAACTAAGGATTTTGATATCGCAGATGTGGCTAATGAGATTTGTGAAAAACTCATAAGCAGACATCCACATATATATGGTGATGTAAATGTTGAAAATGAAGAAGATGTAAAGCGTAATTGGGAAAACTTAAAACTAAAAGAAGGAAAGACAAGTGTTCTTGAAGGTGTGCCAAAATCATTACCTGCATTAGTAAAAGCAAGTAGGATACAAGATAAAGTAGCAGGAGTTGGTTTTGATTGGGAAGAGCCTCAACAAGTTTTTGAGAAACTTCAAGAAGAACTTGAAGAACTGCAACACGAAATTAAAGTACAAGATCAGAATAACATTGAATCAGAATTTGGGGACGTGCTTTTTTCTATGATTAATTATGCACGATTTTTTAACATCAATCCAGAGAATGCTTTAGAGCGAACCAATAAAAAATTTATAAAGCGATTTCAATACTTAGAAGAAAAAGCCAAGGAGAGTAATAAAGACTTAAGCGATATGACTCTGGCAGAAATGGATGTCTTTTGGGAAGAAGCTAAAAAATTATAAATTTACCCTTGCAATTTTATATCATATTAGTCCTTTTCCTTTTGCTAGAAGCGAATAATTTTTAAAAAGAATTTACATTTTTAGCTGTGTTGCTGTTTTTGTATCGAAGCGGAAGCTAAAAATGCTGCTTTTATCTTGTTCTAATAGGGTTTATCCGTAAAATTTTATTTTTTATTTAGATCGTTAATCCCTGATTTTTGTTAGGTTTTTTGGTAAACTATTATCGGGAAACCCTTGTGCATAAGAGTTTTTCGGAAAACAAATCGTAAATTAGAGATATAATTATTTAGGAATAATTATGTGGCTAACTAAAAAAAAAATTGCATCAATATTACTATTGGTCATCCTCATCTTATGTATTTCCTCAAAAGCATTTAGTGCTAATGATGAATTTAATACAACAAATAAAGATGAGGATGTTCATAACCTTTTGTTTGCAGCTAAGAATTTTTATGATAATAGAAAGTATACTCGAGCCATTGAAACCTACAAAGAAGCATTTGATAAAGGAGTTGATTCAATATACTTATTTAGAGAATTAGCGTTTTCATATGCTAAGATCAACGAGGCAGAATTAGCTAGTGAATATATAGAAAAGTATATTGAAGCAAGTTTAGATGTGGCTTTTGTGGATCATAGTTATTTTGATCAAATTAGTACTTCGAAAGCATACAGAGGTCTTACTGATAAATATTTAAGAACAGTAAGTTTATGGTCAATATTTTGTATGTATGTTGGTTTTATAGGCATTTTTATGTCTATAGTATTAAACCTTCGAAAGAATTCTGATAAAATAGCAAGCCTATTGATGAGTGCTTTTGTATTACTGCATTCCTTTTTCATAATTCATATTGGATTGTATCTAATGAATTATGAGTACTATATTCCTGATATTTTTTATATGTCAACATCGTTTTCTTTTCTATATGGTCCTTTGATATATTTTTATTTTAAGAGAGTGACGTTACAATATAATTTCAAGAAAACAGATATATGGCACTTGATACCTACCTTACTTCTCGTTATTTTATTGTTTCCTATTTATATATTACCAGAGGAAGAAAAGCTCAAGATAGTTGTGCATGGAGAACGACCACATTTTATCTTAATTACCGTAAGTAAATTAATTTCTCTTTCAGTATACGGAGTATTGGTACTTAAAATTTTCGTTACGTATGCAAGAAACAATACTTTGATCACTAGAGTGCGGCATAATTGGCAAAGAAACATAGTTATCTTTTGCTCTGTATACATCGTTTCTTACGGGACGTATTCGTTACTTGTCATACAACACATTTTTAGCGGATTTTTGTTTTATTTTCAGATAGTGTCTATGGCTTTATTGGTTTTGTACATAAGTTATACGGCATTTGTTCAACCTTCTATATTTGGAAAATGGAAATCGACTAAGCCTAGTTTTTCCAATACATTGAATAAATATAAAAATTCGGGGCTGACTGATAGTCTTTCATTAGAACTTAAAGAAGAATTGATCTTTTTATTAGATAAAAAGAAAGTATTCAAGCAAAATGATATTACACTACACAAGCTATCTCAATTATTAAACACTACACGACATAATACGTCACAAATAATTAATGAGCATTTTGGATTAAATTTCTTTGAGTTAATGAATAAGTATAGGATAGATGAGGCAAAGAAACTACTAAAAGAAGAGAGACATAAGAATTTTAATATTATTGATGTTGCTTATGAAGTGGGTTTTAACAACAAAGTCACTTTTAATAAATCTTTCAAAAAATACAATCAAATTACTCCATCAGAATATTTAAAGCTTTAAACTTGTTATTAAAATTATAAATTTTCTTAAAACATATTGTCTATCATAATTCGCAGATAATAATGCCTAGTTACACAATAGGTGATCTGGCTTTTCTTCTCTAGATATAAGTAATATAGCTTTAATAAGGGTTTTAAGAGACCAACTAACAACAGTATACCTTTCGAGTTATAAATGCTTTTGTTACGATTACAACAAATGTGAGGTCTTAGTAAGAGTGTAATTTTATTTTCCTTCAACAAAATGTAAGAATGGTTCTCGATACAATCTCTTTATCTATGAAATAATGTATTTAATCCGATTTTATCAATGTGACAATCTTTAAACACTTGCTTTATAGTTTGTTAACACTCTTTTAATTTAATTTTAACATTTTTTGTGTCATTTGTCGAAAATCGAAAACACTTGATCTAAAAGTCTGTTTTTTAGTTTGTTTAACTACAATTTAGTAATATCATTGTATGGTAAAACCGTAGCCAAATAATAATTAACCATTATTAATTAAGAAGAAGATGAAATTGATTACATATATTTTTAGTTTATTTATAATCTGTAACAGTTATGCCAATGACGACACTCTTAATGTTGAAAAGGATGGTCTGACGATTATGGTTATTGATTTTCAGGAAGGTGATAAACTAAAGTTATTTGAAGTTGAAACAGGAGATCATGTTTTATCTAAAACACGTGGTCAAGTTGATCTTAGTCAGTTACCTATCGGGTCCTATTTGCTTGAGAATAGTGAAGGAAAATCTATTGTAATTGATCGATTAGCAGAAGACATAAATGTTGATGGAGTTATTAATACTATCCACAATGATTTTCTTTTGGAGAGAGATAGTAAGAGAGTATATGTTGCTGCAGATGTTGATGTAGAGCAAGAATATATGAAATATTATGATAATGCTGAAACTAATCTTTTAGCAATCACTAGAGAAGGAGATGTTATTACTGTTGATGAATTTGAAGATGGAGATAAGATTAAATTATTTGAAGTAAAAAATACAGTGCATATTTTATCCAAAACGACTAATTTCGTTGACTTGAGTCAATTGCCTGCTGGCATTTATGTTCTTGAAAATAATAAAGGAGAAGCTGTAGTTGTTGAAAAATTTACAGATAATAATGATCAAGTAGCTGATATGTAACAAAAAATAATTACTAATTAAGAGCCTATCCAAATTTGGATAGGCTTTTTTTATGCGCTCATTTGTTTTACTTTTAAAAAACTGTTTTTTTAATCTTTTTAATCTTTTTAAATTTTTTTGGGAAGGTTGTCCAAATTTCAAAGGTTTGTTCGTCATAAGTAGTACATAACATTATAATAAATAAGCAAATGAAAGAATTTATGTTTCTCTTTAGAGGAGGAGAAGAAGTATGGGATGCTAAGTCTCCCGAAGAACAACAAGAACATATGCAACATTGGGAGCAATGGATTGGTGAAATTGCAGAACAAGCAACACAGTCTTTTGTTGCAGGTAATGTAGCCAAAACCCTAAACGAAAACACAACCACTTGGTATAGCTATGATATTTACGGGAGAGTACGATGGATCGTGCAACAAATTAATGGGCTGCCGGGAGTAAAAACAATTGATTATGTCTATGATCCTATTACCAGCCAGGTAAATAATGTATTGTATCAAAAAGGGGCTGCAGATCAATTTGTTCATAGGTATACCTATGATCCTACCGATTATAGCTTAACTAAAGTAGAGACGTCTATTGATAATACTAATTTTACAGAACATGCAACCTATCAGTATTACGAGACTGGGGCTTTAAAACGTATCAATATTGCACGAGGATTGCAAGGAGTGGATTACGTATATAACCTGCAGGGAGCTTTAAAAAGTATCAACCATCCAAGTTTGGTAAGTACTAATGATCCAGGTGGAGATGCAAATGATCTTTTTGGGATGATCATTGATTATTATAACGATGATTATAAGCGCGCCACAGGAAGTCTTAAAAGCAATTCTTACGGTGAAGATCAGTATAATGGAAATATTAAAGGGATCCGTTGGAACTCTACCTATAATACTATTGCAGGTAAAGAGCATACCTATAGTTATCTGTATAATAGAAACAATTGGCTAGAGGCTGCGATCTATGGAAACTATGGGGTAAATCCTGTAGATCAGGATGATATCGTAAGTATTGATGTGGTAGCACCTACAGATACCTTGGCATTTATTGCTAATCGATCGATCACCCTCAAACCAGGTTTTCATGCCCAGGCGGGGAGTATTTTTTCAGCAACGATAAATACAACAGATCCAGGATATTTTGAGAATTCTGGCGACGACTACAAAGTAGACAATATTACCTACGATGCCAATGGTAATATACAAACCCTTAATCGTAATAAGCAGACTGAGAATGGTAGTAATGCCATGGATCAATTATCCTATACCTACAAAGCCGACAAATCCAACCAGTTATTGCGCGTAGACGATGCAGCAGGCGATGTAACGGGAGCAGATGATATTGGCGATCAAGATGGAGATAATTATGTGTATAATGAGATCGGGCAATTGATACAAAACAAAGCCGATAATATTAACTATATTTACAATGCCAGTGGATTGGTGATCGAGGTGCAAAAAGATAATATACCTTTGGTGAAGTTCTTTTACAATGACAAGGGGCATAGAGTTCGCAAAGAATCGTATAACCCGGGTAACGGTAGTCTAACCTATACCGAGCATTATGTACGTGATGCTGCAGGTACAGCGATGGCGATCTATAGAAATGGGCAAATAATTGAGAACACCATTTATGGTAGCAGCAGATTAGGCGTAAGAAAATCAGATGGCACTCACTTATATCAATTAACAGATCACTTAGGGAATGTACGTGCGGTAGTTGGTAGAGATCCAAGCGGACAAGACATGGCAATAACAAGTACAACTGATTACTATTCAGGCGGGATGGCGATGCCTGGACGAAACCTGCAAGGGGATTATCGATATGCCTACCAAGGCCAAGAGAAAGATACCGAAACCGGGAAGGAAGCGTTTGAGTTAAGGCTTTGGGATAGCAGGATTGGACGGTGGCTGACTACGGATCCTTATAGACAGTTTGCATCACCTTATCTTGGAATGGGGAATAACCCGATAAACGGTGTTGACCCTGACGGAGGTTGTTTTACAACCGATAAGGAAGGGAACTCTATTCCGTGTCCTGATATTAGTATTGGAAGCACTACAACAGGCGAAGCAGGTTATGATTGGACTATGACAGATACAGGTTGGGCGATGAATAATAGGGACTTTACCAACGTTGGAGTTAACTTTAATTATTCTATGTCTATTGGTTCTGCAGTTCCTAATAAGATAAATTTTCAAACTATGACTAACAATCAAATAGTTGGATTAGCTGTTGATTGGTACAGTTTGATGAATAATTTGGAGACAAAAATTAATGGAGATCCTTTTTATGTAAGCGATTTTGTTGAACCAAAATTTAGACCCACTCCTTGGTTTGATAGGATATTTGGAAGTATGACGGTTAATGGTGCTAGTGTTGAAGGTGAATATAATAATCAAAATATAAAATTTACTTTAGTTGATAAATCAATGGCTACTAGAAGAAACTCAAATGCTGGTGAGATATCCTATATTGATCCCAAAAGCTTAGAAATGGAAGGTTTTCAATCTCAATATCAATTAAGAACAAAGAATATTAGGAATTATACTAATACTAGCTTAACAATCTATAATAAAGAATTATATGAATCTATTAAAGATAATATGTTTAGTAATCACTAGTGTTTTAATTTTTTCTTGTAGTGGAAGAACAATAAACATAGAAAAAGATATAGATTTTTTTATTGATATGGGTTGGCAGAAACTATCAAACTACAAATTTGAAATTGATAATAAGGGATCGTATGAATCTGGAAATGATTCAAATATTTATTTGAAAGCGACTAGAAATGATACCAATGTAGTATTTGAGTATTATAAATCTAAAGATGCTTTATATCCTGTTGACTTTTTGAAAACATACGCAGACGAAAATTCTTCGATGTATCATGTAGTGAGTTTAAGAAAAAATGATACAGTTTATTATTATACAACTAGTGCTAAAGAGGAGGAGATATTTACTAATTTTGAATTAATGGATTTGAAAGTAGGGAAGCACCCCGCTCTCCGAAGAGTGATTGAATAAAAGTTAGGATGCTGTGCGAATGTCTCCTGACTTCGCGCAATGATCAAATAAGAGAAGTTAAAATATGGCAAGAACAGCCACGATCTATTTTGATATAGGTTGTGGTTTTATTTTTTATAAGCTACCTAATTTTACTTTGTTAATCATTGCATCAAGGGCAAATAAGATATGTTCTTGTTCTTCTTTAGAAAAGCTTGCGATATCATTAAGACGTTTAAGCATTGTAGAATCTTTAAGCTAGTGCTCGTCTGTGATGGGTGCCGTCAAAGATCGGGGATTGAGTAAGCACATAAAAGCAAAAGCTATGATTTCTACAATCATAGCTTTTAGAGTACAGTATATAATACTAACTTATTCTTCAGTAGCTGTATTGTCACTCACATTATTATTCGTGCGATTTTCTACGACCTGATTGTACTGCCCGGCAAGAACATCGATCTGGTTTAAGATCATGCTATGTTCTTTTGTAGTACCTAGTACAGCATGTGCCTTTATATGATCAACGAGAGTTCTATACATTTCTGTAGCCTGGCTTCTAAGCTCAGTAATATCGGCAGTAGGATTTGCTGCTGCTTGGCCAACACGGTCCAGATAAGTGTTGGTAAAACTATGATTAGCATCTTTCAGCTCTGCAACCCACTTGGTCAGGCCTGGTTTCATGATTGCCGTTTTTAGCTCAATCTCGGTTTCGAAGTCTTGTACAACACTACCCAGTATGGCCGTCTCTTGTTGGTAACTTAATCGAGAAATACCATCTCCATGAGAATTGATACCCGAGAGTACTATATTTGCGGCTTTTGCCATATCCTGATCATAATGATAAGTAAAGGCTTCGCTTACTGCTCTGAGTCCGATAATGGCACGATCTCTTCGCTCATCAAGAGCAATAATCTCCTGTGTAAGTGTGCTTGCTTGCGATTGCTGAAAAACATTATTAATCGTATTTACTATGGGTTGTAGCTCATTTTTTTGAGCGGTAAGTTGTAAGGCGTCAACATCTTGTTGGTTAACAATTTTCAATATATCTTTCATATATTGTAGAAATTCGCCGTTGCGATAGCGATTCAAATAAGGTGTATTCATACACATAATTTTAAATTAAACAGTTGTTTGATTTGCAATTATGCGATTGGTCGGGATCGTTAAGGTTGCCAAAAGTACAGATTAGAATTAAAGTAACCAAGTTTTTTATTAGCTGTAAGATATTCAAGTTTTTCTGCATGGTACGAGGCGTTTTCTCAACTCAACGAAACCTTCCTGCATAGTGCAGGGCGTTTTCTCAACTCAACGAAACCTTCCTGCATAGTGCAGGGCGTTTTCTCAACTCAATGAAACCTTCCTGCGTAGCGCAAGGCGTTTTCTCAACTCAACGAAACCTTCCTGCGTAGTGCAGGGCGTTTTCGCTATAATAGAATTACCAATAATAACATTATTAAGAGTCCCTAGGCTCATTCAGGATAAAAACGAAGAGGTAATCTTCTAAACTAGTTTTCTATTTGAACAGATGACTTCACTGTACACATTCTGAGTGCTTCGCTAAGCTCTGGATATATCTGTTAAAGGCTTCGGCAATGACAATTAGAAAACTCCCGACTACCGAGCTCTCACTCCCAACACCAAAACTTTAACAAAAAAAATCATCCAGTCTTGAAAAATGAAACTAGTAGTTTGTACTATTGCAATTCAAATGAATAATCAGATGGTACAAAAAGAAATAGTTGTTGGATATATTGTGAGTTGAAAGGTAACATATCTATACAGGGTTACATTAACGGTAGTATTTTTGTTATTAAACGTTATAAGTGAATCAGTAAAGTAATAGGCTTAATTATAAAAAAATGTTAATATAATTAGTACGTGTGATAGTTCATATTTGCCTAAAAACCATATTTTTGCGGATGTTTTGAAGAGAAACTAATTATGAAAAAAATACAACTTACCAAAGTAAAAGCGTTTAACCTACAAGAAATGCTTTTGGTATTGGCGATCATTGGGATTTTATTATTAATTGCACTACCCAATTTTTTACCCTTAATTGCGCAAACCAAAGCACAAGAGGCCAAAATACAGCTCAAAACTATCAGTAACATGCAAACGCAGTACCGATATCTCAATTCTAAATATTCAATAGATTTCACAGAGATCAATTATGAAGCTCCCAAAACAGTAAAAAATGGGGGTACTGCTAATTATAGTTACGAGCTTCTCGAGGCTACGGTTTCTAATTTTAAGGCAAGAGCTACAGCAGTGGTAGATTTTGATGGAGATGGAGTTTTTAATGTGTGGGAGATCGATGAAATCGGTAGTCCAAAACAAATTGTAAAAGATTGATATTGGTCATCAAAATATTAATTGCCATTATATTGGGCGTAATTGTCTATCAGGACCTTAAAGATAGAGAGGTATACGGATTTGTGTTTCCGGTATTAATTGGGTTACTAGGGTTTTTACATTATGAAAATACAATAAAGATCAATTTTTTATATGCCATTATGATGAATGTAGGGTTACTTATCGTAATCGTTGGAATATTATATCTGTATACAGTTGTAAAACTAAAACGGCCATTTTTTAAAGAAGTATTCGGCTGGGGAGATCTATTATTTTTTTTGGCATTAGCTATTGGTTTTCCAACAGCAACTTTTTTGATACTGTTTGTGTTTTCGTTAATTTTTTCATTAGTGATTTGGTTGGTGCTTAAGCATAAAGCAAAACATGACACTGTGCCATTAGCTGGGTATATGGCGGGTTTTTTAGGAGTCGTTTTTATAACAAACTGGAGTACTAATGTGATAACCCTGTACCAAATATGAGCAATACTACTACATACGAAATACCAGTACACCTTAAGCAACTGATTACTTCAAATCAAGCATTTCATTACAGGGTAGTGCCAGTTGCAAAAGAAGGCGATACGCTTCACCTCAAAACAGATGCTGCTAATAGTGTGCATTTACAAAATGAATTATCAATAATTCTAGGGTGTAATGTGGTTATTATTTCAGAAACCACAGAAAATTTACAATCATATCTTACCTTCAATTATAGAAAAACCACGACTTCTGAGAGTGAAAAACTAGCCTATGAGGATCGTTTTCTGCAAAAACTGATTACTACCGCTAAAGATTTTGGGAGTAGTGATATCCATATGGAACCTTATGAGAAGTTTTGCAGAGTACGTTTCCGCTTAGACGGTAAATTGAAAGAACAGTACACTATTACCAATACCGAGTACCCGCAACTGGTAAATCAGATCAAAATACAATCGGGCTTAGATATTTCTCAAAAGCGATTGGCGCAAGATGGGCGTATTACTTTTAAAGAAGGTAACGATGAGTTTGATATTAGGGTGTCTACGATGCCTACCCTTTATGGAGAAAAAATTGTACTGCGATTATTAAATCGTAATACACAAGAAGTATCACTCGAGGATTTAGGTTTTACCGATACCGAGCTACAGGAGTATCGAGAAGCCACCAAAAAACCACAAGGGATTATCCTGATTTCGGGACCTACGGGATCGGGAAAAACAACGACTCTCTATGCCACATTAAAAGAATTGAATACCGAGGTTTCTAATATCCTAACCATAGAGGATCCGATAGAATATACTTTAGAAGGAATTAATCAGGTACAGCTTAGAGAGGATATTGAGTTTGATTTTCCGGCAGCGCTACGCGCATTCTTGCGTCAGGATCCAGACATTATCATGGTGGGTGAGATTCGTGATGATCGTACTGCAGGTATGGCGATTAAAGCTGCACTAACCGGGCATTTAGTACTGTCGACAATACATACCAATTCTGCATGGGCTACAATATCAAGGTTGATCGATATGAACGTACCCGCATTCTTGCTAGCCAATACCATCACAATGAGTATAGCCCAACGTTTGGTACGTAAGGTATGCCCACATTGTAAAACTCAGAAAAAAGCTGAGACCAGAGATTTTCCTAAGGATTTTGTGATTCCCGAAGCATTGCATGAGCATTATATTGCGGTTGGATGCAACCGCTGTTATCATACTGGATATCTGGGGCGTAAAGCGATATACGAAATAGTGCCAGTAACCAAAGAACTAGAAACAGCAATACGACAAAACGAACTACAAATAGACGACTATTTGGAACGAAGAAATATAAAAACGTTACAACATAACGCTATACGTATGATCATAGAAGGGGAAACTTCTGTGGAAGAAGTATATGCGTTGCTAGCAGATAATTGAAACAAAACAAATGAAAATAAAAGTAAGGATAAGTAGTATATGTATTGCCCTGTTCATTGGAATACAGATTCTGGCGCAAGACACGTTTCAGGATCAGGCACAGGATAATACGCGTATTGCCACCATCGAAAATAAACTACAACTGCTTAATGTAGAGATTCCGGGTCTTACAGAAAAAGTAAATGTAAATATTTCTAATACCTCGCTACTTAATTTTTTGCGAGCCGTATCACAAGTGCATAAGATTAATATCAACCTGGCCAACGAACTTAATACTATTACTGTAGTAAATGGGTTTAATGATGTAACTGTTCAGGATTTGTTAGTATTTTTGGTGAAAGAGTATCGTCTTGATATTGGATTTACAGGAAATATATTATCTATAAAAACCTATACACCTCCTGTCAAAGCACCCGTAGAGAAAAAAATAGTAGCAGAATATGATGTATTAGGCGCTACGTTGTCTACTGATTTAAATAATGATCCTTTACCTAAAGTATTCAGAAAGATAACTGAGGTTTCTGGCAAAAATTTATTGTTTACTCCAGAGTTGAGTGGTAAAAATCTCAACCTGTTTATTAGCAATGTTCCTTTTGATATTGCCATGAAAAAACTGGCAGAAGCGAACAATATGGATTTTAATAAAACCAAAGATGGGTTTTATGAATTTTCAGGATTCCCTGAATCAGGAAATTCTGGAGGAGGTAGGACGTATAGATCAAGACGCTCAAACATGCCATACAAAGTGTTGGATACAGTAGCAAGGATAGTCTCTGTAGATTTGAATAATACTCCAGTGGCCGATGTCATTTATACACTTACTGAAGATCTGAAACTTGATATTTTTACTGCGTCTCCGCTAGAAAATGCAGGGACAGTAACAGTAAAAACTGAATCGATTTCTTTTGATGACTTATTGGTTAAGATTTTTGAGAGTACGATGACAGCTTCTGGTCAAACTCCTGTATCGAATCAAAATACTGCAAATAACTTCAACGGGCAGCAAAACCAACAAAACACTGTGGTATCATCATCCGGAGCATTTACCTTTAAGCGAGAAGGAGATGTATATTATTTTGGAACAGAAGATCAATTAGCACTCAAAAAAATTGAGATGGTACAAATGATGCATCGCTCTATTGCAATGTTGGGTGATGCCAATCCATCGACCTCATACGGAAACAGTTTTGGAGGCTCTAATTTTGCTACAGGAAGCACTAATTTTTTTGGAGGAGGAGGGAACGGTATAAATCAAGGACTCAACCAGGGGCTCAATCAAAACGGTATCAATAACAGAAACCAGCGAAGATCCTCTTTTGGAAATAACAATGGTGCTAATGGTGGCACACAACAGGCGGCAGGATCGATTTCAGATATTTTTCCGGCAACTGTAGTGGATGGATTAGATGTAAAAATTGATACTGAACTCAATAGTTTTGTAGTAAGTGGTCCTGGAACACGTGTTGAAAAATTCAAGAAGTTTATTACCTATATCGATAAGCCTGTTCCTCTAATATTAATCGAAGTGATGATTCTAGAGGTCAACCGCTCTGCTACTGTAGAAACAGGTGTAGAATTTGGTATTGGTAAAGAGCCAGCAACTACAGAAGGTAGTGTTTTTCCTAATACTGGGATTAGACTAGGAGCACAAACGATCAATCGGGTGATTGGAGGGTTTGATGGTTTTGGATCCTTAAATTTAGGGAATGTAGTACCTAATTTTTATATGGACATCAAGGCAATGGAAACCAACGGAAATGTGAAAATATTATCAACTCCTAAGCTAAGTACGCTCAACGGTCACAAAGCCTATTTATCAAGCGGTCAAACGACATACTATGCAGTAACAAGTCAGAATATTTTTGGTTCACAAAATCCACAAACATCAGAGATCGTAAATTATTTACCTATAGATGCAGAACTTGCCTTAGAATTTAAACCCTTTGTGTCTGGTGATGGTCAGATCACCTTAGATATACAGGTGATTCAATCTAATTTTAGTGGTGAACGTATTGCAGAGGATGCACCGCCAGACATTAATAGTCGTAGGTTCTCGTCTATAATGAGAATGAGAGCAAACGATGTAGCTATTTTAGGTGGTATAGAACAGAAGGTAAAAAATGATTCTGGATCAGGTGTGCCTTTGTTAGCGCGGATTCCAATCATAAAATGGTTATTCAGTAAAAGAGTAAGAGAAGATTCTAAGAAAAAATTAAATGTAATCATAAAACCTACAGTCTTTTATTAATGCTAGAAACGTTGTCTACATATCTACCTTTGAAAAAAACACTGCTGGCTCTAGAGCATACTAAGCACGATGATAAATCTATCATTTATGGAGTAGAAGTAGTACAAAAAAAAGGAGAGCTTGATATATCCAATACACTTACTGTAACGTATGAAGATAATATAGCAGCACTGGTTGATAAAATAACACAAGTAAGCGTGGTTATTAATGATGATCAGATTTTATCAAAAGAAGTGTCAAATATAGGTACCGATGCAGAGATTGTTACTGAGGCTTTCCCGAATTTAAATCTAAATGATTTTTATTATCAAATCCTTCGTACTACCCACACTTCTTTTATCGCCGTCTGTAGAAAACAGTATGTAGAAACTGTAATTAAAGCATATCAAAAAGAGTCAATTAAGATTACTAATATTAGTCTTGGAACTTTAAAAATGACTTCGTTATCATCATTTGCAGAAAGGAGTACGGTATGTTGTAGTACAGTAGAAGTAAGCTATACAAATGGTGAAGTATCTTCAATAGACATAAAAGGTAATAGTTCACAAGAACACTATACAATCGAAGGTCTCACTTTTTCTTCAACACATGCATTACCGTTGTCTGTAGTGGTAGATAAGGTTATAGGAACCAGTACAATTTCGGGTAATATAGAGATCAAAAACCAAGAGTTACAAAAAAACTATAACGAGTCTCGTTTTTTTAAAAATACATTACAATTCGGTGTTGGATTTCTTTTGGTAACCTTATTAATCAATTTTTTTGTATTCAACGCCAACTATAAAAAATGGCAAGGTTTACAAGAAGAGTTGCAGGTATATACTAAGCAACAGCAACTTATCAAAAACAAACAAGCCAATGTGCATACAAAAGAAGCGCTGGTGCAGAGTATACTTACCACCGGATTTTCTAAAAGTTCGTATGCTATCGATCAAATTATTCAGGCGCTACCCAATACTGTAGTGCTAACAACATTTGCCTATCAGCCTTTAGAAAAACCTATTCGCAAGGATAAAACGATTGCTCTTAAAGCAGGGGTTATTTCCATTAAAGGGAAATCAACAGATAAAGAGCTATTTACTACATGGCTAAGAACCATAGAAAAATTATCATTTGTAGAAACAGTAACGATAGCACAATACGGCTTAGATAAAAAGAATACGTCTGATTTTGAATTAATGATTATGATCAAACCAAATGGAGCAAAGAACTAAAAACATACTATTGATAGTTGGGTTGTTGTGTGTGCTTTTTGTGGCATATCAATTTGGTTTTGGCAAAACATTTGCTGTAAGTAAAGAACTTAGTAAACTAGAAAGTCAAAAAAAAGAATATCAAGCGGCACCTAAACAATTAGCTTCCTTATCAAAAAAAGAGCAACAACTGGATATCATTTTAGCAAAAAACAATGTTGAAGGAACCTCTTTACAGCATAATTTATTAAAGACGTTGAACAAACTCTCAGATACTTCTAATGTAAAAGTAATTGCTTTTGAAGAGCCTCATCGTTTTATTAACGAAACAACAAAAAAAGGAACAACTACATATGATTTTACTTTACAAGGCGATTATAAAGCATTAATAGGTGTTGTATACACATTAGAACAGGAGTATAGTTTTGGTAATATTGTTCAGGTAAATTTTGAAAAAAAGAAAAACTTTAGAACAGGAGTAAGGTATTTACAGTGCCGATTATTGCTACAGCGATTGAATTAATAATATAATAGAACAATATAATAGGATGAAATAAGCCATCGATATAATGTCTATATCAACATAAATGTTAAATGGCGAATTCAATCCGATCATAAGAAAAATTATAAATTTTAACAGATGAATTATAAAGTATATGGTATAGCGATAATCTTGGTGCTTAATTGTATAAGTTGCCATAGCATTAAGGTCAATAAAACCACAATGCAAACTTCTGTGACCAATCCTATAGCGTTGGGTGTTATAGGTTTGCAAAAAACAGATGTGCTTAGTTCTGATTTTAGAGTATCGGCGATACCAGCATATAAACAAAAAATTAGAGTAGGGGTAACTCCCGTTGATTTTACTACAACTACTTTTGAGGCCTATCTTAGAGTTGCTAAAGAGAATACTCAAGGAATCAACTATGTAGATTCTCTAGAGCATAAACCTAGTTTTATCACACTATCGTTATTAGACCGTGTTGCTATTGGTACTGAGTTACAAGAAGTATACAATGCAGAAGCATTAGCCTATCTAAAAAGCCAAAAAGAAGTAGCGATGGTCTCTTCGGTGTCAATGGCATTACCTGAATCACTACTACAAGAAATAAATGCCGCAGAGGCTGTGTTTTTTAATAACGGAGCCTATAAACAGTATCAATTATCCTTGGTAAAAAGAGGAAAAGTTTATAAAAGTATAGACTTTACAGAGGCAACAATTTTTGCGTATCAACTATCTTTTTTCTGTTGGGCAGAGAATGATAGAAAACAAATCGTCTTGGTAAATATAATAGACAAAAAGTCTTCTTGTACTGGAAACAGCTATCGAGATGCTCTAAAAGCTTTGGAGAACATGAATTATTTTAAACTGTAACAATGAAGAAATTATTTGCATACACAATTGTATTATTCATCTTCCTTCTTACACTATATAGTTGTGAAGAGGTACTATTTGAAGAAGATTTGACAGATAAAACAATACTACTTATTGCACCAACAGATAGTACAACAGTACGTAATACTTCAGTAACATTTAATTGGGAAGGAGTTGAACTAGCTACAGCATATCGATTACAAGTAGCACAACCTACTTTTGAGAATGCTTCTCAAGTGGTACTGGATACTACCGTAACAACTACTACTTTTAGTACTAATTTGTTAAGAAATGAATATCAATGGCGAGTACGAGCTCAGAATTCAGGATCGTCTACACTGTATGCTACAGCGAGTTTTATAGTTATTGAAAGTGAGGACTTCTCGAGTAACGAAGTAATATTAGTAGCTCCGGAAAATAATGCGATTACAAATTCAACTACTCCAGCATTGCAGTGGCAAGTAGTAACTGATGCTACACGCTACCGAGTTGAATTATTAGACGAAAACAATCAAGTAATTGAAGAGGAAACTACGACAGCGACTACGACTTCATTTACTTTTCCTCAAGGAGCTACCAAATGGCAGGTACGAGCAGAGAACAATACGCAAAGCACGTTGTATACTACCAGAACACTAACTGTAGATAATATAAAGCCAAATAAACCAGTAGCTACTGCTCCTGCCAATGATGCAACACAATCATCAACTACGGTTACCTTTAGTTGGACCAGAGAAACTGTGAGTGGTACAACCGAGTTTGATAGTATCTATGTATACAAAGATGTAGCACTTACAGAATTGGTTGTAAAAGATCAGCTCACATCACCATCAGATGTTTCTCTGGACGCCAGTACTACATACTATTGGATATTGAAAGCATTTGACCAGGCAGCTAATGAGAGTGATCCTAGTGATGTATCTCGCTTCACTATAAATTAGATGAATATGCTAAAGGGTAAAAAAGGATTATATATTTTACTGCCAGTTGTGGCCCTTGTCTGGGGAGCAATTATTTTTCAGGTAGTTGGGGCATTCTCTAATGAAAATCCAGTTGTTGCAGAGACTGTAATAGTGTCTGTAGCTCCTGTTGAAATGAAAGAACGGGATACATTCAGTCTAGGTGCGATAGACAGAGATCCTTTTCTAGGCACTCTGTATAAACCCAAAAAGAAAGTGGTTACTCCTAAACCTAGAATTAAAAAGCCAGTTTTGGTTTGGCCTTCAATTACCTACAAAGGTGTAGTATCTGGAGAAGGTAATGCAAATGCTATTTATTTGATAGCGATCAATGGGGCAGATCAGTTAATGAAATTGAAACAAACCATATCCGAAGTTACATTGATTAGAGGAGCTTCAAAATCAATACGAGTTAAATATAAAGGGAAGATCAAAGATTTTAAAATTGCAAATTGAACATTTTTTCAAAAATAAAAGCACAGGCAATGCAATTCGCCATACTAATCTCAGTTTTGGTGGCATTACTGCTAGGTGCTTTTTTGTTGCTCACCCATATACAATCTGTTTTCAGGATTAAATCCCAAGAACTGATACACGCTTTTGAGCAATCAAATGTGTTATTATTTAAAACCTTAGATTATCCAACGGTAGTAAGTGATACTATTGGTTCTGAATCAGAAACAAAGATTACTAAGCAAACTGCTAGTTATCACGGAGCCTGGTTAAAACAATATGCTGAAGTAAGTATGCATAATCGCAAAGCTGCCAGAGTAGCATTTACGGGATCAAAACGTTCTGATAAAACTCCTAATTTATATTTAGCGAATACAAATTCGCCATTGGTTGTCGTTGGGAATACACGATTAGAAGGCAATAGTTACTTGCCTAAACAAGGAGTAAAAGCGGGTAATATTTCGGGCACCTATTATCAAGGCAATAGTTTGCATTACGGGCGGGCTTTAGAAAGTAATGAATCATTGCCTCAAGTACAGCAAGAATGGATCAAGTACATTGAGGATGTTACGCTGGGTGCACTCATTAACACTACTGTTTCTGTTCCTTTAGAGAAAGAAATGAAAAACTCATATCATAATTCTGTTCAGATACTGTATGATACTGATCCTATATTTTTAGAAGATCAAAATATTACAGGCAATATTGTGATTCAATCAGGATCCAAAATTGTTGTTGGCCCAGGATCACAATTAACCGATGTGCTATTAATTGCCCCAATGATCATAGTAAAAAATGGAGTGAAGGGTAGTTTTCAAAGCATAGCAACCAAACGTATTGAGATTGGAAAAAGTTGCCACTTATCATACCCTTCTTCTGCAATACTTTTAGACAAAAATATAGTTCAGGATAAACAGGCGCAGTATACTAGTCCTAATATTAATATTAGTACGCGTACTGTGATTGAGGGCGCGATAGTATATTTAAAGAATACTAATGCAAAATTAAATCGGATCAAAACACACGTAATGATAGCTCCCAAGGTAGAAATCGTTGGGGAGGTTTATTGTGAAGGAAATGCTGATGTTCAAGGTGCAATATTAGGTTCGATATACACACATCAGTACATTGCCAGACAATCAGGGTCAGTGTATTTAAATCATTTGTACAACGGAAGTGTTTTAATTAATCCTGTTAAGGATTATTCAGGTTTACCTTTTGTGAATGCAACAAACAGTATAGCAAAATGGTTATATTAAAAAAAATACGAGCTGCTACGTTGATTGAGGTACTGACGGCATCGGTATTGATTATTATCGTCTTTATGATTGCCAGTATGAGCTTCAACAACTTTTTTGCAAATCAAATACAACGAGATCAAAGCGCGATCGAGAATAGAATAAAAGAACTTCAATATCTTTCGATACATCAAACTATAAAACTACCTTATACCGAAGATTTTGAAGACTGGGAAATTATAATTGTTGAAGAAATTGAACATGTTAATATCTTATACAGTAAGCAAGGTGTTGAACGCGAAAAAAAGGTATTTTTCTAATGCATATAGTTGCACATAAAATAAAAGCATTTACACTTACCGAAGTTATAGTCGTACTCGCGATTTCAACAATTGTAGCAGGTTTGGCGTTTACCGTATTAGGAATTGTACAAAGAAATATGCGTAGCATAGGTGATAATTATGAATATAAAACACAGATGCAATCTTTGGAAACAGCATTAAGTATTGATTTTAATACATTTCCGACAGCTATATGGCATCCAAAAGATGATATTGTAAAAGTATCTTCTCCGATAGATGAGCGTATATACCAATTCTATACCGATAGTATTGTAACCGATATAGAAACATATCCTTTAAAAATAAGAGAAAAGACGTTTTATTTGGAAGGGAAATTAGTGAATTCAGGTAAGATTGATGCTATAAAGATTACGTTTTACAATACTAGAGCGTTACACCGTTTGTTTGTATTTAAATACAATGATCCAACCATACACTTTTAGAAGATGGGAATAAAAATTTCAACAGTAAAAAAGCAATCTAAAAAGGAAACTTCTTTTGATGTTTCTGAGATATTAACCAAAGAAATAACGGTATTCGGTAAAGCTTTTAATGCTAAGAAGAAGGAACAATGGTATGCAGAACTTAATGTACTATTAAAATCTGGTATTGATCTGAGAAGTGCCTTAGAACTTTTATCTGAAACTCAAAAAAAAGATAAAGACCAAAAGTTAATGACTTCTATGCTTACCCAATTGGTCGAGGGTAGTTCTTTTTCTGAAATTCTGAAGCAGAATAAAAATTTTACAGATTATGAGTATTATGCTGTAAGAATAGGAGAACAAACTGGGCAATTGGCACAGATCACCTTAGAGCTTAGCGAATTCTATAAGCGTAAAAATGAGTTGCGAAGAGAAATTATAGCATCACTCACATATCCCATAATTGTGATGTGTACTGCACTTATTGTGATTGTTTTTATGCTACGCTATGTGGTGCCTATGTTTGTTGATGTTTTTAGGCAAAATAAGGTAGAACTTCCTGGGATTACTAAAGGGATTATTGGCTTTTCTGATTTTATAAGTAATCATGGGTTTTTAGTACTAATACTCTTAGCGATAAGTATTGGAGTACTTATTTTTGTATCTAAGAAATTATGGTATCGTAAAATTTTAGGTACTTTGCAGCTCAAACTTCCTATCCTTGGAGCCTATTTTAGAAAAATATATATGGCACAATTTACCCAGGCAATTTCGTTACTGACATCTGCCAAAGTCCCAATGGTTGATAGTATTGATTTGGTAAAAAATATGATTGATTTCTACCCTCTACAAGAAGGACTTCGCAAAGCAAAATACGGTATTTTATCTGGAGGTACATTAAGCACTTCTTTTAGTGAAAGCCCTATTTTTGATAAAAAAATGATTGCCATGGTTCGCGTAGCAGAAGAAACCAATCAAACAGAGTTTATCTTTCAAAAATTAAATGAGCAATATAACCAGCAAGTTAGACATCAATCCCAGATCATCTCCAACGTGCTTAATCCCTTACTTACGATAGGTGTTGGGATTATCGTAGGTGTAATTCTTATTGCGATGTATTTACCCATGTTTAGATTGAGTAGTGTGATTGGATAGTACATAGAAATAACTTGAAATTAGTGGTTAAAAAACTATATTTGCGACTTCGTTATAATTGCATTAATCATAACGAGACGTAAACATTTTTAAACGGAGAGGGATTCTTTCTCCGTTTTTTGTTGTAAACAAATGTAGTTTATCTAATGATATATAGTAATCTACCATCCATGTGATCGGCCGTACGGCCATACGCGATCAGAGAAGCTCCTATAGTCCATCGATTAGTAAGGCGATACCAAAATGAATAGCGTTGATACAACCAATTACCCTGTATGTTTTTGGGTCTGGTGACATAGGCTCCAAATTGCTGTAGAAAATAAAAATTACCTATAGAGAAATGATGACCTGCAGTGATCGCAGAAGAAAAAGATGAGTCGCTAAACCCTTCTACCTGTGCAATTTTTTGATCAGACCAGTCGTACCAGAATTCTGTACCCAGATTGAATCCATTAATAGCCGAGAGCGGTTTTAAGGCCCCAGCAGTTATACCAATCAACGGATGATTAGTAGACTCAGCTTCGCGATCGGCAGACCTAAGACTCGCAAAACTACCAAAATAATAACTCCAATCGCGGCTATATTCCTTTAGTTCATTAGGTTTTTGGGTAAGCTTTGTGTAATCGATAACCCTATCAATACCGACCGATAGTGTAGGGAAGTTCATTCCTTTATTAGGCTGCTTTTGTCCCCCGTTAGAGATGTGATTATAGTTGGCTGCTATATTGATGGCATATTTATCGTTGATATGATAGTTGAGGTTTAGCGATAATGCAAGATAAAAACTCAAAGGAGTACTAAAAAGTACATTGTCGGGATTTGATTCTTCGTCAAAAATAGTATCCAGATATGTGGCGCCAATCGATCCTCTTAGTGAAAATTTAAAAGGGCCACGATATGTAAAATAGGGTTCTACAAAATAAATGAGGTTATAAGAACTTCCCAGTACATCAGGGTTGGCATAATTAAAATAGGTAAAAGCAAAGCCGGTTCTACCATAACAAAAGCAAGTTTTCCATGCTTTGTCACTGGTACGCAGCTTACTCATTTCTAATTGAAAACCGTAAGGATTCGTTTGAGAAATAGGTTTTAGATCAGTAGTGTGTGCGATAATAGCACCATAATGAGATTTGAGACCATAAAATTTTGAGTCTATTTGAGCATACAATACAGAATGATATATGAAGCATAGTAATAAAATTCCTTTGATCTTGTTCATTAGGCTATTCATCTTAGATAGTAGTAAGATATTGAAAAATAAGTGAGCAAGAAATTTAAAATATGTTTTTGATGTTTTTTTAATAGCTGATTTCTTATTTCAAGTATTTTGAGTGATTATGGAACTCTAGATGGGGTTGAAATGAATCCAAAGGCTACTCCGAGATAAAATGTATAGAATCGCATAGGTTTTTCGTAAATTTAAACCAAAGTGAACGTTGAAAATACTTACAAGTAACACGTATTGTAAAAAAACAAATGAAATATTACCTGTCGTCATATAAGTTTGGAGATAAAACAAATACGTTAAAAAAATTGATTTCTAAAAATAATAAACTAGGCCACATCCATAATGCTTGTGATTTTGTAGGGCGTAATCCTGAAATTGCAAATAGCATTCAACAAGAAGAAATTGATGTTCTTAATACCCTTGGGTTTGATGCCAAACCTCTTGATCTAAAAGACTATTTTGGTAAAAAAGAGGAATTGAAGACAAAATTGGATAGTCTGGGAGCATTATGGGTTAGTGGTGGTAATACTTTTGTATTGCGGCAAGCAATGCGGTTGAGTGGTTTTGATGAACTTTTTACCAATTTGATAAAGAGAGATGATTTTTTATATGGAGGATATAGTGCCGGAATATGTATTCTTTCAGAAACGTTAAAATCTATTGATGTTGTAGATGACGCTAAAAACTTTCCTTACTCACAAATTAAAGAAGGTATTTATGAAGGGCTAGGGGTGTTTAAGTATTCTTTTATGCCTCATTATGATTCTGATCATCCTGAATCCTCTTTGATCGACGTAGAGATTCTGCGCTGTATCAAAAATGATTGGCCATATAAAACCTTAAAAGATGGCGAAGTAATTATAATTGAATAATTTAAAGACCTGAAGAATGTGGTTGACATTGCTCTAATATACTTCTGCTGTAGTCAATAACAATACATAATGACTTATTAAAAATATCCATAATACGCTATGTATGACCGACCAAATTGCAAAATGAAAGAACGTATATTATATAGACGTATTTTCCAGGTCTTTTGACTATTTATCTTCTTTTTTTTCGACTAACTTTTACCCAATCTACAAGCATATATGTATTGCCCCCAGGACCCCAATTCCCTGATGCACCTTCCATTTGTAGATTTAGAATTATATTCATGTTCTTATAGGAGAAATTATTACCTCTATGTTGGGCTTTCCATACGCCATCAATATAGTAATGGATATCGACATGGTTGCCTTCTTTGGTAATCCATACCTTATAGGTATGCCATTTTGCTGGATTTGATACTGTTGTTAAGGTTTCTTCCCAACCCAAATCCCAGGTGTTTTGCCAACAAGTTCTAGATCCTTTATATTCCATGATGTCACTTTCGGCGTTCCATGGTCCATCATGAGTGATCCAAAATGCAGGCCATGTTCCATAAGATGAAGGTGCCTTGATTCGAGCTTCGAGAGACCACTCAGGGTAGGTATCATTTATCTGCACTTTTTGCTTTGCATGAATAGCACCAGAATGATAGCGGATCGGTAACCATGGGTCATGACTACTATTACCTTCATTCCAATTAATTCTTGAAGCCTTAATTACCAAATATCCACGTCCGGTTTTATAGATATGATTATGATCATCTTTACTACCATACATACGGGCAGAACCGTTATGATCACTACCCCATGGATATAGATAGTTCCAAGTAGTATTAAAAGTAGTGTATGATGTGCCGCTAAAATTATCGGTGAATACATTTTGCCACACACCGGGGTGGATAGTAGATTTAGAAATTGATTCTTCTTCAGAATTAGTCTCTATTTGTATTGAAGTTATTTCTTCTTGTTCGCATGATGACAAAAATATTGTGGTTATTACTAAAAGTAATTTTGCTGTTTTTTTCATAATATAAAGCAGATTTATAGTGACGCTATCATACAAGGTGCCTGAAAATATGGGGATACTTTTCAGTACAATGTGATTAAAAAGGGCTCCAGACACCTTTATGATAGTTTATAATCATAGTAGGAACTTATTTTTTTATGAATCTTTTTTCAACTTTGTATGTTCCGTTTTTTATAAGAACGGTATAAATTCCCGATGGTAAATCAGCTATTGCAATGGTGCTTTGAATCCCTTTTTGTTTTGTTTCCTTAACTAATTTTCCTGAAAGGTTTCGTATTTGGATTTCACTGTACTTGGTATATACCATGCCTGTAATCTCGATATTGATTTCATTGGTTGCAGGATTAGGGTATAATTTTGATTGCATGCGCGTATGTTTTGCATTAGAAGCCGTGGTATTTTCCATATTACAATCCAAATACTGATCATCATATTGTCTTTCTTTTGTAATATCACTATTGTTTTTGGATATCCTACTACGCAAACTTTGCTGATATTGATTCCAAAGCGATTGTACGCCTTCGCCAAGTATATTTCTACAGGCTGAATCCCATGACCAAGTGCCGTATGTTCTGGCGGTATGGTTAAATTTTATAGCAAACTCAGGATCTTTATTATCTACAATCCAATTGATGAAGAATCCAGAGGTTGTATAACCACTAGTCCAACTTCCTCCTCGTCTGGGTGAGCGACTAGGGTGTCTACCTACAGAAATTCTTACATAATCTGCCAATCCTTCAATAAAACCATAAAAATCAGTTCCTTGTTGGTATCCTCCCGCATTACGTGGACTCCATTGGTATGCATGGGTGCATTCATGAGATAAGATTCCTTCAATATCTTCTTTTACAGCTTGAAGGTTTCCCCCTTGGCTATTAAATATATTTTGAATATGGCGAACACTAATTTTTACACTTATTTCTGGAGGACTTCCCCATTTTGCAGCAACTCCATCCTCATCACGTAAATAGAGATTTAATTTTCTGAAGGTTAGTAGATTGTCTCGATCATTATAGTATATTTTTTTACAAACTTCTAAAATAAGTTGGTTGATAGTTTCTTTGGCATTTGGAAATGCATTCCAAAATATTCGGGAACCATTATGATATGATGCCTGATCTACTAAATTTATTGTCGGATAAGGAAAATTATCCCAATCGCCCGTATTGTTTTGTTTTTCAATTTTGAAAGAGGATATTACATCATTAAAACCTTCATTTACAAAACAGTCATCACTGCTTGAAAATGTTGTTGAACTCCCAGTAAAATTATCTCCTTTGTAAACAGTGATCTTATATCCAGAAGTGATTTGTAAAGAAGAAGCATCATTAGTTCTTCCGCCTGCAGCCCTAATAGCAGCGCTGTTGAAACTGCCTACACCAAATTTCGCATTCCATCCTCGTCTTTCACAGTGCTGGTATAGGATGGCAACGTTTTGTCTTTCTACCTTTATAGATGATATTACATCATTAAATCCCTCATCTACAAAGCAATCATCATTATTTGAAAACGTAGTAGAATTACCAGTAAAATTATCTCCGCTATAGACAGTTAATTGATATCCATCTGCTATTTTTAAAGAAGAAGCATCGTTAGAAATCCCGCCAGCCCTGTGTATTGCATTGCTATTGAAATTACCAATATCGAATTGTGCACTCCAGCCACCATAGTTGCAATGTTGATATACAGTTACTTGAGCAATCAAAGGGGAAGAGTAAATAAAAAGTAATATAGCACCAAATAGTGCACTAAGTTGACTAATTTTCATGGGGTTTAGATTTTAAGTTTATATAGTGGTAAAAGTATGTGAATACGTCTCTCTTTAAAAAGAAATTAGCTGTTTGCGTTAGAAATGTTGATTAATGACTGTTGATGAATGCTGTTTGGTATTTTATTAAGAAACCAACACGTATAGCATCGCTCTGCCATGTCTTTACATGCAAATTAGTGCTATGTATATAAATACATGTCAATATTAATATAAAATGATTTTCATGGCAATTATAGTTTTGGGGCTTCAGTAGATTAGGATACTGACTATAGAATATAAGATAATAGTATTAAAAAATAAAATAATTTAATAACTAGAATTTTGAACACTTACAATTATAATAGTGTAGAACTTCCTTAGTCTTGTATTGTTATAGTAGAAAACTATAGCGTTTCATGAGTATTGATGTGACTATTATTTTAAATTAAAGTCTAGAAGAATTTTACTATTAAAATAAAGTCATATCGATAAAGTATTCTTTAAAAAAGGCGTATATTTGCACGCAATTAAATTGTAATTGCAATGACAGCACATGAGTCCAAAATCGTTGGCGAAGGTTTAACCTATGACGACGTTCTTTTAGTCCCAGCATTTTCTGAAGTATTACCAAGAGAAGTAAGCATCCAGACTAAATTCACAAAAAATATTACGCTAAACGTTCCTATTGTATCGGCAGCTATGGATACTGTAACAGAAAGTCGAATGGCTATTGCTATGGCCCAAGAAGGAGGAATAGGTGTTTTGCATAAAAACATGACTATAGAAGAACAGGCGATTAAAGTACGAAAAGTAAAGCGTGCCGAAAGTGGTATGATTATCGACCCGGTTACTCTACCGCGTGATGCTAAAGTAATAGACGCAAAAAATAACATGCGAGAGCATAGTATTGGAGGGATTCCAATAGTCGATGATCATCATAAATTGATCGGTATTGTTACGAATCGGGATTTGCGTTTTGAAAAGAATGATGATCGTGATATTTCTGAAGTAATGACCAGTGAAAACCTGGTTACTGTAGGTGAAGGTACTTCATTACAAGAAGCAGAAGTGATTCTACAAAATAATAAGATAGAAAAATTACCAGTAGTCGATAAGGAAAATACCTTAGTTGGATTGATTACCTTTAGAGATATAACTAAACTTACTCTAAAGCCAATGGCAAACAAAGATACGTTAGGGCGCCTTCGAGTAGCTGCTGCTATAGGAGTCACAGGCGATGCTGTGGATCGTGCGGAAGCATTAGTGAAGTCTGGGGTAGATGCAGTTGTTATAGATACGGCTCATGGTCACACCAAAGGCGTAGTGGCCGTTCTTAAAGAAGTAAAATCCAGATTTCCAGAATTAGAGGTAGTAGTTGGTAACATCGCTACAGCTGAAGCTGCAAAATATTTGGTTGAAGCTGGGGCAGACGCAGTAAAAGTTGGAATTGGTCCAGGTTCTATTTGTACAACAAGGGTAGTAGCTGGTGTTGGATTTCCGCAATTCTCTGCGGTACTAGAAGTTGCTAATGCCATCAAAGGATCAGGAGTTCCTGTAATTGCAGATGGGGGAATCCGTTATACGGGAGATATTCCCAAAGCTGTTGCTGCAGGAGCAGATACTGTAATGTTAGGTTCGCTTTTGGCAGGTACAAAAGAGTCGCCCGGTGAAACCGTTATATATGAAGGAAGAAAATATAAAACATATCGAGGTATGGGGTCGGTAGAAGCGATGAAAAAAGGTTCTAAAGATCGGTACTTCCAAGATGTCGAAGATGATATAAAGAAGCTAGTCCCAGAAGGTATAGTGGGTCGCGTTGCTTATAAAGGGGACCTATTAGAAAGTATTCATCAGTTTATTGGTGGATTGAGAGCTGGTATGGGGTATTGCGGAGCAAAAGATATATCAACGTTGCAAGATAAAGGACGTTTTGTAAAAATTACTGCTAGTGGTATTCATGAAAGCCACCCACATGATGTGACGATTACTAAAGAAGCACCAAATTATAGTAGACGGTAATCATTTAGCTTTTACCAAACAACAAAGCCGATGCATGTATACATCGGCTTTGTTGTTTGGTACTATAATATTTTATTTACCTTCTTCGATCTTAATACCTAATTTAGTCATAACAGCTTTAGTGAGATCAAATTTTGGATCAATGTAGGCTAGACCACTTGATGTGATTGTAAATACTTGTGTATAAGATTCAGACTTTGCGATCTCTTCTAATACCTTCCCAATTTTTTGATACAGAGGTTGTAGTAATTTATTTTGTTCTATCTGTACTAATTGTGAACCATTCTGACGAAATTTTGCAATATCATTCTCTAGGTTGATGATTTCTTCTTGTTTTGTTTTTTTTATCTCCTCGGTAAACGAATCTACTTTTTCCTGATATTCTTTTACCTTAGCTTGATAACCTTCTACTTTTACTTTTAGATCCGCCTCAAGTTTACTATTATAAGTTTTTAAATCTTCCTGAACCTTAGCCAATTCGGGCATTTTTGATAAAATAAACTCGGTGTCAATTGTTCCGGTTTTAGATTGAGCGTTTAATTGAAAACTTACTACGAATACTAAAATTGCTACTATTATTTTCTTCATTATCTTTTTTTGTTTATTTTTTAATTTTGCAAATATAGAAGGTCTAGAACAATATTTATACCAATACCTTTTTTTTTAAATATTATTCTTCATAAAGTTGCCCTCGATGTGGTTTTAAAGCATCTCTAACAGACTTCATTTCTGAATCGATAACTACCATATAAGCTATACTATGCATATCGTTTATGTTTTGACATCCCGTAATGGTGATTGATAATTTTTCTAGCGAAATATATTCTTTGAGATGAATCTCATGATGCTGTGCGGTCTTGCTTGCTGATGGGCCTCTAAAATCCCAAATTAGTTTTAATTTTCTTTCCATTTTGGTTGATGTGATCGCTCCTGATTCATAGTTAGATTATAAAGTCTGTTATTTTTTCGTTCAACATTTGATAGGGTATATGGTAGCCATACTTATTTGTTTGTTAGGTTTCAAAATCAAGACAATATACATAGATCATGAAAATTTAAAAAGCAAATACTATATATAGTAGTTGGTTCGTTAGAAAAGGAGCTTGTAAAACATCTTAATATTATTACTTTTGTCTGGTTTAGAGACTTTATTATAAAAGGTTATGCACAAAAAATCATTAGTTTTCTTTTTGGGAGTTATTTTTTTTACGTTAGCAAATGCTCAGGATCAAAAAGATATTCTTCTTTCGATAGATGAATCGCCAATATATACATCTGAATTTAAAAGGGTATATCTTAAAAATATCAACTTGGTAAAGGATGACGCTCAGAAAAATGTAGAAGAATATCTCGATTTGTTCATTAAATACAAACTAAAGTTAAAAGAAGCAAGAACCTTGGGTTTGGATAAAAAAGAAGCTTATCTAAAAGAATTAGAAGGGTACAAAAAACAGTTAAAAAAAGGATATTTAACAGATACCCAAGCATCTGAAGCATTGGTAAAAGAAGCATATGACCGCTCACTAGAGCGAGTTAATGCAAGTCATATTCTGATAGAAGTAAAACCTAATGCATCTGCTAAGGATACATTATTAGCATATCAAAAAATTTCTGAAGCCAGAAATAAAATTCTTCAGGGAGAACCTTTTGAAAAGGTTGCAAAAATATACAGTCAAGATCCGTCAGTTGTCAAAAATCAGGGTAAATTAGGTTGGTTTTCTGTTTTCAGAATGGTATATCCTTTTGAGAATGCTGCATATGAAACCAAAGTTGGAGAACTTTCTGAACCATTCAGAACTCAATTTGGATACCACATAGTTAAGGTGAATAAGAGAGAAAAGAAGTTGGGAGAAGTCACGGTTGCACATATTATGATTGCAATTAATGATAAAAGAACCGCAGAACAAGCTGAAGAGAGACTAAAAGAGATAAATCAACAACATAAGCAAGGGGTTTCTTTTTCTTCCTTAGCCAAACAGTATAGTGATGATCCTAGTACTGCCATTGATGGAGGTAGAATTAGACGTTTTGGACAAGGAGCACTAAACTCAGAGAAATTTGAAGAAACGGCATTTAATCTCGAAACGAATGGTGATGTTTCTGAACCCATAAGAACTAAATATGGTTGGCACATTATTAAACTTATAGAAAAGCATCCTAATAAAACATTTGAAGAACAACAGCAAAAACTGACGAACAGAGTTGGTAAAGATAGCAGATCAAAATTGGTTACTACATCATTTATATCTTCACTAAAAGAGAAGTATGCTGTTAATCAAAATGAAGAAGCTATTGCGTATTTTAAAAAAATCATTCCAAATACTATTCTTAAAGAGGTTTGGAACGTTTCTAAAGAAGATGAAATTTTGAAAAAAGAGGTGTTTAGTATTAAAAAAGAACGCTATACTTATGATGATTTTGCGAAGTTTTTAATGAGTAAACAAACCACAGCCAAAAATTATCCTGATGCTGCTGCTTTTGTTGATTACGCATATGCTCAATTCGAAGCTTCAACATTACTTCGCTATTACGAATTGCATTTAGAAGAAGATAATCAAGAATATGCTAATATCATAGCAGAATATCGAGATGGGCTTTTATTATTTGATCTCATGGAGTCTGAAATTTGGAATACTTCAAAAACTGATTCTATAGGGCTTAAACAATTTTATGAATCAGAAAAAGGAAACTATTTGCAAAAAGAAACATACAAAGTTATCAAAGCTTCATCATCAAAACGCGAAACAATAGAAGAAGTAAAAGAGCTACTTATTGCAAAAAAATCGGTTGAAGAAATAAAAAAGAAAGTAAATACAGGGGATGTAGCATTAATTCTTTTTTCTGAAGAAGAAATAGGTAAAGGAGCAGATATGCTGCCTAAAGATTTTTCTGGTGAAAAAGGAAAGATTGTTGTTACCGAAGAAGACAACTTTATAACTTTGATTATGGTTAAAGAAATCTTACCTTCCAGAATTAAAAAATTTGAAGAGATAAAGGGAGAAGTTATTAATGATTTTCAAAAGAGTATAGAAACTAAATGGCTTGATGAACTCAAAGCAAAATACACAGTTAAAGTTAACAACAAGGCTTTGAAAAAGGTTAAAAAAGAACTGTCTAAATAAATGAGATATTATATATTAATAGCGATGATGGCATGTATTGTTTCTTGTCAAAATTTTAAAAACAAAATCAATAAAAAAGCTATTGCCAGAGTTAATGAAACCTATCTATATCAAGAAGATATCAAAGAATTAATACCCAAAAATATATCTGATGTTGATAGTATTAGTTTTATTAATCACTATATAAAGACTTGGGCTACTCGACAATTGTTTATTGATCAGGCACTGCGTAATCTTACAGAAAAAGAGCTTAAAGAATTTGATGACCTTGTAGAGGATTATAAAAGTACCTTGTATATTAATGCCTATAAGAATGCAGTAATTAATAAATCCATCAATATGGAGATTACTGAACCCGATATTAAAACATATTATGATCAAAATTTAGAAAATTTTAATCTTAATGAGGAGTTAGTAAAATTACGTTACTTACATTTGCCACCGGATTACGATAATATTGTTGCAACACAGCGTCAATTAAATCGTTTTAATGAAGAAGATATAGAGGAATTAGAGACTAATAAGCAAGAATATTTAGCATATTCTTTAAATGATTCTACTTGGATACGGTTGGATCAAGTCTTAAACAAAACTCCGATTCTTAAAAAACAAGATAAAACTAAACTATTACGAAGTGGGAAATATATGCAGCTTAGAGATTCCACGGGTGTGTTTATGGTAAAAATTAAAGATGTTTTAAAGCGAGATACACAAGCCCCTTTAGAATATATTACACCTATCATAAGACAGATTATATTAAATAAAAGAAAGTTAGAGCTGGTAAAAAAAATAGAAATAGATATTACAAAAGATGCAGTTGAGAATAAACAATTTGAAGTCTACAATTAAGATTACACTACTTTGTACACTACTTGCTTGTAGTGGTAATACACAACTTTTTGCTCAGGAAATTATAGAAAACGAAATAAAAGATTCTATAATGGTTATAGATACCACAAGTGTCGTATCAGATTCAATTAAAACAGTTGTAGTTCCCGAAAAACCATTCGAAAGAATGAAAGTAGATGGGGTTGCTGCTGTGATTGGTGAGCACGTGATTCTAGATAGCGATATAGATATAGCCTACAAGCAGCTCGTAAGTGAAGGAGTTTCTGCCAATGATGTTAGCCGTTGTGAGCTTGCAGGGAGCTTATTTGAAAATAAATTGTACGCCCATCACGCTGTTCAGGATAGTATAGAAGTTAGAGATGCAGAGGTGAACTCGATGGTAGATCAACAATTGAGCTATATGACTAATGAGTTAGGAACAATAGAAAAGGTATTGAAATTTTATAAAAAGAAAAGTGTTGATGATTTTAAAAAAGAGCTTTTCGAAATTAATAAATCAAATCGTTTATCAGAACAGATGAGAACCAAAATCATCAGTGATATAGAAATTACTCCAGAAGAAATTAGAGAATTTTTTGATGATATACCGGAAAATGAAAGACCGCTTTTTGGAACTGAGATTGAACTGGCTCAGATTACGATAGAACCAGAAATTCCTGAAAAAGAGCAACAAAAGGTAATAGATCGATTAAATCAATTTAGAGAAGACATCGTTGAGAACGGAAGTAGCTTTGCAACCAAAGCTGTATTATACTCACAAGATCCGGGATCAAAGTCAACAGGTGGTAAATATACCTTGGATAGACAAACTAATTTTGCAAAAGAATTTAAAGATGTAGCTTTTAGTTTGCAAGAAAATGAGGTGAGTGAGCCTTTTAAAACTGATTTCGGGTGGCATATCGTAAAAGTAGATAAAATAAGAGGAGAAGAAATAGATGTGCGACATATACTTCTTGTTCCAGATGTTACAGGAGAAAGTGTTAGTAAAGCAAAAAAATTAATAGATTCTATACGTACGAGTATCATTTCTGGATCGATCAAATTTACAGAGGCTGCAAGAAAATTTAGTGATGAAAAGGAAACTCGAGAGGATGGAGGGCAACTCATTAATCCAGCTACAGGAGATACTCATTTTGAACTTACCAAAATTGATCCTATATTGTACGATCAGGTATCCAAATTAAAGACTAATGAAGTCTCTTTAGTTATCCCTGATCAAGATAGACAAGGTAGAAAAAAGTATAAATTGATCACCGTTCTTAAGCGCTATGATGAGCATATCGCTGATTATTCCAAAGACTATCTCAAGATTCAGGAGCTAGCACTAAGGAAAAAACAGATTGAAGCGATTCGAAAATGGCAGAACGAAAAAATAATGGATACCTATATAAAGATCAATGGTGATTACAGAGACTGTAATTATAGTGGTAACTGGTTAAAAAAAGAGAAATAGTATGTCAGACGACGTAGCAGCTGTAAAAAAACTAGTAGAAAAACATTCTGAACTAAAAAAAGAAATTTCCAAAGTAATTATTGGACAAGAAAAAGTTATTAATCAAATACTTATTTCTGTTTTTTCTGGCGGTCATGCGTTGTTAATAGGGGTGCCCGGATTGGCGAAAACCTTAATGGTAAATACCATATCAAAAGCTCTTGGTCTTGATTTTAAAAGGATTCAGTTTACTCCGGATTTGATGCCAAGTGATATACTTGGTAGTGAAATTCTTGATGAGACCAGACATTTCAAGTTCATTAAGGGTCCTGTGTTTTCTAATATTATTCTTGCAGATGAAATTAATCGTACTCCGCCAAAAACCCAGGCTGCATTGCTAGAGGCTATGCAAGAGCGATCAGTAACTGTAGCGGGGCATCATTATAAACTGGATTTACCTTATTTCGTATTGGCGACCCAAAATCCTATAGAGCAAGAAGGAACTTATCCTTTGCCAGAAGCACAATTGGATAGATTTATGTTTGCAATAGAACTAACTTATCCAAGTTTTCAGGAAGAAGTAGAAGTGGTTAAAAATACGACAAGCGATACTACAACAACAATTAATTCACTATTTACTGCTCAAGAAATAATAGATTTTCAACATTTAATTAGACGTATCCCAGTAGCCGATAATGTAATTGAATATGCAGTAGGAATCGTTGGAAAAACAAGGCCAAATGAAGACTCGGCAACAGATTTAGTTAAGAATTATATCGATTGGGGTGCAGGGCCAAGAGCATCACAGAATTTAATTTTGGCAGCAAAAGCTAATGCAGCAATCAAAGGGAAATTTTCTCCAGATATAGAAGATGTCCAATCTGTAGCCATAGGAATTCTTCGCCATCGTATCATCAAAAATTATAAAGCCGAAGCCGAAGGTATAAGCGTAGAGGATATCATTAATAGCTTATTTTAGAGCTTTTAGGAAGACTTCCATAATATCGTAATTAGATTCATGTTACGTTAGTTTGTCATTTTTGTATAAAATTTTACTTCGACAGAATAAGCAGAACTATAGAACTAAAGTACATCCTCTTTAAAAAGTAATTAAAATAAACACTATTTTCTCGACTTAAAACCGCTACTCAAGATGAGTTCAACGTATACTCTTTTAATTCAACATTAAACCTTTTGAGATTTCTATAGTCTTACCTATTAAATATTCAATACTGTTGTTTAATAAAAAAGAAAAATATGAAACGTATTTTAGTGTGTTTAGTAATAATGTTTAGCGGAATCTTATCCTTGTCAGCACAGCAAAAAAAGGATCGTATGAAGCAAAAGGAGTTGAAAGAAAAATTCTATCAAACTCTTTCTGAAGATCAAAAAGTTCTGTATGATAATCAAAAACAATTGCGAAGAGAGCAGAAGAATGAAGTTAAAGCTACTTTTGATGAGAACCAACAGGCAATTGCAAATAATAAAGATCTCACCAAAAAGGAGAAAAGAAAAGCGTTGAAGACAACTTTTAGTGATGAACAACGTAAAATATCAAAAGAAAATAGAGCTGTAATGAAAGAAGAGAAAGAAAAGTTTATAGCTACATTATCCGAAAGCCAATTAGTACACTATGAGCTGTTGAAAAAGAGGAAAGTTAAAAAGTAAGTATACAGAAGCGAAATATTAAAAGTTAAAATTAGATTTTAAAGAAAAAAGTGAAGTTAAATAGCTTCACTTTTTTTTACGTTTATTATTGCTATTTTAACATTTTAAACAAACTTACTATAACGTTTTCGGGAATCGTAATTTAGAAGTTTCATTTTCTTCTATGTTTTTTTAATAATTCTATAGTATAACCAAATGTAATTTATGAATTTACAGAAATGAGCATCTGATTTTTTTTAAAAACGCAAAAAGATAGGATTAAGACTATTCATTTAATAAAATCCTTTAAAATTCGTATTTTCGCAAGACTTTTCTAAACATAAACATACAATATATGGCATTCGATATCGATATGATAAAAAAGGTCTACAGTCAGGTAGCGGATCGTGTAAGTGCAGCACGAGAAGTTACAGGTAAACCTTTAACATTAGCAGAGAAAATTTTATATTCACATCTTTGGGATGGTAAAGCGGATAAAGCTTTTACAAGAGGTAAGGACTATGTGGATTTTGCACCAGACCGTATCGCTTGTCAAGATGCAACCGCACAAATGGCATTGTTGCAGTTTATGCAAGCCGGAAAAGAAAAAGTAGCAGTTCCCACAACCGTGCATTGTGATCATTTAATTCAGGCAAAAGTTGGAGCAGATAAAGATTTACAATCAGCATTAAATACGAGTAGTGAAGTATTTAATTTCCTAGAATCTGTCTCGAATAAATACGGAATTGGGTTCTGGAAACCCGGAGCAGGTATTATTCACCAGGTAGTGTTAGAAAACTACGCATTTCCGGGGGGTATGATGATTGGTACAGATTCTCATACCGTAAATGCAGGTGGATTAGGAATGGTTGCCATTGGTGTTGGTGGAGCCGATGCTGTAGATGTAATGGCAGGAATGCCTTGGGAATTAAAATTTCCAAAATTAATTGGTGTTAAGTTAACAGGTAAATTATCTGGTTGGACAGCACCAAAAGATGTGATTTTAAAAGTAGCCGAAATCCTCACTGTAAAAGGAGGTACTGGTGCCATTGTAGAATATTTTGGTCCAGGAGCTACTGCAATGTCATGTACAGGTAAAGGAACTATTTGTAATATGGGTGCCGAAATTGGTGCCACTACATCTACGTTTGGTTATGATGAATCTATGGAACGCTACTTACGTGCCACAGATCGTGCTGATGTTGCTGATGCTGCTAATGCAGTAAAAGAACATCTAACAGGGGATGATGAAGTATATGCAAATCCAGAACAATATTTTGATCAGGTTATAGAGATTAATTTATCCGAACTAGGACCATTATTGAATGGGCCTTTTACTCCGGATTTATCTACAACAGTTGGTGATGCAATGACCGATAAAGCTAAAGCCAATGATTGGCCATTACAAGTAGAGTGGGGATTAATTGGTTCTTGTACGAATTCATCTTATGAAGATTTGTCGAGAGCATCTTCGATTGCACAGCAAGCTATCGACAAAGGTTTGAAAATGAAGGCCGAATTAGGGATCAACCCGGGCTCTGAGCAAGTAAGATTTACTGCTGAAAGAGATGGACTATTAGATATTTTTGAAAAGTTAGATGCTAAAATATTCACCAACGCTTGTGGTCCATGTATTGGTCAATGGGCAAGATATAGTGACCCCAAAAATGCACCAAAAAACAGTATTGTTCATTCTTTCAATAGAAATTTTGCTAAGCGTGCTGATGGTAATCCTAATACACATGCTTTTGTAGCATCTCCAGAATTGACTGCAGCTATTGCAGTTGCCGGGCGATTAGATTTTAATCCAATTACAGACAAATTAATCAACGAGGAAGGACAAGAAGTTATGTTTGAAGAACCTACAGGCTGGGAATTACCACCAAAAGGTTTTGAAGTTGAGGATGCAGGATATCTTGCTCCTGTAGTAGATGGATCAAATGTTAAAATAAACGTAGATCCAAACTCAGAACGATTAGAGTTGCTAACACCTTTTGAGCCTTGGGATGGCAAGAATATTATGGGGGCTAAGTTGTTAATCAAAGCGTATGGCAAATGTACTACAGATCATATTTCTATGGCTGGTCCATGGTTGCGTTACCGTGGTCACCTAGATAATATATCCAACAACTGTTTGATTGGCGCTGTAAATGCATATAATAAGAAAACTAACTTTGTAAAAAGCCAACTAAATGGTGAATATGATGGAGTTCCTAATGTACAAAGAACATATAAAGCTGCAGGAGTACCTACGGTTGTCGTAGGAGATCACAACTATGGAGAAGGTTCATCACGAGAGCATGCTGCAATGGAGCCACGCCATTTAGGTGTTCGAGCAGTAATTGTTAAATCATTTGCCCGTATCCATGAGACAAACTTGAAGAAGCAAGGTATGCTTGGATTAACTTTTGCAAATGAAAGCGATTACGATTTAATTCAAGAAGATGATACATTTAATTTCATTGATCTAGAGCAATTTGCACCGAACAAGCAATTGACCTTAGAAGTAGTTCATGCTGATGGATCAAAAGATAGTATCAAACTGAATCATACGTATAATGATCCTCAAATCGAATGGTTTAAAGAAGGATCTGCTCTTAATTTGATCAAGAAGCAAAATGCGTAATTGAGATATATAGATAGATCTAGACTGTATACATAATAAACTCCTTAGGAAAAATATTTCCTAAGGAGTTTTTGTTTATATCAAAAAAGCTATGTTTTAGTTTTAAGTGTAATTTACTAAACGGGTAATAACTTGAGTTGTTTAGCTATGTTTTTTATGTACATAGCTAATTTTTTTTTCTTCAAAACTTAGTTTCTTTAATTTCATGTTAACTTAAATATAATTTAACATAAACTCATACCTATGAAAAATCAATGCGTCAAAAAAATTGTAAAGAATATTACTTTATATTCAATTTTGCTTGCTATTAATCTCTTTGTATCCTGCTCCAATGAGGAGTTCGAAGAGACCAATATAGTACCAGCTAATGACTTAAGTGAATATTATAAATTTCTAACAAATTCAGGATTTGACAAAGATGAAATTGAATTTAATAAAGAAAGTAATCTGTTTATTATTGGTGGAGATCTTTTAATCTCTAAAGATGAAGTTGAAAACTATATCAAAAGAGATGGTTTAGACTCAGGAATTAGTAATAAACAACGTCGAGGAACATATATAGTTAGCGCTAATAATGCGAGAAATGTTACTTACTTTGTCGAGGGAGATGTTCCACAATCTTGGAAAACGGCTATTAATGAGGCAGTAAATCAATATAATGCAGTAAATAATTCTGGGTTGCGGATCTCTCTTACAACGGATAGAAATAATGCAGATGCACGTATTTTTAGAGGTTTTTCTAATGAAAACTGGGTAGCTAGAGCCCTATTGCCCAATGCTTCAAGAAGAGTAGGTAGTTGGATTGAAATCAATACCAGATATAACTATTTGGATTCTGGACGCAAATTATTTACCATGGTGCATGAGATGGGGCATAACTTTGGTTTGTTGCATACCAATCAAAGCAGTGGGTCAGTAATTCAGGGAACCCCACTCACAGACCCTAATTCTGTTATGAATTCTTCAGTACTACCTTGGAGAGGATTTACCAACTTTGATCGTGTTGCTATTCGTACTTTATATCCCGGAAGCGGAAGCGGTGGCGGCGGCGGTGCTATCGTAACTGTGTACAGAGATTGCTCATATGGTGGAAGCTCTCAAAATTACGGATTAGGAAATTATAATGTTAATGCCTTAGTATCCAATGGGACGAGAAATGATGATATCTCTAGTTTTAAAGTAGCACAAGGATATAAAATTAATTGAATATCCGTAATTATCCATAATTGATAAAAAAGTCTTATTTTAGATTAAAATTATAGTATGAATATTTTCAGTT
>CANLYR010000011.1 GCA_947495425.1 uncultured Aquimarina sp.
TTTCGGGGTTTTATTATACTTAAATATACAACAAAACCCTCATATTTACAAGAGTTTTCGTGTTTTATGAAGGTGCCAGTTAAGATAAAAAAAGCTGAACAATACCAATATTGTTCAGCTTTTTTTAAATTCTTATTTGTTTTGTTACAAATAAAACGGAACTTCAACTCGAGTAGTATCCCATCCCATTACCATATGATATCCTTTATCTACCTTTTTAAATGCTATAGAAAATGCCTCTAAAGCATCTCCAGACGATACAGGTACCTTTATTCTCGCTACATCTTTTGCTTCGTCGTATGTATACGCTCCCCAGCTATCTAAGTCAGAATTTATGATTATAGTCCACTCTTTTTCACCAGGAATTGTAAAAAGAGAGTAAGATCCAGCTTTTATAGTTTGATCCCCCATTTTTACGTCCTGAAAGAATTTAATTTCAGTTGCTTCATCAGCACCAGTTCTCCATACTTTGTCTAATTTTACTAGATTTCCAAAGATTTCTCTACTCTTTTTTTGTGGACGACTGTAAACTACTTTTATAGTTGGTTTAGCGTTTCGGTCAGTCTTGGCATATGTAATGTCCGTTGGACTTTTTTGTAATTCAGCAAATTTTTGAGCATTTGTGGTTGTTAATGCTCCAAGAAACATAATAACAACTAATAAGAGTGTTTTTTTCATAATAGTGATTTTAATTTATTTGATTGTCGTAAAGATAGATGTGAACTAACAAGCTAAATGTTAATCAAGCTATAAATTCTGTTAAATGTTTCTGATGACAGTTTAATACTGTTATGCTTGTTGAATTGAAGTTGATGTTTCATATTTTTATTTTTTTAATTATTTTAGTTTTAATTTGAAGCCTATTTATTGTTTATTGTTTTTATTTTGTAACTATAAAGTGATCTTTGAACTTTCAATTAATTAATAAAAAAGATATGTGCGGAATTGTTTGTGCTTTTGATTTAAAACAAGAAACTGAGGTGTTACGGCCACAAGTATTAGAAATGTCTAAAAAAATTCGTCACAGAGGTCCGGATTGGAGTGGTATATATTCGCACGACAAAGCAATATTATCTCATGAGAGATTAGCTATTGTTGATCCAGCTTCGGGAAAACAACCTTTGTTTAGTGAGGATAAAAAAATAGTTTTAGCCGCAAACGGTGAAATATATAATCACAGAGAATTACGTGAGCAGTTTAAAGAAAAATATAATTTTCAGACAGCATCAGATTGTGAAGTGATTTTGGCATTGTATCAGGAAAAAGGTGTTGATTTTATTGATGATTTGAGTGGAATTTTTGCTTTTGCATTATATGATGTAGAGCGAGACTTTTATTTAATAGTTAGAGATCATATGGGAATTATACCATTATATATGGGTTGGGACCAAGATGGAACATTTTATGTAGCTTCAGAATTAAAAGCATTAGAAAGTGTTTGTACTAAAATTGAACTATTCCCACCCGGTCATTATTTAACTAGCGAAAATGCAGAACTCAAGAAATGGTATGCCAGAGATTGGTCTGATTACGAAACAGTAAAAGATAATCAAACGAGTATTGATGAAGTTAGAGATGCTCTTGAAGCTGCTGTACACAGGCAGTTAATGTCTGATGTTCCTTATGGCGTATTATTATCAGGCGGTTTGGATTCTTCAGTGACTTCTGCAATAGCAAAAAAATATGCAGACAAGAGAATAGAATCAGGCGATACTAAAGAAGCATGGTGGCCACAATTGCATTCTTTTTCTGTGGGGTTAGAGGGTTCTCCGGATCTTGCAGCCGCACAAAAGGTGGCAGATCATATCGGTACCGTTCATCATGAAATCAAATTTACAATTCAGGAAGGGCTTGATGCGATTAGAGATGTTATCTACAATCTAGAAACCTATGATATTACAACGATCAGAGCTTCTACACCGATGTATCTAATGGCTAGAGTTATAAAATCTATGGGCGTGAAAATGGTGCTCTCTGGAGAAGGAGCTGATGAGATTTTTGGTGGATATCTTTACTTTCATAAAGCGCCAAGTGCGCAAGAGTTTCATGAAGAAACCGTTCGTAAATTAGATAAATTGCACATGTATGATTGCTTGCGAGCTAATAAATCACTTGCAGCATGGGGAATAGAGGGGCGTGTACCATTTTTAGATAAAGAGTTTATGGATGTTGCCATGAGGATTAATCCACAAGACAAGATGATTAATGGAGAGCGTATGGAAAAATGGGTGATTCGCAAAGCTTTTGAATCCTATTTGCCCGAAAGTGTAGCCTGGAGGCAAAAAGAACAATTCTCTGATGGAGTAGGTTATGATTGGATTGACACATTAAAAGAAGTGGTTGATACAGAAGTAACAGATGAACAAATAGAGAATGCTCATTTTAGATTTCCCATACAAACCCCGCAAAACAAAGAAGAGTTTTATTATCGTTCAATATTCGAAAGTCATTTCCCAAGTGATGCGGCAGCGCTTAGTGTACCTCAAGAACCTTCAGTAGCGTGTAGTACTAAAATTGCTTTAGAATGGGATGAAGCTTTTAAAAACATGAATGATCCAAGCGGTAGAGCGGTCTCTAATGTTCATGAAGAAGCATATTAGTCTGTAATTTACTTTTAAAGTATTCATTAGCGCTAAGTGGATAACGAAAAACCCTGAACATTCGCTCAGGGTTTCTATTTTAGCTTATCAAAGGAATGCCATTAGTCTTGATACTAATTTCCACACTGCCCTAAGTTAGACCATCTTCTGTTACTTTGCAATTCGTAAAGAAATCCTTGGTATGTAACTTGATCTCCAGTAGAATAACGATTATTTCTGTTATATGCAGCAATGCCTTCACAAATATCTTCAACTACAGTAGTGTCACATTCGAGAAGACGATTCCATCCAGAGAAATCTCTTTCGAACAAGAACCCTTGGTAGGTCACTCTATCTCCAACATTGTATTGTTGTCTTCTAACCCATTCGTCAACACCTTCACAGGTGTCACCGCCTCCGGTATCACCAGAATATAATTGATTGGTTCCTGCAATATCACCAGCAGACAATGTACTTCTGAAAGGGATACGGCTACCATCTTTCTCTAGCATTACAGGTTGACCATTTTTACTAAATGTAAAACTGCTGTAAATCATGATAGATTGTACGTCAAATCTTCCTGGGTTCGTAGAATTATTATCTATTCTAAATTGACTAATCGCACCATCCTGTATGTTTTCAGGAAAAATGTTTACAAATTGGTCTCTGTCGCTTCGGTTTTGTTCATGTAAATAGCCTAATGTATGCCCTATTTCGTGAGTCATAACTCCAACTCCAATTCTAACTCCCATATTGATCGTACCTCGAGAGCCTTGATTTCCTACACCAGCAGAACCACAATTACAATCGCGACCACTATTACGAATGGTTACATAAGAACTTTCGTTGGTTCTTTCTTTAAAACGTATATTAGTTTTATTAGTCCATTCATCCATAGACCTAAAAGTAACATCCCGTTGTCTACTAGATAAGCTGCTGTCCAAAACGTATACAATGGTGTTGTTACTCCATTTTCGTACTCTGGAAGCAAGTCCCAATTTTGCATCAATACCTTGATTTGGTTCAGCAAATACATTAAATTCGATTTTTTCGTCTGATAATTGGGCTTCATCAAATAGTACATCTCCCCATTGAAAGGTTCCATCTCCTAAATCTTCAACTTGTATCAAATCACCTCTAAAGTATTTATCTACAAGTTTTACTGTTTCTCCAGATTCATCAGGAATATCATCTAAGCTTTCATTTGAACAAGAAGCAAAGAAAATTCCTAAGCTTAAGGTAGTTACTTTTGCAACATTAATTAATCGTTGAGTTTTCATTTTTTTTGAGTTTGTGTTTTATTAATAATAGTTTTGATAACTAACTAATCTCTTTAGTTATTACAAATTCATGTGTTAAAAGTATTTTAAAGAATGTTAAGAAATCTTAATGATTGATTATTCGTTAGGCTCCATCTAGTAAGCGTATCGTTTTATTAAAATTGAATAAAAACAAATTCTAGATGTTTAATGATTTCATCTTTTAAACTTCAATTTTTCAATTCTGAAACCTAAGCTTATCGCTTGGTTTTGATGATTTTTTGCCATCTCAAATTAAACAGGAGATGGCTATAAATTTTAAAAATTGGTTTCATTCTATTGAATTGTTAGAGATGTCATAAAATAAATCTAAATCTCATTTAAGGTTGTTTTCATCGTTTTTAAGAGCTTTTTTTGTTTTTCTGGTAGTTTTCTAACTAATTGTTGATAACTCTTTAAATCATCCTTGATAAAACCTCTTTATCTTTTTATGTTTTTTTATCTTTGTTTGTTGTCAAAAAAATAAAATAATTAATTAAGGGATTTTATGAGCGAAGAAGCGAATAAGAAGGATTACTCAGCAGATAGTATTCAGGCACTCGAAGGGATGGAGCATGTGCGTATGCGTCCATCAATGTATATAGGTGATGTAGGGTCTCGAGGATTGCATCATTTGGTGTATGAGGTTGTAGATAATTCGATCGATGAAGCAATGGGTGGCTACTGTGATTCTATACAGGTAACCATTAACGAGGATAATTCGATAACAACCAGAGATAATGGTCGTGGTATCCCTGTTGGAATTCATAAAAAAGAAGGTGTTTCGGCTTTAGAGGTTGTAATGACCAAGATTGGAGCAGGAGGGAAATTCGATAAAGACTCTTATAAAGTCTCTGGAGGATTACATGGAGTGGGTGTTTCTTGTGTAAATGCACTATCAGATCACTTACATGCTGTTGTACACAAAGATGGAAAAGTGTGGGAGCAGGAATATGAGAAAGGAAAACCACTTTATCCTGTTAAATCAACGGGTGATACAGATTTTAATGGTACTGTAGTTACATTTAGACCTGATCCAACTATTTTTCAGCAAACGCTAGAGTATAATTATGATACATTAGCTAGTCGTATGCGAGAATTGGCATATCTTAATAAAGGAATAACAATTACGTTAACAGATAAAAGGCATCAGGATGATGAAGGCAATGATGTTGTAGAGACCTTTTTTTCTAAAGAAGGGCTAAAAGAATTCGTAAGATTTCTGGATGCAAGCCGTAGCGCTATCATTGGCGAAGTAATTTCTATGGAGGGAGAAAAAAATAATATACCTGTAGAAGTAGCAATGATTTATAATGATTCGTATGCAGAGAATTTGCACTCGTATGTGAATAATATTAATACGCATGAAGGAGGAACACATCTTTCTGGTTTTAGAAGAGGACTAACTGCTACACTAAAGAAGTATGCAGATGCTTCAGGGATGTTAGATAAATTGAAATTTGAAATTGCCGGGGATGATTTTCGTGAAGGATTGACTGCTATTATTTCAGTAAAAGTGCAGGAGCCACAATTTGAAGGGCAGACCAAAACTAAATTAGGAAATAGAGAGGTAACCTCTGCCGTATCACAGGCTGTATCTGAGATGCTAGAAAATTATCTTGAAGAAAACCCTAATGATGCAAAAACAATCGTCCAAAAAGTAATCCTTGCTGCTCAGGCACGTCATGCTGCAAAGAAAGCGCGTGAGATGGTGCAGCGTAAATCAGTAATGAGTATCGGCGGTTTGCCAGGTAAGCTTTCTGACTGTTCAGAACAAGATCCAGCAATGTGTGAGGTGTTTCTTGTCGAGGGAGACTCTGCAGGAGGAACTGCAAAACAAGGTAGAGACCGAATGTTTCAGGCAATTCTTCCACTTCGTGGAAAAATCCTAAATGTAGAAAAGGCAATGCACCATAAGGTATTTGAAAATGAAGAAATTAAAAATATCTTTACCGCATTAGGTGTAACTATAGGAACAGAAGAAGATAGCAAAGCGTTAAACCTTTCAAAATTGAGATATCATAAAGTAGTTATTATGTGTGATGCCGATGTAGATGGAAGTCATATTTCTACTTTGATACTAACCTTCTTTTTCCGTTACATGAAAGAATTGATCGAAGCCGGACATATATACATAGCTGCACCACCATTGTATCTTGTGAAAAAAGGAGCAAAGAAACAATATGCATGGAATGATGATCAACGCGACCTAATTGTGAAAGAATTTGGGGAGAGTTCTAAAATACAACGATACAAAGGTCTTGGAGAGATGAATGCAGAGCAATTATGGGACACAACTATGAATCCAGAATTTAGAACCATGCGACAGGTTACAATTGATAACCTTACCGAAGCTGATAGAATCTTTTCTATGCTTATGGGTGACGAAGTACCGCCACGTAGAGAGTTTATAGAAAAGAATGCTGTGTATGCAAATATTGATGCATAAGCCATATACATAAATTTATATCTGAAATCCGCTATATTTAGGTATAGCGGATTTTTTTTATATTGCAGTGCCCAAATAAAACCCAAATTGAATGAAAAAGTACACGTTGCTAATAGCATTATTTATAGGTTATTTCACATTTTCCCAGACTGATATTGATCAAATCCTCGAGATTGGTATCGAAAATGCTCAAAAGTTTAGTGAAGATTATTTTGCACCAGCAGGAGAAGCTTTAGTCAATAATATGTCAAATGGATGGTATACTACTGCAAAAGTGAAGAAGTTATGGCATTTTGAAGTCGGACTTGTAGGGAATCTGTCTTTTGTAAGAGAAGATAAACAATCTTTTATTCTAAGAACTCAAGAATACTCTAACTTATCCTTTAGTGATGGTAGTACAAGTCAGTTTGTGGCTAACGCATTGGGAACAAACCAACAAAATGTATCTGTAATAGTAAATAGTGGACAAGGATCAGGATTAGAGGTTGTCTTACCCGATGGTATTGGCGACTCAGAAATTAATGCATTGCCTGGAGGATTTATTCAAGGGTCAATGGGGTTAATAAAAAGTACCGAGATAAAACTGCGATTCTTACCAAGAATTAAAGCCGTGGGTAATGCCGAAATACAATTATACGGCGTTGCGTTTCAGCACGAATTTACAGATTGGGTTTATCCATTAAAGCGATGGCCAGTAAAGCTTTCCGGTTTGTTGGGATATACCAATGTAAAAGGGTTTTATGATATAAATACGAATAGCGGAGTGCCAGGTGAAGACCAAGAATTAGAGTTAAGTTCAAATTCATGGTTACTTACAAGTATTGTTTCTACCAAATTTCCTGTTCTGAATTTTTACGGAGGCTTGGGCTATTATTTTGGGTCAACAGATGCAGATCTGCTTGGTGTATACGAGATTCAAAATGGGCCATCTGCTTCAGAGATAGTGACTGATCCAATTAGCGTTAGAAATAAAACAAATGGTGTAAAGGCCACTATAGGTGCACAAGTAAAATTTGGAGTTTTTAAAGCTAATCTAGATTATACCTTACAAAATTATAACAATCTATCTTTAGGGCTTGCTTTTGGCTGGTAATTTAGCTTTCTTTTGTTAATTAATTCATTAAAGAATTCGTATTTTCGCGAAGCTGTTGAATTCTTTTTAATAGCATGAATTATTATTAATTAAAATACATACAAAATAATGAAAGTTACAGTAGTAGGAGCTGGTGCAGTAGGTGCAAGTTGTGCCGAATATATAGCAATTAAAGATTTTGCTTCAGAAGTAGTATTGTTAGATATCAAAGAAGGATATGCAGAAGGTAAAGCGATGGATCTTATGCAAACTGCCTCTTTAAACGGTTTCGATACAAAAATCACAGGAACTACAGGAGATTATTCTAAAACTGCCGGAAGTGATATTGCTGTAATTACTTCAGGGATTCCTCGTAAACCAGGGATGACACGCGAAGAGTTGATAGGTATTAATGCAGGTATTGTAAAAACAGTTTCTTCTAGTTTAATAGAACATTCACCAAATGCGATCATTATCGTTGTGAGTAATCCTATGGATACCATGACCTATTTAGTACATAAAACAACTAGCCTTCCTAAAAATAGAATTATTGGTATGGGAGGAGCATTAGACAGTGCACGTTTCAAATACAGATTAGCAGAAGCGCTAGGAGCTCCGATATCTGATGTAGACGGAATGGTGATCGGTGGTCATAGTGATAAAGGAATGGTGCCTTTAACTAGACTAGCAACCAGAAATAGTGTACCTGTTTCAGAATTTATTGCTAACGATAGATTAGATCAAGTAGCTGCTGATACCAAAGTAGGAGGCGCCACACTCACTAAGTTGTTAGGAACATCTGCATGGTATGCACCAGGAGCAGCTGTATCTGGACTCGTTCAGGCAATTGCTTGTGATCAAAAGAAAATCTTCCCATGTTCTGTATTATTAGAAGGAGAGTATGGATTAAATGGCCTATGTATCGGTGCACCTGTTGTTTTGGGTAAAGATGGTATCGAAAAGATTGTTGAAATCGAACTTAGCGATGCAGAAAAAGCTAAACTTGCAGAAAGTGCTGAAGGCGTTAAAAAAACCAATGGATTACTAGAGTTGTAATCCTTAGTTCAATACCAAGTATCATAAGAGCTACTAAATAGTAGCTCTTATGGTTTAAAATAGCGTTTATTAGATTTTTATAGTACTCTTTTTCAAGTTATATATAAAGTTTAGAACTGAGCAATAGATATTTGTTTAAAGACGTTATAATTGAAATTTATATTTTTTATATTTGCCGGATGATGAAAAAATGGTACTTCGCAATTTTGATTACTGCATTTACAGCGCTTGTTGTGATGCAGCAGCATACTGTCGTACCTAATCAGGAAATTGTATTGGAGTTTGTTGATAGAGAGGTTACTTCTCTAAATGCTCAAAAAGCGATTGCAAACGTAAAGAAACAATTGCAATCCATAGGAGTGAAGTATACCTTGGTATCAAAGGGATCAAAAAACGGAACTCTTAAAATTAAATATTACAGCGATGCAGATGTAACCTTTATAAAAGAAATACTTTCTACAACACAAAATATAGCGTTAGATCATATTTTTTATGATCAAAGTGAAGGTGACCATCAAAATCCTTTACCCAAAAATTCAAAGGAGTATAATCTCGATGTTTATCAAATACAAAAAAGCGTAGATTTTGATAGATATCTTGTAGTTGAGCATGATTTTAAGGTAAAACATATACAAGATAGTTCTGCTAGTGTTGGCGCATATGGTTTTTCCACTAGTATTGACAAAGATAATCTGGATAAGCTACTACACGTTGCCCATAAAGTATATCATGGCATTGCAATTGCGATAGATACTACTTCACAAAACACTCCAGAAGTAAGAGCTGGGCCAGTCTCCTAAATTTAGGATTCAAATTTTCCATAAAATTCCTAAAAATCAATTCGATTTTAAAAGTTAAAAGAAGAGTACTTCAAAATTCTTGAAAACTCAACTCAACTTTTATATATGTAGCTCATATCAGTATATGATAAGGCTCAACTATAACATACAAAATAATCATAAATCATTGTCAAATCGTAAGTGAATTTTATAATTCTTCATTTTTAAAAAGGTTTGGCCAAAATAAATAAATAATGCAAAACAAAGGACTTGTTAGGGTATTCGCACTCTTGTTTGGTTTGGTATGTGTATACCAACTATCATACACGTATCTTGCTTATACAAAAGAAGCAGAAGCAGAAGCTTTTGCAGCACAAAAATATGCTGAGGACGTAGATAATTACTCTAAATTAAGAGAAACCGCAGAACGTAATTATTTGGATTCTATCGGAAAAGAAGAAATCTTTGCCGGGATTACCTATAATGACGCTAAGAATAAAGAACTTAATAAAGGTCTTGACCTTAAAGGAGGGATTAATGTTATTCTTCAAATTTCTGTAAAAGACATTTTAAAAGGGCTTTCTAATAATTCTAAAGACCCATCTTTTAATCAAGCATTGCTTGCTACAGATGAAATTCAAAAGAATAGCCAGAATACATATATCGAAGATTTCTTTACTGAGTTTGAAAAAATACCAGATGCAAAACTAGCATCGCCGGATATTTTTGCAAATAAAAACTTAAGTGATGATATCACATACGACATGACCAATGATGTGGTTAGACCCGTACTAAGAAGAAAAATTGACGAGTCTGTAACTTCTGCATTCGAGGTACTACGTAAGCGTATCGATAAATTTGGGGTTACACAACCTAATATCCAACGTCTGGGAGAGTCAGGTCGTATCTTGGTAGAATTACCAGGAGCAAAAGATGTAGATAGAGTTAAAAGTTTACTACAAAGTACTGCACAATTAGAATTTTGGGATGTATACAAGTCAGAAGAAATTTTTCCTTTCTTATTTTCGGCAAATACCTTATTAAAGGAACAGGCAGATGCAGCTAATGTAGAAGAAGATAAAGAAGAATCTGAAGTTGAGGCTAAAACTGAAACTGAGGTTAACGAAGAAACTGAGGCAGAAGCCGTAGTCGATTCTACTCAGGTTGATACAACAAAAACAGATGCTGATACTGCTATCGAAGATTTATTAGAAGACGCAGAGGATTCTACAGATATACAGGCTCAGGTAAACCCGTTATTTGATCTTATTGCTGTTCAGGGAGGCCAGGGAGGTCCGGTAATTGTATCTGTTGAGAAAAAGAATGCAGATCAGTTTATGGCATACCTTAATGATCCAAAGGTAAGAGCGTTATTACCTGTAGAACAGCGATATGCAAAATTTGCATGGGGAAAACCAGAAAAAGATTCTGAGTTTTTAGACCTATATGCGATCAAAGGAAATCGAGATAACGAACCAGAATTAAGTGGTGGCGTAATTACTGATGCACGACAAGAATATAACCAGTTAGGTAAAGTAGCGGTTAGTATGCAGATGGATGGTAAGGGAGCAAAAAAATGGGAAGAAATGACAGGTCGAGCATTTAGTCAAAGAAGTCAGATTGCTGTCGTACTTGATGATGTTGTATATTCTGCGCCTGGTGTTACTACAGGAGCTATTAGCGGTGGAAGAAGTGAAATTACCGGAGATTTTTCGATCGAAGAAGGTCAGGATTTAGCCAATGTACTAAGAGCAGGTAAGTTACCGGCTTCTGCAGATATTATTCAGAGTGAGGTAGTGGGACCTTCTTTGGGACAAGAAGCTATCGATAGTGGTATTATGTCCTTTGCAATTGCATTGGTATTGATTCTAATCTGGATGATATTTTATTATGGCAAAGCGGGTGCTTTTGCCGATGTCGCTTTGGTTGTTAATATCTTATTCATATTTGGAGTATTAGCCGGGCTGAAAGCGGTACTAACACTTCCTGGTATTGCAGGTATTGTACTTACCATTGGTATGTCTGTTGATGCAAACGTATTAATATTTGAAAGAATTAGAGAAGAACTTGCCAAAGGGAAATCACAAGCAGATGCTATTAAAGATGGGTTTAGTAATGCATTATCGTCGATCCTCGATGCTAACATTACTACAGGTCTTACAGGGTTGATCTTATTAGTTATTGGTACAGGACCAATAAAAGGTTTTGCTACTACGTTACTAATTGGTATTTTAACATCGCTGTTCACTGCAATCTTTATCACTCGATTGTTTATTGATGGGTATGGTAAGAATGGTAAAGAATTAGCGTTTTCTACTGGTGCTACCAAGAACTTATTTAAAAATGTAAATATAGATTTCTTAAAAAAGCGCAAGGTAGCTTATGTGATCTCAGGGATTATTATTGCTGCCGGTATTGGTTCACTATTTACACAAGGATTAGACCAAGGTGTAGATTTTGTTGGAGGTAGAACGTATACCGTGCGATTTGCCAAAGATGTAGTTCCTACAACAGTCGAGAAAGATCTGGTTGCCGTGTTTGAAAGTGCACAGGCAAAAACGCTGGGAGCAAATAATCAGCTTAAGATTACAACAAAGTATAAAGTAAATGAAACAGGTGAAGGGGTTGATACTGAAATTTCTACCAAACTATTTGAAGCATTAAAGCCATATCTAACTGAAGGATTAACATACGACGAATTTGCAAACGGAGATGAAGATAAGCAAGTTGGTATTATGTCTTCTATGAAAGTAGGTCCCACTATTGCAGATGATATTAAGCAAGCTGCTTTTTGGTCTGTATTAGGATCGTTAATCGTGGTATTCTTATATATCTTATTACGATTTAGAAGATGGCAATTTAGTTTGGGTGCAGTAGCAGCTGTATTCCATGACGTGTTAATTGTATTAGGAGTGTTCTCTATAACATGGAAATTTATGCCATTTAATATGGAGATTGACCAGGCATTTATAGCAGCTATACTTACTGTAATTGGTTACTCATTGAATGATACCGTGGTTGTATTTGATAGAATCAGAGAATTCTTCCAAGAGCATACAGGTAGAAAGTTAGATGATAATGTAAATGGAGCTTTGAACAGTACCTTAAGTCGAACACTAAATACGTCTTTGACCACATTATTGGTACTTATTGCAATATTCATTTTTGCAGTACCACTAAGAGGATTTATGTTTTCATTAATCATAGGTGTACTCATCGGTACATATTCCTCTTTATTTATCGCAACACCGATAATGTATGATACCGTTAGCAAAGTTGGCTTGAAGACTAAAGAAAAAGAAGTAGAAAAAAAGTAAATCGTTTTTCTTCATGATAAAAAAATCCGCTGCGAGCCCGCAGCGGATTTTTTTTGAAGTACATTAATCTATTAATGCTATCATGATCAAATTAATCATCAAACGATCTGTATTTTGCCATGGCAAACATATAGATTCCATAGCATAAGAGACCAATCGATACCAGTGCAAATAACCATGGACCTGATGTGCTTTGTTCTAAAAAAGAAAACGCTTCTTTGGTTCCTTTTACAGCCGTAGAGGACGATAAATTCATACCGGCTTTAATAAACGAATACGCTATAATTCCAACAACAATCCCTCTTGATATTAATCCGGCATAGCCTATTTTTTTGATCCAACTTACTTTTTTTGAATTTGACATAGCACTCAGATTAAACTTTTTAAGAAAATCGCCTTTGATTGCTTTAATAAATTGATAAATACTTTTAATACCCAGACCAATGCCGATAATAAGTAAAATATATTTTCCCGTTGGACCATCGATTGGCATACCACTACCACCACTTGATTGCTCTTTAAAAATCTCTACAATTGCATAAATACCTAGTGCCATATATACCGCACCACTTATAAAAAAGCTTATTCTCTTAATAATTCCCTTAGTATCGTTCCCAATACCTTCTGGGTCCTGGAGACTTTGAATACATCTCCAAAATGCATAGCAAGCCAATCCTATACCCAGAAGACCTAAAATAATTTTTCCGAAAGCCTGATTTTCTAAAAATTCGATGATTTGTAGTTTTCCGGCTTTTTGTCCACCAAGGTTAAATGCTGCCATTAGTGCTAAAATACCAGTGAGTGCATACACAACACCCTTTGCAGTATACCCTATGTGCGCCACTGTTTTTATCTTTTGATCCATTTCTTATACTTTTTTATTAATACAATCAAAAGATAAAACGCCTCAATATAATAGTGTGACTGTAATGAAATAATGATTGATTCATTTCCATATAGTCAGGCTATTAATGCAGGAAAATTTTATGAAGCCAAGGATCGTCTATATTCTGAAGGAGTTTGCCCGACAAAATGATGTTTTGCTGTTAAATCCTGAGCTATAAGTTATTATGATGATTTTGTAATATTTATATTGATGTTTAGTAAGTCTTTCTATTTCCTTTTCTGGAGTGTTTTTTGATCCTTGTTGCACATTTATTTTTGTTATAAATACTAAAAGGAACATTGTTTTCAGCACAATTTTAAACATAGGGGGATAATTCGATGTATCATAATTTTGAAAAAGAAATAGAATCTCCTGCTTTAAGATTCCATGTGTCGGTGAGTTTTGCATTTACTTCCAATACATATTGTGCAGGACCGTCAGAGGGTAATGAAGCTTCATTGAGCGGAATAGCATTTTTTTGAATACTTACTATCTTATTGTCAGCATTGATAAAAATAATATCTAAGGCAAATTCTGTGTTTTTCATATAAAAAGAGCGAGGGGCTTCCTCGGGAAATATAAACAGCATCCCTTGCTTGTCCTGCATGGATTTGCGATACATCAAACCAGTTTGAATTTGATAATCATCATCTGCAATCTCTATATCTAATGTAGTTATCGGGGTAGAAACCGAATCTTTTTGGGTATACAAAGAGAGCTCACCTTCTTTGGTAAACGTTACTTCCTTAACAAGGTTTTGGTTATTCTTAGTGTCTGTTTTGCAAGAAAATATACTGAGTATAATGCAAGCTATAATTAGTAGATAGATGTTTTTTTTCATGGTTTTCTTCTTAGAGAAGCTAAAAGTAGATAAAAAAGTCGCTCTCCAAAAATTTGAATCACGACTTTTCTTAACTAACCAATCTTTATTTTAATCAGCACCCCAATCAATCTTGCGAGAAATCATCATAATTGTTCCCAAAATTATAAACAAACCAATACTTCCTACCAATAGCGCATAATTTTCTAATTGAATAATCACAAATATGAATGTGTATAATGCACTCAAAGAAGCAGCAATAAATCCCATAAACTTAAAACTTTTGAGTATAGCCTTGGAGTACGTTGAGATTAATAGCACTACGGCAATACCCGCAATAACATAAGCATATAAAAAACTCGAATGTTCAGAAACAGAGATGAGTAAGGTATAAAACATAGTTAATGCCAAACCTATCATTAGATATTGAAAAGGATGGATATTTATTTTGCTTATGGTTTGAATTAAGAAGAAGACTAAAAAAGTGAGTGCAATCACTAAGTAGCCATATTTTGCAGCCCGTTCACTTTTTTGGTATTCATCTACCGGAATAAGTAATTTAACTCCAAATGCAGATGAATCTATTTGTGGTAAATCTCCAAAAAACTCTTGCTCAAACTCTCTGTTAATTTGTAGCACTTTCCAATTTGCCTTAAAACCATTTTCTGTAATTTCTTTGGTTTTTGTATCAGGCAAATAATTCCCATTAAAACTAGGGGATGCCCAATTTGAAATAATGGAGACATTCGTTTCTCTTCCTACGGGAATAAAACGCAGTTGTTCACTACCATTAATACTAAGGGCTATATTGAAGTCAATAGTATTTTCTTTGGGTAATGACGCTTCTTTCAGAAATTTGGTCTCTAGTGTATTGGTGTACGATTTTTTAGTATATCGCGATCGTAGTGGATAGTTTTCTTTCCCTAATTGTAGTTCTAGATTACTTCTAATTCCTTTTAGGTTGGTAGAATTAATAATAACAGTTGCTTTATTCCATAGAATATCTTCATCATCAATGTCTTGCGTTTCAAAACTTGGAGCAATAAAAGAACCTTTCATGTTCATATCTGCAGTATAGACTACAGATTCGTAGATACTTCTTCCCAGTGTTTCAGACTCGATAGTAGCATTTATATCTAAGGTATTTGGGAAGAAGAATGCATTTTTTATAGTAATGATATTTTCTTCGGTATATGATTTGGTTTTTTCATCCCAACTCTTTTTGAGGGTGTGAGTTTGGTATGGGATTTTAAGTACGGGGCCGTATAGTAATACTTCATTTCCCCATTTTTGGTTTATTTCTTTTACAACTTCTTCTTGTCTAAAAGCACGCTCTTGTATTAAGCTTTTAATATAAGATAATGGAATTAGCAATACGAGAATGAGTATACCTACCATTAGCATTCGTACGGTTATAGATGTTTTGAGCCATTGCGTAAAGGACTTTTTTTGTTTTTTGGTTTCCATAAGTATAAAAATTTATTGTATTTGTTTTTGTTATAAAAGGCATAGCGATATCTTCACTTGTCTTTTTGAAACTGTTGAATCAATTGATACGTGATGATTAAAAAAATACCAAAGCCAAGCGTAAACCCCCAAGTGTTTATATGTTGAATAGGAAATATGATTCTTTTAGCTACATCAGACAGAATTCCGACAGGGTCTTGAAGAATGTCCCAGCTGTTCCATCGTAAAACTCTACCCAGATAAATTCCAAATCCACAAAGAAGTAAAACGAGATAAGTAATGTAATTGGTATTTTGCTTTGATAACTGCTCCTCAAGTAGTTTTTGCATCATTTTTAATGAAGCAAATCCTATAATCATTCCGTTTATAGCAAAAGATAGAATTAGTAACACATCAAACCAGACAGATTGTAGTGTACTCAATCTAATGTGTTGTAAATCGGTTAAGATATATGGTGAATTGGGTAGAAATGCTAACCAAAATACAAATCCAGACCAGAATATAAATCGATTTGTTTTTTGGATACTCAATGCCATTGTAATTCCGTAGGGAATGCAGGCTAAAAAAAGGTTCCAAACGAGGAACAGATAAAATATTTCATCTGTTTTTATGATCCTGATGAGCAGTACTAGTAGACTAAATGCTGTTGAAGCGATAAAGCCTTTAAAAAAAGGAGTCTGTTTGTATATGATATCCATGTTCATGTCTTTTTAGATGTACTGGTATTGATTACCTGCGATGATTGAGATATAGCCAAGCGTAATTGGGATATTGAGTAAAACGAGGAGTATCGTTGTGAGGTTTTCTTTGTAATACTGATGATTAATAATTGAATTAGCTAGCAGACCTATAAGCGTAATTCCGTTTAGGACAGAAGCAATAAGCACGTAACAAAAGCCAATTTGTAACAAAACATTAGATCCAAAAATCAAAAATAGGAGTAGTAGCATTGTGCCCAATAAAAAGCTTATGGTTGCTATGCGCAATGCGTTTTTGTTTATAGGTTGTATAGTATTCATAAGGATGTGATTAAAAATGTATTTTGTATTTTTTGTAAAGGTTGTCCTAATAGTTTCTTGTAATCCAGCTGATAAAAAGGGTATGCTGATTTTCCTTTTTGAAATGCTTTTTTGAAGCACCTAATCTGATCAGGGTAGAGTAGAGTACCTAAAAAAATGACAAGAAATAGATACATACTTTTTTTACCGTTACCCAATAGATAGTATTGCATAGCGATTTCTTCTGAAACCGAAATTCCAGTATTGGTTAACACATGAAAAGCATCGTGATTTTCGAGTTTAGGTTGCGGGCTGAAATTATATTTGATTAAAAAACATCCCAAATGAAATCCTAAACTATCTCTTGGGTATTGAATAAGTGTTTTTGATGTAATATCCCAAGGGGTGTTCTTTTTAAACCATTTCTGGTAAGGTTTTTTACTCCACTCATATATCGTTTCTAAAATAAATGCTCTCATAAATCTCTTTTAAAAGTACTTTGAATTTCAAAGTAAAATGATAAAAAAATATAGTTATTGTTTTAGTAGCTTTTCAATAGCTTCAACATGTTTTTTAAATGCCTCACGTCCTTTTTTTGTTGCACTATATCTTGTGTTTGGTTTTCGGCCTATAAATGATTTTTCGACGATAATATATTCCTCTTTTTCCAAAGCTTTAGTGTGGCTAGCAAGATTGCCATCAGTCGCACCAAGAAGTTCTTTTAGCATTTTAAAATCAGCAAATTCATTAACCACTAATATCGACATGATTCCTAATCGAATTCGATGATCAAAAGCTTTGTTTATGTTGTGTATTATATTTTTCATTCTTGTTTCCGCCTATGCGAAAATCCTTTTAAATTATTAGCAAGTATCTATGCCATGTTATCGATCGTGATTGAGATAGATCAAGCTTCCATAAATAATATGCATGACTCCAAATCCAAGGACCCAAAACCAAAATCCATAACCAGGATACACTGCACAGATCAAACCTAATATTATTTCTGCATATCCCAAATATTTTACATTACCAATAGTATATTTTGATGCATTTACTAATGCGAGTCCATAAAAAATAAGCATTAATGATCCTGTAAGGCCATAATGATGACTAGAAATTTTTATGAGAATATAAATACCTCCTGTAATCAATGGTATCAGAAAAGCAGTAAGTAATCTTTTAGAAGTACCATTCCATAAGGTTTCCTTATTTTTTTTGGCTTTTCTTGTACTTAGCCAAATAGCGGTAGCAATGCTCAGTACAGCAACAGCAAGTAGGTCAAACAAAATATAGTTGAATGTTCTACTATCAAGAATTAAATATTCTCTACCACTGATACTTACAAGGTAATAGGCTATGGCGGCTCCTATTAAGGCATAGATTCCTGCCATGATTCCTGATAAACCACTTAGAGAGAAAAAGCGTGATGATTTGTTCATCAAGTCTTTGATCTCGGTAATATCTTTTAAATATTCTTCTGCGCTCATTTTTAAAGTACTTTGAAATACAAAGTAAAATTAAAATATTGAGATGTGCAAATGATTTTTTATAATTAGTGATTACAAAATCCTATTTTTGAGCTATGAACCCTGCAGAAGAATATATCTTAAGACAAGCTGAACCTTTTAAAACAATAGTATTGCATGTACAGGTACTTATAGAAAATACTATTCCTTCAGTAGCATTGAAGTATAAGTACAAAATACCATTTTATTACATAGAGGAAAGGCCTTTTTGTTATCTCAATGTTGTCGCCAAAAAAGGATATGTTGATGTAGGATTCTGGAATGCAGGACATATCACGGTACACCTAGAACACATGACAACCGCAGGTCGTAAAGTAATGAAATCACTACGATACTTTGATATAGAAGACATCAACGAAACTATTTTAATTGAAGTTTTGCAAAATGCTTACGAAGTAAAAGACAAGAAGTTTTATTAGGTGTTATAACGTATTTACAGTCTGCCTAATGGCAACCAAATTACTTAATAGTTTTTCTAAATATTGAAGATCTAGCATATTAGCGCCGTCACTCTTTGCAGTAGCGGGGTCAAAATGAGTTTCAATAAATAAGCCATCAACTCCTGTTGCTATTCCTGCACGAGCAATAGTTTCAATCATATCAGGTCTTCCTCCAGTGACTCCACTAGATTGATTAGGTTGTTGTAAAGAGTGTGTGACATCAAGAACGGTGGTTCCATATTGTTTCATGGTAGGGATTCCTCTAAAATCTACGATCATATCCTGGTACCCAAACATGGTACCTCGATCTGTGATCATTGCATTATCATTACCGCTATCCTTTACTTTTTTTACGGCATGTTGCATTGCTTCCGGACTCATAAATTGTCCTTTCTTTAGGTTTACCGTTTTACCCGTTTTTGCTGCGGCAACTACAAGATCTGTTTGGCGTACTAAAAATGCTGGAATCTGTAAAATATCAACATATGCTGCCGCCATTGCTGCATCTTCATTTTCATGTATATCAGTTACTGTAGGAACTTCAAAAGTCTCCCCAACTTTGCGTAAAATTTTCAATGCTTTTTCATTGCCAATTCCTGTAAAACTATCAATACGACTACGATTTGCCTTTTTAAAAGATCCTTTAAAAACATACGGTATTTTTAAATCTGATGTAATTTCGACTACGCGCTCTGCAATTCGTAATGCCATTTCTTCACTTTCTATGGCGCAAGGACCAGCAAGAAGAAAGAAATTATTAGCGTCGAGATGGTTTAAATTTGGTATGTTTTTTAGTTGCATGACAGGCGATATTTAAGACAACAAAGATAGAAGTTTTATGATGAGAATTAATGCAAAAGGGGTAAAGAGTTTTCAAACCAATGTTATAGGTTTTTAAATAACAAGCAAATTATAGGTAATCTGTCAAAATAACTCGTACCTTTGCAGCCTTAAAAATGAGGCGTTTATGACAGCTATAAAAAACATTGCGATAATTGCACACGTAGATCACGGTAAAACTACATTGGTAGATAAAATCATGTACCACTGTCAATTATTTCGTGAAAATGAAAACACAGGTGATTTAATCCTGGATAATAATGATTTAGAGCGTGAAAGAGGAATTACAATTACGTCAAAAAACGTATCGGTAATTTATAAGGACACCAAAATTAATATTATTGATACTCCTGGTCACGCCGATTTTGGAGGAGAAGTAGAGCGTGTACTCAATATGGCAGATGGAGTACTACTTCTTGTAGATGCTTTTGAAGGACCTATGCCACAAACACGCTTTGTATTGCAAAAGGCAATCGATCTTGGATTAAAGCCTTGCGTAGTCATAAATAAAGTAGATAAGGAGAATTGTACCCCTGATGAGGTACATGAAAAAGTATTTGACTTGATGTTTGAGTTAGGCGCAGAAGAATGGCAGTTAGATTTCCCTACAGTGTATGGTTCTGCAAAGAACAACTGGATGAGTGATGATTGGAAGAATGAAACAGATAATATCGAGCCATTATTAGATATGGTTATCGAACATATTCCTGCTCCAAAAATTGAAGAAGGTACGACGCAAATGTTGATCACTTCTTTAGATTTTTCTTCATTTACTGGTCGTATTGCGATTGGTCGTCTTCAACGAGGAACATTAACAGAAGGAATGCAAGTATCTTTGGTAAAACGTGATGGAACAATCAAGAAGTCAAAAATTAAAGAGCTCCATACGTTTGAAGGATTAGGAAGGATGAAAGTAGAGACGGTTGAAGCTGGTGATATTTGTGCTTTGGTAGGACTTGAAGGCTTTGAGATTGGTGATACTGTTGCCGATATTGAAAATCCTGAAGGATTGAAGACAATAGCTATCGATGAGCCTACCATGAGTATGTTATTCACGATTAACGATTCACCTTTCTTTGGTAAAGATGGTAAATTTGTAACCTCTAGACATATTAAAGAAAGATTAGCAAAAGAGCTGGAAAAAAACCTTGCACTACGCGTAAATGACACAGATAGTGCTGATAAATTTTTAGTATTTGGTAGAGGAGTATTGCACTTATCAGTACTTATAGAAACGATGAGACGTGAGGGCTATGAACTACAAATCGGTCAGCCACAAGTTATCATAAAAGAGATCGATGGTGTTAAATGTGAACCTATCGAGGAGTTAACTATAGATTTACCTGAAAGCGTTTCAGGGAAAGCGGTAGAGATGGTGACAATGCGCAAAGGGGAGATGCTTAGTATGGAAGCCAAAGGCGATCGCATGGTTTGTGAATTTATGATTCCATCCAGAGGAATTATAGGGTTGCGTAATCAGTTGCTTACGGCTACGGCAGGAGAGGCAATCATGGCGCACCGTTTTAAGGAATACCAACCGCTAAAAGGAGATATCCCAGGACGTATCAACGGCTCTCTTGTCTCTATGGAGAAAGGATCGGCAATACCTTATTCTATAGATAAACTTCAGGATAGAGGAAAATTCTTTGTAGATCCGGGAGAAGATATTTATGAAGGTCAGGTGATCGGAGAGAATTCTCGAGGTGATGATATGACGGTTAATATTACTAAAACTAAGAAATTATCCAATGTACGTTCTTCAGGAGCTGATGATAAAGCCAAAATTGTACCAGCCATCAAGTTTTCATTAGAAGAGGCTTTAGAATATATACAAAAGGATGAATATGTTGAGGTTACTCCTAATCATCTAAGATTAAGAAAAGTATTTCTTACCGAAGTTGAACGTAAGCGAAATAAAATCGTTTAGTATTAATTTTGATATTCAAAATAAAAACCCCGAGCAATGTTCGGGGTTTTGTATTACATCTGATTTATGTGGATTCTAAATTTTTTAGAATCTTTTATAGAAATGGTTTAAACTAAACTGTTGTAATCTGAAGATAATTTAAACTACTTCATTATAAAGAAATGCTACTTTCTCATAGCATACTTACTGGCAGCAGGTAAATTTTTTAAAAAAATCTTTAGCGCCTTGAGGTCTAAGATCATAATTCCATAAAATAATTTCATAAGCCTATTTTTTTAAGTGAAACGTATAAATATCCATTATTAACCTTAAGATACGATAAGATTTGGATTTAACCATATCATAATCAAAGTTTTATAAAAATATTAAGAGGTGTTGAAATGTTAATGTATTGGACTATGCTTAGAGTTTTGAGTAGTAAAAAAATAATCCCGAGTTGGGGCTCGGGACTTTGTCGATATTTTGGGGTATGAATTGGGGCTAACTCAAATATCTTGGGGTAATCAATGCACTCAAGGTAATTTCAAATTTGGGGCGAAATACCAATAATGATTTCTTTAATTCTATACTACAAATGTAAGAAAAAATAGCCTACATGAACTTGTAAAAAGCAACAAATAATCGGTAAAAAGCAATTTATTAACGATTAAGTGTATTTTTTTAGAGAATTTTTGAATAGATGTATAAAAAAATCCCGAGAGGGGGCTCGGGACTTTTGTCGATATTTTGGGGATGAATTGGGGCTAACTCAAATATCTTGGCGTAATGTATTGCGGCTTTTCAATTTTGGTGCAAATTGACATTAATTTTTTCTTTAACTTTATATTACAAATGTAAGACGTTTTCTTGTAAGTAAACTTGTAAAAATCAATAAAAAATCGGTATAATACATTTTTTTATCGATGAAATACATTTTTTTACAAATTTTATTAGTATTAAGTATGTCTTCAAATGATAATAAGATGGAAAAAGTGTTACAATGGGAAGATTTTATGAAGGTAGATATGAGGGTAGGTACTATATTGAGTGCAACATTATTTGAAGAAGCGCGTAATCCTGCATACAAAATAGTGGTAGATTTTGGCGAGTTGGGACAGCGAAAAACGTCAGCGCAGATTACAGAATTATATCAACCAGAACTACTTATTGGTAAGCAGGTGATTGCTGTTGTAAATTTTCCTCCAAAACAGATTGCCAACATGATAAGCGAATGTTTAATTATGGGGGCAATAGGAGAAGATAAAGAAGTAACCATGCTTACTTGTGATCTACCAGTCAAAAATGGGTTGAGGATAGGGTAGGAATAACCATTTTTGATTACCCTTTTCTTTGTACTACTTCAAATACCTTACTACCGTCACATTTTAAGGTTTTAGAGGGATATTTAAGAAGTAAGGCATAATCATGTGTAGCCATAAGGATCGTATTGCCGTTTTTATTGATATCCTGTAGGACTTCCATAACTTCTACTGAGGTTTGTGGATCTAAGTTTCCTGTAGGCTCGTCTGCTAATATTAATTCTGGATCGTTCAATAAAGCTCTGGCAATAGCAATACGCTGTTGCTCACCTCCTGATAGTTGATACGGAAATTTAAAATCTTTGGTTTTCATACCTACTTTATCCAAAACGTTATCAATCTTGTCGTCCATTGCTATTTCGTCTGTCCATCCAGTAGCTTTAAGCACAAAAAGTAAATTATCTTTTACAGTTCTATCATTAAGTAATTTGAAATCCTGAAATACAATCCCAAGTTTTCTACGTAAGAATGGAATTTGATTTTCTTGTAGCGTAGGCAAATCAAAATCAACGATACTTCCTTCTCCTTCTAATAAAGGGAGATCTCCGTATAGTGTTTTCATAAAACTACTTTTTCCGGTACCGGTTTTACCAATAAGATACACAAAATCTCCTTTGTTGACTTCTACATTGACATCGGAGAGGATTAAACTTTCGCGCTGATATATTGATGCATCTTTAAGGTTTAATACCGTATTAGACATAGGTTTTGATTGTAAATTAGTATTTATGGTAAAAATATAAAGTTTTCTGTTAAAAAAAATTTAGTGACCACAATAGTTTTTAACCGATATATGGATAACCTGTTTTTTATATAAATATTTTAGTTTTTACAATAGAGCTCCATTCAAAAAAATGTGATTCGATGCTTAAAATGTGCATTAAGAATTGTCTAGAGTGAAATTTTAACATTCATAAAGTATTCATAATTCTAAATCTTCGATGTAATTATCTCAATAATTTTTCGTTATTACAATGAAAGATTAAGCTATCTTTAACACAAAATATATCCACGGGAAACGATATTTACTTTTTAAAATTAAGAATTAAGGTCAGAACTATATAAAACTAACGATATCTGATGGTTTTATAACCTAGACTACGTTTATATGTATTTATATTCTCGTTGTTTAGTCTGTTGGGGTCTTAATAGTTTACAGTTAATACTATGAAATATATCACCTCGGTGCTTTTTGTGATTAACCTGTCAGTCAATGTTTCTGCTCAGCAATCTGCAATCTACACCAATGAATTAGTGCAGTATAACCAAGCACTTGCATTATACAATAATAAACAATTCTTGGCTGCTCAAAATCTTTTTGATAAGGTAAGGGATATGGTCGATGATGAAAATATCGATGCCAATTGTTCGTATTATATCGCCAATTGTGCAGTTTGGTTAAATCAGAAAGATGCAGATCAATTACTAGAGCGTTTTGTAGTACAATATCCTACAAGTATTAAACGCAATGCAGCATATCTTGATGCAGCTACCTATTATTTTGATAACGGAAAATATGCCTATGCACGCAAATGGTATGATAAGGTTGATGCATCTAATTTAAGTCGTAGCGAGAAAGAAAGATTCAACTTCAATAATGGGTATGCGTATTTCAAAATTCAACGATTTAATGAAGCAAAGAAGTTTCTAAATCAAGTACAAGATTCGCCTGAGTATGGAGCAAAAGCCAAATATTATCTCGGTTTTATAGCTTATGAAGGGGATAATTATCAAGAAGCCGACAAACTATTTGACGAGGTTAAAGATTTAGATCAGTACAATAAAAACCTGTCCTATTTCCAGAGTGATATGAATTTTAAAGCAGGTGATTTTGAAGGCGCTATCAAAGAAGGACTCACACAATTACCAAAATCTAAACCTTCAGAAAAATCAGAATTAAATAAAATTATAGGTGAAAGCTATTTCAATCTTGGAAACTATGAAAAAGCAATTCCTTATCTCAAAGAATATAAAGGACGTAAAGGAAAATGGAACAATACGGATTATTACTACCTAGGCTATGCGTATTATAAGAAAGGAGAATATGCAAATGCAATTTCTGAATTCAATAAAATTGTTGGCGGTCGCAATGCTACAGCACAGAATGCCTACTACCATCTTGCCGAATCATATTTGAAAACCGATCAGAAACAACAGGCTCTAAATGCATTTAAGAATGCTTCAGAAATGGATTTTGAAGCCAAGATCAAGGAAGATGCATTGTATAATTATGCAAAGTTAAGTTACGAAATTGGGAACTCATACGAGAGTGCCCCAAAGGTTTTACTTCGTTACTTAGATCAATATCCAAATACGGCGTTCGAGGAGGAAATCAAGGAACTATTGGTAAGCTCTTATATTACATCAAAAAATTATAAAGAAGCAATGGATCTTCTAGAGGGAAGTCGAAATTTTGCTGACAAAGAAGTGTATCAAAAAGTTGCCTATTATCGAGGGATAGAATTATATAATGAAAATAACTTAGCTGAAGCTATTATATATTTTAATAAGTCTTTAAAAGATCAGGTAAATCCTGATGTTACTGCCAGAGCGATCTATTGGAAAGCAGAGAGTCATTATTTACTTAACGACTTTGATGAAGCATTAATTGATTTTAAACAATTTCAGGGTAGTACTGGTGCTTCATCTACTATAGAATACAGAGAGATTGATTATAATTTGGGATATACATATTTCAAACTAAAGCAATACGCACAAGCAGCTAAGTATTTTGAATCATTTTCTAAGAAAACCGATATAGACGATGCACGACAAACAGATGCATATCTTAGATTAGGAGACAGTCATTTTATTTCTAGTAAATACTGGCCGGCCATGGAAGCGTATAATAAAGCTATTCAAAAAAATGGACCAGATTCTGACTACGCGCATTATCAAAAAGCAATCAGTTATGGTTTTGTAAATAAACATGATCAAAAGATCAAAGATCTTGAGCGGTTTTTATTAGAATATCCTAACTCTACCTATCGTGATGATGCCATGTTTGCGTTGGGTGATGTGTATGTGTCACAAAATAAGACACAGCGCGGTATCGATGCATATGACCGTTTGATTGGAGAGTTGCCCAGAAGCTCATATGTTCCCAAAGCATTACTAAAACAAGGACTCGTATTTTATAATAAAGATCAGGGTAATAAAGCCTTATCAAAATTCAAAAAAGTAGCAGCAGAATACCCGGGAACAGACGAATCTATACAAGCGGTAAATACAGCTAGGCTGATCTACGTAGATTTAGGAAGAACAGATGAATATGCATCTTGGGTAAAAGGACTAAGTTTTATAGATGTAAGTGATGCTGATTTGGATAATACCTCATATGAAGCTGCTGAGAAGCAATTTATAGAAAATAACGATACTGCCGCAATTAACGGATTTGAGAAATACCTTAGGGACTTCCCTAATGGGGCACATGCCTTAAAAAGTCACTTCTATCTGGGACAAGTATACTTCAAAAAAGGAGATAAAGAAGCTGCCATACCACATTATGAATTTGTACTTCAAAAAGATAGAACAGAATTTACAGAACAATCCTTAGCCAGATTATCTCAGATCTATCTGGAAAACCGTAATGATGAAAAAGCAATTCCTGTACTCGAACGATTAGAGCGTGATGCAGAGTATCCACAAAATATTGTTTTTGCACAATCTAATTTGATGAAATCGTATTATCAATTACGCAATTATCAAAAAACTATTGAGTATGCAGATAAAGCACTGGCTAATCCCAAAATCCAGAATGATGTAAAAAGTGATGCACAACTATTTACAGCCAGAGCAGCGTTGCAAACAAATGACATGGCTCGTGCTAAAAGCGCGTATGCAGTAGTACAAAAAATAGCGACAGGAGAATTAGCCGCCGAGGCCTTGTATTACGAAGCATATTTTAAAAATGAAGAAGGAAAGTATAAAATTTCTAATGAAACGATACAAAAACTATCCAAAGATTATCCGGGATATAGATTGTATGGTTCTAAAGGGTTGATACTTATGGCAAAAAATTTCTATGGGCTTAAGGATGCATATCAGGCAACCTATATATTAGAGAGTGTAATTAAAAACTTCTCTGATTTTCCTGATGTCGTTGATGAGGCCCAATCCGAACTCAAAAAGATTAAAGCCGAAGAGGCAAAAACAAATTCATCCATCCAAACCGAACAGTAATATTAAGTCATACCAATTCTTCAATATTAAAATTATATAAGAATTGGTATTAAAAAACGATGTGTATCTCATGATTAGATATTTTCAGAAAGTACTACCTTTTATTTGTTTCAGCATACTAAGCGTTTGTGCGATAGCGCAAGAAAAAGACAATGAAACGCTCGAGACAGAGCGCGTAGTCATTGTAAAAGCATACACACCTACAATTAGCGACGCATTTAAGGTGAAATCTACTCCGGTTCTTAATGATTCGGTTGCCCAAAAGAAAAAGCAAATACAATACACTATTTTTTCGGTCCCTGTAGCGTCTACTTATACACCTGCAAAAGGAAGAGCAACTAATATAGATCGCCCAAAACCCATAGATATATATGATAACTATGCGACTTTGGGATTTGGGAACTTTACATCAGTGCTGGCAGAGTTTTATAGTAATTTTCAGATCGACCGCACCGATAATCTAGGCTTATATTTACATCATAATTCATCTCAAGGTGGTATTGATGAAGTGGTATTAGAGGATAAATTCTATAACTCTGTTTTAGATCTTAACTATACTTCTCGTAAAAGGGATTATACGTATGGATTAGAAGTGGGTGCAGAGCATCAGTTATACAATTGGTATGGGCTGCCAGAAATACCAACTCTAACGCAAACACAAATTGATGCTATCGACCCACAACAAAATTATTATGGGTTTAAACTGGGAGGGAAGCTCCAGTTCGATGAACAGTATTTTAAGAAAGCTACATTGAAGTATCGATTTTTTGGTGATGCATTGGGATCTGTAGAACATCACGTAGTTGCAAAACCTACTTTTGAGTTTGAAATGGGAAATTCATTAATCACTACAAATTTTATTGGGGATTATCTTAGCGGTAGCTTTGATCGGGATCGAGACCCCATTTTACAAACACCTAATAATTATGGTGTTCTTAATCTTGGTGTACACCCTAGTTTGGTGATCTTAAGAGATAATCTAACAGTAAATCTGGGCGCAGCTTTCTATTATAGTATTGATACAGAAAATGAAGACAATGATATTTTTTTCTATCCCAAAGTCACAGCATCCTATAGATTATTAGAAGAATCTGTTATCGCATATGGTGGACTAGAGGGTGACTTACAACAAAACACGTATAGAGACGCCGTACAAAACAATCCATATGTATCTCCAACTCTTATTGTAGCCCCTACCAATACATCGTATGATGCATATGTTGGTTTAAAAGGTAAAATCTCTGATGTGGTGAGTTATAATTTTAGAGGAAGCTATGTTTCTGAAGATGAAAAACCTTTGTTTGTTAGTAATGAGAGACCAACACTACAGTTAGAAGGCTATGATTATGGCAATTCTTTCTCCTATCGTTATGATGATATTAATACTCTTGTTGGCTATGGAGAGTTAAATGTTGAGGTTAATAAGAAGTTTAAATTAGGAGCTTCAGCAGAATATTTTAACTATAGCACCGAAGACGAGCAAGAAGCATGGAATTTACCTGAATTGAAAGCTTCAGTCTATTTAGATTATCAGATCAATACACAGTGGTTCTTTGGCGCACAATTATTTTATGTGGGTGAGCGAGAAGATATTGATAATACACTAATTTCGGTTCCCGGGATTACCGAAGCTAACGTTACTCTTGATAGCTTTTTTGATGCCAACGTAAATCTTGGTTATCGCATTAATGACCAACTTTCCTTTTTTGTCAAAGGAAATAACCTGGCAGGAGAGAATTATCAGCGATGGGTCAATTTTCCGGTGCAGGGGATACAATTTTTAGGGGGGGCTACCTATAAGTTTGATTATTAATCACTAAACTTCTCCTTCAACTGAGATCAAGTAAATCTAAATCATGGAAGAAGAAATTGAAATAGAAAGTATAGAATTATTCCCAATATTTGTATTGCTATCAATAACGGTAATTATTTGTGTGGCAATGTTCTTGTATTTCAAATACAGAAACAGCTATGGGTTGCAAGAGTCCAATGACTCCTACTTACAAAAAGTAGCACATCTTTCTCATAGAGAAAAGCAAGTACTAGACGAAATTGTACAGTACAAATCTCAAAAAGAAATTGCAAAAATACTTTTTATAGAGGTATCAACTGTAAAATCCCACGCGAATAAGATTTATAAGGTATTTGATGTAAAGAATAGGCATGAGCTGCTTAAGGTTTTACCATCGACTAGCAATATAGATGTACAATCAGAATAAATTATATAACCCAACCTCTTTCCAACCTTTTTCCAACCTGCAAAAAAGCATTGCTACATCTACATAAGATAATTTTGGGTCATACTAATTTTTAAAAGAATAATAATGACCAGATTTGTTTTGATTTTAGCTTCTATCTTTTTTTTAATGCAAGGATGTAAAGATGATAACAGTATTCCTGAAGGTACTCTTCTTTCAAAAATTGATGAAATTATAGAAAAAGAGACTGATTTTAATGGAGTAGTACACATAGGAACAACAGATGCCGTTTCTTATAGTAAAGGCTTTGGCTTTGCAGATAGAGAGAACCAGATAGCGATTGATCAAAATACAGTTTTTGATATAGGCTCGATAACAAAACCATTTACCGCTATGGGAATTATTAAATGCCAGGAACTTGGGCTGCTGGAGTATCAAGATGCGCTGTACAATTTTTTCCCCGAAGCACCAGAAGATAAAAAAGATATTACTATCGAACAATTACTTACGCATAGTTCTGGGTTGATTGATGCCATAGGTAGTGATTACGACGAGATTTCTAAAGAGGCATATCTAGAAGAGGTCTTTAAAACACAGTTACTTTTCTCGCCAGGGGAGCGATATACATATTCAAACATAGGCTTCAGTCTTTTGGGAATTATTATTGAAACTGTAAGTAATGCATCTTATGAAGAATTCTTAAATGAGCAAATTTTTGATTCATCAGCAATGAAAACTGCCGGATATCTGCTGCCAGATTATAGTAACGAAGAGGTTGCTAACGGATACGATGATTTAGGCGTATTTGAGGCGCCAATGACTAATCTAGGAAAACCAAACGAACAACCATGGGATATTGATGGCCCATACTGGCACCTAAAAGGCAATGGCGGGCTATTGATGTCGGCAAATGATATCACCAAATATTATAAATCTATAAAGGCAAATCTGATAAACGAAGTAAACAAACAAAAAATGTATACGAAATATATAAGAGAAGATGCCACTAGCGAATTCTATAGAGGTTATGGTTGGGGCATACTTGATAGTAATAGAGGATTAGTAGCCACACATAATGGGGGGAATGATATCTTTTTCGCTGATTTTGCATATTTAATTGAACAAGATCTATTTATATTTTTGGCATCTAATTCTTACAGGCAAAGTCAGGATGATCTCTTATACAAGCTACTAAATGTATTATCTATAGAAATTAAGGATAATTAAACGCTAAGATGAATATCACATATACTAATTCACTATGAGCTTTAAAGTCCATAGTGGCTCAGTTTTGTAACGAGCTCCTGCACCCCTGCGAGAGCTATTTTTATTTTGTAATGAACTCCTGCACCCCTGCGAGAGCTATTTTTATTTTTGTAACGAGCTCTCGTCACTGGCAGGAGTTGTACACGTGATTGATATATAGTTTTTTATATGTTTTTTCGAAATTTTGTATTCGAATAGGTGTTGTGCTCATCATAGATATTAGAAAAGGTATAATTTTTGTTGTATTTTAGGTAAAAATGAAATCTATGAAAAGTATTTTTCTCTTTGCCTTTAGCTTCTTTACACTACTTACACATGCTCAGGATAACTTCAAGCTGTATTATGAAGAAACTGAGAATGGATTTAAAATCCTGGCTGATAATGATGAGTATAGCCCCGTATCTGCAAAAATTAACTTCAAACTAGAGAATCTAAAGGCTACAAAAGGCAATACTAAAGTTTTTGTGGTACCGGCAAGAACTAAAAAGTATACGATTACAGACCTTAATGTAATAGATCGAAAAAAAAGGATTAAACTAGGGTATGAATCTACGTATAATCATGGTGACCATGCAAAAGAAACATATGATACTAATTTTGAATACTATTTACCATTTGCTAATGGAGCTACTTTTTGGGTTTCACAGGGATATAATGGTAGCATTTCTCATCAAAATGAAAATGCCTTAGATTTCAAAATGCCAGTAGGAACCAAGATTTATGCAGCAAGGGGCGGAGTTGTTGTTGATATAGAAGAAAGTTTCAAAGAAAGCTGTACTACTGCCGAATGTGCTAAATACAATAACTTTATAGTGGTGTATCATAGCGACGGTACTTTTGCAGAGTATACGCATATCAAGAAAAATGGAGTTGATGTACAAGTAGGAGATCAAATAAAAATTGGACAATTTATTGGTTATAGTGGCGATGTTGGTTGGGCTACAGGACCACATCTGCACTTTATAGTATTCTTGCAAAAGTTAAAGGATAGAATTACGTTGAAGACAAAGTTTTTGACAAATAAAGGAAAACAAGCTGTTCTGCTTACCGAAAAAGAACAATATACACGAGGGTATTAATACAAGAGAATTTTGCTTATGCTTGATTTTAACTTTTCACAACACTATATCTTAGAAGATGATTTTGTGTTACTTCGCCCATTACATATCGAAGATGTAAATCATCTATTACCTATTGCTAATGAACCTAATATCTGGGATTATTCCTTTGTAAAAGGAGACGGGCTGCAAAATCTAACACACTACATACAATCTGCTATCAATAATCGAAAAGCCAAAAGAGAATACCCCTTTATAGTATATGATAAAACCAAAAAGCAATACGCTGGAAGTACAAGATATTGTGAAATAACACCAATCTTATCAGCAATCAGAATAGGATATACTTGGTACGGATCAGTTTTTAGAGGAACCGGACTTAATAAACATTGCAAATACCTCATGTTTCAATTTGCTTTTGAGACCATGAAAGCTAAACGAATCGGGCTCGGTGCTTATGTCGAGAATACAATAAGCATTGCGGCAATGCAAAGTGTGGGGTGTACACAAGAAGGTATTTTAAAAAGCATTTTTCCTGCAGTTAATGGTCAGGGAAGAACTGATGGAGTTTTGTTTAGTATCCTTAAAGAAGAATGGGATGCAGAAGAGAAGGGGAAGCTTAAGGCCAAACTGAGACATTAGTATGCTGTTTGGTAGATTAAAAAAGAGCTTCTCGATAATACAATGATAATCGTGGTATCCAGAATTTAAGTTTCTTTAAAATTAACTATTATTAACATTAAACATATTGATTTACAGGGTATTGTTTTCTATTTTTAAGAATGTTAATCTTTAAGTCTAATGTTATGAAAAGTAAAAAGGTCTTATTTTTAGTGTTTTTTTTGGCCATTTTACTACCATCTTATGGTCAGTATGAAATGGTTATCGATGCCTATGTTTTTAATCAAGATACTAAAAAGACCGTTTCACATGCAAATGTTGGTTTTATAGACAAAGGAGTTGGAACCGTTAGCGATGAAAACGGAAAGTTTTATTTGCGTTATGATGAGGACGAAATTAGTGATGATGATATCATACAGTTTTCAGGGGTTGGATACGAACCGATCAAATTTACGCACAAACAACTCTTTAAAATTTTAAATACCAATAACAAAATATTTCTAAAACCTTTATCAAATGATCATTCAGACCAATTGGGTGCTGCTATCGTAGCCCGTAGATTAGACTCCATAGGATACATAACCTATGATTCAAATATGATGGCATATTGGAGTGATAACAATGCCTTGGGTAGTGAAATAGGAGCCTTTATTAAATCAAGAAAAAAGAACGCCCAACTTGAGAACATACGGTTTAATATTATTGAAAATACAGCAGACAGTCTTGTTGTAAGAGTTAATATTTATAAAAATAATAAGGGCAAGCCAGGAGAGAACATAGTAATGGACAATATCTTGCACACAATTAGTCGAAAAAAAGGAGAAGAAAGGATTGATTTGTCGGATTATAATATTAGCGTTAATCAAGATTTTATAGCCAGTATTGAATTAGTAAAGGTGTATGGAGAGAATTTCAGATTTGCAATTACCGGTAGTAGAATAGGACATTCATTTATCAAAAACGGAAGTCAAAATTCCTGGATTTCCAAAGAAGATGCTGGGATAGCATTTAAGATGCATATCAAAATTCCTTTACCATCATATACAGTAGATATGTATGAAAAACCGAAGCATATTACGCTATATTGGGATACTTCACTATCAATGAAAGATAAAAATATCGATGAAGAGATAGCGTTTTTAGAAGCTTATTTTTTAGAATTGAATACTGCACATGTAGATTTAGTTACGTTCTCTAATAGTACAGCAAAGATAAAATCATTTATAATTGATAATGGAGTAGGTAACACACTAATTAATGAGATTAAAAACATCAAGTATAATGGAGCTACTAATTTTTCGACGCTCTTTAACGAAAAAAACATACCCAATCAATATCTCGTTTTTACCGATGGATACTATAACTACGGAAAACCTAAATTTGAGTACAATGATATACCGGTTTTTTACATAAGTAGCAAGATAACAGCAAATCACAAAGAATTACAGCAGTCAGCTTATTTTACCGGTGGGATGTATATAAATCTATTAAAAACCAATCCAAGCGTAGCAATAGATAATATTTTCGATACTACCAAAAATGATTTTGTTTATGATTTTGACACCTCTTCTGAGTTTATAAAAGGAACTGTAGCCTTCAAAGGCAAACCAATACAAGGTTGCAGGGTTTTGGTAAAAGAAACGATGAAGCATAGTGAGACTAATGCAGATGGTGTTTTTTATATACAAGCTAAAAAGGGAGATGTACTCATGTTTGACCATTTTGGTTTTAAAAGTAAAGATGTATTGGTAGAAGACAATAACAAAGATGTCAATATTGAGCTAAAGCCCAAGTATAATATGTTGGGTGAGGTAAGGTTTGAAGATGCCAAAGAGCATGTTGAACCCGAAGTAAAAATGGGTGGTATCAAAAAAAATAAACGCAAGATTGGGTTTGCCAACTATACCATTGCCAAAAAAGATTTTCCTGATGCAGCAATATACCTACCAGATTTGATACGATTTCAGTTTCCTGCAGTTAAGGTAATATCTCCAATAAGAAATCTCGATAATACCGTATATTTAGCAAGAAGAGGAAGATCCATCGAAACAAGTACCGATATTTTGTTTGTGGTAAATGGGATTCCTCTAGATAGAGCACCAAATTTTCTGATGGTGGATATGATCGAAAATATAACCTATACGCCAGGTATAGCTGGAGCTTCAAGATATGGTACCTTGGGCAGGAATGGAGTATTCTATATTACCACCAATATGGATCAAAGCATTTTGGGAAAACGAGAGGAAAAAGAAAACACGTTGTTGATTACTGACAACGAATATAAAGAAGCGAGTATACAATTGATGCAACAAAATAATAGGCCAAAACATCTAGAGACGTTATGGGCAAGCACCACCTATGAAGAGGCAGTTGATCAATATTATCAATTACGTGAAAACCATATTCACGACACAAAGTTTTATCTGTATTGCTTTGAGTATTTTAAATATCGAAACATTGATTTTTCTAAAGAAATATTATCAAATCTTGCAGAAATAAGAGATAGTGATTATGGTACGCTTCGAGCATTAGCCTTCAGGCTAGAAGCGTTAGGAGAGAAAAAAGATGCAATGCTTATTTATAAGCGTATTTTTGAAATAAAACCTGATTATGCACAATCCTATCTTGATTTGGCCAGAATTTACAAGGATAATAAGCAGTATCAAAAGGCATTCGATATCTACAAAATTATGCTTCAGGATAAAGAAAGGGTTGTAGATTTTAAAGAAGTGAAACCGCAGGTTGTATCACAATTACAACACCTTCTTAATCTTAATAGAATAGAGGTGTCATACACCGATGTGCCAAGAGATTTTCTTGTTGTTAAAAGTGCACCAGTGCGTATTGTTTTTGATTGGAATGATCCCAAAGCAAAGTTTGATCTTCAATTTGTAAATCCTAAAAATAAGTTTTACGAATGGCACAATCAATTGCATCAAAATAAACAACTTACCCCCAAGGATAAAGGTTATGGAGCACTATCCAAAGAGTTTGTTCTGGATAATTCGTTACAAGGCAATTGGATAGTGAATCTCGAGGCGGATCGCAATTTATCAATTTATGACAATGTCTTTTTGAAATATACTATATACAGGAACTATGGTCTATCTAATGAGACCAAAGAGGTGAAATTTATAAAATTATACAATCAAAAGGAAAAAGTAACGCTGGATACGTTTTCTATATAATGACTTCAATATATGAGTACGCCAAGAATCTATATTGTATGGCTACAGTGTTAAGAAGCATTTGTTTTAAGACCAATTTTCTTACCTTTCCCTTCACTACAAACAAAAACACGTACGATATGATTAAAAAAATACTTACTGTAGTATGCATTGCTATAGTTTTTACAGGATGTAAGGACGAGAAAACTACCAAAGCACCAATTACAGCAATAGATATTAGCGCCAAATTTGATGAAATGCTAGGTAATTATTACGAAGAAGGCTTACAGCTCAATCCTATACAAGCTACCTACGCTGGGGATAATCGTTTTAATGACCAGTTTCCAAATCCATTGGCAGATGAAACGGTAAACAAGGTAAAGGCATATTACAACAAATACAAAGAAGAACTAGCCAAATTTGACGATACTACACTTTCTGAAAGTGAAAAAATGACCAAAGCTATCCTAAATTGGGAATGTGATATCAACCTCGAAGGTTTTAAGTACAGAAAAGACTATTTTCCAATAGATCAGATGTGGTCTATAAATTTGTCCGCAGGTCAATTGGCAAGTGGGGCTAGTGCACAGCCTTTCAAAACTGTGAAAGACTATAAGAATTGGCTCAAACGTCTTGAGGGATATTTGGAGTGGATGAATTCTGCCAAAGAAAAAATGAAAGAAGGTATGACCCAAGGGTATGTGCTGCCAAAACCTTTAATTGTAAAAGTACTTCCTCAATTAGAAGCGCTAACGGTAGAAGATCTGGATCAACATCTTTTTTATACTCCAGCAAAGAGTTTTCCTAAAGATTTTTCTGAAGCAGATAAAAAACAACTGACTGAGGCGTATAGTACAATGGTATCCGAAAAAATTATCCCTGCCTACAAAAGTTTACATGACTTTATGAGTACCGAATATCTTGAAGCAGGTAGAGCTAGCTCAGGTATTTCTGATATTCCTAACGGTGAAGCGTTGTATAAGTATCAAATCAAGCTATATACAACAACCAACATGACTGCCGATGAGATTCATAAGCTAGGATTGTCTGAAGTTGCACGAATATCCTCTGAAATGGAGAAAATAAAAGAACAGGTTGGATATAAAGGTGACCTAAAATCATTCTTTGATCATGTGCGCAATAAGAAAGAACTGATGCCATTCACAGCGCCACAACAAGTGATCGATAATTTCAACGCGATCCATGATCGTATGAAACCACAGATCGAAAAATTGTTTGATGTAAAACCAAAAACACTTTTTGAAGTACGACGTACAGAAGCGTTTCGTGAGAAATCTGCAAGCGCAGAATATAATCCCGGATCATTAGATGGGACTCGTCCGGGGATTTTTTATACCCCAATTCCAGAGGTTACAAAATACAATACGTACAGCGATGAGTCTTTATTTTTACATGAGGCTATCCCAGGACATCACTATCAAATTTCGCTAACGCGAGAAAGCGAAGTGTTACCAAAATTCAGAAAAACACTTTGGTATAGCGGGTATGGCGAAGGTTGGGCATTATACAGTGAGTCTTTGGGTAAAGAACTAGGATTATATACCGATCCATACCAGTATTTTGGGATGTTAGGTGCAGAAATGCATCGTGCTGTTCGTTTGGTAGTAGATACAGGATTACATTCTAAAGGGTGGACAAGAGAGCAAGCGATACAATATTCATTAAATAACGAAGCAGAATCAGAAGCTGGGATCACCTCAGAGATCGAACGTTATATGGCCAATCCCGGTCAGGCATTATCCTATAAAATTGGTCAGTTGAAGATTATCGAATTGCGAGCAAAAGCAGAAAAAGAGTTAGGAGACACATTCGATATTCGACAATTTCATAACCAAGTACTAGAAACCGGATGTGTACCCCTGGCATTACTAGAACATAAGATCAATACCTGGATTGTTACAAGCAAATAGTATTTATATACTCCCTTAGGCATCATTTGGGTTAAAATACTGTAAATATTGTAAAGGGTTTTTTGGAATGAAGTTGTTTTACTCGATAATCCTGCCTCAGGAAGACACAGCGAGATTTGAATGCACCGAGGATTGACTCGAAACCTTAATACCTGTTCTTTTGGAACACCTCTTGGGCTTATATACGCATTGAAGGTTTGACCTATTAAAGTCAAACCTTTTTTTATAATCTTGATTGGAAGCACATTTCGATACAAATACTGATTCGTATGAATAATATGAGGCGATATGATATTTTCTAACAAAAAGAATGGCTAGTATACAACTTTATTAAGAAAACCTTAACCACCTCAAAAGCCAGATATCCCTATTTTTAGATCCATAAAGACAACTCAACTCAACTATACCATGCAAAAAATTAGCTTTTTATTTATTAGCACCTTATTTTTTATTTCCTGCCAACAATCTAAATTACCAGTAGATTTGTTAGTCCTAAATGCCAATATATATACAGTAGATGATAACAATCCCAAAGCTGAGGCATTTGCAATACAGGATGGTAATTTTATTGCCGTTGGAAGTACCGAAGAGTTACTTCAGAAATATACAGCTACAGATACACTGGATGCTAACGGAAAGACCATCCTACCGGGACTAATTGATGCACATTGCCATTTTTATAGATTAGGGCTACAGCAGCAAAAAGTAGATCTTGTAGGGACTAAGAGTTATGATGAGGTTCTGGATCGTATTGTCGAATTTCAGAAAGAGAAAAATGTAACTTTTATCACTGGGCGGGGTTGGGATCAAAACGATTGGGAGATAAAAGAATTTCCGAACAAAGAAAAACTTGATAGTTTATTTCCTGATACTCCGGTGGCTGTTACCAGGGTAGATGGTCACGCATTACTAGTCAATCAAAAAGCGTTGGATATGGCTGGTATTAATATATATGTTGATGTCATAGGAGGCGAGATTATTAAAAAAGAAGGCAAGCTCACAGGAGTACTGGTAGATAATGCGATGGTAATGATTAACAAGATATTACCAGAACCCACTCTTAAGGAGAAAATACAAGCTTTAAAAGATGCAGAGAAGATCAACTTTAGCTATGGATTAACTACAGTAGATGATGCAGGATTAAGCCCACAAGTGATCGCTCTGATCGATAGTCTTCAAAAAACAGATCAGCTCAACATTAGAATGTATGCTATGGTCAGTAATGTGCCCGAATATGTAGACTATTACTTAGAAAAAGGAGTGCATAAAACAGATAAGCTAAATGTCTCTTCATTCAAAGTATATGCAGATGGTGCATTAGGATCCAGGGGAGCCACATTAAAACAACCGTATTCTGATCAGGAAAATCATTATGGAGCCATGGTCATTGGTAACGAAGACTTTAAAAATTTAGCAAGCCGATTAGCAGCATCTCCTTTTCAGATGAATACGCATGCGATAGGGGATTCTGCCAATGCTGTAGTGATGAATACTTATTATGAGGTACTTAAGAACAAGTCCGACCGCAGATGGCGAGTAGAACATGCTCAGGTAGTAGCACCAGAAGAGTTCAAACTCTTAAATGATAACCTTGTCATGAGTGTTCAGCCCACACATGCTACTAGTGATATGTACTGGGCAGACGAAAGATTGGGTGAAGAACGTATCAAAGGAGCCTATGCATATAAAAAATTATTAGAAAAAACAGGTAAACTCGCTTTGGGGACCGATTATCCGGTAGAGCATGTGAGTCCGTTTTATACATTTTATGCGGCCGTTGCCCGAAAAGACCTCAAGCAGTATCCAGAAGAAGGTTTTCAGAAAGAAGATGCATTAACACGCGAAGAAACGCTAAAAGGAATGACAATCTGGGCGGCTTACAGTAATTTTGAAGAAATAGAAAAAGGAAGCATTACAGTAGGTAAATTTGCTGATTTTGTGATTCTAGTGGATAATATCATGGAAGTTGAAGAAGACAAAATTCCTAACATCAAGGTTAAAGCTACTTATATTGCGGGTGAGCAAGTTTTTGTGATAGATTAGCCTGTCTTTTTTGAATTTAGTTATGTATAAGAAGATATATTGGCAAATCAAGATGTTTTTTACTGATTGGTTAACCACAAACAATAAAATAGTCCTCTACATTAACTTTACGTAGTAATTTATTATATTTGTACGTAAATTTTGCAACATGGACAAAAAACTAACATTAAGTTTAGATAAAAGTATAATCGAAAGTGCTAAAAAATATGCTAAATCGAATGATATCAGTTTATCTAAACTTATCGAAGCATATTTGAAAACGCTAACTAAAAGTAGGAAAAGTAAAACAGATATAACTCCTCTCGTAGAAAGTTTGAGTGGCGTGATATCTTTCGATAAAGATTTTGATATAAAAGATTCTTATACTGATTATCTAATTGAAAAATATAAATGAGTAGATTATTAATTGACACCAATATTATTATAGACTTATTATCCAAAAGAGATAAATTCTATGACGAGGCAGCTGATCTATTCTCTCGGGCAGATAAAAAAGAATTAGAATTAACAATTTCATCATTGACATTTGCTAATACGAATTATATTCTTTCTAAAATAAAATCGGAAAAAGAAGCTCGAAAAATATTACGTAAATTTAAGGTGCTTGTAGAGTTATTAAGTTTGGATGATAAAATAACGGAATTAGCTTTAAGTGATGATAATTTTCGAGATTTCGAAGATGGACTGCAATATTATTCAGCAATTGAAAATCAAATTGATGTGATTATTACTCGAAATAAAAAGGACTTTAAAAACTCAAAAATTCCAGTACTTACAGCAAAAGAATTCTTGGCACGAAAATAATGCCAGTGGTTAACTTGATATACTATTTAGATGTGCTCAATCAAAAGCGCCTATGGTGCCGTAAGTGACTAATGTATTGATTATCTCCCTCCATTAGCTCGCAAATCAGCAATACATTGGCTATCAAGCTCAGGTACTTCGTTACCAATACCCATCATGCCGCTACCAAATTCTATGGCAGCTTCCATCAAGCATCCGGCTACATTGCAATGGTTATTACCTTCACCTTCTGTATCGGTAGCTTCATGTTCAGATTGTAAAGGGGTACTAATATTTACTAATCCAAGTAAATGTGCAAATTCATGATTTAGGGTTGCAGTTTCAATTGTACTTAATAAAGGAGCGCCAGGTCGATTACTAAACTTACGCAGTGTTTCTTCGTAAATCACCACCGAAGTGTTTAAATATGCTGTTCCCAAAGTAACCTGCTCATCGGTGTCCTTTTCATTACTACCATCTGCAAAGTATACATACACTGCGATGTCACCTTCTTCATTAAATATAGTTCTGTTATCATTTTCTATAGCTCTAATTTCTTCAATGGAAAAAGGAGCTTCGCCAGAAGAAGCGACGGTGCGTTGGATAATTGTAATTCCGTCAGGTTTGAATAAGCGTTGTTGCAAAAAGTTTCTCAACCCATTTATAGCAGTTGTAGTAGGCTCAAACCCCTGAATAGATACAATTTCAATAGATACGCTATTAAAATTTACAGCACTCAAAAGATCGTTTGCAGAAGTGCCCAGAGGTTTTGTATTTGCTTCCTGAGATGCATTATTACCGTTATCATCGTCATCACTACACCCTACAAGTATAAATAAAGAGAGCACTAAGTAACTAAAGAGTTTTATAAGGTGCATACTATGTAACATAATTTGTGTATAAACGAATGAACAAGAAGCTAGTTTTTACTTTAACATCATCTTTAAAGTAATCTCTTGGTTTCTCACAAAGATTATACCATCAATACATAAATGTAAAATTTAATCTGCAATACGCAACCTTGCTAGATAATCATTATTCTCACCTTCAAACAATACTTCTGATAAAAAGCCATTGGCATTAGCAGCATTTTGTAGGGTATTATAGTCAAGATATAGCCAATCAAACCAATCAGATTCTAGGGCTTTGTACTTTAGTTTATATTGCATTTCGCCATAATATCCGGCAGAAGCATCTATCCAAAAACCATCATCTTCATCTGTAAAAAGATAGGATATGTCTGATGAGTCGATTAGGATTTGACCTCCTGGTTGTAGGAGTGTTTTCATATGTGTAAAAAACCGATCGATATAATCTAATTTACCAATAATCCCGGTTCCATTCATTAAAAACAGAAGCGTGTCAAACTTCTGATTAGACAATGTATAAATATCTTGAACCCGAGCATTAATAATGCCTCTTTTTTTACAAATTTCTACAGCTCCTTGCGAAGTATCTATACCAAATACCTTGAGGTTTTTCTCGTTTTGAAGATAAAGGGTATGGCTACCGGCACCACAACCTACATCTAGTACGTCACCATAACTTTTGGTTAGCGCCTTTTGTTCTATAGTTGGCATCTCATCATACTTTCTGAAGAGATACGATACAGGGATACTATCGTCATCAAAGTCTGGAGCCAACACAATGATATCTTTAGAATGGTTCTTATTATAAAAGTCTTTTATAGCTTCTCCAAAAACATCTTTGTTCATAATTGTATTTCGTAAATCGTAAATCGTAATTTTGTGATTATGCAAGAATTTATAGATCAATTACCACAACTCGCCAAAGATAAGCATAACGAGAACAAAAAGTTCTTTACGAAGCTTAAAAAGAAGCCACCAAAGAAGCTTGATCAAATCATGCAAGACCTACACGATGCAGAGTTTGCGCAAACTGATTGTCTGCAATGTGCAAATTGTTGTAAAACTACGGGTCCTTTGTTTACCGACAAAGATGTAGCACGTATTTCAAAGCATGTAAAGATGAAACCATATCAGTTTGAACAAGAGTATTTGAGAATAGATGAAGATGGAGATTTGATATTACAACAAACTCCTTGTGTATTTCTTGGTTCAGATAATTATTGTTCGATTTATGAAGTACGGCCAAAAGCATGTCGAGAATATCCGCATACCGACCGAAAAAAATTTCAACAGATTTCTAATCTTACCTTGAAGAATGTTGCAATATGCCCTGCAGCCTATAATATTGTTGAGAAAATGAAAGCTAAAATGTATTCATAATCAAAGTGTTTCTCTGATTTTGTAAATAGAGGTATATTGTCTATGTGCACTTTATGGGATAAGGTATCTACTATTTATACAACAAGTATTTTTTTCTTTTGGCTTTGTACTGTATAAGACCATCACGCCATGATTTTTTGATTTGTGTAATGCTGAAGCCTTCTTGTATTTGTTGTTGTAATTTTTTTGTTCCGGCATGCAGTGTAAAAGACTTGGTATTAAAGAATTTCTCTTTATTATTAGTGTTTTTATAAGCATAAACCAACCACTCCAGGTTAATCGCATTTTGGTAGGGGGTTTCTCTGAGATCTTTACCATAGCATACTTCCCCTTGATGTTTTGGATATTTAGCTCCAAAATTAGGTTGTGGTACATAAGCATAATCATATTTTTCAATAGCCAAATCGGGTGAGCCAAAAATCTGAAACTGCGTTTCTGTACCTCGCCCGGCATTAATAGTTGTTCCTTCAAAAAAACCAAGGCTAGGGTATATGTTTATTGCTTTATCATTTGGTAAATTTGGAGAAGGTCTTATCGGCAAGCTGTATGGCGTATTATGTGTGTAATTCTTAACAGGTATAATGGTAATATTACACACCAAATTATCTCCTAACCATCCTTCACCATTTACCATTTTGGCATATTCACCAATAGTCATACCATGAACAAGTGGTATGGGGTGCATTCCTAAAAAACTAGTATGTTCTGTTTCTAAAGTAGGACCGTCGATATAATGCGCATTAGGATTAGGACGATCTAGTATTAAAAGCGGAATGTTATTTTCTGCACATGCCTGCATCACATAATGTAGCGTAGATATGTAAGTATAAAATCGAACGCCTACATCCTGAATATCAAAAATGACAATATCTATATCGGATAGTGATGCTACAGATGGTTTTTTATTTTTTCCATGTAATGAAAGTATCGGTAGTCCTGTTTTGATGTCTTTTTTGTCGGCTACTAATTCTCCTGCATCGGCTTTTCCTCTAAAACCATGTTCTGGAGCTAAAACCTTTTGAATGTTAATACCTCTCGATAATAGTGAATCAACAAGATGTGTATGTTGATTAAAATTTGGGGATTGTATTTCACCTACATTTTGTATAATAGGGGTAAGGTTTGGATATTTGAAAATTACAGAAGTCTGATTTCCTACGATAGCTACTTTTTTATCTTTCAGTAGTGGTACGTAAGCTTCAGTTTGGTTGGCCCCTACAATAAGAGGTTGACCAATTTTTGTAGTATCCCTTATAACATTTTGATCAGGTATCGTATCTTGTAGACTAACATTAGAAACCTGCGAAGATACTTTTGTTGCACTTCCGCAAGAAATAAGAAGCGTACAAAAGAATAAAAATGTATTTTTGAATGCATTTCTAATAAAAACCATAGTTAAGCTTGAATTTCGAGTATTTTATCGCCAAACGCCTTATCAAAGGTAAGGAACATAAAAGTAGTATATCAACTCCAATAACAAAAATTGCAATTTCTGCAATTGCGTTGGGTATGATTATGATGCTGATTACTATTGCTACTGGTGTAGGTCTACAACGTAAAATAAGAGAAAAAGTTGCTGCATTCAATGGTCATGTGTTAATTTCTAGTTTTGATAATAATAATAGTCTCGAATCTCTGGTTCCTATTATCAAAGATCAAAGCTTTTATCCCAATTTTAATGATGTAGAAGGGGTAAAACACATGCAAGGTGTTGCTACTAAGATGGGTATAATACGTACCGCAACAGATTTTGACGGAGTGGTTGTAAAAGGAATAGGAAAAGACTACAATTGGGACTATTTTAAAGAATATCTGGTAGAAGGACGCATCCCGGATGTAGGTGGAAAACTAAATGAGGAAATTTTGTTGTCTTCACACATTGCAAATCGTTTAGGACTCAAGGTAGGGGATAAGGCAATCACATATTTTTTAAAGAAAAACTCAACGTCAAGCTCAAAAACATACATAAGAGCTTTTAAAATTGTCGGGTTATATCGTTCAGGATTTCAGGATTTTGATGAAACATTTCTTTTTGCCGATATACGGCATATTATAAAAATGAATAAATGGAAAGACAATGAAATAGGTAACTTTGAAGTTTTTATTGATGATTTTGATAAAATCGATCAAAAAGGGCAAGAAATCTATGAGAATATTCCTTCGACTCTAGATAGCCAAACCATTACATTAAAATATGGGACTATTTTTGAATGGTTAAAACTTTTTGATTTAAATATTATAGGAATCATTAGTATTATCATTTTGGTAGCCGGTATCAACATGATCACTGCCTTGTTGGTTTTAATATTAGAAAGAACACCTATGATTGGGGTACTAAAAGCACTAGGCTCTAATGATTGGAGCATTAGAAAAATGTTTTTATACAATGCCGGATATTTGATTTTGATAGGCTTGTTTTGGGGCAATCTAATAGGTATTGGGTTGTTAGTGATACAACAAAAATATGGAGTTGTAGGTCTTAATCCCGAAACTTATTATGTGAGTACTGCTCCGGTGTATATTAATATTGGATATATTTTGCTACTCAATGCGGGTACTATGTTATTATGTTTGATTATGCTACTTATTCCTTCTTATATTGTAGCCAAAATATCACCCACAAAATCTATTCGCTTTCAATAGTAAAAGGCAAGTGCTATCTATTTTCTATTATTTTTTGGCTACATAGTCTAGTGTGCTATACACTTATATTTATTTAGGCGCTAAACCCAAATTACAATACATCATTCTAAACCTGTCAAAGACCTTCGAAACCGAGTTTCTCAATTGTTACTTTGACAGGCTTGTCTGCCTACAAGACAATATATTTAGAATGAGTACACTTTTTATTTTGGCTTTACATTTTCATCGTATGTTGCAGAGTTTCCACTTCCTCCAGGGGCTCCAAATGCCGCCTCCTGGTCGGGAACATCCCAGTAATCCAAGTAGTTATAATTAAATGTTGCATTAGTGTTGAGGTTTCCAGTAGCATCAAGTACTACAGCACCTGTCTTTCCTCCTCCCTGGCTAGTAGGTTCTGTAACTCTCCATCTTCTCGCATCATAGAAGCCTACACCCCGCAATAATAACCCTATTCTTCTTTCTCTTCTTAGTTCTTCTAATGCTCCTGTTTGGTTTAATCCAGTTCCTGCTACAGCTCCCAATTCGGCATTTTGATGTTGTCTGATATTATCAATGATAGCTAGTCCATCCTCTATCTGTCCGCTATAAATTAAGGCTTCAGCCTTCATCAATTCATTTTCATCATATGTGGCTCCGTAGTAAATATTTATACGCTCATTTATACGAGACGCATAATCTCCATCATTAAATCCCCATCGTGTTCCATATTGTATACCTCTTCCACTTCTGTTCACTTGGGCGTTTCTCAATTCTACGATATTATCTGTACGTCTTTTGTCTCCTGATTTAAAATCCTGTACTAAACGTTCACTAAGGAAATGCCATCCGATGAGCAGTCGTATTGGAACATTTGCAGAGAGATTAAAATTAATTCCATCTTGTTTAATGATAAACACAAAATCGCCTGGTAGCAAACCCTCATTGGTAAGTGATTGAATTTCGCTCCATTCTGTCGCAGTCATTTCATCAACCTTTTTATTTACCAGAATATTTCTTGCTTTTAGGGTATTAATATTACGGATCCACATTTCTTTTGTTAATAGTTGAGACGATGAATTTCCTCTAAAAGAAGAAGGAGCAAATACAGGAGGTATAATCGTAGACATAAATCCCGAAATATCTCCGTCGATTTGATTAAGCTCTTCTATTGCTGCATCGTAATTTATGGTAGCTTCTTCTATCATTCGCTGTCGAGGAACATAATTGGTATTTGTAGTATCTGGTTGTGATGTTATAATCCCATCGGTATACATAGAACCGATTCTAGAGTATGCATATCCTTTCCAAAAGTAGGCCCAGGCCTTGAATGCTTTTCTTTTAAGGTCTGCATCATCTCTTATGTCGATCTTATCTACCAAACTAAGAATATAATTACCTGTATTATTGGTTTTATACATCGTCATCCATTCATGTGAGAATGCATTTTCTGTTGTTTGCGTTCTTACATTTCTAGTTCTAAGTGCTTCGGGTTGTGGGCCTTCTTGTGGGGGAGTAACCAAGGTACCATCATCTAGGGTGATAGATGTTGGTTGATTGACCCAACGAAATGACCAATTCCCAAAAGGAATATAAATTGCGTCAGCCATGCTTTCATGGTACGCATGTACAAACCAGGCAAAGTTATAATCAAATATTTGATCTGCGTCAGCATCTATACTGGTTTGATATGCTCCTGTTGCCAAAGAAAGCAGACCAGATTCTGTATTTAATACATCAAATCTGGGATTATTTAAATTTTGCACCTCTAATTGATCGTTATCACAACTAGAGATTAAAAATGCTATCGTTATAATTAAAATAAACTGTTTCATCTGTTTATTATTTTATGTGTTATTGATAAACCACCATTACTTACTAGTTATGGGTATATTTTTATGTATTCCCAAAAAGTATGGCATAATTTTAAACTGTTTAGAAACCTACATTAATACCAAAAGAAAAGGATCTAAAATTTGGAAATGCAAATTGATCTAATCCTCTTTCCACCGGATTATTAAAGTTAGAAGCTGCTTCTGGATCTAAGCCTTTGTAATCGGTCCAGGTTAATAAATTATCCCCAGATACGGTAAGCCGTAAACTTGATATGTCTTTAATAAGGTAACCAAGATCATAAGATAATCTTACATTTCTTAACCTTAGAAAAGATCCATCCTCTACGAATTCTGCATTGGGAGTATTCGTAGCATATAAATTAGCATAATATGCCGCCCAAGCTCCGGTTTCTCCATTAATAGTTATAGGTACAGAGACATCTTCATGTAACAAATCTCTATATAACCACTGTCGAGTTTGATTGTAAATATCATTCCCTTGTATCCAGTCTAATTGAAAAGAAAAATCCAGATGCTCCATAATATTAAATTCTTGTATGAAGGATAATGTGAAATCCGGAGTAGGATCTCCAATTAATTCTTGCTCATCGGTAAGTGCTACTTGTTTTGTGTTTCTATTTACTACATAACCATTGGGGCCAATCTCAAAATTATTTACATCACTATCCTGTATGTATCGTGTACCATTACTTCTTGTTTGTGTAAGATCGGTTAATGGAGAGAATCCAAAAAAAGCGCCCACAGGAGCACCTTCTCTAAGAATATGGTTATTACCCAAAGGAATATCTAAACCATTGGCAATACTTGCGATATCACTCTGAAAAGTACCAAAATTGAATGTTGAATTCCATTTAAAATTACGCTTATTCACTACTGATAGATTTAGCCCTGCCTGTATACCATTAGTTTCTATAGATATAGCATTAGTTAAAATAGCTGCAGAACCTTGTGAGGGTTGTATGTCCAACTCTCTAATAATATCATCTGAGTCTCTAGTATAGTATGTTGCATTGAGTTCGATTCTATTAAACCAATCGTTTTTACCCGGTGTTAATACGATGTCTGTACCAAATTCTAATTCTTGAGAAGTTTGTACGTTCAAATCGGGATTTTGTAATACACCCGGAACAGAAATCGCTCGTGTATTTACGATTTGTCCAGAACTTAGAACTGGAATCCTATCGAATGGCCCTGGTTGTATACCAGCTTCTCCATATGCAGCTCTTAGTTTAAATTGATTAACTACATCACTTTGTATCAATTCATCAAGTCGCACATATGCATCTCCTCTGGGAAAGACAAAAGCATCAGATCCTTCGCCAAACGCTGATGACCAATCCACACGTACCCCTCCTGAGATACCAAAGTAGTTTCCAAAATCAAATTTTTGATTGATCAGATACCCAAAAGTTCTGAATGAACTTTCGAAAGCGGTTGCTGATTGTTGCCCGGTTTGATTCATGTTGATCTCTGTTGTAAACGTAGGTAGATCTGTGCCTGTTACTGTTATTCTGTCAAAATCTTCTCTACGCCAGTCGTAGGCAATTTGTGTGGATGATGTGATAGGGAAATTCCAGTTAAAATCTTCCTCAGTATCAAATCGGATAAACGCAGATAATAGCGAGTTTTGTGTTGTTCCTGTCTCTGGTCTCTCTATTAATGATCCTGTGCCGGGAATGATCGTTTGTGTTAAGAAAAGAGATTGATTTGCGATAAACTCTCTAAATTGATTCTCATAATGGTCAACACCATATTTATAATCAAGTTCTAAAAATTTAAAAGGTCTGTAATTAATATTTATATTTTGAATGATTCTTGCCAGATCCGAATTGAATATTCTATTTTCAAAACTGTAAAAAGGATTTACTTCGTTACCTCCTGTTGGATTAGCGACAAAGTTGCCAATAGCATCTCTAGCAGTATTGTCTACATATTGCGGTACATTTAATGCATTACTCAAGGCGCTATTGACATCGTTGGCACCTGTAATACCACCAGTAGTATTATCACTGCCGATTAATGTAGTGTTTGATGAAACAGACAGCTTATCTGTAATGTCTACATTGATATTGGTCTTAAAATTAGTTCTTTTAAGTCGCCCAAAAATAACAGACTCTTGATTAAGAAGCGAAGCTGAAGTGAAAAATCGTATTTTTTCACTTCCACCAGAAACTGACAATCCTGTTTCCAGAGTGGTAGCAGTATTGAAGACTTGATCTAATTGGTCAAAGGTTTCTTCTCTAAAAGGGGTATTTACTTGTGTGTCGGGAGAAATTCCTCCTATCGGAGTTGGCCACACTCCTGTAGTTGGATTTGGTGTTAATCTGAATCCATCACGGCCTGCCAAAAATCCATCATTTGTGGTCTCAAAAAAGTGTTGATCTGTTTTTCCAAAATTTCCTTCTAATGCAGAACTAAAACCTACTCTGGATCGAAGATTAACCTTGATTTTTCCTGCTTTACCTTTTTTTGTAAAAATCTGAATTACACCATTGGCTCCTTGTGCTCCATAAATCGTTCCCGCAGCGGCACCCTGTATAACCTCAATTCTTTCTACATCATTAAGATCCAGATCCGCTAGTCTACTGGATTGATTTGTGATAGATCCGTTATCTAGATTATCAGTATTAATCTGCACCCCATCAACCATAATCATCGGTTGAGAACTGGATAATGAATTAATACCTCTAAGCAGTATATTTTGTTGCTGCCCAGGTTGTCCAGAAGTAGACTGAATTCGTGCTCCGGGAACTTTACCTATTAGCGCTTGCGATATATCTGCAGCTGGAGCAGGAGTTAAGTCATCGGCAGATACGGTTTCGACTGCAATAGCCACTTTTCTTTTGGCTGTGGCAATACCAACACCCGTAACTACAACTTCTTCAAGTGCAAGAGTGTCTTCCAGTAACTGTAGATTAATAGTATTGCTGCCTGCTACTACTACGGAGCGGGTTTCAAAACCTACATAACTGAATACAATAGTACTCCCGACTGTAGCCTCAATACTGTAGTTTCCATCAAAATCTGTTTGTGCTCCTTGGTTTGTGTCTCGAACAACGATATTCACTCCTGGTAGAGGAATACCTTGATTGTCTGTGACGGTTCCTGTTATTACTTTTTGTTGACCTGATACCATACTCGAAACAAAAAGCATAAGCATCACTAAATGGTACTGCTGTAATCTCATAAATTAGATAGTTTTTTTTAAACATTAAGCCTTTGTAATGACCAAAAAGAAAGGCAAGGTGTGTTTTTAAATGGCTAACTCTAAATACATTATTCTCTGATTATTCAAACAAAGTTTATGTGGAAAATAATCACCTTGCCTGTCTCTGACTTTTAATCATTGCCTAGTAAAGAAATTGACTATTGGCGTATCAGAGGTAACCCATTATCAAGATTTACCTTTTTACCGAAGATTTGTTACTGGCTTACCTTAAAGGAGTTATGATCCCAAAGACTTAACATACTCTGATGGAGTAGTTAAATTATATTTTTTGAATGTTTTTTAAATCCACGAAACCTTCTTCATGTTCTTGTCTTAAAATTTAACGAAAGTGTTAGGTATCATTAACATTTACTCTTTATGGATTCTAAAGCTTTTCAATGTTGATAAGTAATGCTTTAGAAATCGATTTGTAAAATGAAAAATTAAGGGATTCAGTTAACATAGAATTTAGGATATTAGCAGGTACAATAAAAAGTCGAATGAAGGATACTGAAATAAATAATGTAGATCGTATCTTTGCCAAGTTGAATGCCTCATCATAGGGCTATTAAAATCACAAGAGTGGAATACGCAAAAAATATACTAGAAACCATTGGTAATACCCCATTGGTAAAGATGAATAGTTTGGTAAAAGATGTAGATGCTTTAGTATTGGCCAAATATGAAACTTTTAATCCTGGGAACTCTGTCAAGGATCGTATGGCAATAAAGATGGTTGAAGATGCTGAAGCAGATGGAAGACTGAAACCAGGCGGGACTATTATTGAAGGTACATCTGGCAATACAGGAATGGGTTTAGCGTTGGTTGCTGTTGTGAAAGGGTACAAATTGATCTGTGTGATGGCAGATAAACAGTCCAAAGAAAAAATGGATATTCTAAGAGCAGTCGGAGCCAAGGTTATGGTATGTCCAACCAATGTAGAGCCAGATGATCCAAGATCTTACTATTCGGTTTCAAAAAGGTTAGCAGAAGAAACTCCAAACTCATGGTATGTTAATCAGTATGACAATCCATCAAATGCAATAGCGCATTATGAGAGTACAGGCCCAGAAATTTGGGAACAAACAAATGGAAAAATCACTCATTTTATTGTAGGTGTTGGTACAGGAGGAACTATATCCGGTGTTGGGAAATATCTCAAGGAGAAAAACCCAAATATTAAAGTATGGGGGATAGATACTTATGGTTCTGTATTCAAAAAGTATCATGAGACTGGAATTTTTGATGAAAATGAGATCTACTCCTATATAACTGAAGGAATTGGCGAAGATATTCTCCCTAAGAACGTTGATTTTTCTGTGATTGATGGTTTTACTAAGGTTACTGATAAAGATGCTGCTATTTACACACAACGATTAGCTAAAGAAGAAGGGATGTTTTTGGGTAACAGTGCAGGAGCAGCAATAAAAGGGTTACTTCAATTGAAAGAAAACTTTACCAAAGACGATGTAGTGGTTATTTTATATCATGATCATGGTAGTCGATATGTAGGTAAAATGTTTAATGATGATTGGATGCGTGAGCGAGGTTTTCTTGAAGAAGAAGTGTCTACAGCTGTAGATTTAATAAAGGATCATGAAGAGAAGCCCTTAGTTACTGTTAAAACCGAAGAATTAGTATCACATGCTATAGAGCGTATGCGTAAGTTTCAGATCTCGCAAATACCGGTTGTTGATACCGAAGGGTTTGCAGGTTCTGTAGATGAAAGCGCTTTATTTAAAGCCTTTATGGAAGATAAAAATATGGATAGTACACCAATTAGGGAGGTGATGAAAAATCCTTTTCCTGTTGTCGATTCAAAAACATCGCTTGATGATATAGCAAAACTTATAAAAAATGGAACGTCGGCCGTTCTTGTTGATTTAGGAAATGGAAAGCATCATATCATTACTAAGTACGACATTATCAGTCATATAAAATAAATTCTTATATTTAAATATAATTTCAACCCCTCTACTAGCAATATTAGCTAATATGGGGGTTGTTTTATATCTAAATTTGTGTTGTATTAGTATATATGTTTAGAAGCATGAATAGTATAAGGATAAAAGGGTAAAAGTATATGTGTAAGTATGAGTTTGATTTTTCTTGTATAGATAAATTAAGAAGTTATTTTAGATCCCAATTGGATCCAGATAGCACTTTAGATCGAATTTATTTTCCGCCCGAGATAGGAGAGGGATATTTATTATATTACAAAATATCTCCTGAAGTTTTTCTTTTCGTTAATAATTATAAAGCAAATACAGATATAGAATATATCAGAAAACCAATTGAAGAAAAAGATATTATTCTTCATTTTAGAAAGTATGCACTAAACCATCAAATAGAAGAACATCAGATTGTAAGTAAATACTCTGATAACTATACCCCGGGCAATATGAGATGTATGGATGCCCGACAAGGAGAACAAGTTTTTATAACCAAAGGAGCTGAAGTTAAGTCTGCAATGATTGTTTTGAAAAGTTCATACACAAAAGATTATTTCATGAAGAGCAGTGACATGGCTGAGAAAATAGATAGTTATATTCGCTATTCTCATCAGCATATTAATAAATTTTACCTTTCTTACAAACAATCAATTTTTTTTGATCAGATAGTACAACCCGATATAGCTAAGGTAGAAAACTATCTCTATTATATTGCCAGAGGAATACGGTTATTAGAAACGTTCTGGAAAGATGTTTTGAAATGGGAAACCGAGGGCAATCCTTTTAAGATCAATACCGCCCAGGTAGGCAATATTTATAAAGTGAGTAATTACCTCAAGCATAATCTTCATGAACCATTTATTGGTGTAGATCAATTGGCTACTATGGCACATATGAGCCGTACAAATTTCTTTAATATGTTCAAAGAAATTCATAATCAAACTCCACTTGAATTTTTTAATAACAGGAAACTAGAAAGCTCATATAATATGATATTTAGTGAAGGATTGTCTATTAAAGAAGTTATGGAGGCACTTAACTATTCTAACTCTTCAAAATTTAGAAAGGCTTTTTTTAATAAATTTCAAATCTATCCTAACATAGTACTGTAAAATAAAGAAGGCTGTCAAAAAATGACAACCTTCTATAACCTAACACAAACTCAACTTAGCTTAGGGTTTTGATCTTTATATTGTAAAAAATGAATTATTTCCCATGTAATTCTATGGCAAAGTAAATAAATGTAAATGTAGCAGGGTTTTCCATTAATACATAATATCTTTCCAATAGTACATTTCCCACAAGTATTAACTTGATTTTAAGAATTCTAGAGAGCAACCATAGTGTTACAGGCAGGAAAGTTTACTCAATAATTGAGATTTGAATGCTTCGAGGGTTGCCCAGAAGTTGTTTACCTCTTCGTTAATAATTATTAGTAGGTCAGCACATCTTACTTTTTCTTTAGCCTATTTAATATTATAATAATAGACCTACAGATTAAAATAATTTTTAGTATTTTGATCAACTATTATACGAGCTACTATATTTTTATCCTACCCACAATATGTGTAGCACGCCTTATTTATTTTTGATAGGCAAATACTAAAAACACATAGCTACATATAGAATACATGAACGAAGATTTTCTGCATTATCTCTGGAAATATAAAAAGTTTGAATTCTCTAATCTAAAAACAACTCGCCAAGAAGAGATTGTTGTCCAGAAATTAGGTATTCATAATACTGAAAATTCAGGACCGGATTTTTTTGATGCTCGGATAACTATCGAGGATCAAAAATGGGCCGGAAATATAGAAATACATATCAAATCTAGTGATTGGTATGTTCATAATCATGAAATTGATCCTTCCTATGACAATGTGATTCTGCATGTGGTTTGGGATGATGATACAGTGGTTTTTAGAAAGGATAACACGATAATACCAACACTACAACTGAAAGACTATATCGACCACGAAGTGTTGACACAATATCATAAACTTTTTGGTAACAGTACCAAAGATTGGATCGTATGTGAGCAACAATTACCTATAGAATCAGACTTTATAATATCTAATTGGCAAGAGCGATTATATTTAGAAAGATTAGAAGAAAAATCTGTTTTGATAATGCAGTTGCTAAAGGATTCAGCAAATGATTGGGAGCTTGTATTGTTTAAACTTATGGCTAAGAGTTTTGGTCTAAAAGTTAACGGAGAAGCTTTTTTAAGTCTGGCAAATTCAATTGATTTTTCGATACTTCAAAAATGTAGTAGCGATCTTGATCATTTAGAGGCTCTTTTTTTTGGGCAGGCAGGTTTGCTTAAAACTAAAAGTGATATTTCATATGTAAAGAAGCTTCAGGAAGCGTACGATTATTTAAAGCACAAATTTCAGATGGATAACAAAGGCGTTATTCCATTTCAGTTTTTTAGATTGAGACCTCCTAATTTTCCAACGATACGGTTAGCTCAATTTGCTAAGTTATATTTTAAAAACCCTCAGCTTTTCAGTAAAATTATACAGACTAATACTATTGAAGATTTTTATGAGTTATTTAAAATTAATACGAGTGTCTTTTGGCAAAACCACTATACCTTCGAGAAAGAATCTGTATCACGAAAGAAAACCTTAACACCATCTTTTATAGAGTTGATTTTAATTAATACGGTAATTCCTATTAAATTTATCTATGCCAGAAGCCAAGGTAGAAATCCTGAAGACGAGATTTTTGAATTAATAGCTCAATTACCTTATGAAAAAAACACAATAGTTCACAAGTTTTTGTCACTAAAAATACCTGTTGAAAATGCGATGCAGTCTCAATCAATGATCCAACTCAAAAACAAATATTGTGATCAAAAAGCATGTTTAAAATGCGCTATCGGTAATTATTTACTAAATCAGGATTACAATTTAGGATAATATAATTATTTTGCAGCATGCTATTTAATCTAAGACATTTTTTAGAACGAAATGGGTTTTATGTATCCTCTAGACTATCAGATCGATTTGGAATACGAACCAAAACAGTACGCCTATTCTTTATTTATTTAACCTTTGCTACAGCTGGTTTGGGGTTTGTAATTTATCTCAATATGGCATTTTGGTTAAAATTAAAAGATTTGATATATACAAAACGAACTTCAGTATTTGATCTATGATGAATATTTATAACTGGAAGAGGCGCAAAGTATATATTGCTTTAATTTTATTGATTATAGTAATCGCTATCGGAGTATTAGGATATCGTTTCTTTTCAGATTATTCTTGGATAGATGCATTATATATGACAGTCATTACTATGTCTACCGTTGGTTTTAGCGAAGTTGAAGCCTTAGATGATAATGCTAAATTATTCACCATCTTTTTGATTGCTACAAGTGTATCTATATTCGCATACTCTGTATCTGTGATTACAGAATATATTGTAAGCAAAAATGATCCCAAAAGAGTTCAATACCGAAAAACACAAAAAATGATACATAAGCTAGAAAATCATATCATTATTATTGGTTATGGTCGTAATGGTAAACAATCAGCAGTTAAATTATTGGCATACGACAAACCCTTTATTATTATCGAAAATGATGAAGCTGTAATAGAAAGGTATCAAAATGACCAGTTATTATTTCTTAAAGGAAATGCAACCGAAGATGAAATTTTAGTTCAGGCAGGAATAAAGAATGCATCCTGTCTTATTTGTACTTTACCAGAAGATGCGGATAACTTATTTATTGTGCTTTCTGCAAGACAAATCAATAAGAACCTTAAAATAATCAGTAGAGCTTCTCAAGATGCTTCCTATAAAAAAATACGATTAGCAGGAGCCGATAATGTGATTATGCCAGATAGAATAGGAGGTGACCATATGGCATCATTAGTGGTAGTCCCAGATTTAATCGAATTCTTAGATAATTTGTCTATAGTAGGTAAGCGATCTATAAATATTGAAGAGGTATCTTTTGAAGATATGTTTGATGATGCCAAAGAGAGAAGCATTCGTCATATTGATATGAGATCAAGAACAGGCTGCACAATTATAGGATATAAATCACCCGATGGAGAGTATATTGTGAATCCAGAAGCAGATACACCTTTAAAACCAGGTTCAAAAATTGTTGTATTAGGAAGACCAGAGCAAATTAATCGATTAAATAGAGAGTTTGATATTTGATCTCGATAAACATTTAACGATCTAAAAATTGTACGCAACCTTTTTTTTTAGCATCTTGCCAACTTCTTATAACTAAAATTAATTAACTCACACATCATGAAGAGAATTCTTCTTTCATTTTTAGCACTTACAACTCCATTTTTAACATTCGCACAAGAGACTACAGAAAAAGGGTTTGATCAAAAAATTGACGAGGCTTTTAAGCCGGTTTCAGATTTTTTCTCAAATGTAATCTTCTTTGAAGTTTTTGAAGGAGCACCATTTGTTATTATACTATTAGTATTGAGCGCCTTGTTTTTTACTGTATATTTTGGATTTCCTAATGTACGTTATTTTGGAAAAGCAATCAATGTGGTAAGAGGGAAGTATGATGGAGTAGAAGGCCATGGTATCGAAGGTAAAGCAGAAGTAAATATAGTAGAAGGGGATATCAGAGATACGATAAGAGATGAATCCAAAGAAGGAGAAGTATCACACTTTCAGGCCTTGGCTACAGCAGTTTCAGGAACGGTAGGTAATGGAAACATTGCAGGGGTTGCATTAGCAATAGCTCTAGGAGGACCAGGAGCGACATTTTGGATGATTATTTGTGGATTATTAGGAATGTCTACCAAATTTGTAGAATGTACTCTTGGAGTTCAATATCGAGATATAGGCGAAGATGGTACTGTATATGGTGGACCCATGTATTATTTAAGCAAAGGACTTAAGGATAGAGGTTTTGTATGGGTTGGCAAAATAGCAGCTGTGTTTTTTGCTATATTTTGTATCGGAGGATCTTTCGGTGGTGGTAATGCTGCACAATCTAATCAGGCAACTATTGTTTTAAAAGAAATGTTTGGTCTTCAAAGTACCGGAGCCGGATTTTGGATAGGTATCACACTTGCAATTCTGGTTGGAATCATTATCATTGGAGGTATCAAACGTATCGCTTCAGTTACTGAGAAAGTTGTACCTCTTATGGCTGTCATGTACTTAGTAGCCTGTTTATATATCATATTCAGTAATATTTCTTTTGTAGATGATGCTATTGGAATGATTATTTCTGAAGCATTTAACCCTCAAGCAATCGGAGTAGGAGGAGTAATAGGAGTACTATTGGTTGGATTTAAAAGAGCAGCATTCTCAAACGAAGCTGGCGCAGGTTCTGCTTCAATTGCACATTCTGCAGTAAAAACTAAATATTCAGCTAGTGAAGGACTTGTAGCTTTGCTAGAGCCATTTATAGATACCGTAGTAATTTGTACTATGACTGCACTAGTAATTATTATATTTAATTCTGGTGGAGCTTTTCAATATGGAGGTGATGGTACCGGAGCCGTTTTAATAGACGGAGTTTCTTATGAAGGTGCAGGGATTACATCTAAAGCTTTTGCACAGTACATTCCTTATTCTGATGTGTTTTTAACTATTGCAGTTGTATTATTTGCTGTTTCTACAATGATTTCTTGGTCATACTATGGCTTACAATCCTGGAAATTTTTATTCGGTAGAGGTAAAGCTGCAGATTTAACCTATAAATTATTGTTTTTGACTTTTGTTGTCATTGGAGCTGCAGCAAGTATGAATTCAATTTGGGCATTCTCTGATGCAATGATTTTTGCCATGGTATTCCCAAATATGATAGGATTATTCTTCCTATTCCCCGTAGTTAAAAAACAGTTGACAAGATATTTTGATGCTATCAAAGCTTCAAAAATTTAGAAATTAATTTTCTATGCATACTATAAAATCCCATTTTGAGATACATTCGCGTTTCCGAAATGGGATTTTTCTTTTATCGATACTTCTTTTCATTTGTGTTTTAATTTACTTTTTTTATCCAAAATCTCAGAACTCCCAACAGGATTTTGTAGAATTAACCAAGTTTCAGCATCATGTTGATTCCTTGAAGAAAATTGCGCAAGAAAAAAAGAATGATTTTCGGTTAAAGCCTTTCAACCCAAATTTTATTTCTGACTACAAAGGCTATCAACTTGGTCTAACTCCAGACCAACTGGATCGTCTTTTTGCATATAGAAATCAGGATAAATGGATCAACTCAGCTACAGATTTTAAGAACGTTACTCAGGTTTCTGATTCTCTTCTGGCCGCAATTTCTCCTTTATTCAAATTTCCGAAATGGATAAAAAACAATAGAACACATAAAAAACACAAAAAAAATAAACTACCTGCAAGATCATTTGACCAAAAAGAGGATTTAGCTGTTGTATCTGCCAAAATGATACAGGAAAAAGTCAATATCCCAGATTTTATAGCAGAACGAATAATTAGATATAGAGAAAAGATTGGTGGATTTGTAGGTGATACGCAATTACAAGACATTGCGGGGTTATATAATCATCAAAGAAAAAAAATCTTAAGTTTTTTCACAGTCAAAACTCCTAGAAATATTAAGAGGATTAATATAAATGAAGCATCAATTGATCAATTAATAGAAGTACCATATTTTGATTTTGAGATGGCATTAGAGGTCAGAGATTTCATAGAAGATAATCAAGGGATTTCTAGTTTTGAGGAATTAGGAAAAATCAACGGTTTTTCTTTAGAAAAAATAGATAGAATAGCTTTATATTTGAAATTAAATTAATAATCGGAAAAATTGCTGTGAATTCTGATGGATTTTAAATAATTGGGTGTAGTCACTATTTGATTATACCTCAACATTGTTGTTTCAATCATCACTACCCACAGTAATATGTTAACTACCAAAGCAAAAGTTATCATATGAATAACATGTATTTTACAGAAGAGCACGAATTGTTTAGGCAAAGTCTTAAAGAGTTTTTAAAAAAAGAAGTAGTTCCGCATATCGAGAATTGGGAAAAAACAGGAACAATCGATAGGTTTATTTGGAAGAAATTTGGAGAAATGGGATATTTCGGTATCGCATATCCCGAAAAATATGGAGGTCTAGAATTAGATTTATTTTATACCATCATCCTCTTAGAAGAATTACAAAAAATCGATTCAGGTGGTTTTGCAGCTGCGATCTGGGCACACGCCTATTTGGCAATGACCCATATTAATAAAGAAGGAGACGAAAGAATTAAAGAAAAATATCTTACTACTAGTATTTCAGGAGAAAAAATAGGATGTTTAGCAATTACTGAACCCTTTGGGGGGTCTGATGTGGCAGGGATGAGAACTACTGCAGTTAAAGAAGGTGATCATTACATCATAAATGGATCTAAAACCTTTATCACGAATGGGGTGTATAGTGATTATCTTGTTATCGCAGCAAAGACAAATCCAGAATTAGGAAATAAAGGAATTAGCATTTTCGTAATTGATCGTGATACCCCGGGAGTATCTGCTACAAAACTTGATAAGTTAGGTTGGAGAGCCTCTGATACAGGCGAAATAGCGTTTACTGATGTAAAAATCCCTTTAGAAAACTTGATGGGTGAAGAGAATAAAGGATTTTCTTATATTATGCAGCATTTTGCTCTAGAAAGACTCATTATGGGAGTAAATGCCCATGCAAGAGCAGAGTATGCAGTAGAATATGTAATCAATTATATGTCACAAAGGGAGGCCTTTGGCCAGACCATAGATAAGTTTCAAGCACTAAGGCATACCGTTGCCGATATGGCTAGCGAAATGGAAATGTGTAAAGAGTTTAATTATTCTATTACTAAAAGACTTAATGAAGGTCAATATGTAGTTAAAGAAGCTAGTATGTCTAAGTTGCTGTCTACAAAAATGGCCGATGAAGTAATATACAAAGCCTTACAGCTTTTGGGAGGATATGGTTATATGGAAGAATACCCTATGGCCCGATTACTTAGAGATAGTAGGTTAGGTCCTATTGGTGGTGGTACTTCAGAAATATTGAGAGAGATCATTGCGAAAATGGTCATTGATAAAAAAGAATATAAGCCTGCAACCTAATATGTGCTTCTCGGATTAGACTCTAAAATTTATTTTTATATAATTCATAATTTGAAATAATTTTAACACAAAAATTATATAATTATGAATTCACACAAGATTTTCTGCTTAATTCTTACTGCGGCATTTTTATTAATTGGCTGTAGTAAAGATGAAGTTGTAGATTCGGTAGATACCGATTCAGAAATTAGTCAAGAAGAAACTTCTTCAAAAGCTCTAAAACAGATTGGATCAGGAGTAATGATGCAAGCATTTTATTGGGATGTACCAGCAGGAGGAACCTGATGGAATGTAATAAAAGGTAAAGTAGGGGCATGGAGCAACGCTGGTATAGATGCTATTTGGTTACCTCCAGTTAGTAAAGCTCAAAATGGAAAATTCTCCATGGGATACGATCCATTTGATTATTATGATTTTGACCAGTATAACCAAATGGGTAGCACAGAAACACGCTTTGGATCGAAGTCAGAGTTGCAATCTTTAATCACTAGCGCCCATAATAATAGACTAAGTGTCATTGCAGATATAGTAATCAACCATAATAGCGGTGGTGATCTTGAATCTAATGAGTTTGCAGGAAAAAATACATACACAAAATTCACACCCTTATCAGGTAATTTTAATCGAACAAAGTATGATTTTCATCCTAATGATCAATATAATTCTGATAGTGGATTTTTTGGTGGTTTTCCTGATTTGAGCCACAATAAACCGTATGTTCAGGATTGGCTATGGAAACGATCTAATTCTGTGGCTAAATACTACAAAAATACAATGAAGTTTGATGGATGGAGATTTGATTATGTAAAAGGATTCGAACCTTGGGTTGCAAGAGAGTTTAATAGAGCAGTAGGAGGATTTGCAGTAGAAGAGTATTGGGATGGCAACGTAAATACACTCAATTGGTGGGTTAATCAGGCACAAATGTCTGCCTTTGATTTTGGTTGCTATTATAAAATGAGAGATGCATTTATGGGAAATAACCTGAATGCACTTAATGGTGATATGCTCTGGAAAAGAAACTCTTCGAGGGCAGTTACCTTTGTAGCAAATCATGATACAGACGAAATTATTAACAATAAACTATTAGCCTATGCTTATATATTAACGCACGAAGGATATCCGGCAATTTTCTATAGAGATTATGAAGAATGGCTGAATAAAAGTAAAATGAATAATTTAATTTGGATTCATAATAACCTTGCAGGCGGAAACACCTCTAATTTATGGACAGATAATGATGAGTATATTGCTCGAAGAAATGGAGGTAATGGTAAAAATGGTTTGATCGTCTATATCAATAACGCTAATTCAACAAAAGAGAGGTGGATACAAACAAACTGGTCTAGTAAAAAAATTAAAGACTTTACAGGTAATTCAAATTGGGAGCCAACTACTCAAGGGGACAAATGGGTGAAGATTCAGGCACCGCCAAAAAGTTACTCGGTTTGGTCTTTAAAATAAATCGAAAAAAACTTTGCAGATAATAGTTTTACATTATCTTTGCATCCTAATTTTTAAAGAAAGGAGGTCCAACTATGTTAATTATACCAATAAAAGACGGAGAAAATATAGATAGAGCGTTAAAACGTTTTAAGCGTAAATTCGATAGAACGGGTACGATGCGTCAGCTACGTAAGCGTCAGGCATTTACAAAACCTTCTGTAGAGCGAAGAGCTCAGATACAAAAAGCTGAATATATCCAGCATTTAAGAGATCAAGAAGAAATTTAAAAAGTTGAAACGCAAGTCTGTAATTTTTTCTTAATTGAAAAGACTTCGTTTTTCAGTATAATAAAATACCGTTAGGATTCAGAAAGTTTCATACTTTTGTGTTCTAACGGTTTTTTTATGCTAATTTCTGAGTTTATAGATTATTTACTTCTTGAAAAAAAATATGCTACGCTTACAGTTTCAGCTTACAAAACCGATCTACTGTCTTTTTTAGAATTTTATCAAAAAGAATTTGATAATGATAAGATATTCGAAGCAACTTATCCTCAAATTCGTTCTTGGATCGTTACACTAGTGGATAATGGTATTTCTAATCGAAGCATTAATAGAAAGATGTCTTCGTTGAAAGCGTACTATAGATTTTTGCTTAAAATTGAGCAAATTGATAAAAATCCACTAGCCAAACATCAAGCATTAAAGGCTCCTAAAAAACTTCAAATCCCTTTTTCTGCAGCTGAAGTCGACACTGTTTTGAACCAATTGGAAAATAGTCAGGATTTTGAAAGTGTCAGAGATAGATTAATAGTTGAACTTTTTTATGCGACTGGTATTCGTAGGATTGAACTGGTTAATCTCCAGCTTTCTGATTTAGATATGAGTAATCGGCAAATAAAAGTAGTAGGGAAGAGAAGTAAAGAAAGGTATTTGCCCTTGCTTGTATCCGTTTGTGAAACATTAGCGTTGTATCTAGAGTTGAGGTTAGGTGTTGTTAAAGAGGATAATGCTTCTTTTTTATTGCTGACCAAAAAAGGAGTTAAAATCTATGAAACACTTGTGTATCGAATCATAAATAGCTATTTTAGTAAGGCATCTTCAAAGGTAAAAAAGAGTCCACATATTTTAAGGCATTCGTTTGCAACTCATTTACTTAATGAAGGCGCTGATTTAAATGCTGTAAAAGAATTACTTGGTCATTCCAGTTTAGCAGCTACTCAAGTGTATACCCAACATAGTGTGGCTCAACTAACAAAAGTTTATAAACAATCTCACCCGAGGAATAAAAAGTAAAAGACAAGTTGATTTCTTGTCGATCTTTCAGCTCAAAATATTGTTCAACCAATTAAATTAACACTTATGAAAGTGAACTTGCAATCCGTGAATTTTAATGTAGATCAAAAGTTGGTAGATTTTACTCAAACTAAATTAGATAAGCTTGAGAATCATTTTAATCGTATTATTCATGCAGATGTATTCCTAAAAGTTATGAATACAAGTGGTAAAGAAAATAAAATTACAGAAATTTTATTAAGTGTGCCAGGGGATGAATTTATAATTAAAAAAATCAATAAAACTTTTGAAGGAGGTGTGGATGAGTGTGTTAGTTCACTAGAAAGACAATTAAAAAAACGTAAGGAAAAATTAAATGCACATGTTTGATTATTTTTTCCTAAAATAGTTTTGCGTAAAAAATAAATTATTATACATTTGCAGTCCGTTAGAAATAGCGGACTTTTTTATGTTCTAAACATAGTGAAAAGCCGATGTAGCTCAGCTGGCTAGAGCAGCTGATTTGTAATCAGCAGGTCGTGGGTTCGAGTCCCTCCATCGGCTCTTGAAATATTGAAATTTGCAAGGGAGTTTTCTAGTTTGAACTATGTTTAAGCTGTACGAAAACTAGGGACGAGAAGTTTATCCTGAGCAATGTCGAAGGGAGTCCCTCCATCGGCTCTTGAAATATTGAAATTTGCAAAGGAGTTTTCTGGCTTGAAGTATGCTTGAGCTATACGAAAATTAGGGACGAAAAGTTTATCCTGAGCAATGTCGAAGGGATTCCCTCCATCGGCTTAAAAAAGTTGAAATTTAGTAAATTGTAAAGCTTTTTTGGTGAAATTTTGAATTGTGAAAAAAAACACTATTTTTGCACACTCAAATTTCATAAGTTCATATTGAAATTTTGAATATATTAATCGGGGAGATACTCAAGCGGCCAACGAGGGCAGACTGTAAATCTGCTGACTACGTCTTCGCAGGTTCGAATCCTGCTCTCCCCACAATTAATTTTAAAAACATAAATCAGAAATTCTGGTTTGTAATGCGGGAGTAGCTCAGTTGGTAGAGCGTCAGCCTTCCAAGCTGAATGTCGCCAGTTCGAACCTGGTCTCCCGCTCTCAACAGAGCTAATTTTGATGACTATACGTTAAAATTGGATTTTTAAAATAGCTATAATGATGAATTAGATTTCTTTCTAAGCAATGAAGGCATTCTGATTTATCATTATACTTATTAAAAAGCCGGTGTAGCTCAGGGGTAGAGCGTTTCCTTGGTAAGGAAGAGGTCACGAGTTCAAATCTCGTCATTGGCTCTTAGTGCAAAGCATAAATTGAACACTAATATATAACTAAGATTAAATAAATTAATTATGGCAAAGGAAACTTTTGATCGTTCCAAACCGCACTTAAATATTGGTACTATTGGACACGTTGATCACGGTAAAACGACTTTAACTGCTGCTATTACCAAAGTATTAGCTGATGCAGGTCTTTCTGAAGCAAGAGATTTCGATCAAATCGATAATGCTCCTGAAGAAAAAGAAAGAGGTATTACTATTAACACATCTCACGTAGAATATCAAACAGAGAATCGTCACTACGCTCACGTTGACTGTCCAGGTCACGCCGATTACGTAAAGAACATGGTTACTGGTGCAGCTCAAATGGATGGTGCGATATTAGTAGTTGCCGCTACTGATGGTCCTATGCCACAAACTCGTGAGCACATCCTTTTAGGTCGTCAGGTTGGTATTCCTAGAATCGTTGTATTCATGAATAAAGTGGATATGGTCGATGACGAGGAATTACTAGAATTAGTAGAAATGGAAATTAGAGACTTATTATCTTTCTATGAGTACGATGGAGATAATGGTCCTGTAATTGCTGGTTCAGCTCTAGGTGCTCTTAACGGAGAACAAAAATGGGTTGACACGGTTATGGAATTGATGAAGCATGTTGATGAGTGGATCGAATTGCCTAAGCGTGACGTAGAAAAAGATTTCTTAATGCCAATTGAAGATGTATTCTCTATTACTGGTCGTGGTACTGTTGCAACGGGTCGTATAGAAACTGGAATCGCTAATACTGGTGATCCTGTAGAGATTATTGGTATGGGAGCTGAGAAGCTAACGTCTACAATAACAGGTATCGAGATGTTCCGTCAAATCCTTGACAGAGGAGAAGCTGGTGATAATGCTGGTATCTTATTAAGAGGTATTGAGAAAACTCAGATTTCTCGTGGTATGGTAATTACTAAACCAGGATCTGTAACTCCACATAAAAAATTCAAAGCTGAGGTGTATATCCTTAAGAAAGAAGAAGGTGGACGTCACACTCCATTCCATAACAACTACCGTCCTCAGTTTTATGTACGTACAACTGATGTAACTGGAAATATTGCACTTCCTGATGGCGTTGAAATGGTAATGCCAGGTGATAACTTAACAATCACAGTTGAGCTAATCCAAACAATTGCAATGAATGTTGGTCTTCGTTTTGCTATCCGTGAAGGTGGTAGAACAGTAGGTGCCGGTCAGGTAACTGAAATTTTAGACTAATACAATATAGTATATATAAGTGTAAGGTATTCATTAAGGTGAATACCTTGACTTATGTATATACGGGTTTAGCTCAGTTGGTAGAGCACTGGTCTCCAAAACCAGGTGTCGGGAGTTCGAGCCTCTCAACCCGTGCTTAGAAATGTTAATGGTTTCGTTTGAGATATAGCTTTTCTGAATAAAGATGATTAACGAGGTGAGAAGCCTGTCCTGAGCATAGTCGAGGGGAAAACCTCTCAACCCGTGCTTTTAAAAAACATATGAAAAACTTTAAAAGTAAAGTTAATTAAGTTTTTATAGGTATTCAATTATTATTCTTTAGTGAATTGTGATTGTGTTTAATGATGAATTTTATACGAAATAGAAATTTTATGTTCTAATCGTGAGAAAAAAATATACAAGATGGCTGGATTAATAAATTACATTACAGAATCATATAGCGAGTTAAAAAATCACGTTACCTGGACTCCTTGGGCAGAAGCTCAAAGGCTTACCCTGGTTGTGATTGTTTTTTCAGTTATTTTTTCTCTGGCTATTTGGGGAATAGATACAGTATTTAGTAATGTGATAGAGTATTATTTTACTTTAGTTAAATCATAAATAGTTAACATGGCCGAGGTGGATAATTCAAAGAAGTGGTACGTTGTAAGAGCGGTAAGTGGTCAGGAAAATAAAATTAAAGACTATATAGAGCGAGAAATAGCGCATATGGGTCTTGAAGATTATGTTTCTCAGATTCTTGTTCCTACCGAGAAGGTGGTTCAGATTCGTAATGGAAAAAAAATAAACAAAGAGCGCGTATATTTTCCAGGTTATGTGATGATAGAGGCTAATTTGTCTGGAGAAATACCACACATCATTAAATCAATTAATGGTGTAATTGGTTTTCTGGGTGAAGTAAAAGGAGGAGATCCGGTGCCGCTCAGAAAGGCAGAAATTAATAGAATGCTTGGTAAGGTAGACGAGCTTGCAGTAAAAACTGATAATGTTGCGATCCCTTACACATTAGGCGAAACAGTAAAAGTAATTGATGGACCATTCAATGGATTTAATGGTACTGTTGAAAAAGTAAATGAAGAAAAGCGTAAGCTTGAGGTAATGGTTAAAATCTTTGGAAGAAAAACACCATTAGAATTGAGTTATATGCAAGTTGAAAAAGTATAATAACTGTTACATTATATATCCAGAATTGTTCTCTTGCTTCCAATCATAGAACAATTCTAATTTAAAATTAGAAAAATGGCTAAAGAGTTAAGTAAGGTTGTAAAATTACAAGTACGTGGTGGAGCGGCAAACCCATCCCCACCAGTTGGACCTGCTTTAGGTGCTGCCGGAGTAAATATCATGGAATTCTGTAAGCAATTCAATGGTAGAACACAAGATAAAGCTGGTAAAGTATTACCAGTTGTTATTAATGTATACAAAGACAAATCTTTTGACTTTGTTATAAAAACTCCTCCTGCAGCTGTTCAGATACTGGAAGCAGCAAAACAGAAAAAAGGTTCTGGAGAGCCTAATCGTAAAAAAGTAGCAAGTGTTACTTGGGATCAAGTTCGTACAATAGCAGAAGATAAAATGGCAGATTTAAATGCATTTACCGTTGAGTCAGCTATGAAAATGATTGCTGGTACTGCTCGTTCAATGGGTGTAACTGTAAAAGGACAGGCTCCTTTTTAATCCAAAAACGTTTACAAAATGGCAAAAGTAACAAAAAAACAAAAAGAAGCGAATGCTAAGGTTGATAGCAACAAAGCATATTCAGTAGATGAAGCTTCTTCTTTAATAAAAGAAATAACAAGCGTAAATTTTGATGCCTCTGTAGATCTTGCCGTTCGTTTGAACGTTGATCCACGTAAAGCTAATCAAATGGTGCGTGGTGTGGTAACTTTACCTCACGGGACAGGAAAAGATGTTAAAGTTTTAGCATTGGTAACACCAGATAAAGAAGCCGAAGCTAAAGAAGCAGGCGCAGATTTCGTTGGTCTTGATGAATACCTTGAAAAGATCAAAGGTGGATGGACAGATGTTGATGTGATTATTACTATGCCTAGTGTTATGGGTAAATTAGGACCATTAGGTAGAGTATTAGGACCTCGTGGATTAATGCCTAACCCAAAAACAGGTACCGTAACTATGGATGTGGCCAAAGCTGTTTCTGATGTAAAAGCAGGTAAGATTGACTTCAAAGTGGATAAGACCGGTATTGTTCATGCAGCTATAGGGAAATCATCTTTTGATGCTGAAAAAATAGCAGGAAACGCTAAAGAATTATTAACAACATTAGTGAAGTTGAAACCACAGACTTCTAAAGGAGTATATATTAAATCCATATATATGTCCTCTACGATGAGTCCTGGTGTGGAGATTGATTCTAAAAACTACGCGGGTAATTAAGATAAACGATTATGACAAGAGAAGAAAAATCACTAGTAATTGAAGACTTAACTGCTCAGTTAGCTGATAATGCTAATATATATTTAGCTGATATTTCAGGATTAGATGCAGGAACAACTTCAAATTTACGTAGAGCTTGTTTTAAAGCTGACGTATCATTGAAAGTAATTAAGAATACGCTTCTTGCTAAAGCAATGGAGAATTCTGATAAGGATTTTGGAGAATTACCAAATGTATTAAAAGGTAATACATCATTAATGTTCTCTGAGGCAGGTAATGCACCTGCGAAGGTTATCAAAGAGTTTCGTAAGAAATCAGAAAAGCCTTTATTAAAAGGAGCTTTTATTGCTGAAGCAATATTTATCGGTGATGAAAACCTTGATACTTTAGTTGATATTAAGTCTAAAGAAGAAGTTATCGGAGATATCATCGGCTTATTACAATCACCAGCTAAGAATGTTATTTCAGCATTAAAGTCTGGCGGCGGTACTATTGCAGGTATCCTTAAAACATTATCCGAAAAAGAGGGATAATAACTAGTAGTGTACGCACTTTTAACAAATTATATTTCAATTAAAAAATTATTTAAAACGATAGAAAATGGCAGATTTAAAAGATTTCGCAGAACAATTAGTTAACTTAACAGTAAAAGAAGTTAATGAGTTAGCTGATATATTAAAAGAAGAATATGGTATCGAGCCTGCTGCTGCTGCAGTAGCTGTAGCTGCTGGCGGTGGTGCTGGTGGTGGAGATGCTGCTGAGGAAAAATCAGAATTTGATGTAATTCTTAAAGCCGCTGGTGGTTCTAAATTAGCAGTTGTAAAACTTGTTAAAGAATTAACTGGTCTTGGTCTTAAAGATGCAAAAGAATTAGTTGATGGAGCTCCTAAAGCTGTTAAAGAAGGAATTGCTAAAGATGAAGCAGAAGCTCTTAAAGCTCAATTAGAAGAGGCTGGAGCAGAGGTTGAGCTTAAGTAAGCTTGCCATAGATTGATACATAGGTTTAGACCCAGAGAATACTCTCTGTGGTCTAAACCATTTTGTGTATATAAACTTTATGAAGTTCTATATACAAGCATTTTTATAAAAATATAATTTAATTCCGTCCATTGATGTTAGCAACGCAAACTGAAAGATTGAATTTCTCTTCCGTAAAGAATAGACCTGATTATCCGGATTTCCTTGATATTCAGATCAAATCTTTCCAGGATTTCTTTCAATTAGAAACGAAATCAGAAGAAAGAGGAAACGAAGGTTTATACAATACCTTCATGGAAAACTTTCCGATTACAGATACTCGTAATCAATTTGTACTAGAATTTTTAGATTACTTTGTAGACCCTCCGAGATATGATCTTCAAGAGTGTATAGAAAGAGGTCTTACCTATAGTGTGCCCTTAAAAGCACGACTTAAATTATTCTGTACTGATCCAGAGCATGAAGATTTCGAAACTATTGTTCAGGATGTATATTTAGGTACAATTCCATATATGACACCTAGTGGTACCTTTTGTATCAATGGTGCAGAACGCGTTGTCGTATCACAATTGCACCGTTCTCCTGGAGTGTTCTTTGGACAATCTTTCCATGCCAATGGAACTAAATTATATTCTGCAAGAGTTATACCTTTCAAGGGTTCTTGGATAGAATTTGCTACCGATATTAATAGCGTTATGTATGCATATATCGATAGAAAGAAAAAATTACCGGTAACAACACTTTTCCGCGCCATCGGTTTTGAGCGTGATAAAGATATTTTAGAAATATTTGATCTTGCAGAAGAGGTGAAGGTTTCTAAATCCGGATTAAAAAAAGTATTAGGTCGCAAGTTAGCTGCTCGTGTGTTAAATACATGGCATGAAGATTTTGTGGATGAAGATACTGGAGAAGTAGTATCTATTGAGCGTAATGAAATTGTCTTGGATAGAGATACCATCCTTGATAAAGACCACCTCGAAGAAATTATCGAATCAGGAGCAAAAACCATCTTACTTCATAAAGAAGATAATCAAAAAGGTGATTACGCTATTATTCATAATACATTACAAAAAGATCCTACCAATTCAGAAAAAGAAGCAGTAGAACATATATACCGTCAATTACGTAATGCAGAACCGCCCGATGAGGAAACTGCAAGAGGTATAATTGACAAGTTATTTTTCTCAGACCAACGTTACAATTTAGGTGAAGTAGGTCGATACAGAATGAATAAAAAATTAGGTCTTGATATTGCAATGGATAAGCAAGTACTTACCAAAGAAGATATCATTACTATTATAAAATATCTGATCGAATTAATTAATTCTAAAGCAGAGATTGATGATATTGATCACCTTTCTAATCGTCGTGTTAGAACTGTAGGAGAACAATTATCTCAGCAATTTGGAGTTGGTTTAGCCCGTATGGCTCGTACAATTAGAGAGCGTATGAATGTTAGAGATAATGAAGTATTTACGCCTATTGACTTGATCAATGCTAAAACTTTATCTTCTGTAATAAATTCATTCTTTGGTACGAACCAATTATCTCAATTTATGGATCAAACCAATCCATTGGCAGAGATTACACACAAGCGTAGGCTATCGGCTTTAGGGCCTGGTGGTTTATCTCGTGAACGTGCAGGTTTTGAGGTTCGAGATGTACACTATACGCATTATGGTCGTTTATGTCCTATTGAAACTCCAGAAGGACCAAATATTGGTCTTATTTCTTCACTTGCAGTATTTGCAAAAGTGAATTCAATGGGATTCTTAGAAACTCCTTATCGAAAAGTAGAGAATGGAAAAGTAGATCTTACTGAATTTAGATATCTAAGTGCAGAAGAAGAGGAAGAAAAATTAATAATGCAGGCCAACCTTGCATTAGAAGAAGATGGAACTATTGAGAGTGATAAAGTAATTGCTCGTATGGAAGGTGACTTCCCGGTAATTGATCCAACGAATGTGAACTACGCAGATGTTGCTCCTAATCAGATTGCTTCTATATCGGCTTCATTAATTCCTTTCTTAGAGCATGATGATGCAAACCGTGCCTTGATGGGATCAAACATGATGCGTCAGGCGGTACCATTATTGAGAGTAGATGCTCCAATTGTAGGAACAGGGTTAGAACGTCAGGTTGCTTCAGATTCTAGAGTATTGATCAACGCAGAAGGTGATGGAGTCGTAGAATACGTAGATGCACAAAAGATCACAATCAAATATGATCGAACTGAAGAAGAAAGAATGGTTAGCTTTGATGGCGATTCTAAAACATATAACTTGATCAAATTCCGTAAAACGAATCAAGGTACAAGTATTAACCTAAAGCCAATCGTAAGAGTTGGTGATCGAGTAGCAAAAGGGCAAGTACTTTGTCAGGGATATGCTACCGAGAATGGTGAACTTGCATTGGGTAGAAATATGAAAGTTGCCTTTATGCCATGGAAAGGGTATAACTTTGAAGATGCGATTGTAATTTCTGAAAAAGTGGTTAGAGATGATATTTTTACTTCTATCCATATTGATGAGTATTCCCTTGAAGTTAGAGATACCAAGTTAGGTAATGAAGAACTAACAAATGATATTCCTAATGTTTCTGAAGAAGCTACTAAAGATCTTGATGAAAACGGAATGATCCGTGTTGGTGCCGAGATTAAACCAGGTGACATTCTGATTGGTAAAATTACGCCAAAAGGAGAAAGTGATCCAACTCCAGAAGAGAAACTTTTAAGAGCAATCTTTGGTGATAAAGCAGGAGACGTTAAAGATGCTTCTCTAAAAGCATCACCTTCATTACACGGGGTAGTAATTGATAAAAAATTATTTGCTCGTGCGATCAAAGATAAGAGAAAGCGTTCTCAAGACAAGGAAGATATCGATGTACTAGAGCGATCTTACGATACAAAATTCGAATTGTTAAAGGATGATTTAGTAGAAAAACTATTTGCAATTGTAGGTGGTAAAACTTCTCAGGGTGTAATGAATGACCTTGGAGAAGAAGTACTTCCTAAAGGAAAGAAATATACTCAGAAAATGCTTAACAGCGTTGATGATTATGCTCACCTTACTAAAGGCACATGGACTACAGATGATGAGCTTAATAGTATGGTTGCGGATTTAATTCATAACTATAAAATTAAGGAAAATGACCTGCAAGGTAATCTTAGAAGAGAAAAGTTTACAATCTCTGTAGGAGATGAACTACCTTCAGGAATTATAAAGCTTGCCAAAGTTTATATCGCTAAGAAGCGTAAGCTTAAGGTAGGAGATAAGATGGCAGGTCGTCATGGTAACAAAGGTATTGTTGCCCGTATCGTAAGAGAAGAAGATATGCCATTCTTAGAAGATGGAACACCCGTAGATATCGTTTTGAATCCACTTGGAGTACCTTCTCGTATGAATATTGGTCAGATTTATGAAACAGTGCTAGGATGGGCCGGACAAAAATTAAATAGAAAATTTGCTACTCCAATTTTTGATGGAGCATCTTTAGATCAAATTAATGAGTTTACAGACGAAGCTGGAATTCCAAGATTTGGTCATACATATCTATACGATGGTGGTACTGGATCTCGTTTTGATCAAGCGGCTACTGTAGGTGTGATATATATGCTTAAATTAGGGCATATGGTAGATGATAAGATGCATGCACGTTCTATTGGTCCATACTCGTTGATTACGCAACAACCTCTTGGTGGTAAAGCACAATTTGGAGGTCAGCGTTTTGGAGAGATGGAAGTTTGGGCACTTGAAGCCTATGGTGCTTCAGCAACTTTAAGAGAGATATTGACTGTGAAATCAGATGACGTTATAGGAAGAGCAAAAACATATGAAAGTATTGTTAAAGGCGAACCTATGCCAGAACCAGGATTACCAGAATCTTTTAACGTATTAATGCACGAATTAAAAGGTCTTGGACTGGATATCAGATTAGAAGAATAAAAAATAGTTTGCAGTAAGCAGTGTGCAGCTCCAAAGCCGCATACTGCATACTTAATACTGAATACTAGAAAAAATGGCAAGAAATAATGATAAGAATACAGTAAAGAGATTTAATAAAATCTCTATTGGTTTAGCTTCACCAGAGTCTGTTTTGGCAGCATCTAAAGGAGAAGTTTTAAAACCTGAAACTATCAATTATCGTACTCACAAACCGGAGCGTGATGGTTTGTTCTGTGAGCGTATTTTTGGTCCTGTAAAGGATTTTGAATGTGCTTGCGGTAAATATAAAAGAATTCGTTACAAAGGTATTGTCTGTGATCGATGTGGAGTAGAAGTTACCGAAAAGAAAGTACGAAGAGATCGTGTGGGGCATATCAACCTGGTTGTCCCTGTGGCACACATTTGGTATTTCCGTTCTTTACCAAATAAAATAGGATATTTATTAGGTCTTCCTTCTAAGAAATTAGACATGATTATTTACTACGAGCGTTATGTAGTAATTCAGCCAGGTATTGCCAAAAATGAAGAAGGAGAGGCTGTGCAGAAAATGGATTTCCTTACAGAAGAAGAATACCTAAATATACTAGATAGCCTTCCGCAAGAAAATTTATACTTGGACGATACAGATCCAAATAAATTTATTGCCAAAATGGGCGCAGAATGTTTAATTGAGCTTCTTAGAAGAATTGATCTAGATACGCTTTCATACGAATTAAGACATAAAGCAAACAACGAAACCTCTAAACAACGTAAAACTGAAGCACTGAAACGTCTTCAGGTGGTAGAATCATTGCGTGACGCAAATAAAAACAGAGAGAATCGTCCTGAATGGATGATCCTTAAAGTTGTACCAGTGATTCCGCCAGAATTACGTCCATTAGTACCATTAGATGGGGGTCGTTTTGCAACTTCAGATTTAAATGACTTATACCGTCGTGTAATTATACGTAATAACCGTTTGAAGCGTTTGATGGAAATCAAAGCTCCAGAGGTGATTTTACGTAATGAAAAACGTATGCTTCAGGAATCTGTAGATTCGTTATTTGATAATACACGTAAAGCTTCTGCAGTTAAGACAGATTCTAATAGACCATTAAAGTCATTATCTGATTCATTGAAAGGTAAGCAAGGGCGTTTCCGTCAAAACTTACTTGGTAAGCGTGTCGATTATTCAGCGCGTTCTGTTATCGTTGTAGGGCCAGAATTGAAACTATTCGAATGTGGTCTTCCTAAAAATATGGCGGCAGAGCTTTATAAGCCATTTGTAATCAGAAAGTTGATTGAGCGTGGTATTGTTAAAACTGTAAAATCAGCTAAGAAAATTATAGACAGAAAAGAGCCTGTAGTTTGGGATATCCTGGAAAATGTTCTTAAAGGACATCCAGTATTACTAAACCGTGCTCCTACACTTCACCGATTAGGTATTCAGGCATTTCAGCCTAAACTTATTGAAGGGAAAGCAATTCAATTACACCCATTAGTGTGTACTGCATTTAATGCAGATTTTGATGGGGATCAGATGGCGGTACATTTACCTCTAGGGCCTGAAGCAATTCTAGAATCTCAATTGTTGATGTTAGCATCACATAATATTCTGAATCCAGCTAACGGTTCTCCAGTAACGGTTCCTTCTCAGGATATGGTACTTGGGTTATATTATATGACAAAATCTCGTAGATCTACAGAAGATTTAATCATCAAAGGAGAGGATCTTACGTTTTATTCTCCTGAAGAAGTTACAATCGCTTATAATGAGAAAAAATTAGATATTAATGCTAACATTAAGGTTCGAACTAAGGATATTAATGAAGAAGGTGAAGTAGTCACTAAAATAATAGAAACTACTACAGGTAGAGTATTATTTAATGATAAAGTTCCTGAAAAAGCAGGATATATCAATGAAGTATTAACTAAGAAATCTCTTAGAGATATTATTGGTGATATTCTAAAGGTAACTAGCGTTCCTGAAACCGCTGTTTTCTTAGATGAGATTAAGAAATTAGGATATAACTTTGCATTTCAAGGTGGATTATCTTTCAGTTTGGGAGATATCATTATTCCACCCGAAAAGCACACGATGATTGCAAGTGCTAATAAAAAGGTTGATGAAATTGTGGGAAGTTATAATATGGGACTTATCACAAATAATGAACGATACAATCAGGTAATTGACGTTTGGACAACAACAAACGCAAACCTGACTGAGTTATCAATGAAGCGTATTCGAGAAGATCAGCAAGGTTTTAACTCTGTATACATGATGCTTGATTCTGGTGCTAGGGGATCTAAAGAACAGATTCGTCAATTAACCGGTATGCGTGGATTAATGGCTAAGCCTAAGAAAGCAAGTTCTGCTGGTGGGGAGATTATAGAAAATCCTATTCTTTCTAACTTTAAAGAAGGACTGTCAATTCTTGAATACTTTATATCTACTCACGGAGCACGTAAAGGTCTTGCAGATACCGCCCTTAAAACAGCAGATGCTGGGTACTTAACTCGTCGTTTGGTGGATGTTGCACAGGATGTGATTGTAAATATCGAAGATTGTGGTACACTTAGAGGAGTTGAAGTTTCGCCATTAAAGAAAAATGAAGAGATTATCGAAGGACTTGCTGCCAGAATTGTTGGTAGAACGGCTTTAGTTGATGTATACAATCCATTAACTCAAGAGATTCTTGTAGAATCTGGAGTTGAGATAGATGATGCAACTGCTAAACGAATCGAAAATTCTCCGGTTGAGTCTGTAGAAGTACGTTCAGCGCTTACTTGCGAAGCTAAAAAAGGAATTTGTGTAAAATGTTACGGTCGTAATCTTGCTACTGGTAAAACAGTACAGCGAGGTGAAGCTGTTGGTGTAGTAGCCGCACAATCTATTGGTGAACCAGGTACACAGCTTACATTGCGTACATTCCACGTAGGGGGTATAGCAGGTAATATTTCTGAAGAAAATCAGCTAAAATCTAAATTTGCTGGTAAAGCTGAAATTGAAGAACTCAAAACTGTAAAAGGAGAAGATGCAGACGGAAAAGAAATAGATGTTATTATTTCTCGTACATCCGAAGTGAAAGTGATTGACCCAAAGACTAAGATTGTATTAAGTACAAACTTACTACCTTACGGTTCTCAATTATTTATTAAGGATGGTGACAAAGTAGCAGTAGATGAGGTTATTTGTCAATGGGATCCATATAATGGAGTTATAATTTCTGAGTTTGCCGGTAAGGTAAAATATGAAAATATAGAGCAGGGAGTAACATACCAGGTAGAAATCGATGAACAAACCGGTTTCCAAGAGAAAGTTATTTCTGAATCTCGTGATAAGAAAAAGATACCTACACTTTTAGTAATGGGTAAAGGCGATGAAGTATTACGTTCTTATAACCTTCCGGTTGGTGCCCACTTAATGATAGATGACAATGAAAAGATTGGCGTAGGTAAAGTCTTAGTTAAAATACCTCGAAAATCTGCAAAAGCAGGTGATATCACGGGTGGTTTACCAAGAGTAACAGAATTATTCGAAGCACGTAATCCATCGAACCCAGCAGTAGTAAGTGAGATTGATGGTGTAGTTTCTTTCGGAAAAATTAAGCGTGGTAACCGTGAGATCATTGTCGAATCTAGACTAGGAGAGATTAAAAAATATCTTGTTAAGCTTTCTAATCAAATTCTTGTTCAAGAAAACGATTATGTTAGAGCTGGGATGCCATTATCTGATGGTTCTACCACGCCTGAAGATATTCTTAAAATCAAAGGCCCATCTGCTGTACAACAGTATCTGGTTAATGAGGTACAGGAAGTATATCGACTACAGGGGGTGAAGATCAATGATAAGCATTTTGAGGTCGTAGTACGCCAGATGATGAGAAAGGTAAGAATTCAGGATCCGGGAGATACTATTTTCCTAGAAAATCAATTGGTTCATAAATCAGATTTCATAGAAGAAAACGATGAAATCTTCGGGATGAAAGTTGTTGAAGATGCTGGCGATAGTGCAAATCTCAAGGCAGGTCAGATTATTTCACCTCGTGATTTGAGAGATGAGAACTCTGTATTGCGTAGGGAGGATAAAAATCTGGTTACTGCCAGAGATGTAACTCCAGCTACAGCTACTCCTATTTTGCAGGGTATTACCAGAGCGTCGCTTCAGACGAAGTCATTTATCTCTGCAGCTTCTTTCCAGGAAACTACAAAAGTATTGAACGAAGCTGCTGTAAGCGGTAAGGTTGATACACTTGAAGGTCTTAAAGAGAATGTAATTGTTGGACATAGAATACCAGCAGGTACAGGAATGAGAGACTATGAAAGTATCATAGTAGGATCAAAAGAAGAGTTCGAAGATCGAATGGAACAACGACAAGAAGTTAATTATAATTAATTATTACAGGGCCTGCCTTTTAAGGCAGGCTTTCTTTTTTTAGAAAATTTTTCAAACTAAAAATGTAAGATGGCCGATAATAAAAATCAAAACCAGAATCAATTAAATATTGAATTAGATGAAGCAATAGCAGATGGTATATATAGTAATCTTGCTATTATTAATCATTCAGTTTCAGAATTTGTTGTTGATTTTGTAAATATTATGCCGGGTAGACCTAAGAGTAAGGTGAAAAGTAGAATTATATTAACCCCTCAGCATGCCAAAAGATTATTGAAAGCGCTTCATGATAATGTAAATAGGTTTGAATCTGCGCACGGAGAGATTAAAGATTATGAGCAACCGCCGATTCCTATGAATTTTGGTCCGACCGGTGAAGCTTAGAAATATAAAATAAGTACTATATATACCACCTGTTACTATATAGTAACAGGTTTTTTTTAGAAAAAATTTGCGTGACTCACACCAGAATTGGTATTAAAGATATGTTTTTGATATATTAGTACTCTAGTATTTAATAAATTAGATACATATGTCTGATCGAATTAAAACATATTCAGAATTTTATAAATTTTATTTAACAGAACACCAAAACAGAACTAGCCGAACCTTACATTTTGTAGGTACGTTTTTGGTTTTTGTGTGTATAGGAATCGCTATTTATTTTAATTGGGAGTGGAAATGGTTTATCGTCCCAGCAGTCGGATACGGTTTCGCCTGGGTTGGCCATGCTTTCTTTGAAAAAAATAAACCAGCCACGTTTAAGTATCCTTTGTGGAGCCTAATTTCTGATTTCAAATTATTTTTTGAAATAGTATCAGGTAAACGCTCTTTAGACAGTTCAAAGGATTGAAACAAACAAAAGGGATTGACTCTTTATCGGTCGTACATCTTAAAATTCAGAAGTAAAATGGAATTTGATAGACGGATATTTCTGCTGAGTCATTTGTAGACTAAATGAAGAATCAGCAAAAAATACTAATTGACCTTGTTTATCTTTGGCCAAAAATTTGCTTTTAACACGTTTAAAATCTTTGAACTCATCATTATTGATATCTTCAGCCTCAATCCAACATGCCTTATGAACGTTTAGATTTTCATACGTGCATTTTGCTCCATACTCATGTTCTAGGCGATATTGAATAACTTCATACTGTAGTGCACCTACTGTACCAATGACCTTTCTTCCATTTAACTCTAGTGTAAATAACTGCGCTACTCCTTCATCCATTAATTGATCAATGCCTTTAGCCAGTTGTTTTGATTTCATCGGATCAGCGTTGTTGATGTATCTAAAATGTTCTGGTGAAAAGCTGGGAACACCTTTATAATGTAAAACCTCACCTTTAGTTAGTGTGTCGCCAATTTTAAAATTTCCGGTATCGTGTAAACCAACAATATCTCCAGGGTAAGAGATGTCAACAATTTCTTTCTTCTCTGCAAAAAACGCATTTGGACTAGAAAATTTTAGCTTCTTATTATGTCTGGTATGTAGATAAGGTACGTTTCTTTCAAAAGTTCCAGAAACGATCTTTACAAAAGCTAATCGATCTCTATGCTTAGGATCCATATTAGCATGGATTTTAAAAACAAACCCGGTAAAATCTTTTTCTTCAGGATTTACAACACGAATATCACTTTCTTTAGGTCTTGGCGTGGGAGCAATAGTAACAAAGCAATCCAGTAATTCTCTTACTCCGAAATTGTTTAAGGCCGAACCAAAGAATACAGGTTGTAATTCTCCATTTTGATACGCTTCTGGTTCAAACTTTGGGTAAATACCTTCAACCAATTCTATTTCTTCACGTAGTGTTTCTGCAGCACTATCTCCAATCGTTTTATTGAGTTCCTGAGATGATAAATCTGAAATTTCAATAGTCTCTTCTATATTCTTTCTACTATCTCCACTAAACAGGTTAATATTTTTCTCCCAGATGTTGTAAATCCCCTTAAAATCGTAGCCCATTCCTATAGGGAAACTAAGTGGAGTAACTGTCAACCCTAATTTTTGCTCAATCTCATCGAGTAATTCAAATGCGTCTTTACCTTCTCGATCTAATTTATTGATGAAAACAATCATAGGTATATTACGCATTCTACACACAGAAACTAGCTTTTCGGTCTGCTCTTCTACACCTTTTGCAACATCAATCACAACAATTACACTATCTACAGCGGTTAACGTTCTAAAAGTGTCTTCGGCAAAATCCTTATGCCCGGGAGTATCCAGAATATTGATTTTGATATTTTTATATTCAAAAGCTAAAACAGAGGTAGCAACCGAAATACCACGTTGACGCTCAATTTCCATAAAATCACTAGTCGCCCCTTTTTTGATTTTATTAGATTTTACGGCACCAGCTTCTTGAATAGCACCTCCAAAAAGTAATAATTTTTCTGTCAATGTAGTTTTTCCCGCATCTGGATGGGAGATAATTCCGAAGGTTCTCCTTCTTCCTATTTCGTCTGTAAATTTCATGTTGTAATTCGAGATCAGGCTGCAAATATAATATTAAAAAAATACAATGCTAATTTGATTTTGTGAAGTAAGAATAGTTAAAAATTAAATACATAATAATATAACAATGTATAGCGCTTAGTATTTTATCGATGATTAACGGTTTTTTGACGATTTTGTTATGGTTTTCCGTAATAATAAATGTTTAAACTTTTAAATTCACAGTATATTGAGCAGCATATCAAGGATATGAAAATTAATTTCTTTAATGTCTGAACAAATTACGTATAAATATTTTAAAGATTTGTAATGGATAATAGGTTAAGATAAAAAATAAAAAAGTTGTTTTCATGCACTAAATAATAAATATTTTGAATCCAAATGTGTCATACATCGATAAAAAAGTTCATTACGTCGATATAATATCTTGATTTAGTAGTAAGCTGTTAAAAAAAATGGAATTAATTTCTTAGATTTGAATATAATTACGGTAAAACAGTAATTAATATATAGTTTTAGCTTTAATAAAGTTTTATACTTGGTTTACGAAAACCAACCCCTATTAGTTTTCGTAGATACATTGTAAACACATCGTCAATATGAAAAAAATTACCCAAATTTTTATGGGTCAAAAAAAACTTGGCTTTTTTTTGACATTAATACTTATGGTGTTATTGACCCCTTTTTCTGTCTACGCACAGACTAATATAGGGGGAGTCATTAATAGCTATGAACCCGTGTTGTCTATTACGGTACCAGGTTGTGATGTGTGTGATACATCGCCTGCTTGTTTGAGTGAAATAACGGTAGCAAATGCTTCAGAGTTTTCTGTAGGTGATAAAGTGTTGGTGATACAACTCAAAGGAGCAACTATAGATGTCACGAATACAGCTACTGCAGGTCAAATAACAAACATTGGTAATTCTGGTAATTATGAATTTTTTGATGTTGGTCAAATAGCGGGTAATACTATTCGCACTAAATTTCCGCTCATACGTACTTATGACAATAGCGGTTTAATTCAATTAGTTCGGGTTCCTGTTTTTCCTGGAGATGTAAATATAACCAGTCCAATAACACCTATACCTTGGGATCCAGTTACTAGTGAAGGAGGAGTAGTAGCGCTTTTTGTAAATGGTACATTAACTTTTAATTCAGATATAAACGCTCAAGGCACTGGGTATTTAGGTGTAGAGATGACTGTGAATGGAACACCTGACAACTGTTCAATAGATCCAAATCAGCAATATACCCTACCAAATACCGACAATTCTAGTTGGCTTAAAGGAGGAGGAGTAGTTGTAGATAATCCTTCTTTTAATAGAGGTAGAGGGCCTTTAGGAAATGGAGGAGGAGCCGGAGTCTCTGGAGATTCTGGTGGTGGAGGTGGTGCCAATTTTGGTGCTGGAGGTATAGGTGGTAGCAGATGGTGCAATACTATAGATAGTGGAGGGACAATAGCTGGTGGTTTAGGAGGCTATCCTTTAGGAGCCCAATATTTAGACAATAGAGTATACTTTGGAGGAGCTGGAGGACCAGGATATGTTACAACCAACAATCCGTCTGCAGCTTCTAACGGAGGTGGAATTGTCGTAATTAGGGCAACCACAATAATTGGCAATGGCCAAACAATTAATGCCTCTGGTGATAATGCAGTAACCGTAAACCCTATTGGAGGACCACCAGATGGAGGTGGAGGTGGAGGTGCAGGAGGTTCAGTCGCATTTGATGTAATCAATTACACGGGTAATATAAATATTGATGTTTCTGGAGGTAACGGACAATCTATTAACACTAATACAATCCACGGACCAGGTGGAGGTGGCGGAGGTGGAGTTTTTCTTCATAATCTACAAACATTACCCGCTTCTGTTGTTGTAGATAACTTAGGAGGCCAAAATGGAGTACATGTTAGTACAGGGGCTAATAATGGAAATCCCAATGGAGCACAACCAGGTCAGGATGGAGGAATTATTCCTTATTATAATTTTGTAGAAACACCCAATCGAGACGGAGAAACGTCTTCAGATTTTTGTGATATAGATGATGATAATGATGGGATACTCGATGCCTTAGAAGACGGTGGTACTGGATTCGATCCAACTGAAGATGCCGATGGAGATGGAATTCCAAACTATAGAGATAATATTGATAGTACAGTAGGTTTTCCTGCCTTTGTTGACACCAATGGAGATGGTATTAACGATACTTACGATTTTGATCTCGATGGTATTCCAGATGCATATGATTTAGATAGTGATAATGATGGTATTCCAGATAACACTGAAGCACAGGGGACTGATGATTTTACACCCTTTCTCGGTATCGATAGTGATGGTAATGGACTTGATGATGCTTATGAAACTACTCCAGGAAGTGGTGAAGGACTAACGCCAGAAAATACAGATGGTGATGCTTTGCCTGATTTTTTAGACTTGGATAGCGATAATGATACACTTAGCGATACTCAAGAATCCGGATTACTAGTTTCAGGAAACCCAGGGTACAATGGTAGAGATGCAAATCAAGAAATAGAAGATTTTTATATAGATAGCGACGGCATAGTAGGTCGAGCAAACACACTTCCTGATACAGATGGAGATGAACCCAACACAGGAGGTGATGTTGATTTCAGAGATACAGATAGTGATAATGATGGTGTAAATGATGGAATTGATATAGATCCTTTAGATCCTGATGTTTGTGCAGATGCGGATGGGGATGGATGTGATGATTGTAGTCAAGGAACAGATGATTTCGGACCACTAGCAGACAATACTCCTGCGAATGACGGAACAGATACTGATGGTGATGGTATTTGTGATGTAAGCGATAACGATAGTGATAACGATGGAGTACCGGATGCTTCTGATATTTGTAATGGTTATAATGATGCAGCAGATAGTGATAACGATGGTGTACCAGATGGCTGTGATTTAGATGACGATAATGATGGTATCTTAGATACTGATGAATATGATTGTTCTCCTGTTTCGATTCCTTTGAATAGATTAATAAGTCCGTATAGCATAGGTACTGATTTTAATACAAGTAATACAGCATCAGGCACCATTACTGATTTAGGAGAATATACAAATGCTTCAACCAGTAATTCAGTAAATTTTTCTTTTGGATATGAAGTAACGGGAAATGCAAGATGGGCTGGAGGAGTCGAACTTCAAAATTATGCAGGTGTTAATCCAGATGGAGTTGTGGTACAAGTTCAAGCTGATAATACGGATTTCAATATAGGTTCAACTGAAGTTATTACGTTAACCTTTACAGAACCAGTCTATAATCTCTCTTTCAAATGGGGAGGAATGGATAATCAAGACGCAACAAAGTTCGAAGCTTTTTTAGGAAATGCTTATGTTCCACTTGATGCAGATAACATTTCAAATGGAACAATACCTGTTGCAAATTATACGCTGACTGGAAATACAGTAGTTAGTACAGCTCCTACAGGAAATGCACCAGATAATGCCGCAGTAGTTTTTATTTCAGGAGCAGTTGATAAAATTATACTTACTGCAGGAAAAAATAATAGTAATACTGGTAATGTAACTTTACAATTATTTGAAGTATCTTACTGTTTGCCTTTTAATTCAGGAGGAAATTCCTCTCCTAATCATCTTGATACAGATAGCGATGGTGATAGTTGCGCAGATGCTATTGAGGGTGCAGGGAATTTTACTCCTGCAAATTTGGATGGAGATGATAGCCTTGGTGATACAGTTGATGGCAATGGAGTTCCCACTATATCGGGAAGCCCTCAATCTACAACTACTGCTGTTACAGATTCTTCAGATGATTCGGCTTGTAATACATCAGATCTTTCAATAACGAAAGTAGCGAGTACCATGGCGCCAATTATAGGTTTTGCAATGGACTTTACAATCGAAGTTTCAAATAATGGACCGGATGATGCAACAGGGGTAAATGTTTTAGATCAGTTGCCAAGTGGTTACCAATTTGTTTCTGTATTACCCTCACAAGGAACATATGATAGCAGCACAGGAATCTGGGATGTGGGAACCATTATAAATACAAATACGGCCACATTAGTCATATCGGCTGCACCTTTGGTTAGCGGGAATTATCAAAACACAGCTGAAATAACTTCTTCCAATGAGTATGATCCTGATTCTATACCAGGCTCTGGCAGTACAAATGGTATAACTGCTGATGATGGTTTAGATGGAGATCCTAATCCAATAGATGATGATGAAGCAACCGTTACTCCAATACCTTTTAGAGGAACAGGGGGAACACCTCCCGATCTTAGTTGTGCTGATGTAAGTGATATTTTAGATTGGGATACAATTACCTGGACAAATAGTGCTACTACACAAACCATAAACAGTACAAATGGAACTTCTTTAACTTTTTCGTTCTCTGGTGATATAGCTAGTATGGAAAGCTTTGGTCATGCCTTAAATAATGGATTTACAGGAGGATTAACGCCAGCACAGTTGTCATTAAGATATTTTGCAAACTTTTTAAATACTAGTCAGACATTTACCAATACTATTGATATTGGTACTTCTGGAGTTGGTGTCACTGATCTATCTTTTAGGGTGTTTGATGTAGATACTAGATCAGGACTTGGACATTCAGATAAGATTACTGTTATCGGATACTTAAGTGGAACCCCTGTACAACCTGTATTGGTGGCTGAAGGAAATGCAGTTAGTGTCAATGGGAATACAGCTGTTGGAATTTTAGGAAATGGAAGTTCAAGTGCTGGAGGTAATTTGTTGGTAACGTTTGATGGTCCGATTGATCAAATTGAAATTATAAATGGTTCTGGAGATATAACCGCTCGTGATAACCCTCAAAGCTCAGGATACTCCATTCATGATATTTCTTTTTGTACAGTTCAGGAAATAGTAAGTGTAAGTGATGCGACTGAGATTGAAGGCACAAATTTAATTCATACTGTAACTTTTAATGGGCCTAGCGCATCTTCAGAAACGTATGCATTCAGTATTACAGATGTTAGTACAAGTAGCGGCTCAGATTACGATACCCCACCTACTTTTAGTAATGGCGTTACCCTCAACGGTACTGGTGATGGACTAATTATCCCGGCAGGCGTTACGAGTTTTACGATCACTAATGGAGGCGAAGAGGATACGATTGATGAAGCAGATGAGACCTATACGATCAGTGTTGGTGGAACTACAGGAACCGGAACCATAGAAGATAATGATGGTGCACCAACAATTGCTAGTGTCACGAATGCTACTGAGACCGAAGGTACCGATTTAGTACATACCGTTACGTTAAGTAATGGCAGTGCTAGTGTAACCAACTTCCCGTTTAGTATTACAGATGTTAGTGCAAGTAGTGGATTAGATTATGATACCCCACCAACTTTTAGTAATGGTGTAACGATAAATGGTACGGGAGATGGACTAATTATCCCGGCAGGAGTTACGAGTTTTACGATCACTAATGGAGGCGAAGAAGATACGATTGATGAAGCAGATGAAACGTATACGATCAGTGTTGGTGGAACTACAGGAACCGGAACCATAGAAGATAATGATGGTGCACCAACGATCGCCAGTATAACTAATGCTAGTGAGACCGAAGGTACCGATTTAGTACATACCGTTACGTTAAGTAATAGTAGTGCTAGTGTAACCAACTTCCCGTTTAGTATTACAGATGTTAGTGCAAGTAGTGGATTAGATTATGATACCCCACCTACTTTTAGTAATGGCGTTACCCTCAACGGTACTGGTGATGGACTAATTATCCCAGCAGGTGTTACAAGTTTTACGATCACTAATGGAGGCGAAGAGGATACGATTGATGAAGCAGATGAGACCTATACGATCAGTGTTGGTGGAACTACAGGAACCGGAACCATAGAAGATAATGATAGTACTCCAACAATTGCTAGTGTAACGAATGCTACTGAGACCGAAGGTACCGACTTAGTACATACCGTTACGTTAAGTAATGGCAGTGCTAGTGTAACCAATTTCCCGTTTAGTATTACAGATGTTACAACGACAAGCGGCTCAGATTATGATACGCCCCCTACGTTTAGTAATGGCGTTACCCTCAACGGTACGGGCGATGGATTAATTATCCCTGCGGGCGTTACAAGTTTTACAATCACTAATGGAGGTGAAGAAGATACGATTGATGAAGGAGATGAAACCTATACGATCAGTGTTGGTGGAACTACAGGAACCGGAACCATAGAAGATAATGATACTGCCCCAACAATTGCTAGTGTCACGAATGCTACTGAGACCGAAGGTACCGATTTAGTACATACCGTTACGTTAAGTAATGGCAGTGCTAGTGTAACCAACTTCCCGTTTAGTATTACAGATGTTAGTACAAGTAGCGGCTCAGATTATGATACCCCACCAACTTTTAGTAATGGTGTTACCCTCAACGGTACTGGTGATGGACTAATTATCCCGGCAGGTGTTACAAGTTTTACGATCACTAATGGAGGCGAAGAAGATACGATTGATGAAGGAGATGAAACCTATACGATCAGTGTTGGTGGAACTACAGGAACCGGAACCATAGAAGATAATGATACTGCCCCAACAATTGCTAGTGTCACTAATGCTAGTGAGACCGAAGGTACCGATTTAGTACATACCGTTACGTTAAGTAATAGTAGTGCTAGTGTGACCAACTTCCCGTTTAGTATTACAGATGTTAGTACAAGTAGCGGCTCAGATTATGATACCCCACCAACTTTTAGTAATGGTGTAACGATAAATGGTACGGGAGATGGACTAATTATCCCGGCAGGTGTTACAAGTTTTACGATCACTAATGGAGGCGAAGAAGATACGATTGATGAAGCAGATGAGACCTATACGATCAGTGTTGGTGGAACTACAGGAACCGGAACCATAGAAGATAATGATGGCATACCAACGATTGCCAGTGTCACTAATGCTAGTGAGACCGAAGGTACCGACTTAGTACATACCGTTACGTTAAGTAATGGCAGTGCTAGTGTGACCAACTTTGCCTTTAGTATTACGGATGTTACAACGACAAGCGGCTCAGATTATGATACGCCCCCTACGTTTAGTAATGGCGTTACCCTCAACGGTACCGGGGATGGACTGATTATCCCGGCAGGAGTTACGAGTTTTACGATCACTAATGGAGGCGAAGAGGATACGATTGATGAAGCAGATGAGACCTATACGATCAGTGTTGGTGGAACTACAGGAACCGGAACCATAGAAGATAATGATACTGCACCAACGATCGCCAGTGTTACTAATGCTAGTGAGTCGGAGGGTACCGACTTGGTACATACCGTTACGTTAAGTAATGGCAGTGCTAGTGTGACCAACTTTGCCTTTAGTATTACAGATGTTACAACGACAAGCGGCTCAGATTATGATACCCCACCAACTTTTAGTAATGGTGTTACCCTCAACGGTACGGGAGATGGACTAATTATCCCGGCAGGAGTTACAAGTTTTACGATCACTAATGGAGGCGAAGAAGATACGATTGATGAAGGAGATGAAACCTATACGATCAGTGTTGGTGGAACTACAGGAACCGGAACCATAGAAGATAATGATTTCCCTTCAAATCCTGAATTGACTTTCGTGAAAACTGCGGTAATAGATGGATTTGATGTGGGTGATGTTATTGTATATACATTTAGAGTTACAAATACTGGAGATACAGTGATCAGTAATATATTAATTGACGATGCTTTAACAGAAAGTGTAAATCTCCCTTTAGAACCAAGTACGCTGGCTCCTAATGAAACAGGAATAGCAACAGCTAATTATACAATTACAGCGGCAGATATAAATCTTGGAGAAGTGATGAATAGTGCTATCGTTATTGGGCAAGATACTGTTGGTAATGATGTAATAGATATTTCCGATAGTGGAGACGAAACTATAGATGAAGATGGAGATAGTGATCCTACAAATGATCCAACTATTACTGTTATTGAACAATTACCAAATTTAGAATTAACAAAAACAGGGATTTATGTCGATACTAATGGTAATGGAATTCCCAATGTTGGCGACGAAATTAGATATGTATTTACAATAGAGAATACGGGTAATGTTGATATTACTAACATAGTCCTTTCAGACCCATTACCTGGGATTGTTATTGAAGGAAATCCTATTGATCTTGTCGTAGGTGGAATAGATGATACTAGTTTTACTGCTACTTACATTTTAACAGAAGAAGATATTCTTGCAGGAAATGTTATTAATCAAGCTTTTGCTACAGGTCAGGATCCAAATGGTAATGATGTAGTTGATATATCTGATGACCCATTAAATGATACAAATATAGACTTGGATAACGATGGTGATTTTGAAGATGAAACGGTTACAGTAATAGTGCCAGAAGATGATATTATTATTTATACGGCGATTAGCCCAAATGGCGATAACGTAAATGATGAATTTAGAATAATTGGTCTGAGTAATTTCCCAAAGAATACATTACAAATATTTAATCGCTGGGGCGTTAAAGTATTTGAAGAAGATGGGTATGAGCAACCAGGAGCAAGATTTTTTGAAGGAATTAGTGAAGGAAGAGTTACTATAAATGAGAAGAAAGAATTACCAGTGGGGACTTATTATTATACCTTGAGATATGAAAATATGAGTGGAATCCTTGTATCTAAGGCAGGTTACTTATATATCAATAAATAAAAATAGTACGGAATAGTATATATTTGTTATTCCCTAAATCAAATAAAATGCTAATGAATAGATTATTAACCAATTTTATGTTAGGAGCGAGTTTTCTTCTCTCCTGTCATACTTATGCACAGCAAGACGCACAGTATACCCAATACATGTACAATACGATAAGCGTTAATCCTGCTTATGCAGGAAGTCGCGGAGTGATGAGTATCATGGGACTACACCGCAGTCAGTGGGTTGGTCTAGATGGTGCTCCCCGAACTCAAACCCTTACCCTTAATACACCAATAGGTGATAATGAGCGTGTTGGATTGGGATTGTCGATCGTTAATGATGAGATAGGTCCTACCGATGAGACCTATTTTGATATTGATTTTTCGTATACAATACCTACTTCAGAATTTGGTAAGTTAAGTTTTGGATTAAAAGCAGGCGG
>CANLYR010000012.1 GCA_947495425.1 uncultured Aquimarina sp.
TTTTAAATTTTCTATCTCTTCCCATATAGAAAAGATATGAAATATTTATGACATTTTATCATAGAAATAGTATTATAATGAAATTTATAGAGCTCACACTAAAAAACCACATAATTGTTCATGGTTTTGATGCTAGAAACAAAGAGATTATAGAAGAAGTTGAAGTTAAAGAAGCAGCAAAAAAGATAGTTACTTTGGATAGAATTTTGTCGATAAGCGAGAAGTTTATTCTAATCAAATATGCGTTTGATAGAATTATTTATTGGGAGTATGAAGAAGAGTATAAAAGCGTAAAAGAAGTATTGTCTAAACACTTATAATCGAATAGAAAAAATAATAAGGGCTTGTGCAGAATCAAGCCCTTATCAAAGCTTTTACTAACTATTTTTAATAATCTTTATGATTTCTTGGGTTACATCTTTTGTAGAAGCTGTTCCTCCAAGATCCCGAGTAAGCATTTTTCCTTCTGAAGTTAATTTTTCGATACTACTTACAATTAAAGAAGCCCCATCGGTTTCTCCCAAATGATCAAGCATCATAGCACCGGTCCAAAAACATGCTATTGGGTTGGCTAAATTTTTTCCAGCGATATCAGGTGCACTACCATGTACGGGTTCAAACATACTAGGGTATTCTTTTTCGGGATTAATGTTGGCTCCTGGCGCAATTCCCATCCCACCAACTACGGCAGGACCCAAGTCTGATAAAATATCACCAAATAAGTTACTAGCCACAACAACATCAAACCAATCAGGATGTTGAACAAAATGTGCTGTTAAGATATCGATATGAAATTGGGACTGATTAACCTCGGGATATTCTTTTCCAATGGCTTTAAATCGCTCATCCCAATAGGGCATTGTATGTATGATTCCATTTGATTTGGTTGCGCTAGCCAGTTTTTTATTTCGTTTTTGAGCCAAATCGTATGCGTATTTCATAACTCGATCTACACCACGTTTGGTAAAAATACTTTCTTGTACTACAACTTCATATTCGGTACCTTCATTAAGTTTTCCTCCAATAGACGAATATTCACCTTCATTATTTTCTCTTACAATATAAAAATCTATGTTCCCCGGGTTTCGCAAAGGTGATTCAACACCTTTAAGTAGTCGAACAGGTCTTAAATTAATATATTGTTGAAAGGATCTACGAATAGGGACAAGCAATCCCCATAAGGATATATGATCTGGTACTCCCGGATAGCCTACGGCTCCCAAAAAAATACTATCACTATCTCTAAGACGATCTAATCCGTCATCGGGCATCATTTTTCCAGTTTCTTTATATAGTTTGCAGGAGTAATTATAATTTTGGTATGTTAATTTGAAACCACATTTTGCAGCTACTACATCCAATAATTCAGTTGATTCAGGTATGACTTCGTTTCCTATTCCATCTCCGGGAACGGTTGCTATTTTATATGTATTCATAATTGTTTTTTTTAATTAAAATAAAAGAAATTTAAAAGCGCTTGTAATGTTTCTTTAGGAGCTTCTTCTGGTAAATAATGGCCGCACGGTAATCCATAACCTTCGACTTGGTCTCCCCATTTTTTCCATTCGGAAACCACATCATATTTTTTCCCTACATATCCTTTTTGACCCCAAATACAGAGTATTGGGCATTGTATTCTGTTTTGGTTATCGATATCATGTTGATCATGTGCTATATCAATAGAAGCTGAAGCTCTATAGTCTTCGCAACTAGCATGGATCGTTTCTGGAGTAAGACAGCGCACATATTCATCAAAGGCTTCTTTTGTAAACGCTGTACTATCTCGCCCCCATTGACCAAATTTTTTGTTTAGATAAAAAAGGGGGTCAGCTCCAATCATTCGTTCTGGAATGTCATAAGGCTGAATAAGAAAAAACCAATGATAGTATGCTTTTGCAAAGCCCATATCTGTTGTTTTGTACATGGTATAGGTAGGAGTAATATCTAAAACCGCCATTTTTTTTACAGCATTAGGATGATCAAGAGCCATGCGATGTGTAACTCTACCCCCGCGATCATGACCCGTTACATAGAACTGATCAAACCCTAAAGCTTTCATCAAAAGTATTTGGTCTTTTGCCATTTCTCTTTTTGAGTATGGACTGTGATCTTCTGTAGTTTTGGGTTTGCTGCTATCACCATAGCCTCTTAAGTCACTTGCTACAACTGTGAATTTTTCTGATAAAGATGGAGCAATTTTATGCCATAAAGCATGTGTTTGTGGATACCCATGTAGTAATAGTAAAGGTGGACCGCTACCAGCAATAACATAATTTATGATTACACCTTCAAGGTTTATTCTATCTTTCTTAAAGTTTTCAAACATCGTTTATTTTGTTTTTAATTCTGTTGGGAAAAAATTGGGGTCAAAATTCCATAGATAAGGAAGGGCATAATAGGTGATACCAATAATAATAATGATAGAGATAATATTGAGCCAAAATCCTTTTCTCATCATATCTGGGATGGTTAAATATCCAGATCCAAAAACTACGGCATTAGGAGGAGTTGCTACAGGTAACATAAAAGCACAAGAAGCTGCTATAGTAGCTCCTACCATTAATATAAATGGATGGACATCTAAAGAAAATGCCATTGAAGCCAATACAGGTAAAAGCATTGAAGTGGTAGCAACATTAGAGGTGATTTCGGTTAAAAAGTTTATTGAAGCTACTATAAAAGCCAGGAGAATAATTAGATGAACCCCATCAAGTAGTGTCATTTGGGTACCAATCCATAATGCTAATCCAGATTCTTTAAAACCTGCCGCCAATGCTAATCCGCCACCAAATAATAACAAAACTCCCCACGGTAATTTGACTGCTGATTTCCAATCCATCAATGGTTTTCCTTTTTGTTTACTGGGTAAAATAAAGAGCACTACTGCAGCTGATATTGCGATTATCGTATCATCAATAGCAGGAAACATACGTTGTAGCAAAAAGGACCTACTAATCCATGCAAATGCAGTGAATATGAATACCGCAAGTACACATTTTTCTTCAAAAGAAATTTTACCAAGACCTTTTAATTGTCTTTTTACTTCATCTTTTCCTCCCGGAAATTCTTTCTGCTTAAAAGTAAAGGCAATTTGAACCAAATATCGCCAACTTAAAAAAAGCATCAGTATAGATATTGGTAATCCAATCATAATCCAGTTGGTAAATGTAATCTCATACTCATAGATTTCTTTGACAATGCCTGCCAAAATAAGATTGGTTGGTGTACCAATTAAAGAAGCAATACCTCCTATAGATGCACTATATGCAATGCTCAACATCAAGGCTTTACCGAAGATCTTATTTTCATCTTCAATAGTATTCGGATTGTCTGAAAGTTGAGATATAATTGCAATCCCTATAGGTAGCATCATTACCGATGTAGCCGTATTAGAAATCCACATTGATAAAAAAGCCGTAGCAATCATAAAACCTAGGATCATTGTTTTAACACTAGTACCAATGATGGTAATAATGTTTAATGCGATACGTTTATGTAAGTTCCATTTTTCGATACCAATGGCAAGTATAAACCCTCCCAGGTATAAGAAAATATTATGATTACCAAAAGCTGCCGTTGTAGTTTTAATATCCAAACCTCCAGACATTGGAAACAGCAGAATGGGTAATAATGAGGTGATAGCAATAGGGATAGCCTCAGTAATCCACCATATAGCAATCCACAAAGTACAGGCCAAAATTGCATTTGCTTCTTGTGATAACCCTTCTGGGTGAAAGCACAATTTTATGATAATAAAAGCGATAGGACCACCTATCATACCCATGTTTTTAGAATTTAATTTCATTTAAATACCTAGTAAAAAGTTAATTATAAATAATAAAGGTATAGATAAAGGAATGCCAATCCCGACCATTTTGGAACAAAGATTAGGATTAAGTCCTAATTCCATAGCAACAATAGCAATTGTATTCATAGATCCTATTCCTGCAGCCATTATGCATACATTACTTGTCAAATTCATTTTTCCTACCAAAACATAAAAAAACAGAAAAACCAATATTGGAGCAACAAATAATTTATAGGAAAGACCCAATAAAAGATTTTTGTCCTTTAGTTCTTTAAATGAAAAATTGATAGCTAATCCAATAGTAATAAGTGCCAAAAATGGAAATATAGAATTAATTAACACCAAAATATCTCTTAACCATTCTGGGTGTTCATATAAATTTAGATTTAATACTACAGCTACTACAAAGGCAATGAATGGTGGAAATTTTAGTATAGGTAGTATGATTGACTTTGAACTTGGTTGTTTAGCTGCGAACCAAGAACTTACCAAAACCCCTGCCGTAACACATATAACAAAGGTGCCTAGTGTGCTTATGATAATTCCTATTTTTAAGCCTTCTGTACCATAAAACATTTCAAAAAATGGAAAGCCGACAAAAGAAATACTTCCAATACCAGCTGTAACTGTGAGTCCTCCTAAAGATTTCCGGTCTATAGACATGCATTTTCCTATCATAAAAAAGAAGAATAGACTTCCACAGAATACTACCCAAGAAGATACTATGGGCCAAATATGGGTTTTAGTAAAAACTGTTTCAGGAATATGCAATATAATCAAAGCTGGAATAAAAAACCGAATCAAAACTCGATTAAGTTTGAGATACAGATCTTTTGGAAGTTGCTTTATCTTTCTAAGTAGCATACCTAGTCCTATGCAACTTAGTACTGTGAATAGTTTTATCATGTATTTGTTTTAGGTATTATGGCAGTCATAGGATGATTTATTTTGTTTGAATAACCGGATAATAGTCCAAGGTAAAGTATTATCCGGTGCGTTCAAACGTTAAACAAATTACTAAATATGAACTTTTTTAAAAGGTAATATTAGTGCTTAAGTAATAGTATGCACCATTAAACCCAAATTGATTTGCATTTCGAGTAAACGGAATTTGACCATTAGCATATGAAGCTGCTTGTTCGGCATCACCATCCTGAAAATTTCTCCATTTGTCAGGAAAAACATCAAATACATTGTTACTACCTAATGTAAGCGTAAATTTTTCTGAAAAATCATAGGATAAAGCTAAATCGGTTAGTGTTTTTGCGGTAAATTTTTGATCACCAATGGTTCTATCTTTGGCAATTACAGATCCAAAATGGGATATCCTTGAGGTAAAGGCGAGTTTTGAATATTTATAGTTAAGAGAGAATAGTAATTTGGTTCTTGGTTGTGCAACTTCAATTAATTGCTGAGCAACTTCTCCTACTAATAGTTTATCAGCCTCACCTGGATCAGCACCCTCAAGTAATCCTTTCGGTATCGGTCTTTGATCCTCTATGGTTGTTTCATTAAAAGTAAATGCCAATGTGGTTGTAAGATTACTTTTTTCTGAAAAACGATTTTTATAGGTAGCCACAACATCCAGCCCTATAGTTTGGGTGTCAATTTGATTGGTAAAGAATCTAATCTCTCTTGTGTTTTCAAATAAGGTATTAATAATAGGAAAATCATCAGCACTTAGCCTATCTGTAATTGCAATTCTATCATCGATCAATATTTGAAAGGCGTCTACAGTTAGTAATAAGTTACCATCAAACAGTTTGGCTGTTAACCCTAAATTGAAGTTATTTGATATTTCTGCTTCAGGATCTTTAACTCCTAATGCTGCAAGAGCTGGATTATCACTAGAGATTTGCCTGGTGATGATGATTTCTCCGTTTTGAGCAGATGAGGTGTTTACTCTATTTCCGATTTGTCCTAGGGATGGAGCTCTAAACCCTCTATTATATGATCCTCGTATAGAAAAATTATCAGTAATTTTATATCGTGCAGCAAATTTACCAGATAGATTACTTCCGAAATCGCTATAGTTTTCAAATCGTAAAGCAGTTCCTAATAACCATTTTTCGGTAATATCAGATTCTATATCTACATAAAACCCAAAATTATCTCTGGATAAATCGTTTTCATCTGTATCAGCTATTCCTGGGCGGGCACTGGATCCGATATCTTTTCCATCGCTTGCAGCAAGTGGTCCAACAGCAAAAGATTCAGGAGATCCTTGCAATAATAAAAACCTGTCATTACGGAAAGCAGCTCCAATTGCTAAATCAAAAGATTTAAGATTGCCGATTTCAAAAGATTTAGTGATGTTAGCTTCGGCTATTTGTTGTCTAAAATCATAACGTCCCACTTCAAATTCTGTTGGACTGGCTACACCCAAAGATGGATTTGTAGTGTTGTTGGCAAAAAGATCTAAATAATTTCTACCTGCATTGTAGCTAAAGTCATAGTTCCACCCATCTTTTAGTTTCCTTTCAATACCTATAGCTGTCGAAAAATCAAATGATGTTCCTGGAAGCTCAGGAACATACCCATCAGGAAAAATCTCTGGGACCGCTCTAGAAGCTCTTGCAGGATTTCTAAAAAATCCAAAAGCTAAAATATCTTTTCTAGAGACACCGCCAAAACCATACAGTTTCCAATTTTCACCAATTGGATACCCGATATTTACAAACCCCTGGTAGGTTTCATTTTGATTTGCACCATAATTACCTACAACAAATGGTTCTTCGGGATATACTCCACGTTCTGCACGAATGGCTGCTTCTTCTGCATCATCACTAGAATATACGTTTCCGGTATAGGGATCTGATCGATTAGTCCCGTCAAACCTGAAAACCTCTAGTGTGAAATTAAAATAACTTTTATCTTTACCTAAGCGAAATCCATAGTTAAAACTATTTTTGAAAGTAAAACCATCTCCTTCTCCATAAAGTCCTGCTGTAGAGGCTAGGTTTCCACCATCGTTTTGATCGTTTAATGAAATGTTTATGATCCCTGCAATAGCATCAGAACCATACTGTGCTGCAGCACCATCTCGTAATACTTCTAATCTTTTAACTGCACCTGTAGGGATAGAGTTTAAGTCTGTAACTATAGTTCCTAAACCCGGAGCAACATTAAGTTGAAGTGCTGAGAACTGATGTCTTCTTTTGCCATTTACAAGAGCAAGAGATTGATCTGGAGCTAACCCTCTTAATGTTGCTGGTTCTGCATAGTTGGTAGTACCGTTAACACCATATTTTGCCGAATTGAAAGAAGGAGAAGTAAACTGTACCTGTTGCCCTAAATCTGTTTGACCCGTGCTAACCAAATCCCTAGAGTTGATAACATCTACAGGGACTGCTCTTTCTACATCGGTTCTAGCTCTAGCTCTAGAACCTACAAGCACAATATCTTCAAGTTGACTTGCAGCGGGTTTTAATTGTATGGTGTATTCATCTTTATCTGTGATAGGAATCTTGATAGTTTCAAAACCTAGAAAAGAAACAACCAAAATATCTCCTGAGTTTGCATCAAGACTAAAATTACCATCAAAATCAGTAACAGTTCCTTTCTCTGTACCTTCAATCACTACAGTAGCACCAGGTAGAGGAGTAGTGGTACCTTCTTCGGTAACCTTTCCTGTTATCGTTTTTAAATTCTCATACAACTCATGTGCTTTTTGTTTATTTCTTAGGATTTCTTTTTTTAGTACAATTTGTTTATTGATTAAACGGTATGTGATGTATTGCCCTATGAATAACTTGGATAATACATCGTTCAAGGATGCTTCTCTTACTTTGATAGAAATTATTCTTTGATCATCGATTTCAGAAGTATTATAAAAGAATTTATAGGACGTTTGTTTTTTAATTTCAGAAAACACCTTGTTTATTGGTACTTCATTAAAGTCTAAATCAATTTTTTCTTGTGAATAAGAAACCTTTGCAGTAACCTGAAATGCACACACAATTAGAATAAGCCCTGTAATTTTCATTTTTAAATTTTTAAAAAAGGAATGCATGTGCTTTTCCTTTTCTTCAATAGGAAGATTTTTTTTCATAATTTTGAATGATTTTTGATTTGTTAATTACATACTGATTGACAGTCATTTTTATAAAGGGAAGTGGTACGAACACTTCCCTTTTACTTTAGTTTTTTTCTCGTATAGTTATTTGGTTTTGATTAATTGTATATGTAAAAGAAGTACTAGTTGATAATATTCTAAAAATCTCATCAATACTTTCTATATCAAACTCTCCTGTATATTTTTGGGGGTTTATCTCTGGATATTCGTTTACAATAATAACATCGTATGTACGCTCAATTTGTTTGAGGATATTTTCGAATTTTTCATTAGAGAATATTAATTTGTTATCAAGCCAGGATATATATTGATTTACATTTACTTTTTTAGTATCCAAGTTTTTACTCTCTTTATTGAATGATGCTTGATGCCCGGGTAAGAGTTTTATATTGTTTTTATACTTTTTAATTTCACTTATTTGCACAGAACCTTCAACAAGCGTAGTTTTAACCAGTGAATCAGGAGAATAAGAAGAAACATTAAATTTTGTACCCAAAACTTTGACATCGATTCCTGCAGTTTCTACGACAAACGGTTGTGAAGCATCGGTTGTAACTTCAAAAAAAGCTTCTCCTTCTAAAAATACGGTACGGGTTGCTTCATTTTTATAAAATACTTTTGGGAACTTTAATTTACTTTGTGCGTTAAGCCAGACTATCGTATTGTCTGATAGCGTTAATTTAAATTTTTTTCCGCGAGGAATAGAAATGGTATGATATTCTATCCTGTGATTATCTTTTAGTTCTGTTGGTTGATAGGATAGTTCACCATGTTTATGATAAGTGTTTTTATTTTCTGAAGATACATTTTGATGATTTAAAACCTTTACCGTCCCATCAGGTAACGTGAGTAAAATGTCTTCGGTGTTAACGCTTTTTTCTGTGATTAAATCATCGGGATTATAGCTTTTTTGATCAAACCATAGTAATTTTCCGAATATAGATGAGGTTACTATTACAATTAAAATAGCAGCATATTTATACCATTTTTGAGTATTTCTTTGCTTTTTCTCATAAATAGATCGCATTATTATCTTTTGTAAAGCGATTTCTTTATTAAATATTTGATTTGTATCTTTTTTTGAATAGTTATGTAGTTTAATTTCCTCCTTGAACGTTTTTAAATTTTTTCTATCTTCTTGTATCCATTGTTTAAGTTCTTCAATCTCTGCCGAAGAAGCTACTCCATCTAAATATTTTTGAATTAATGTTAACATACTAATAAAAGAAAACTTTTTTCACTAATAAGATGCACTTTTGTTAAAAAACCCCTATTATTTTTATTTTTTTTATATTAGTACAGCAGAATTATGTTATTCTTTTATTAATAAAATCATAAAAAGCATTGCAAGGTAGGGGTGAAAAGTTGAGTTCTTCTGAGTTTAAGATCATTTTTGATGAGCATTATCAATGGCTTTGTAATTATGTTTTTAAATTATCTGGAGATTTAAATCTTGCCGAAGATATCGTTCAGGAAGTCTTTATTGATATCTGGAATAAAAGGACAAGAATTACAATACATTCTCTCAGGAGTTATCTTTTTAGATCTTGTCATAATCGTTTTTTAGAATATTTAAGAAAAAATAAAACAAATCTTAATAGAACCAGCCTTGATGATATCAAACTAGAAACTCTCTATGAATTGTATAAAGAAGAAGAGGATTTAGAAAATGAAAGAATAGAGAAACTATCTCGGGCAATAGAGATGTTACCTCCTAAATGTAAACAAGCTTTTAAGTTGAGCAAGTTTGAAAATTTAAAATATAAAGAAATTGCCGAGGTAATGGGAATTTCGATTAAAACTGTAGAAATCCATCTTTCAAAGGCGTTATCTCGTTTGCGAAGTATTTCATCTACACTCTAGGTGCAGTTCCTTAAGAATTGTCACCATTCCTTGCCGATATAAGCTTAAAATCTTTATCAACTTTAATGATAATTTTCTTACCTGTATGCAAGTTGACCATTTTCCACCTAAATCCGTAAGAGGTTTCAAAAATTGCTGATCTTGCCATTTTTTTTAGATCAACACCATCAATATTTTCGATGATTTGACCTGCTAATAAATCAATTCCTCGTTGTTTTTCTTCCTGAGCAGATAATTTGCGATCGCGAGGGTTTTGTGGAAATTCTGATGAGGTTGATGATGGTTGTTCTTTACCGGAACTATTTGGGTACATGAGTGTACAAGAAAATATCAAAAGTGATAGTATGTAATTTTTCATATTCTGGGGTTTAGAATTACATACTTTACAATATGTAATTACATGGGGTTACTATGTATTATCATATGTACTTGTTATAGTGCTTCAACAATAATCTAATTTAGGGGTATTGTAAAACTAAAGGTAAATTACTCTCTTTATGACATTTTTTTGTTAAAAAACATTGAAATTATCTTAAAAATTGAATTTTTACTTAGTAATACTAAGAATTTGGCAGTAAACCTTACTTTTTGTGAGGGAATACTATTTCTCTTTCTCTATGGTATACAATGCGCTACCTAGTTGTGCCAGAAAGGGTATGCCTATATCATCGTATTCATAATGATCATCATTAAATATTCCATTTTTGTTCACATGCACAGTCGCTGTGAGAATAAACTCGATGTTATTTTTTGTATCGTGGATGTATGAGCAATCTGTTAGATAACCGTAAGCATATCCAACTTTATTGAAGATTTTAATATGCTCGGGGATATCATTTTTTGAGTCTCCAAAAATGAAAAACTTACCATAAGAATCATAAAATTCATTTTTGTCATACCCAGCTTGGTAGGGTAGTGTGCTCATGGCGTTTAATACAAATTCATAATCGTTTGCACTGATCGTGAAACGTTGATTTTTCGTGTACATTTCAGGAAACTGTATGCGCTTCATCATTTCATGCAATGACCTGAGAGGAAGATAGTTTTTTTTAGAAAAATCTTTAGGGTGCTGGATTAGCGTATCATTGTCAATATACCCTTTACCTTTCGAAACCTTACGTAATGAGAAATTAGGTTGTATCGAATTTTTTATGCTTTCTTGTTGGTATATAGTTGTACTATCATGTATGTCTTCTTTGAATGTCGTGGATTGTGTTGTGCGGTTATCTGCATCATCAGTTGATAAGCGATGAGTAATCCTGGCTTTAATTTTTTTAGACTTTAGTTTTTGATTTATATAATCCTGGCCCAGAAATTCAAACAAGCGGTTATATGCCTGATTACTACTAACTGCAAAAATTTTAATAATTTCTTGCTCAATATTGGTATACAATGTATCCTGTTGTGTTTTGAAATTGGTCTTTCTATTCAGCTTAATTCCACTTTCTCGTAGTTCTTCAAGTTTTTCTAAAGCGATTAACGCTATTGGAAATTTAACAGTGCTTGCAGGATAAAAATAGATACTGTCATTTACATTAAACTCAAAGTTTCTAAAGCTAGGCACATTATTTTGATCTCGATCGATCTGAGTGTACATGATTTGAAGTTCATAATTTTCGGGATCTTCCATTATTTTTTTGATAGCTTCAGAATCTGATTCAAGAGCAACTTCTAATGGTGTTTTCGATGAACATGCGAGTATAATAGAAGTAGTAATGGTGAAAAAAACTTTTGAAATGAGTTTCATGCTTGTGTAGAATTATTTTGTAATGTAAGATAAAAGGTGCGTGCCTACAAAATATATGTTAATTATTAAATTTCAGAGGCATTCAAATTTACTGAGTTATAAAATTATAGTAATTTTAGAATATGAAAAAGAAAAAGAAAATTTTTAAGAAAGGCTTTTCTTTTAAACTTTATGAAGCACAAGAACAATCTCCGTTTGAAAAGCTTTTTGATATTTTTCAGGAAATTATTACCCATACCTCTGGCGATCTCGACGAAGCTTTGGATTGGATGAAAGAACTTGATAAGGAATATCAATTAACTGATGATGCGTATACATTGGATGATTTTGTGGAGGACTTAAAGAAGAAGGGATATATTCGTGAAGAGATAAAGCCGGATGGAAAAGGAGGGATGTCGATTACAGCTAAAACCGAACAAGCTATTCGCAAACGTGCTCTAGATCAAATTTTTGGAAAACTAAAGCGAAGCGGGTCAGGAAATCATCGAACAAATTATACAGGTAGGGGAGATGAACACGCTGGAGAGTTTCGTAACTATCAGTATGGTGATTCTTTAGAACGTATTTCGATTACTGAAAGTCTCAAAAATGCCCAGATTAATCATGGTATAGGAGATCTTAATCTTACAGAAGATGATTTGGTGGTCGAGGAAACTCAGTTCAAAGCTCAGATGAGTACGGTATTGATGATTGATATTAGTCATAGTATGATTTTGTATGGTGAAGATCGTATCACCCCTGCAAAAAAGGTCGCCATGGCACTAGCAGAGCTTATTACAACGCGATACCCAAAGGACACCTTAGATATACTCGTTTTTGGTAATGATGCCTGGCCAATTGCTATCAAAGATCTCCCATATTTGCAAGTAGGCCCATATCACACAAATACAGTGGCAGGTTTACAATTGGCGATGGATATGCTGCGTAGAAAGCGCAATACAAATAAGCAAATTTTTATGATTACCGATGGGAAACCAAGTTGTCTGAGGATGCCAGATGGACAATATTATAAAAATAGTAACGGCTTAGACCAACATATCGTTAATAAATGCTATATGATGGCACAACAAGCTCGCAAATTGCACATACCCATAACTACGTTTATGATTGCGCAAGATCCATATCTTATGCAATTTGTAAGAGAGTTTACCCATGCCAACCAAGGCAAAGCATTTTATACTGGCCTCAAAGGTCTAGGTGAAATGATTTTTGAGGATTATGAAACCAATAGAAAAAAGAGAATTAAAGGGTAGACTAAACATAAAACTTAGTGTAGAATATATTGTTATAGAGAAAAAATAATTATGAAATTAGAAAATATAAAGACATTCGGTCAACTTAAAGAAGTAGGATATAAAAGTAAATCCATAAAAGATGAACTTCGAGATAATTTAAGAACTAAAATTAGCAACAATCAGGATACGTTTACGGGAATACATGGCTATGAGAATACTGTAATACCAGAGTTAGAGAGAGCAATTCTTTCTCGTCATAATGTTAACTTACTAGGATTAAGAGGGCAAGCAAAAACGCGATTAGCCCGACAGATGATTAATCTATTAGATGAATGGATTCCTGTTATAGAAGGATCAGAGATTAATGACGATCCTTTTCACCCGATTTCGAGATATGCTGTCAATCAATTAGCCGAAAAAGGAGATGATGCACCTATAAGCTGGCTGCATCGATCTGATCGGTTTTCAGAAAAATTGGCAACCCCAGATGTAACAGTAGCAGATATCATAGGAGATGTAGATCCTATAAAAGCTGCAAATCTAAAATTGAGCTATGCCGATGATCGTGTCATACATTTCGGGATGATTCCCAGAGCTAATCGAAGTATTTTTGTGATTAATGAACTTCCTGATTTACAAGCTAGGATTCAAGTGGCGTTGTTTAATATTTTGCAAGAAGGAGATATACAAATTAGAGGTTTTAAATTGCGGTTACCTTTGGATATTCAATTTATATTTACAGCAAATCCAGAAGATTATACGAATCGAGGTAGTATCGTAACCCCTTTGAAAGATAGAATAGGGTCGCAAATTTTAACACATTACCCAGAAACGATAGAAATAGCCAAGACGATCACTCAGCAAGAAGCAAAATTGGATGATCGGCAAAGTAATTTGGTCTATGTGCCAGAAATCGCAAAAGACCTTCTGGAACAAATTAGTTTTGAAGCACGTGAAAGTGAGTTTATAGATCATAAGAGTGGTATAAGTGCCAGGATGAGTATTACGGGGTATCAAAATCTATTGAGTACAGCTGAGCACCGTGCATTACGATCTGGTGACGATAATACATCACTAAGGCTAAGTGATTTTATCGGACTCATTCCCTCTATAACAGGAAAGGTTGAACTAGTTTATGAAGGAGAACAAGAAGGAGCAGCATCTGTAGCACATTCGTTAATTTCAGATTCAATAAAAACAGTATTTCCAGAATACTTTCCTGCTATAGAGAAACTTGAAAAAGAGGATTATGCGAGTCCTTACCAAGAGTTGATTAATTGGTTTTTTGAAGAAAGCGGTTTTGAATTACTTGATGATTTATCTGATCAGGAGTACAAAGCAAAGCTTGATGCCATACAACCATTGGATGATTTGATAAAGAAATATCAATCAGATACAAAAAAAGAAGATCATTATTTTATAAAAGAATTTTTATTATGGGGGTTGGTAGAATATAAAAAATTGAGCAAACATCGACTTTCAGAAGGATTTCAATTTAACGATCTATATGGGAGTTATATCAGTGGACTTAATTGATAGTTTACCACCATACTACAAAAAATCGGTCATAAGAATTTTCTCCACGCTTCATCCAGAGGAGTGGAGATTTTTTTTGCTTATAGTGTAGCTGCACTTCATCATATATATTATCAAATGGTAACCAGATATTACAATCTTGAGGTTTTATAATCCATTCCTGCTTTGTAGGAATATGAAATTGATGCGAACCATAGACTTGCGAAATAAATTCTTCAAAATTAATCCAATATCCTACAATACACTTATTATTGAGAAGAGGTAATGATTTATTCAGGTATGATAGCGGAACGAATAGATTACCTAAGAAACATACTTGTTGCTTTATGTTTTGTTCTATTTTCAAGTTTTCTAAAATAGGCCTGGTTTCACTTTTGAAGAGTAAGGGCAGTTGTTTGTTTTTTAATTTATCGATCTTTTCTAGTAAAGAATCCTTGCGATTGGGACCTATCCATCGATTAAGTTCACTTTCTGTATCTGGATCGTATACATAGAATTTATAAATCAGCTCTATGTGTAAGACCTCTTTCTTACGAAGATCTAGTATTATAAAATCAAGTTCTCCGATAGTTATTCTGTCTTTAAATACCTGTAGGTTTTTAGCTATGATTTTGTAGCGTTGAGATGCAGTAATGCAATATTCAAAAAACGACTCTATACGCTTGCCCAGCACTTCATTTTCTCTAATAGCAATTTCTACCCTTTTTGGCATACTAGACGATATAGATAGTTTTTTGAAATCAAACTGCTCTAACTCAAATAAAATATTAGTATTCCACAGTACATTACTATCCAAAAAGCCTGAATATTGATGAGTTAATGACATTAATGGTTGGGTTGATGTTTTTTTGAAGTAAAATATTTTGTAATAAGGGGTTGGAGGATTTTTCGATCTACGGGTTTTGAAATAAAGTCGTCGCATCCTGCATCAAGTGCTCTTTTGATATCTTCTTCTGTGGAATACGCAGTTTGAGCGATAACAGGTAGTTTTGGTCTAATTTTCTTAATAGACTTTGTGGCATCATACCCATCCATGATTGGCATTTTTATATCCATTAAAACCAGATCAATGCTATTGTCATTTTTGCATAAGTCTAATGCTTCTTTTCCATCTTTTGCTCGATGAATAATAAAATCATAGCCTTGCATTTTGATAAGCACTGTTTTTAAGAATAAAAAATTGATTTCTCCATCTTCTGCTATAAGAATGATCTGTTTTTCTAATTTTGAAGGTTGCTTCATATAATTTAATGATGTTCTTACGATATTTGATTGTATAGCATTTTGTGGTAAAATAATTGTAAAAGTTGTTCCTTTTTCTTCTTCAGATACAAGTTGAACTTTACCACCAATTACGGCTGTATTCTCTTTTACCAAAGTGAGTCCTAAGCCGTAACTACCGTGGTTTTTGAATGTTTCTTTTTCTAATTGAGAAAAATATTTAATTATATTTTTCTTAGCGTCACTTTGTATACCAACTCCAGTATCTTCAATAGAAATGACAATAGATTGCTTTTCTATTTTACAAGAGATTTTTACATATCCTGCCTTAGTATGTTGTATGGCATTGTCTATTATGTTGCTCAAAACCGTATTGAGCTTTGCTTTATCTATCAATATCAAGTTATAATCACCGGGTAATTCATTTTCAAAATACAGTGTTATATTTTTTTCTTTTGCCCGAAATTCAAACATTGATAGTAATGTGTTAATCAATAGGGTTAGGTTTGTTTTTTCGATGTGTACTTCAACTTGTTTGGATTGCAGCTTGGCAATCTCTAGAATATCTTCAATAGTACTAATGAGTTGGTTTCCACTATTTATAATGACTTGTGTATATTCTCGCCTTTTGTTTTCTGTAAGATTATAATCGTTTAATGATTCTGAAAAATTGACAATACCATTCATCGGAGTACGGATTTCATGGGAAATATTGCGTATAAAATTTGTTTTTAGTCGATCACTTTCTTCAGCATTTTCTTTCGCACTCCTAAGCTCTTTTGTTTTTTGTCTGATTTTATACTTTAGATATTTGCTTATTGATAGTATTGTTAATAAAAGCCCAATGGATATTGCTGAGAAGATAATCCAAAATGTGGTTTTCTGATAAAACGGAGTAACTATTTCAAAAAGCCAATTGTCTAGTATGTCTTGTTCTTCTTTTCGGGATATATTTCGTGTAGCTTTAGAGATGATTTCGGATAGTCTTTTATTCTTTTTGAATACTGCGATTCCAGAATTATAAATAAAATTTGTTTCTCCTGCGATCTTAAGATTGTTGAGGTTTTTTGTTCTAATTAAATAATGAACTACAGCTTTGGGTCCAACATAGGCATCATATTCACCTGAATTTAGTTTTTGTAAACATGTAAGTTCATCTTTTTCGATGACAAACTTTTGTTTTGGATATTTTTGCTTTAGAATTTCATAAATAGCATAATCTTCTGGCAACACTATGGTTTTATGCCTAAAATCAGAAATTTTTGTTCCATCAGAAACATCTTTTCGAGTTACAATGGCATGCGGGCTTTCGAATAATTGAGCATAAAAATTCAAATAAGATTTTCGGCCATCTGTTGGGTTCATTTCTATGATAATGTCAACTTCTTCTTTTTCAACAGCATCCATTAATTTAGGCCAGGTGCTATAATACTTCTTTTTAAAGGTGTAATCGATTTTTTGCTCTATACGTTCTAAGTATTCTGTAAAAATACCGTCGACATTCCCCTGATTATTAATAAGTTGATAAGGGGGGTGGTATGGGTAAATTGCTGCAGTAATACTATCTTGCTGTAGTAACCATTCCTGCTCAGCATTACTTAATACTTTTTCTTTCGAACAAGATAAAAATAATATGAGTACTACAATAGCAGGTAAGAAACGAGACAGTTTTCTAAACATTATATAGGTTTTACGAGCAGTTTCTTTAACACTTTATTAATAAAGATAAGGTAATAGTAACACTTTTAAAAGTGCAAGACCTTAAAAAATATGTAAGTATTGAAAATGAATGTTTATTTACCCTAAGCAAATTTAGGATATACAACATGAATCATTGATCACTATCGCATTTTATAATATGGTAGTGTAAGATAAAAGGTTGATCCTTGATTGATTTCTGAAGAAAAGGAAATGTCTCCGTCTAGAAGTTGAGCATACTTTCTTGCAATTGACAATCCCAACCCAAGACCATCATAGCTTTTTGTTGCTTCTCTTTCAGATTGCGTAAAATTTCTAAATATTAATTCCTGATCTTTTTGCTTAATACCAATTCCGGTATCGATGACACTGAATATTAAATCATCTCCTATAATTTCACAAGAAACCTTTATACTGCCATGGATTGTGAATTTAATGGCATTATCGATCAAATTATATAAGATTTTCTGGATTTTAGTTTTGTCTGTATTTACAATATTTTGATTTATGGTTAGTTCATTAGTAAAGCTGATTGAGATGTCTTTATTTTTTGCTTTGTTTTCAAAAATTGTCTGTAGATTTTGTAATATTTTGGTAAGATTTATGAGCTCTTGATCTACTTTTATTTGTTCAGTATGTAAGTTAGAGATTTCTATAATGTCCTCAATAATGTGTACTAAACGGTTACTGCTGTCCAATACAATTTTAGCATATTCTTTTTGCTTGTCTATGGTTAATTCGGGATCATTAAGTAATTCTGAAAATCCAATAATACCATTCATAGGGGTACGTACTTCGTGAGATATATTATGTATAAATGCGGTTTTCAGCTTATTACTTTCTTCTGCGCTTTCTTTTGCAATAATTAGTTCCTTAGTTTTTTTTCTAATAAGAAATTTCAGGTATCGATTTAAGAAAAGAACAATAATTATAATTGATATAATGATTAGTGTTGAAAGTATCCAAAATTTCGTTTTTTTATAAAACGGTTTTATGCTGGTATATAACCAATTGTTTAAAATAGCTTCTTTATCATTATCTGTTACGGCATCAGTTGCTTTTTTTATGATTGTATTCAGGGTAGGATTGTTTTTTTGTACGGCTATGCTAGGGATATAGCTGTACGGGGTTTCTGAAACTATGTGTAACGTATTCAGGTTTTTGGTTTTTATCAGATAATTGGCAACAGCTTTAGGACCAATATAAGCATCAGCAACTCCTGTACTTACCTTTTTTAGACAAGTTAGATCATCTATTTCTGTGAAAATCTTCAGATAACTTTCTTGTTCTTTTAGTATTTCGTGTATACCATACCCCTTAGGAACAACGATGGTTTTATTAGAAAACTCCCTTAATTTTGATCCGTAAGCACTACCCTTTTTAGTTACAATTGTATAATTGGATTTGAAAAGTTTAGAATAGAAATTAAGATACGTCTCTTTTTTATCTGTTTGTTGTATTTCTAATATGATATCAATTTTGTTATTTTCTGCATCTTTGAGTAATTCTTCCCAATTGGTATATAGTTTTCTCTGAAATTTAAAATCAATTCTTTTTTCAATCAGATTAAGATAATCAATCAAGATACCATCGATTCTTTCGTTATCATTTATGAATTGGTACGGCGCATAATATGGAAACACAGCTACTGTGACATTTTGATTTTCACGTAGCCATTTTTTTTCATCTTTATCAAGGATTTCTGATGTAGAACAGGAGCTAAGGGATATACATAAAAAAATAATAAGAAAAGTACAGGGGTTTTTTTTTAGCATAGTGTGGTTATAAATATTTCTTACTTCTCCAGACCCTAATATTAAAGATACTACAATAGTAAGTTTTTTGAAAGAAATATAGATCAATATTTTTGTACTCTTAATTTTTATCCTAATCTCGTATAGATGTCTATGTGGTATTTTGAGATGAGATTGGTAAACAATTATTTAGGATTCTTTTTAAATCCTTATAATGTATTGGTTTCGAAATAAAATCCTGACAACCCACACGTAGTGCTTTTTGAATGTCTTTTTTTGTTGAGTATGCTGTTTGAGCAACTATAGGTAATTCAGGTCTTATTTTTTTTATTAGCCTTGTGGCATCGTAGCCATTCATTTCTGGCATTTTTATGTCCATAAAGATTAAATCAATTTTTTTATTCTTTTTACAAAAAAGTACAGCATCTTTTCCATTGTTTACACGATGAATCGTAAAATCATATTCTTTTGGTTTTTTTAATAACATTTTGAGAAATAAAAAATTTATTTCACCATCTTCTGCAATTAGGATTGTGTAATGTTTTTTCTTAACCTGGTTAGAATTTGTAGATGCTGTGTTGGAGATCTTTTTAGTATCAACTGGGCGATAGGGTAGCTCGATCCTAAATGTAGAGCCTTCATGAGGTATTGATGAAAAAGATAGTATTCCGCCCATTAAGATCGTATTTTCTTTAGCAATTTTGAGCCCTAATTCTAGTCCTTCGTAGTTTTTTGATTTTGAAAAACTTTTAAATATTACATTCAATCCAGTGTCTCCTGTTCTAATTCCTGAGTCTTTTATTGATACTACAAGTGTTTGATTTTGTACCATACAAGAAATTAATATTGCTCCTTTTTTCGTATGTTTTATGGCATTTTCAACAATGCCGTTTATCGTTTTGATAAATTTTGATTGATCTAGAATTACGAAATGCTGGTCATTTTTTAGATTATTATTAAGGATTAGTGAAATTTCTTTTTCGCGAATGCTTACCTCAAAAATAGAATGAATAGTTTCTAATACATCGTTTAGGTTGGTTTCTTGTTCATTAAGTTTTACTTGGCGGGTTTGAAGCCTAGAGACTTCTAAAATAGTATCTATAGCGTCAATAAGTTGTTTTCCACTATTAATAATAATATTCGTGTATTTTGCTTTTTCTGGTTTTGTTAATTTTGGTGTATTCAGCAATTTAGAAAAACTCATAATCCCATGCATAGGAGTCTTTATTTCTTGAGAGATATTACTCAAAAATGCTATTTTGAGTTGATTATCTTTTTCTGCGATATCCTTTATTTTTTTCAACTCTTTTGTTTTCTGTTTTACCATATAACCCAAATAAAAATTTATCAATACGATACATATGAGTGTAATTAGTGTAGTAGTCACTATAGGGATCACAAAATTTGATTTTTTATAAAACGGTCTTGTCTTTGCATACAACCAGTTTTCTATCCTATTTTTATATTCAGCATCAGATATGTTTTCTATCCCTTTTTTGATAATCGAATTGAGCGTCTTGTTGTTTTTATCAATAGCAATACCAGGGATATACTTGAAATCTGTAGCTGCAACAATTTTTATGTTATCGAGATTTTTGTTGCTTATAAGATAGTTTACCACTGCTTTTGGACCAATATAGGCATCATAAATACCAGAATTGAGTTTTTGGAGGCAAGTCAAATCGTCTTTATCTTCAATAAAAGTTTGATCAGGATAATGTTGTCTCAAAATCTCTGCAATAGCATAATCTCGAGGAACGATAATTTTTTTATGCTTAAAATCAGGAATCTTTTCTCCATAAAAAGTATCTTTCCTTGTAGCGATAATATGTTGGGATTCAAAAAGCTCTGTAACAAAATTCAAATACGTTTTCCTGCTATTTGTAGCTTGGATATGTAATACGAGATCAATTTTTCCTTTTCTAACATCAGCCATTAGATTTGGCCATGTTGCATAGTATTTTCTCTGAAATTTATAATTGATTTTTTCTTCAATTAGTTCGGTATACTCGATAAAAAAGCCAACAATATCATTATCACTATTAATAAACTGATACGGCGGATAGTACGGAAACATGGCAATAGTTAGTGAATCATTTTGTTTTAACCACTGCTGCTCGATGTCAGTTAATTTATTTTTATTCTGGCAAGAAAAAAACAGAATACAACATAACAGAATCGATAGAAAAGGAGAAAGAAGTCTTTTATTTTCCATGCAAATGCAATGTATTGTATGCTTTCAATATTACAGAAGGGGCATTTACATCCTGAAGGTAAACATTAATTTCTATTTGTTAAAATATATTGTAAATGTTTATTCATCAGTATTATAGGCTCAAGAGTAATTCTCTATCGCTCTACTGGCACAGGTGTAGCATATTACAGCTTCAGGGCATTAGAATTGGCGCTCAAGCGATACTACTATAATTTCTACATATAGGATAAGGCAACTTGCTATTTTATTATTTCATTTCCGTCGGGATATATGGCAAATCTACCTTTTGAAACCTCATGAACATGATCATTACTGGGCCATGGCCAACCGCCATATTCGGTTTGTTGATATTCATGAATAGCTTCTCTGATTTCAATTTGGCTATTCATAACAAAAGGTCCATGTTTTACTACCGTTTCATTAATTGGTTTTCCTTGTAGCATTAAAAAATGTGACTCGGTATCGCTGTTTTTTATAGTAAGATCATGGTTTGCATTAAGTATCATTTCATGATGCGCAGGGATGGTATATCCATCAGCATAGATTTCATTTCCTTTAAAAAAATATAAAGATCTGTTTATTCCCTCAGACGCTTTTGGTAAGGTATATGTTGCATTGGGTGTCATTTTTATGGTCCAAATGGCAACTTCATTATCAGGATTTAATGCCCAGGAGTCTGGTGCAGGAGTAGGAGCAGACTTACCTTCAAGTTTTCCCGAAATTAATGTAATCTCAATTGTATGCTGATCATCATCCTGTATAGTAACTTTAGGAATTTCTTCATTCCAAAGCATTTTAAAATGCGGCTCTACCATTTTTTTATCTTTAGGCAAGTTAAGCCATATTTGAAATAATAATAAAGGGTTTTCTTTTTCTGTTTCTAGTAGCGGAAACATCTCAGCATGTTGCACACCTTTACCTGCAGTCATCCACTGCACATCACCATTACCAAACCTTCCTGCAGCACCTAGTGAATCCGAATGATCTACCAAGCCTTTATGGGCAATAGTGACAGTTTCAAATCCACGATGCGGATGTACTGGAAATCCAGGGATTTTTGTGCCATGATACATACGCCAGCCATCTTTTATAGTGAAATCTTGCCCGATATTTCGTCCTTGTAAAGAAGCATCAGGACCAAGCTTTCCATTACCTTTAGGATATTGATCTTCGTGAAAAGCACAAAATAAAAAAGGATCACTAGTTTCCCAGGGAAAGCCCAAGGGTCTTATTTTTATGATTGCAGACATGGTTCTTAGTTTATAATTACTAAAATATAATTTTTAGGATTGATATTATCTTTAAACCGGGTTAATAACAAACCTAGATAATGGTTTAATGTAGATTTGAATAGTTATAAGGTTTGTACTGATGCTTTATCTTAAAGTATTTTGCTTATTGAATGTCTCATCAGTCTATTCGAAGATTATTTGTAGTTGAATTCTAATGAGGTTTTTTGACGTGATATTTTTCTAAATCATTAACGGTGAATGCACTTTTAAACGAAAATGCATACGGAGATTCTCCGTGTTCCTGCAGATAATATAACCTTTCTTTGGCTTCTTCAGGCGTTGGGAGATGTCCTTCATCAACATACCAAAATGCCATATGCATTCGAGGCATGCTTTTGAACCATTCTTTTTTTCGTTTTAAAATTTCTGCATGAGCTGTTTTGTAGGTAAAGTTGAAGAGCGCGTCCATATCTTCCCATACCGACATGTTTATGATTAGAAAAATGTTATCAAATACTGTGATTGCAGTAGCATTATTCTCATCACCTTGTAGCCGCCACAAAAAACCTTGACTTTCTTCAGCCAAAGCATTAATGCGGTCCAGATTATTGACAAAATCTGCCATGATAGGGTCGTGTATCGGTGCAATCATCTCGGCGATATTTACTTGTGCTAGATGCATGATATTATTAGAGTTTTGGTTAGTATTTTGAACCTTTGCTAATGGTAGCAGAGGATTTGCTTATAAAATCCCGGATATCATCATTAGCCTGAATCAGATCTTCATTTCTTAGATACATCATATGACCACTTCGATACCCTTTAAAACTAAGTCGATCTGCTAACTTTCCATTTGTATTAAGTTGCCACATCACATATTTTGCATTAAAATAAGTAGTTGCGCCATCGTAATACCCGGATTGAATCATTGTGTGTAGGTTAGCATTCATTGCCATTGCTTTTCTTAGGTTTTCTCCTGTGGTATTATCCTTATTTCTATCCCATGGCCTTACCGGGCCAAACATATTATATTTGATATCTGTTTTAAATTTTAGTTCTTGGGTATAGTAGTAATTAATAGCAGGAGTAAAAGCATGTAGCCATGCAGTTAGTTCACTATTGTAATCTGGTCGCTCTCCTGCTTCTTTTATGTCCATCCCTTTATATCTAGAATCTAACCTACCAATGGTATATCCATCTTTATTTCGCAAAAGATCTTTCCAAAAATATGCTTTTGGGACTTCGAGATTATGCTGTTGTATTGTCCTTTTTGATAAACCTGAGTAATATGACATTTTACTGATAACTTCTTCTTTTTTTGTAGCGTCTAGATATCCACTTTTTACAATAGCGGGCAATAGTTCATTGATGGTATAGCGCTCAACTTCGGGTAGTATTTCTAATAGATCTTTATTCTGAAGTGCTGGCGGTAGCATTTTATGGTACCAGGCAGCAGCTGTATAATATGGAAGCCTATTGGCAACCTCGACTGGACCAGCAAATTTAAAACCAATTTCTGTTGGAGATACAAGAATAACACCATTTAAATACATCCAGTGCTTGTCTTGTAGTGCTAACGCTAAGCCCGAAACACGAGTAGTACCATAGCTTTCGCCAATAAGGTACTTTGGAGAGCGCCATCGATTATTGCGAGTCACAAAAGTGTTGATCCAACCTGCCAGATATTTTACATCTGCGTTCACACCGAAAAACATTTTTTTCTCCGGCATTTTACCATCTTTTCCCGGGATCATTCTTGAATATCCAGTATTCACAGGATTAATAAAAACAATATCAGCTACATCAAGAATCGAGTTTGGGTTGGTCTTAATACCGTAAGGCTGAACTGGAAATCCTTCACTATCAATCTTAAGAATTCGAGGTCCGGTGTATGCAATGTGCATCCATACCGAGGCTGATCCAGGACCGCCATTAAATGAAATCAGTAAGGGTCTCTTTTCATCATTTTTGATATCGGATCTCTTATAATAGGTGTAGCTCAAAGAGGCTATAGGTACATCTGCCTCGTCCCACACCGGTTGAAAACCAACAGTAGCCTTATATGGTATTGTTTTACCCTTTATAGTGGTACTATGATTAGTAACAATAATCGTGTCAACAGGGATCTTTATTTTTTGTGCTTGTATTGAAGTAATGGTAAATACACCCAATAATAGTGCGATAATGATCTGCTTGTGCATGATGTATGTTTTATTGGCGACGCCAAAGGGTATAATACCCCGAGGCTTGCCTCAAAATTAAAAAGTTCGTTTCCTACAACTGCCTCGCGGGCTTACCCCGAGGTAGTTTACTAAAATCTAAAATATGAAATTCAATCATTAATTATCTTAAAGTGTTGTTAATGGGAAAGCTGTGTGAGTCTTTTAGTACGTGTGGGGATACACTATCGATTACCTCTTGTCTTTATATTAGCACCGCAATACTTAATAATCTCAATGATACGCTTCTCTCTGGTTTCTTGACGCTTTGCCTGATTGAGCCAATAGAGATAATTTTTACGATATCCTTGAGCAAAATTTTGATAGTGACTAAACGCCTCGGGATGATTATCAAATGCTTTTTGAAGATCCTCGGGGATAATTCCGTTTTCTACATCATCTAGCGCTATCCATGAGCCATTTGTTTTTGCAATCTCAATAGCATCGAGACCACTTTGATGCATTAAACCAGTATCAATCAATGATGTAATGTAGTTTTTATTCACTCTACTCCATACACTTTTGGGTTTTCGTCGACAAAAGTATTGTCTACGCCGTTGGTCGTCGAGTTTTTTGACAGTAGAATCAATCCACCCATAACAAAGTGCAACTTTTACAGCTTCTTCCCATCGCATACTGGGTTGCTTACTTTGCAATTTATAAAAAATGAGATAAACCCCATTAGATTGATTATAGTGATCATGAAGCCAGGATCGCCATTCATCATCATTTTTAAAATATAATTCGGGTTTGTCTGACATAAAAATATTTTGATGTGATTATACTATAAAGCTGCTAATTTTCAAAAGCAAATACATATGACCTCAGCATATTGTAACTTCTTATTTTATCTTTTCATAAAATAATCCGGGGCCGTCACAAGCGATCGACGTACCTGCTAATTCATTTTCATTATTGCGTCTAAGTAGTTCTTTTGTATCCGCAGTACAATTCTCTATAAGCGTATTATCTGACTCATAGGTGAGTTCTAGATACTCTCCATCTGTTAAGGTTTTGTAAGCGTAGGTTCCTTTGGCTTCAGTGTTTTTTTTATTTATTTCACGAGATTTGATAAACGTATTATCATTTTTTAACAGATAATATTCTTGCCAGAGCATATCACTACCAGTAGTAGCAGGAACATTTGCAAAGCTGCCTGATATTTTAACTAATTTCCATTTTTGAGGGTTTTCATTATCATTTGATGTAGTATTGGATTTTGTAATATCGGCACAAGAAAAGATGGAGATAAGTAATACAGTAATTGTGATTAGAGTTTTCATTATGTGTAATTAAATTGATTAATTAAGAAATATTATACTGAAGTGATCTAGAAGATTTCGATATCATAAACACCTATTTTTCGCCAAAATCAAAAAAGTTTAAACCACTTTATGTTGAGAAAGCTACACTCAATCTAGATCAGCATGCTACAAGATTAAGTTATTTGTCGTATTGTTTTATTCTTTGGAGTTTGCAATTTTTGATTCTATTTCAGCAATATTATCTTCATAATACTTTACATGATTATGATTGTACTGTTTTGCCATTTTCATAGCTTTTTGCTGCATTTTTAGCGCTTCGTTGAGTTCGTTGTTGGCTTCGAGTGCATAGGCGAGAATACTCAAGGCTTCGGGAGATTTTGGGCGATACTTCACCAGGCGTTTATATACCGCTATCGACTCTTTAAAACGTTTTTGCCTTAATAGCCTATTTGCACTGGCTTGAAGACTATTTCCGCTGTTCCACCGTTCGGCTTTGGGGAGGATAGTATACCCATATTCTGCAGATAGATTTTGATAATAATCATCTATATTTTGTAGTGTGCTTCCAGATTGATTTTCAAAATCATTATAATCAGGATCCCACTTCTTTTTTGGAAAAAATGTTTCCATAGCTGAAATAAATGCCGGTAGTACTACCCCATAATGACTTTCGTTTGAAAAGACTTCTGATTTAAATTTTAGATTTTCTGAAGTAAAAGGTGATATTTGTTTTTGCAAATCCTCGAGATTTGTTCCTATTTCTGAATCTTGATGTACATCCTCATCAGCCGAAGCAACATATAAATGAGCTCTACGGCTTGGGTTGGCTTCAATACTTCTTGTAATTTCATCAATAAACGTCTCATTTGGGATATACCCCATACCCAAAATATCTCCTGCAGCAATTGCTACATGTGCCTGAAATAGATCTGGGACTTTGCAAAAAGCATGCAAAGGAAAAGTAGCAGTTGGTGATGAACCGATGATCATTCTATAATCGGCAGTTCGATAATTATTAGCGAGATACGTAAATAATTCATCTTTTAAAAATTTAGTAAAAATATCTGGAGCTCCATCAAAAGGCATCTGTTTCCAGCTTTTGGGCCAAAAATCGCTATGGTTTGTATATACTTTTGGCGCATAAAATTTTTCAAAACTATTTGGGAAACTCACTACAATTGCTTCTGGCATACTATTAACAGCGCTTAAGTGCTTTACCGCGCCAGTAATCTGATAAAAGAACTCATTCTCTAATACTATAATTAGCGGGTAGGTGTAATGACTAGAAGCTCTGTTATAGGTTTCTGGTAAAAAAATATCAAAAGCTACAGTTTGTTGAAGTGCTTTGGAGTCTAATGTATGTTGATCGATATATGCTAGTGGAGTAGACTTAATTTCTGCATTACGACTAACTGATACTGCTTGCTGTGCTGGTATATAGTGTATGCATATTAGCCATACGACAAAAGACGATAGTATGCGATTTGGTTTCATGGTGTGGTTGACGGTTGTGTTACTATCCCCTAAAATATAGTATATCTGTCAATTATGCTTAAAAATTTTCTTAAATGTTATAGTAAAAGCATAAAATAATAATGGGAATTGTAGTGTAGGAATACTTCGATTGTATTACAGCAGGTCATTATCTGTTTTTATATAACTCGATTGCTTTTAAGAACTTCACACCTCCTTGTTCTGTTTGGTTATAGATAAACCCGTTTAATTCAGGGTGATTTTTGTCAATCCAGTTTAAAAGTTCGGTTTTATTTCTTTCCCAAACCTTTTCATTAAAATTCACATATTCTGTTTCCACGACAATTATTTTATTGTTTTGAAATCTTAGAATCTCATGGGTTATAAATGCTTCTTGTTGCAAGAAAAAAATTCTTTTGTCTATTTTAGAAATCGTAGCTTTTACAATTTCGTTTTCTTGTTCGATTTGAAGGATTTTGTACGTAGGATCAAACACTGAATCCCATTTTAACCATTTTTCAACATATTCTTCTACTGAATGATGCTGTATATAGTCATACTTAGGTATTTTGGTTACAAGGCTATCAGTTAATAAAGTTTTCATATCGGCACCATCAGAATTGTCGAGAGCTTTGTAATATTGCTTTGCAATTTTAAGTTTATCAATTTTCTTTTCAGAAGTTTTGCAGGATATTAATCCAATTGTCAAAAACAAGGATAACACTATAATTTTATTCATTTGTATTTCGTCTTGTATACTTTGCTATAACTTTCAGTATGAGAAACGTAGGGCAGGTGATAAGCACTATCGTTTCGGTTTATTACTTAGCTAAATATAAATATTTTGCTTTTATCTTTTCTTTTATAAACGCCAAATTTTATATTTAGCGGACTTTGTTAATATGCACAGAACTTTCGGTTTAGCACAAATGCCTTATGTTTTTTATACCTTGTTAGCATTTGTTTATTGTTTAAAACGTTTTCTGAGGGCTAGAACAAAAAAGACCAATAGAATACTTGAAATTATTTTTTGAGTCAAATCTGACCACCAATTGTTACCTGTTGAACTGTTTTTTATGATAGGAATAGTATTCGTTAAGCTGTTTTTTAAGTATGGTTCAAACCTTACCATATTAAAGCTTTCAATAAAATTGCAATTCCAACTTTGCATTAAATCAATTACTTCAATTGAGAAATAAGCTAATGGAAAAATTAATATACAGACAATTAATAAAAAGAAAGGAGTTAGAATGCTTTGCGTAAATCCAGAAAATCTTCCGTAAATCCAATAAAATACCCATTCACCAAATTTTTTATTTGAGTATAGAGCATATCGCCTCATTAGCATTTCACTCCGATATGCTTTTCCTGCAAATTCCCAATCCTTGTTTATTTCATAGTTTCGTTTTATTTGTCTATATAATCCACCTAAATCATGATAGGTTAAATCACCTTGAATTTCATCATTTATAATTATTCTATTACCATTATTCCAGCTACAATCTCTTATATTGAGTTTAGTTATGTCTGATTCTTTAAAACTAAAGTTACTGAGATTTAATCTTCTAAAAATTACATTTTCAGAGAATATTACATTTTCAAATTTTAAATGAGAGGTTTCTATTAAATCTTGAAATAATACATTGCAATCATCAAGAAAAGTTAAGTTCTTTAGGTTGACTGGGGAATTAAACTCTATTTTATTGAAATCTACCTTACCTTGATATATTGAGTTTTCAAGTGTTAGGTTTTTTTTGAATACATTCTCATAAAAATCAGTATATCCATCAAAAGTTATTGCTTGGAAATATGTGTTTTCATAAAACTTAGCGAACCCAAACCAAGTGTGGCTTTTGAAAAAGGCTCTTTTGATAATACAGGTGTCGAAAAATTCAGTTCCTATGAAATCTGCTCCTCCATTGAATTTTACTCCTGAAAAATCTACTTCTCCGAAGAATTTAGAATTATTGAAGCTAACATAATTTTCAAAAGTCTTCTTTTGTCCTTTTTTCCAAAAATCTTTGTCAGAAGTTAAAGGAGAGTTATCCTCTGTTGGAGAACTATTTACTCCCTCAAAAACAGGGAAATTATATTTATAAAAGCCGTATTGTTTATTTTCTCTTATTTTCTGCCAAAATTCTTTTACTTTTTGCTTATCCCAAATCTTTCGGCTTCCCTCTAATACATACCAATCTGATTTGTCACTTTGAAAATATTCTAATAATTCTGGTTGTATCATATAAGGATTTGAATGTTTATTTCTTGTGTGGAAATGATTTGTAGTTGTTAATAAATGCTAATGACCAAATATAATACATTAGTATGCATTTGTAAATTAATAAGATTTTTCAAATAGTTTTAAGAGATGAATACTATGGTAAACAAGTTATAGCTGTTTATAGTACCGGTATTAAGTTCTTACGGCTGTTCCTGTGATTTTAATTTTTCCGCCAAAAGGTAAGGCCTCTGCCTGATAAATTGTTCTAGATGGTCTTTGCCCTTCTGGAAATAATGCGATATACAATTGATTTATTTCAGGAAGATCAGCCAGATTATCAAATGCAATATCTATAAATACAACGTCGTTTTTATCAAATCCTGCGCTTTTGAGAGCAGCAAAGAAGTTAGAAAAGGCAAGTTTACCTTCTTCTAGTGCTGTTCCCGAAACATAATCACCATCTGTATTTACAGATAACTGACCACTTACAAAACACATATTATTTGCTACTACGGCATGACTTATCGGATTGGTCCATTTTGGAAGACCTTCTCCCTGCACAATATATTTTTTGTTATTCATAGTTTTTAAAGTTTATTATCCGTTGCATTTTTTTAATTCTATTTTTTAATAGGGTTAGTTACTTTTGCTATCAATAGCTAGTTTTTAGAAGGTATTACTATAGTTGAACGCAAACACATCACTGAGTTGAATCTCATGTAAAAGGACAAGGGTTATATTTTAATGATCTTCTTTTTTGTGTATAACCAATAAGCAAAACCCCAAATCAACCAGGTGTAACAAAAAGCAAACATAAAACTGCCAAGATAATTTCCGAAGACAGGTTGAAAAATATTTTGGTATGACCAGTCGTAGGCATTAGCGGTATTAAATTTTAGGACCTTACTCATGATTTTTATCAATAGAATAGATAAAATATAACTTATTAAGGAGTTAAGACCAAAAACTTTGAATACAAACGTGCCATACGCTATCTTTTTAAGATCTATAAAAAATAGTAAGAGGGCCCATAATAGGGTTATAATGCCTGATGTAAATAGTACATATGAGCCAGTCCATAGCGGTTTATTGATTGGATACATATATCCCCAAAACCATCCAATAATAATAAAAATAACAGCAATGATAGCTAAGTTTATGTTTTTTTTGAGTGTTAAACTTTTGTCTGACAAAATAGAACAGGCAACAAGGTAACCCAAAAGAATTTGTGCAATAGACGATAATGTGCCTAATATACCTTCGGGGTCAAAAGCAATTCCAAATCCTTGATACATATGATTTTTTCCTATGACAAAAAGATCAACAGTTCTACCTATGTTGTTTGAGATTGAATACGCTTTTTCTAATCCTACACTACTCAATAGTAACCAATGCCCGATTAGAAGGGTAATTGTTATATACAGTATCCAAAGCTTTTTTTTAAAAAAAATAATACACAAACCAGCACCAAGAAAGGCCAGAGCGATACGTTGTAAAACTCCAAAAATCCTTAACTGTGTAATGTTTTGATCATAAAAGGGAAACCAATTAAGGAGTAAACCTATTAGAAAAATAACACCAGCTCTTTTTGTCATTTTTGTGATTAAAATGCGCTTGCTAACACTAGTATTCTGCAAAGACATAAATAAGGAAATGCCAATGATAAACAGAAAGCTAGGAAAAACCAGATCAGTAAGGGTACATCCATGCCATTCTGAGTGATTAAGTGGTGCGTAAATATATGACCATGATCCAGGCGTATTGACTAAAATCATTAAAAATATGGTTATCCCTCTTAGCACATCAATTGATACAAGCCTTTTTTTCATGTTGTATTACTTTATAATAATCAAATCGTAATTAAGATAGTAGGATTATTTATGAAGTTTTGTTTGGATATAAAAATTTGGATCTACAATGAGATTACTTCCTTTTACATTTATAGTCTGCCATACAGCATTGGGCTGTATCCATTTGGGGGTGTCATCTATAAAGATGCGAACTGGCATATCAAATTTTTCCACAACGTCAATATATCTAAATTTTAAGGTGCCATTTTTATAGCCATACTCTAATGTTGGGATCTTAGTTGTTCTGAGGTATTGATTAAAAAACGCGGTAAGATCTATTTGAGTTGCTGTACTGATATATTCTTCGATTTGTTTTGTAGTTACGGTCTGGTGATAAAATTCTGTATTAAGCCCTCTTAAAACAGATCTCCATTTTTTGTCATCTTCAATAAGTTGGCGAAGGGTATGCAACATATTTGATCCCTTGAAATACATATCACTAGAGCCTTCTTGGTTTACATTGTATATACCTATGATTGGTGTATCGTTTTGAATTCTTTTTCTAGTACCTATTACATATGCTGAAGCTGCTTTTGTACCATAGTAGTAATCCAAAAACAGGCTTTCTGAATAGGCTGTGAAACTTTCATGTATCCACATATCGGCAGCATCTTTATAGGTAATATTATTGGCAAACCATTCGTGACCGGATTCGTGAATAATAATAAAATCAAATTTCAATCCCCATCCAGAACCAGAAAGGTCGTTTCCAAGATATCCATTCTTATATTCGTTTCCGTAGGTAACAGAACTCTGATGCTCCATTCCCAAGTAAGGAACTTCTACAAGTTTAAAACTATCTTCATAAAAAGGGTAGGGGCCAAACCAATGTTCAAAAGCCTTCATCATCTTTGGTGCGTCTTTAAATTGTTTTTTAGCTTTTTCGTGATGATCACGAAGCACATAATAATCCATATCCAGAATACCTTTTTCACCTTCGTATTGTTCGCCAAAATGCACATAATCTCCAATATTAATATTTACTCCGTAATTATTAATCGGATTGCTTACAAACCAATGAAAAGTTTTGGTGTTATCCTCATGCTTTTCAATATTGCGCAATCGTCCATTTGAAACATTTATTAGGTTTTTTGGAACATTAACACTAATCAAAAGGCTATCTACCTCATCATACATGTGATCCTTATTTGGCCACCACACACTGGCTCCTAATCCCTGACAAGATGATGCAATAAAGGGATTGCCATTGGCATCTTTTTTCCACGAGATCCCTCCATCCCATGGTGCTCTAACAGCCTCTCTTGGTTTTCCACTATAGTACACCTCTACGGTGTTGTTATCATTTTCATTTTGCGGAGCTAGAAGTGTTATAAAATGTGCATTACCTTCAGAGGTTACGTTCAACTTTTTATTATTCTGAAGTACTTTTTGAATTTTTAAAGGTGGTTGTAAATCCACCTGCATTACATTATGATTTTTGAGAACTTTATATTGAATTGTGTTTTTCCCTGTGATGGTTTTATCGTTTGGGTCTACTTTAATATCCAGGTGGTAATACGTTACATCCCACCATTCTCGTTCGGGAGTTATAGTACCACGTAGCGTATCTTGTCTGGTGAATTTTGATTCTTGAGCAAATACAGATAATATTTGAAATATGGATAGTATTATAAAAACTGATTTGTGTATTATCATGAAATTAGTATTCTAAAAGTGATTAAGTTTTGAATAAGTAAACCAACGCATCTTATTCTTATACGGATAAATTATTCATTCGGATTTCCTTTTAAATTTGGTATAGAGACTCAAATTAAATATGGATAATTTGATCATTTAGAGGATTATTTACATGTGTAAATCTTTATTACTGTTGAAAATAGTTTCTTTTACATGTTTTACATAATTACGTCCGATAGGAATTTTTTTAGAATCAATTTCAACCAAATTTCCTTCTACAGATTTTATTTTATCTATGGCGATGGTATATGATCTGTGAACACGCATAAAATTAGAACTAGGCAACTCTTCGGTAATTCCTGTAAGTGATTTGTGTACAAGATAATTACCCTGTGCAGTAATAACTTTGATGTAATCCTTAAGGCTTTCTATATATAAGATGTCATTTAGAAGAATTTTCACTAGTTTTTTGTCAACTTTCAAAAAAATAAATGGTTCTTTATTTCCGACATATTCTCCGTTTTTAGATTGATTTTGATTTATGGTCTGATTGAGTTTGTTCATGGTTTTCAAAAAACGATTAAAAGGGATGGGTTTAACCAGATAATCCAAAACATCTAACTCAAAACTTTCTACTGCATATTCTCTGTATGCAGTAGTAATTATAACCTGATACTCGTGTCTGCTATTTTTGAGGAAATCCAACCCACTCATTTCGGGCATGTTAATGTCTAAAAACATTACATCTACTTGTCCTTGCTCAATAAGTTCTATAGCTTCTATAGGATTACTAAAAGAACCTAGTAATTCGATATTTTTAAATGAGGCTAAATGGGACTCTATGATCTTTATGGCAAAGGGTTCGTCGTCAATTATTATACATTTGATATTCATAATATGGGGATTTTCAGTAATACGTTAAACGTATTATCAATAATTTTGGTTTCCAAAGAGTACTTATTGCTATAAAGTAACTCCAGTCGTCGTCTTACATTTTCGATTCCTATGCCATGTTTTTTTCCTTTAGCGGTATTTGTATTAAAATTATTAGTTGCTGAAAAAATAAGTTGTTCATTCTTTTTATTTTCAAATTCTATATCCAGAGAAACCGAATCATTATTTTTACTTCCGTGCTTAAAACAATTTTCTATAAAAGGAAGAAGCAAAAGCGGCGGTATTACAATATCGTCTATATTTCCTTTAATCTGAATTTCTGAAGTCACCTTATCACCATGTCGCAACCGTTCGAGTTCCAAATAGCTCTGAATATAGTTGATTTCACTTAATAAACCAATTTTGGGCTCTTTTACATCATAAAGAACATATTGCATAATCTCAGACAACTTCAACACCACATCAGGAGCTTTGTCTGATTTTTCCATAGTTAAGTAGTACAGATTATTGAGTGTATTGAAAAAGAAATGTGGTTGTATCTGGGACTTTAAGTATTTTAATTCAGTTTGTAGTTGAAGTTTTTGCAGGGATTCATTCTTTTTGCGTTCATAGATCCAATCGCTAGTGAGTTTCAAAGCGGTCACAAGTGCTACTACATAAATTTCACCAATAGTTACTGCCAAAATATGATTAAAACTAAAAGCCTCTTGCGCTCCCACAGCTTCTGGCCATATGTTACTGGTGACTAATAATAAGTTAAGACTTGTTCTGGCTACATAAACTACGGCAAGAGATAGTATTACAGAAAAAATATAGTGTGTGTATTTTCTTTTTAAAACGAATTTGGGGATTAGATAATTGATATGAAAGTAGGTGAGTACAAGGTGAATAGTAAATTCAACAAGATTAGATTTTAAAGAATATAGATAGTCGTCAAAATAGCTTCCCCAACGCACAAAATTTATTACAAAATAACCTATCCAAAAAAAGAAATGATACTTAATTGGAATTCGATATGAATAGGTTTTTAGCATCTTGTTAGGCATCGATAATATCGTTTTTTTTAATTAATTGTTAATAAACGTGAAAAAATTATGTGTTTTTTTTGGTAAAAACAAAATACTTTACCAAATATTTGGAAATGTGCTTATTTCTGAAAACGCTTGTATACAAAAAGATGCTGTTTATTGTTTTTTTAATGTTGTTCGGATATTTAATTTCTTTTTAAGCGTAATTCATAAAACCTTTAAATCAGAATAAATAAACAATCAATCTATAATTACATGAAAAAAAGTATTTGGATTTTTTCTGTCGTGTTGTCCTTTTTGATGATTCAAGAGGCTAATGCACAGAAAAAAGTAATTACAGGAACGGTTACTGAAAAAGGGGAAAACGCAATGCCTTTACCAGGAGTAAACGTGATAGTAAAAGGGACAACAAAAGGAGTACAAACAGATTTTGATGGCAACTATTCAATAGAGGCATCCACAGGCGAAGTTTTAGAATTTAGCTACCTCGGTTTTGCGACAACTACTGCAACAGTAGCAGAATCATCAGTTATCAATCTAGCGATGGAAGAAAGCTTAGAACAACTCGATGATGTAGTGGTTACAGCTTTGGGTATTCAAAAGAGTAGAAAATCATTAACGTATGCTGCTCAGGATATTAACGCTGATGAATTACAAAGAGTAAAACAAACGAACCCGATTAATAGTCTTTCTGGGAAAGTTGCTGGAGTGGTTATTAATCGAAGCTCTTCGGGAGTTGGTGGATCGGTAAAAGTAACTTTAAGAGGTAACAATTCATTTGGGAATAACCAACCTCTTTATGTTATTGATGGAATCCCGTTATCAAACCCTACTGCAAGTCAACCCGATAATACATTTGGTGATATTAATGGCGGGAATAGAGATGGGGGAGATGCCTTATCTTTAATAAATCCAGACGATATAGAATCCTTAACAGTGCTTAAAGGAGCATCTGCATCTGCATTATATGGTAGTGCTGGTCTAAATGGTGTAATACTAATTACAACGAAAAAAGGTAGAGCTGGTAATTTTAAAGTAAATGTATCTTCTAACATGATCGTTGAAAGTGTCGCTTATACTTTGGACTTTAATAATGAGGCTCAAAAAAATATAGATGATTTTTTTAATACAGGGATTACGAATATTAATTCATTTTCATTATCAGGGGGTACAGAAAATGCACAAACTTATTTATCATATTCTAATAGTTTTGCTTCTGGTGTATTGCCTACAAATGATTTACAACAACATACCTTTAATATAAGAGAGACTGCTAAGTTTTTTGATGGAAAATTAACTGCTAATGCAAGTGTATTAGCTTCTACTCAAAGTATTGAAAATAGAGCTGTATCAGGTATTTATTTTAGTCCTCTAGCAGGGGTTTATAATTTTGACTCTCCTGGAGAACAGCTTAGAGATTATGAAAGGTTTGAAGGGTTGGATGCTTCTAGAAACATCCAAAGACAGCGTTGGTTTAGACCTGTGTCTGATGAGGAACAAAATCCGTATTGGGTTTTAAATAGAAATGCAAGTGAAGATACTAATAGAAAATTATTGGCGTCTATGAATCTAAATTTTAAAATCGCTGATTGGATATCGCTTCAAACACGAGGAACTTATGATCAATCTTTATTAGATTTTGATAGAGAGATATATGCCACTACCAATTTGACATTGGCTCCAGATAATGGTAGATATATTGCAAATGAACAAGATTTTACACAACTTTATGGAGATGTTATTGCTAATATTAATTATAATTACAACAATAATGTATCTCTAACTGCTAATATAGGGGTAAGTACAACAAAAACCAATATAGAAAGGTTTACTGCAGATTCAGGAACTAATGGAGGATTACAATTTGCCAATGTATTTTCTTATCAAAATTTTGAAGGAAATCCTCAAGTTACCTTCAATCAATCTTCTCTTGAGAGTCGTATAAACTCTGTTTTTGCAAGTACTACATTTGGTTTTAAGGAAATGCTATATATTGATTTAACTGCAAGAAACGATTGGACTTCTACACTACCTAAAGAAAACAATTCCTTCTTTTATCCATCTGTTGGTTTAACAGCCATCTTGAGTGAAATTTTTGACTTTGGAGATGGTGTTTTTGGTAAAATAAGAGGATCATACGCTGAAGTAGGTAATGGATTTGGGATTGATGCGATTGCACCAAATCAGGAAATTATTTTTGGCGGAGGAGGTATTAGTTCTTTAAATCCATTACGACCTTTTCCTGGTACAATACCAGAACCTGAAACACAAAGATCTTATGAAATAGGTACTGATTGGAATTTTTTTAACAGACGCTTAGGGATCGAATTAGGATATTATCGCACGAGTACCATAAATCAATATTTTCCATTTCCGGTATCATCAACTATTGTTGCTAGGGGAGAAGCAGGTTTAAATTCTGGTGAGATTGTTAATAGTGGTTTTGAAGGTGTTGTTTTTGGAACTCCTTTTAAGAATGACAATTTTAAATGGACCACTACCATGAATTTTGCTATTAATCGTAATGAGATAAAAAAAATATATGATGGTACAGTTCTCGATGGACTTATAGAACCTAGATTTTTTACTGTTTCCGAAGCTGGTGTTAATACTTTTGCATCGTATTTGGTTGAAGGAGGTTCATTTGGAGATATTTATGCAAGAACAGTACGAAGAGACCAAAATGGACTACCCGTTGTTGATATCGTGGAAAATACAGATGGAAGTAGAACTATCAGTGTGCAAGGTAAAGAAGAAGATCCAGATGATAGATTTCAGATTGATGGGTTGGAAAAAGTAGGTAATGCAAATCCAGATTTTACTTTGGGATGGAACAACTCATTTGAATATAAGAATTTTACTTTAGATTTTTTAATTGATGGGAAATTTGGAGGAGAAGTTTTAAGTCTTACAGAAGCAATAGTTGAAGGGACAAGTAATAATTCGAAAAGAGAGACTTCAAATGGAACGGTAAATGTTGTGGATCTTAACGGGACTGCTCAAACGTTAACCGCACAAGAATACTATGGTGCAGTTGGAGGACGAAATGGGTTTTCTGGTGAATATGTATATAGTGCAACAAATGTCAGATTAGCTGAATTGGCAATAGGCTATAATTTTAAATTGAAGGAAAGTAGTTTTTTTACAAAAATCAAAGTTTCTCTATTGGGGAACAATTTATTTTTCTTTTATAAAGATGCGCCATATGATCCCAATATTTCTTTGAGTACAGGTAATGCTTTACAAGGAATAGATGTTTTAGGACTTCCTTCTACAAGAAGTACTGGGGCGAATATTTTATTAACATTTTAAAAAAAATAAAAATGAAAAGGATTATTAAATCGATAATGCTATTAGTCTTTGCATGTTGTGGTATTATATCATGTGATGATGACTTAGAAGAATTAAACCAGAATCCAAGAAATATAACACAAGAACAATTAGAAGTTGATTTTCAGGATATAGGAGCCTTTTATAAGCCTATTTTTGAAAATATTTACCAATATACTCCGCCATGGTCTTTTCAATTACAGCAAAATCTTAATGCAGATGTGTTTTCAGGATATATGACAAACCCAAGGCCATTTGTAGCAGGAGCTAATAACACCACCTATAATTTGGTAAGTGGTTGGAATGATTTTATTTGGAGTGTGCCTTACAGTAATGTGATGAATAATGCAAAAACTATAGAAGATAAGACTAAAACTTCTATTCCAGAATTATTTGCAGTTTCTCAGATACTAAAAGTTACAGCAATGCATAGAGTTTCAGATGTTTTTGGGCCTATAGTATATACTAACTTTGGTGATCTTAGCAACCCTGGAAAATATGATTCGCAAGAGGAATCATATGATGCTTTTTTTAATGATCTAGAAGAAGCAATACAAATCCTAGTAAATAATACAGAGAGCTCAAGGTTCAAACCATTTGACTTAGTTTATGGAGGTGATTATAATAACTGGATAAAATATGCGAATTCATTACGCTTACGTTTGGCTGTAAGAATATCAAAAGTTGATCCAGAGAAAGCAAAAATAGAAGCTGAGAAGTCACTCAATCATCCTAAGGGATTTATTGAAATTAATCCTGAAGGCTTTTTTGTAAATGGAATTATAGATCATCCAATAAAAACGATTAATAATTCTTGGGGTGATATACGGATGAATGCGTCAATGGAGTCGATACTTATTGGATATGAAGATCCAAGAGTAGATAAATTTTTTAGAGAAAAGGTTGCTGGCGACACAGAAACAAAACCAGTAGTTGATGGTGCTTTAAAAGGGATTCGTAACGGTTTACCCCTGTTGGCTGGATATGCTGACGAGTTAGCTCAAAAAGCAGATTATATTAGATTTGCAGTTATTCATGAAAATATTTTGACCCCAAGAGTGCAGTTAATGACTGCTGCTGAGGTTTTTTTCTTAAGAGCTGAAGCTGGTTTAAGAGGCTGGTCAGGAGCTGGTGACGTAAAGTCTAATTATGAATTAGGAATTTCAACTTCTTTTCAACAGCACCAAGCTGCTGGCGTGGCAGGATATATAACCAATAGTACATCTGTTCCGATGGATTATGTAGATCCAATAAATCCATCAAACAATATTACGGCATTAAGTACTATAACTATTGCATGGGATGAATCAGCTTCTAATGAAGAAAAGTTAGAGCGGATTATAACGCAAAAATGGATTGCCATGTTCCCAGAAGGACAAGAAGCTTGGAGTGAGTATAGACGAACTGGATACCCTAAGATATTTCCAGTAGTCAGTAATCAAAGTGAAGGCACTATAGATACTAATCTGCAGATTCGTAGAATACCTTTTGTAAACAGTGAACTTTCTACGAACGCTGACGGTGTTGCTGATGCAATAACCAAATTAGGAGGAGATGATAACGGCGGTACCCGATTATGGTGGGATGTTGCTGGTGGAAATTTTTAGTTTGAATTGCTATACTTCCAAAAAGAGGGAAATTAGAACATAATCTAATTTCTCTCTTTTTACAACAGATAAAAAATAAAATTAATATTCTTATTGTTCTACTTAAAAATATAAATATGTAAGAAAAACTACGTAACACAAATACTCATTTACGTTATGGAAATTTTCAAAAAAATTGCTACTATTATTATAGTACAGCTATGCTTATTCTCGTGCACCAACGAAAACTTTTTAGAAGACACATTAGAATCAAACAACCAAATCGATGTAGAAACGGATAAGTCATCACTTACCGAACCTATAGTTCTAGGATACTTTCCTTCATGGTCAGAAAGCTGGGCCAGCACTGGTCAGGACTCTAAACTTAGAGATATTCCTGAGCATATTACCCATGTGTTTTTGGCCTTTGCAAAACCAAATTTGAGATATCAGAAAGGTTCTATGGATATAACAGGTACAGGAATTCAAACACCTTATGGAGGAGATACCTTAAAAGAATCAGTTTCAATATTAAAATCCAAAGGAGTTAAAGTGATTTTATCTGTCGGTGGCGAAACATACTGGGGATCCAATGCAGCCTATGATATCAACTATCAGCAAATAAAAGATTTGGTGGATGACATGGGTTTCGAAGGAATCGATTGGGATTTTGAACCTAATGGGAGTTTTGCAACCATTGGTGACCCTATCAATGTACAGCGATTTATCGATTTTTTTAACAATTCTAGAGCCATTATGCCTAAAGGACAATATCTTATTGCTTGTGCACCAGCAGGAGTAGGTGCCTTAGGAGGGTTGAATAATGACGATCCTTCTTCTCCATACGCATATAGCAAAAGAAATGTGGTTTCAGGAGAATCTGATGCTAATTTGTATAGTGCTACCTCACCTAATCAAGCCATTAGTCTATTTGGATTTGGCACTACTGGTCATATGATACCAGTGATGAAAGCAGTTGGAAATAAAATTGACTTGATAGCATATCAGGGATATAATACAGGAGCGGCAAGTAACAGAAAAATAATGTATGATGCTTATAAACATTATGCAGACCAGTACGGATTTTCTATAGCAGCAGGTACGCATTATCCTAATGAACCGTGGGGTCCATATTACACCTATACTTATCAAAATATGGCTGGACTATCAGGACATATAGCAGCGAATAATACTAATAATGATGGTATCATGATATGGCAATTGTTATTAGGAGATACTTCGTCTTCGGCTTATGGATATCTTCATGTTGCAAGTCAAGTACTTAATGGTGTTTCTCAATCACAGGCCATAGCAAATGCAGAGAATTATCCAGAATCACCGTATACCGGTGGCGGTGGAGATGGCGGAGGTGGTAGTGGTACTGGTTGTGAGTCAGTACAGTGGAGTGCTTCCACTACATATACTGCTGGTAAAGAAGCTGTGTATCAAAACAAACTGTATAAAGCAAAGTGGTGGACCAAGGGAGATGTTCCTGCTTCAAATATGGGAAATGCTAAGCCCTGGGAGTTTATAAGAAATTGCGATGGTGGTGGTACGGATAATAATCAGGCTCCTTCAGTAACAATTATAACTCCTTCAAGTAATTCAACGACAACCCAAGGACAAACCATTGAGATATCTGCAACCGCTTCTGATACTGATGGAAATGTAACTAAAGTAGCATTTTTTCAAGGCACTACCAAACTAGGAGAAGATCAGTCTAGTACTTATCAATATAACTGGTCTAATGCTGCCGTAGGAAATTATAATATCACAGCAGTTGCAACCGATAATGATGGGGCTGTGACCACATCTTCTTCGATTTCTATTACTGTTCAGTCTTCAGGAGGTGGAGGTAGTGGTTCTTGTAGTGGCTTAGCAGCATGGGAAGCCTATCCAAAGGTATATAATCAAGACGATCGCGTTGTATATCAAAACACAGTATATGAAGCACAAACAGGACCCATTTGGGTAACTCCTGGAAGTGGAGAGCATTGGTGGAAAACTATAGGGGCATGTAATTAATTTCACATTAAAAACTCTTCTCTTTTATATTAATTTTTAATTTTAGAGACCTTGGTAGGAGCTATGTGGCAGCTGTTATCGGGGTTTTCTTTTTGAGCTCTTTAGCTATGACCATGGGTAATATCAAATGCTCTGCAGTAATACATAAAAGACTGCAAAAACGATATGAAGTACCAAAAAAAGAATATTATTTATCAAAAATTGAGCATGATAGCATAAAAAATATAAGATGAATAGCAAAATTGAAAAGATCACTGAGTAATGTGCGAGGTGATCTGACAAACAGACAGGATTTTTTAACAGATTTACGAGGTGCTTTAACGATTTTACCAGGTTCTTTAACGAATGAAGTACGCTAACTGACAAACTTAGGCGGTTCTTTAACAATTGAAGTACCCCCAGGGTACTTCTGAAATAGGTAGGAGTACTTATATAAGTGGGGTAGATGGTCTAATCATTGACTAGTATTGAATTGTTTAATAGCAATAAATTTTAATCCGCTATTTTTACTAAGAAGAAGTATATATTCTTTCCCAGCTATATTGATAGATTCTATTGCTTTGGTTTGTAAACTTTTTAGATGAGCAGAGAGCAAAAAGGATTGTTGAAAATTATCTTTTTGGGTGTTGCCAAAAAGTAAAAAACCTTTAGAAGCATCATATCGTATGGTTTCTACTTCGGCTTCGTATAAAGAGCCTACACCAAAAATATCATTATGCCCATCCGTATTAAAATCTGAAATCAAAAAGTCTGTCGTGGGACCAAATTGAGCAGATTTTGGCAGTTCCTGAATATCAAAATCTCCATTACCTGTATTAATCAGCAACATGCTGCTGAAATTGGTTGCGGTATAGTGCGTAGCTTCTTTTAAATCCTGGTTTCCGTAAATATCGACCAACGATGATGAAGCAAATTCTTTATACGTTTCAAATTTTTTGTTAAGTTTTGGAATTTGTTGCGAAGAACATTCTTTTCCGCGTACAGGCACTAGTATTCCATCCTTGGCTTCTTTACTTAATACAATGTCAAAACTACCATTGTTATCAAAATCTTTGGCATAGATATGCAATGGTTTTTTAGGGTTGGGTTGAAATTTATTGTTTTGACCTAAATTTCCAATTAGGTAGTCTGTATCGCCATCCTGATCGATATCTGTAGGCTGTATGGTAAAGTGCCATCCTACATAATCATCAAACGTAGTTTTACCAAACGGTGTGAAGAGACCATTCTCATTTTTAAAAACAGAAACCGGCATCCACTCACCCACTACCAAAAGATCATTATCGCCATCTCCATCATAATCAGAAAAAACGGCATCATTCACCATTTTTAATTGATTAAAACTTTTAGAAATATCTTTTGTAACGTCTATAAATTTACCGTTCTCGTTTTTTAGCAAATATGATGGTGATGATAAAGGATATTTCCCCGGAATTACACCACCACCTACAAATAGATCAAGATCTCCATCTTTATCAAAATCGGTAGTAGCTACAGCGCTAGATGTTGAAAGTAGTTGCGGTAGAGCTTCAGTTTTAGAAAAATTTCCGTTTCCGTCGTTTTCGTATATTCGATCCTGAAGAAATGTAGTATTATCAATATCCTCGTAACTTCCTGAGGCAACATATAAATCTTGATCTCCATCGCTATCCATATCAAAAAATAAGGCTTTAGTATCTTCATAATGGATATCGTTTTCAAAAATTTTCCTACTAGATGCTCTAAATGTGCCATCTTTATTCTGGAGATAAAGCTTTGCAACAGCTCCTTTTGCATTCCCTACAAAAAAATCATCTTTTCCATCATTATTTACATCAGTTACAGCCAAAGCTGCTCCCTTTTCACTTTGCTTTTGTGGTAAGAGTACTTGCAATCTATAATCATCAAATGCAGTTTCTTTATTCGTATATATAATCCCTAACTCTTCACTAGGGAGTATAGTGATCGGTTCAGTTTTCTTTTTTAGAAGTGGTTTAAGTTGATCACCATTAGTCGGATATTTTACAGTTAAGTTTTGATTGCCAATTATATCATATAAGGTTTGGGATACTCCGTTTGGCCATGCTATAGCTATGCTATCAATATGAGTTGAACTTCCTAATCCAAAATGTAGTTTGTGAGTTACAGAGGACTGAAACCCTCTACAGGTGTATAGCTCTTTTGTCTGTTTTTGATGTTGCGTATATACGGTTACTTTGGCGCCAATAGCATTTGGATTGTTATCTTTTCCTAAGAGAGAAAGCGCGATAAAAGGATTAGATTGATTGTTTTTATAGATGCTCGCTAAGTCTAACTGGTTATTAAGAATGAGATCTAGATCCCCATCGTTATCAAGGTCTGCATAGGCCACCCCATTAGAATTAACTTTTTGCTGAAACCCCCATTCTTTATTTCTAGGAAGAAAAGAATAATTACCAGTATTAGCAAAAATTCTATTTTTTAGTTTAGTAGATGGCATCATACCAATAGCTTCTTCTAGTGTTACTTTTTTTCGATTGCGAATATTGGTTTTCATTTGATTTCTAAAATCTTGATTTGATAGATCGTGCACTATGCCGTTAGTCACAAAAAGATCATTAAATCCATCATTATCAAAATCGGCTAATAGAGGAGCCCAACTCCAATCTGTTTTTGAGATACCTAGCATTTGTCCAATCTCATGATAAGTCCCATTCCCAGAGTTTAATTGCAGCATATTAGACATGTATTGATGATGATATCCTGAGGTAACTAAATGATTAAAATTTTCGGTACTCATCGTAGCCATATTCTCCTTACTCCTTTGATGATCTTCTGCTAGCATATCGAGAACAATAAGATCTGGTTTTAGATCATTATTTATATCGGCATAATCAGAACCCATGCTATTTGCTGAGATATGGTCAAAAAATTCAAGAATTTTATTCGTAAAAGTGCCGTTACCATTATTGATATATAAGAAATCAGGTTCTAAAAAATCATTAGCTACATAGACATCTGGCAGACCATCTTCATTATAATCACCTATAGCGGCACTTAGCCCCCAAGCTTTATTGAGAATTCCTGCTGTTGCGGTTACATCTTTAAATACTCCATCGATATTTTCAAAAAGCTGATCTGTACTTTCGGGTCTGATGTCAAGTTGTACCCTTGGATCTATAGTGGTGTTATTATTGAAATCTGGCCTATGGTTTACCAAGTAGATGTCCAGATCTCCATCGGTATCAAAATCAAAGTAATAAGCCTGTGTAGAATACGCATTAGAATCAAGACCATATTGCTTTGCTTGCTCAATAAATGTTCCATTCTTTTGATTAATAAACAACTTGTTTCTTCTAGCTTGATCATCTTGAAGTGATCCTGATTTGCACACATACATATCTAGCCAGCCATCTGCATTGATGTCTATCATTGAAACCCCTGTGGTCCAACCAGTATTATCGGTAACCCCTGCTTTTTTTGTAACCTCCTCAAACACAAAATTCCCTTTGTTGATATACAGAGTATTACTTCCCTGATTAGAACTAAAGTACAAATCTTCTAAACCGTCATTATTAACATCTCCTACAGCAATCCCACCGCCATTATAGATATATGAGTAATTAAGAAAATTAAATTGTAGCGTCTCAATAACTGTATTTTTGAAATCAATATTGGTTTGTGATTTTGGCAGTAGCTCGAATAAAGAAATATGATCTTTAAGTACTAATTCTGTATTTTCTTTTTTCTCTTCGGTACAACCAAATGCTAGTACTAATACTACTATATGTATGTATTTAAACATCGTTTTTTATGTATATTTTTAGTATTTTTATATAAGACCCCATTAGCGATATAATTAATGAATAGATTAAAATAGAAAATATTTATTTTGATCTTCAATTTATCCCCCAGACAGCATCGTATTATCGACAAGTAGCAAGATTCTTTAGAAAATTGCAATTATGGGTGTAGTTATATTAGTTATGAGTCAGAGTTTAGAATACTTTACAAAAGCGTATAGTAGTATTTCGTAAAGCTATATAATTGTTTTTTTGAGTCATTTATAATTCGTTTTATGTCATCTGTCGAAAAACTTTTTATAAAAACCTTATAGATTATAGCTTCATTATGCAATAAGATATTAAACGACTAATTTTACATAAAGAATGAATTCAGACACAAAATTTAATGCAGCATTAAATAATAATAATGCAGTACCTTATTACAAAGATATAAGCTATCGAGAGGCAGGAAAGTTTGAAGAAACCCGATTTGAAAAGATTCATAATGTAGTTTTTAAAAGTTCGGATTATGCTTCAGTAATTGTAGCGCATGAAATTGCCAAATTAATTAAAGAGAAACAAGCCCAGCAAAAGCACTGTGTCTTAGGTTTGGCTACAGGTTCATCGCCTATCAAAGTGTATGAAGAACTGGTGCGACTGCATAAAGAAGAAAACTTAAGTTTTTCGAATGTTGTTACTTTTAATTTAGATGAATATTATCCTATGGATAAAAATAATGTGCAAAGCTATCATTATTTTATGCATCAACATTTATTTGATCATGTAGATATTCTTTCAGAAAATATTCATATTCCTGATGGTACAGTTTCTCAAGAAAATCTGCATCAATACTGTATAGACTATGAATTAAAGATCAATACTGCCGGTGGTTTAGATTTTCAGTTATTAGGAATAGGACGAACGGGACATATAGGTTTTAATGAACCGGGATCACACTATAATTCGGTAACACGTAGTATAACCCTGGATCATTTAACCAGATCTGATGCTGCCCCTGCTTTTTTTGGTATAGAAAATGTTCCTAAAAGAGCAATTACCATGGGAATTGGTACTATTCAGAAAGCAAAGAGAGTTGTTATTATGGCATGGGGTCATAAAAAGGCAGATGTCGTAAAAGAAACGATAGAAGGTGTCATTACATCAGAAGTTCCTGCTTCCTATCTTCAGCATCATAAAAATGCTACATTTGTTCTGGATCAGGAAGCAGCAGAAGAACTCACTCGAATCAAAACGCCTTGGTTAGTAGGACCTTGCCGATGGAATGATAAAGTAAAAAGCAAAGCTATAATCTGGCTGGCTCAAGAAGTACAGAAACCAATCTTAAAGCTTACTGATAAGGATTATAATGACCACGGAATGTCTGGTCTCTTGGCTGAAGAAAGTTCTTGTTATGAACTTAATATAAAAATGTTTAATAAACTTCAGCATAGTATTACCGGTTGGCCTGGTGGCAAACCAAATGCAGATGATACTAATAGACCAGAACGTAATACACCACATAATAAGCGTGTTCTGATTCTAAGCCCACATCCTGATGATGATGTCATATCGATGGGAGGAACTTTTCTTCGTCTAATCGAACAAAATCATAAAGTACACGTAGCGTATCAAACGTCTGGAAATATCGCTGTATCAGATGAAGAGGCGATTAAATATGCTGAGGTTATTAAGTATATTTCTGCTGAAAAAGAGACGAATATAGATGAAATCATTCTAGCGCTTAAGAAAAAGCAAGAATATGCGGTTGATGCCGTTGCTGTTAGAAAACTAAAAGGTTTAATTCGAAGAGGAGAATCATTTGGAGCTACCCGATTTTTGGGGCTGCCTGATGCTTATGTGCATTTTTTAGACCTACCGTTTTATGAAACCGGAACTGCGAAAAAAAATCCATATGGCGCCAAAGATGTTAAAGCGCTTACAAAACTGATAAGAGAAACCAAACCCCATCAGATTTATGCTGCAGGAGATTTGGCAGATCCACATGGAACGCATAAGGTGTGTTTGGATATACTGTTTAAAGTTTTGGATGATCTTAAGGAAGAAGAATTTATGAAAGATTGTTGGGTATGGCTGTATCGTGGTGCATGGCAAGAGTGGGATATTCATGATATCGAAATGGCAGTACCGTTAAGCCCGGATGAGGTATTAAAAAAGCGGAAAGCTATATTTTTTCATCAATCTCAAAAAGATGGAGTGATGTTTCAGGGTGATGATTCGAGAGAGTTTTGGGTTCGTGCAGAAGAACGCAACCAACTAACTGCAAAAAAATATCATCAATTGGGGATGGCAGAGTATGAAGCAATAGAAGCATTTAAAAGATATCATTTTTAGAAGAATTGAATGAAAAAACTTTTTATTATTGCCCTTATTAATATCGGGACTTTTCAGTTGGTTGTAGGGCAGGCAGTTGAGAATTATTCGAATGCCTTAATGCCATGGCCTAAAAATATTACGTTTGGCGAGGGGAAATTTGAAATTAATACAGATTTTATAGTTTCAATTGATGATTATGCTACCAAGCGTTTGTACAATGCATCTACACGTTTTATTAGAAGACTTAGCGGAAGAACGGGTGTGTTCTTAGAACACGGATTTCCTTTCGAAAAAAATACTACAAGTCCTTCTTTGAAAATAAGCGTCAAAAGAGAAGGGAAGTTGGCATTGTTTGAGGATGAATCCTATGAAATTGTCGTTGATAAGCAAGAGATAAAACTCACTGCCGAAAGTGATATCGGTGCTTTAAGAGGGTTAGAAACTATACTACAATTGCTAACGGCTAATTCAAATCATTTTTATATTCCATCAGTTACGATTACAGATGCACCAAGATTTCCGTGGAGAGGCCTTATGATTGATGTAGCCAGACATTATCAGCCTGTACATGTTCTGAAACGAAATTTGGACGCCATGGCTGCAGTAAAACTTAATGTTTTTCACTGGCACTTAACAGATGATCAAGGATTTAGAGTTGAATCCAAAACACATCCAAAATTACACGAATTAGGATCAGATGGGCAATATTATACGCATTATGAGATTAGAGATGTTGTACAATATGCATCAGATAGAGGAATACGTGTTATACCAGAGTTTGATGTTCCGGGTCATGCTACAGCAATACTAACAGCATATCCAGAGTTAGGGAGCAAGGATACAATTTATAAAATAGAAAGACATGCAGGAATTTTTAATCCTACATTAGATCCCACAAATGAGAAAACATATCAAGTATTAAAGGATTTGTTTAAAGAAATGGCAACTCTGTTTCCTGATCACTATGTGCATATTGGTGGAGATGAAAATGAAGGAAAACATTGGGATGAAAATGATAAGATTGTAGCTTTTAAGAAGAAACATGGGTTTGAGACCAATCATGACTTGCAAACTTATTTTAATCTTAAGCTTCAAAAAATATTAGAAGAAGAAGGAAAAAAGCTTGTAGGCTGGGAAGAAATAATGACCCCAGAAATGCCAGTTTCAGCGGTAATACACTCTTGGAGAGGGATAAATGAAGGAGTAGAGCCAGGAGCATCACTTATTGAAGCCTCAAAAAAGGGACATCATGGGATATTATCTACAGGATATTATATCGATCGTATGCACAATATCGAAGATCATTATCTGGTCGATCCAATTCCTGATGCTTCAACATTAACAGACTTAGAACAGAAACATATTTTGGGAGGCGAGGTAACCATGTGGAGTGAGTTGGTTACGCCATTAACATTAGACTCAAGAATATGGCCCAGAACTGCTGCAATTGCAGAACGGTTTTGGTCGCCAATAGTTGTAAGAGATGTGCAACATATGAAAAAAAGGCTCTCTACTGTGAGTTTTCGATTAGAAGAATTAGGTATAACACATCTTAGAAATCGAGATGTAATTCTTAGAAACATCGCTAATGGAAATACTATTGATGGTTTAGTTAAATTAACAAAAGTTTGCCAGCCTTTAAAAGTTTATGCTCGAAACAAAGGTGGAACAGAATATAAATCATACTCACCTTTCACTTTATTTGCTGATGCTTGTACTACAGATGCTTCTGATGCTATTATATTTGATACCCTAGTAGATGAGTATGCAGCAAAACCAAATAGATCGAGAGCATCAATTAAAGAATTATTACATTCCTGGATTCAAAATCATAATGATTTACAGACGCTTGATACTAAGACACCACTAGTTAATGAGGTATTAAAATTATCTTTTTCACTCAAAGAAATATCCTCGTTGTTACTAAAAATCATAGAAAAGGATAGTATTTCTAAAGATGATAATACCACATTTACAAAATTACTTAAAGAGGCAAAACAACCTCATGCTGATGTAGAACTTGTAGTTAATCAATCATTTATGAAATTGTTTGAGTACTTTAAGAATGGGAAAAAGAATATTAATGAACAAACCCATTGAGTATCTTGGCTTTGACTTCTTTAACATAATTTCTTCCGATAGGAATCATTTTGTTTTCAATTTGTACGCAATTTCCATCTATTGCTTCAACTTTGTGTAAAGAAATAGTATATGATCTGTGAATTCTCATAAAATCATGCCTGGGAATCAGCTTACTAATGGCCAGTAGGTTAATGTGAGTGACATAATTTGTATGTAGAGTTTTTATGGAAACATAATCTTTAAGGCTTTCTATATAAAGAATATCTTTAAAATATATTTTGACCATTTTTTTATTCACTTTTACAAAAAAGTAATTTTTTGTAGACAATCGCGAATTAAGTTTTGTAGTAGTTTTTATTGTATCTCGAAGATGAAAAGACTTGGAAACTCTATCCAAAGCCTTCATGAACCGTTGTAGATAAATAGGTTTAACCAAATAATCAATTACCATAACATTAAGCTCAAAACATTCTACAGCGTATTCTGGATGTGCGGTGGTAATAATAATGAGGGGTGGTTTACTCAAGTTTTTCATAAACTCAATACCATTTAATTTAGGCATATTAATATCCAAAAAAATCAAGTCTATTGATTTTCTTTCTAATATATCAAATGCATCGATTGGATTAGTACAGATTTGTGTTAGCTCATAATTTTCAAATTTTTCAAGGTGTTTTTCAATAATTTTTGTAGCCAATGGCTCATCGTCTATTACTAAGCATTTTATTTTCATTGGTTGAATTTTAAGTTAGAACTTACTGGGGGAAACCAATAAAAGGATATGTTGTGTTTATTAAGAAAACGAAGTTAGATATTCTCTAACACGCTTAGTACATCAAATAGATCAAAATGTGGTGGTAAATCATTCAAAAACGTATAGGTTGTATAGGTTTTTCAATATTTTAACCGAAACTTGATTAGGATGATAAATTTTGTTTTTCTCGTTTTTTATATTCTGAGGGTAAACAGGAAAAGTGTTTTTCAAAAGATTTTTTAAAATATTTATAATCATTAAAACCAACTTCATAAGCAACTTGATTGAGTTTGGCATCAGTATTCAGCATCATTTTGGCTGCATTTTTTAGTCGTATAGATCTTATAAATGCAGTGAGCGATAGTCCGGTTAATGATTTTATCTTGCGATATAAAGAGGATTGGCTCATCATTAATTCTTGAGTCATCATGGGGATACCAAATTCAGGATTTTGAAGGTTTTCTTCAACCAGTTGCTCGGCCCTATCAATAAATTGACTTTCGATAGTATCAATTTCCATTTGTTCGGTATTAGGCTCAAATCTTATTTTATTTTGAAGGTATGATCGTATTTTTTTTCTATTTTTAAGTATTGAAGTAATTTTAGCTTGTATAACAAGAGGATTAAAAGGTTTGGTGATGTAATCATCTGCTCCTGTTTGCAATCCTTCAACTTCGGATATCATATAAGACTTGGCTGTTAAAAAAATAAAAGGGATATGCGATGTAGTCATTTGTGATTTTATATCCTTGCAAAGTGCTATTCCATCTTTTTTTGGCATCATAATATCACTTATGATCATATCAGGAATTTCTTCTGTAGCTATTTGCAGCCCTATAAGTCCATTTTGTGCTTCTAAGATTATGTATTTAGAAGATAACAGGTTTTTTAGATAGTTTCGTATTTCTTCATTATCCTCAACAAGTAACAATGTTGGTTTAATTGAAGCATCCTTTGTGATTGCTGTAACTGCTTTTTTATCGAAAAAATTAAGGATTTGTTCATTCTCGTCTTTTGTAATATTAGCGGAAGATATTGCATAATCATACTCCATGTCGAGGGTGACGGTGAATTCAGTGCCTTTATTAACTGCACTTGATACTTCAATAGTACCTTGATGTAATTCTATTATTTTTTTTGAAAAAGCCAGCCCAATTCCACTACCAATTAATTCTGCATTTTCAGTAGTATTGATTTGATAAAAACGATTAAATACTTTATCTAGCTTATCTGCAGGTATTCCTATACCGGTATCTTTTACAATAATATTACATTGATTGCCCTCTGTGCTAATTTTTAGTGTAATTTGATCCCCGGGTTTGGTGTTTTTGAAGGCGTTGGATAACAGGTTGTTAAGTACAATTTCGATGTTACTTCTATCAAACAAGAATGAAATAGTATCTTGATTACTCTCAAAAATATACTCTATTTCTTTAGATGCAGCTAACTCGTTGAAGTAGCTAAAGGTAGTATAGGCAAAAGCAATAAAATCTCCTTCAGCTACATGTAAGGTTAATACATCTCGATCCGCTTTTCTAAAAACGAGAAGCTGATTCACAATATTTAGAAGTCGGTACGCATTACTCTTCATGATTTTTAATTTATCTTTTACAGAAGTATCAAGGTTTTGGTACTCAATAATTTCTGTAAGGGGGCTGATGATTAAGGTGAGCGGAGTTCTAAACTCATGAGAGATATTGGTGAAGAGATTTAGTTTTGCTTCAGTTAATTCATTTTCCTTTTCTTTTTCTATGTTAGCTATTTTTACACTATTCTGAAGTTTGGCTTGCTTAAATTTTACCTGTATAAGAAAAAACACAAAGCTTAGAAAAGCTATAGCATAGAGCACGAATGCCCAAGCACTTAACCAGGGTGCAGCTTCAATCCTAATAGTCAGTACCTTTGCAGGGCTCCATTCTTGATTATTTCTGGATCCAATTATTTTTAGTCTGTAATTGCCGCTTGGCAATCCCGTAAAGTTAATTTGATTTCTGTTTTTTTGGTTTACCCAATCTTCTTGAAAACCTTCTAGTTTATATTTGTATTTAACATTGAGTTCACCCAGATAATCATTTAGCCCATAATTGATCAGAATAGATTTTTCGTTGTGAGTTAATGTGATCTCATCAGTTGCATTAATGTTTTTATCTAGTACAACTCTACCATTAAGAATAAACCCTGGTGTAATATGTTGATTATCAATTATAGCTTTAGAAATCACAATCTCCGGAATAACTTTAGTATCTCTAATTTCTTTTGGATTGAAATAGGTGATATTATCAATACCGCCAAAATATATTTGATTGTTATGATCGTTAAATACAGCTTTTTGATTAAATGATGATGTTTCTATACCGTGTGATGCTCCATAGTTGATAAAAAGCTCTTTATTCAGGACAAATTTTACAATCTCTGTAGTTGTACTTAGCCACAAATTATCATGGTCATCATTAGTAATAGCAGAAATGAAATTGCTATTGAGTCCATTTTCTTTTGTATATTTTCTAAGTAGTGTAAGCTCATTATTTTCAAATTTTAATTTTAGCAAACCATTAGCTGTGCCTATCCATAATAAATCATTACTAGAGTAAATACTATTCACGATGGTGCTGGGTAATTTGTCATGGATTAGAGTGGTATTATGTAAAAATGATTGAGAATTCTCATCAAATACATGAAAACCATTTTGAGTGCCCACCCAAATATTACCAGTACTATCAGATTTTATGTCGGTTATTCGGTCTGTGTTATTAAGTTTGAAATTTCCTACGCCGCCATCATGAAAATACTTATACTTATGAGATTCTTTATGATTTTTGAGCGGCACCATTGCAATCCCATCATGTTCTGTACCGATCCATAAGCGTTCTTTGTGATCAATTAAAAAAGAAGTGACACGTTCTATTTTAGTATATCTGAATATTTCACTTCTACTGTGAGCATCATACATTACAAACCCTTCTTCATAACCAATAAAGAGGATGTTTTTGTACCGGTACATTGCTTTTTTATGATCTTTGGTTGTTATGCTTTCCAACGTTGAAAAATTATCTCCTACAAATACTCCATTTTCTAAGGTACCTATCCATATCTTTTCAGAATCTTTATAAATAGACTGAATATTACAATCTTTTTGTACGCGAGCATTTTTAATATCTTTGTAGGCATTTTTAAATCCTTTTTTAGGTATCATTTGTATAATTCCACCTCCGTATGCCATAGATAACCAGATAATATTGTTCTTATCGATATGAATATCAAGTACGGTATCGTAGTTAATATTATCTTTTCTGGTGTCGTTTTTTTGGATATCAAGTTTAGTGAAGTTTTTTAAATCATGATCACTAATATATAAACCATTGCTCCATGTTCCTATCAAAAGTTTTCCCTCTTGATCCATTGCAAGATACCTTGCAAAACTTGTTTCTGTACCAGTTTTTAAATTTTCGATTCTTTGATTATCATGATTGAAGCTATAAATATTAGTACTAGAATTTATTGCTGTACCAATCCATATTTTGTTTCTCTGCGGATCGTTTATTAAGTCTGTTATCTCTGTATTAAGAGGAAACTCTGTGATCTTTTGATCGATAGGATTATATTTAGTTAAAATATTATAATTACCAAACCACATGTTTCCGTAAGTATCTTTTAAAATAGTATATACAAGGCAGGTGGTTGTAAAATGACGAATGAGCGTGTTTGTTTTTGGATTAATAACAAATATGCCATCCCCCCAGGTTCCTATCCATATGTTTTTTTGATTATCTTCTGCAATACTAAGTATGCGCTGATCACTTTTATTAAGGGGGTCTATCAGATACGTGTAGTTTTTAATACTATTTTTTTCTATACTTAATACAGAAACGCCACCGCCTCTAGTACCAATCCATAGTTTGTTATCATGATCCAAAAACAAAGTCTCAATGTTTTCATTTTTTAATTCAGCATATTTCTTGCCTAATCGGATATAGTCAAATTCTGAACCATTGTATTTGGTAATTCCATTCTCTGTGGCAATCCATTTCATGTTTTGATGATCGCTAATCGTTTTTGTTGAGTAGTTAGCTGATAGTCCTTCTTTTATTCCGTAATGCTTTGTTGTGTATTCTATTTGATTATTTTGAGAATATACAGGTGAAATAGCGATCAAAAAAATAAAGGTAGTGCATGTATCAAGATACTTTTTTAGAAAAGTGACTGTACTTAATGATGAATTAATAATTTGAAAGTGCATAATATTCTATTAATTCGTTACCTTGAAATGATTACTTTTAGTTCTTTTCATTTTTAATACCTCATAGAGGGTTTAATTCTCCCGGGGCTTGCCCCGATAACAAAAAATGTTTCAGAAGCATACCTTGTGAGCTTGCTCCGAGGTTGTTGATTATATAGGACTTCAGCTTTATATCTTACAAAAGCCACAAACATGTTATTGGGTAACGTAATAACACGCTCTTTACTATAAAAATGATGTCTAAAACTTAAATGTTTTTATTTGACGGGTTAAAATAATAATTCAAATGCAGAAGAACACATTTTTTTAGATAGATAACTTATTATTCCATATCAATCACAATAAAATTACAGTTCTCCCTTCATTGTACTTTACAATCTAAACAGCGACGTTTTTGAGTCATTCAGCTAATTAGTTTTCTAAGATTAACACTTCTTTATACTTTTCATAAACAAAGAAGATGTGTGAAAATGTCTTTTTTCAGCATAAATTATTTTATAGAATGTAACAAGAACTATTAAAACTTAACACAAACGATTATGAAAAACCCAAAATGTACACTCAAAGAGTGGTGGTACAACTGGAAATTGATTCCCGTATCGCTCCTCTTTTTATTTTTTGCAAGTATTACAAGTACTACATATGCACAAGTAAATACTGGTGGTAGTGCTACCACCTCGAACCACAACAAGCAAGTTATTGGTTATATTACCAATTGGGACGCTTGGAAAGCTGCTAGCGCTGGAGTTCCTTCTGCGGGAGCATTAACTCAATTGAATATAGATTATTCAAAATATACCATTTTAAATTATTCGTTTTTTGGTGTGGCCAATGACGGATCTTTACATAGTGGAGATTTGAGAAATAAAAATATTCACCAACCAAGTGCAGTACAACAGCCTGCAGATTTGTTATATGGTGATCCTTACAGTAGCTGGGATTTCCATATTCTTTTTGGAGAAATAGAACCTGTACAATGGATCTCTGAAGCTGTAAAAGTAAGAGCAGAAGCTTTAGGATATCAGGTGACTGTTGGTGGTAATAGCTGGACACATCCAGAATGGGGGCTAAGTGGTAATTTACCTTTGCCGCTTCCTAAAGAAGGTAGTGGCGCAAAAGGGTTATTAGAACTGGCTCAGGCTCAAGGAGTGAAAGTAATGGCCTCTCTTGGTGGATGGAGTATGTGTAAACACTTTCCTGAAATGGCAGCTGATGCTACTAAAAGAGCTCGTTTTATAGCAGATTGTAAAAAGCTCATAAACATGGGCTTTGATGGTATAGACTTAGACTGGGAGTATCCAGGACCATTTGCTGGTATGAATTTCACAGGAACTGATGCGGATTATGTCAATTTTGAAAATCTTGTTCAGGAAATAAGAGATGCTATAGGCCCCGATAAATTAATTACGGCTGCCATGGCTGCAGATTACAAGAAACTAGAAGGTTTCAACTGGTCAAAACTAAGTAATACAATGGATTACTTTAATATGATGACCTATGATTTTAATGGGGGATGGTCTAATATTGCTGGACATAATGCGCCTGTTTATCCTTATGATGGAGCAGAAGCACCTGATTTTAACTGGCAAACCTTATTAAACAAGATGAAAGGTATGGGAGTGCCTTCTAATAAAATCAATTTTGGAGTTCCTTTCTATGGTAGAGGTGTGGTTACTGATGGAGCGGCAGATCTAAATGCGCCAACAGTAAAGAGAAATGTAACCATACAACCCGATGGCCCAGTCAGTACAGCAGCCGATTACACCAATTGGCCACAAGAGGTATATGATGGTACACCAAACTACTTTTTTATCAAACAAAAAACTGGAGCTGGTAGTGGATGGACTCGCAAATGGGATGATCAGGCAAAAGTACCTTACATGGTAAAAGATAACTTTTTTTTAAGTTATGATAATGAAGAGTCGATTGCTATCAAAGCACAATTTATAAATGAGAACAACCTTGCAGGAACTATTGTGTGGACCGTATTTGGTGATCTTGAGTTTAGTGGATCACCACAATCTTTTGGTACAAAACTAAAAAGATGGTCCAATGTAAAGTCTCCCCTGATCAATAAAATGAATGAAGTATTTGCATCAGGAGGTACAGGAAATCCACCTCCTACAGTTTCAATTACTTCTCCTGCTCAGGATAGTACTTTTGAGGCAGGGAGTACGATTAATATTACTGCCGATGCAACTGATAATGGTAGCATTGCCCGTGTTGAATTTTACAATGGTTCTACGTTACTAGGTGAGGATGCAAGTGCACCATATACCTATGAATGGATAAATGTTGCAGCAGGAAGTTACGCTATCATTGCAAAAGCATATGATAATGAAGGAACTACAGCAACATCCTCTGTATCGATAACTGTAAATGGTATAGGAGGAAACGAATTACCAGTAGTGTCGATTACATCACCTCAAAATGATGCAACTTTTACTGCAGGGAGTACGATAAATATTACTACAGATGCATCAGACACAGATGGAACTATAACTCGTGTTGAGTTTTACAATGGGGATGTTATGCTAGGTGAAGATATGACTGCCCCTTATAGTTATGATTGGGTAAATGTTTCTGAAGGAAGTTATACCATAACCACAAAAGCATTTGATAATGATAATGGGGAAGGGTCTTCATCGGTTTCGATCACTGTAAATGGAGATGGAACAGGATCTTGTACAGCACCTGCCTACGTTCCCGGACAAGTATACACAGGAGGTGATACGGTTTCTTATCAAGGAAACGAGTATAAAGCAAAATGGTGGACCCAAAATAATGATCCAGTTACAAACAGAGAAAATGTATGGCAATTAGTGGGACCTTGTGAAGGGTCAGGAAACCCAACAGGTGGTTCACCTCAGGTTTCAGTTTCTTCCCCAACTAGTGGACAATCTATTATTGCCGGAAATATTATAGCTATTAATGCTACTGCTTCAGACACAGATGGTACTATTTCTAAAGTAGAATTTTATGTTGATGGTACTAGTATAGGACAGGATACTTCTGCTCCATATACAATAAACTGGACTTCAACTCTAGGGAACCATACTATAACTGCAATAGCTACAGATAATAGTAACAAATCTACAACATCAGCAGAGATCAATATTAATGTTACTTCAGATGGCGGCGGTGGTTGTGATGGTGCTGGTTTTAAAGTAGTAGGGTATACACCATCATGGGGCAGTATAGATAATATACAATATGATAAATTGACCCATATTAATTATGCATTTGCTATCCCGAGAGCTGATGGTAGTCTAGAACCACTTGCTAATGCTAGTAAACTACAACAAATAGTTTCTTTAGGACATCAACAAGGAGTTAAAGTATTAATTGCTGTTGGTGGATGGGAACTTGGTGACGGTGGTGGCGTTGATAGACGTTTTTCACAATTGGCAGCTAACCCTTCAACTAGAACAGCTTTTGTAAATAATTTGGTGAGTTTTGTAAATCAGTATGATCTTGATGGTGTTGATATGGATTGGGAATATCCTCGCGAGGGTAACGAACCCCAACATTTTGAATTACTAATGGAAGAACTAGGTAGAGCAATGCGCCAAAGAGGTAAGTTACTTACCGCTGCTGTTGTTGTATCAGGATGGAATGCTGATGGTGTATTAAGCGGAGTGTTTGATGATATAGATTTCTTAAACATTATGGCGTATGATGGTAATAATCATGGATCTATGGCTCAGGCAACTGGTGGGTTGGATTATTGGTTAGGCAGAGGGTTGCCAAAAGAGAAAGCAATATTAGGAGTGCCTTTTTATTGCAGACCACAACCAGAGAGCTATGCAAATTTACTGGCTATGGGAGCAAGTCCTAACAGTGATTCTTTTCAAGGTAGAAACTATAACGGAATCCCTACAATGAAAAGAAAAACTGAATTAGCACAACAACGAGCAGGTGGTATCATGATCTGGGAATTATCTCACGATACTAGTGATCAATCTACTTCTTTGCTTACTGCGATCAATCAGGTTGCAGGTAACCCTTGTGGTCCTGATAATGTAGCACCTACAGTTAGTCTTACATCTCCTACTAGTGATGCAACATTTACTGCAGGAACTGATGTTGTTATTAGTGCAAGTGCATCAGATGCAGATGGTAGTGTGTCCAAAGTTGCTTTTTATGTTGATGGAAATATGATAAGTGAAGATACTTCGTCTCCGTACACTGCAAACTGGACAGCTACTTCAGGAAATCATTTGATAACTGCACGTGCAACAGACAATGATAATGCAGTAGCAACTTCGTCTACAGTATCAATTACGGTATCTGCAACCGGTAATGAACTACCCAATGTAAATCTTACAAATCCATCAAATGGTGATACATTTACTGTTGGTCAAAATGTGTCTGTCGCTGCAACTGCAAATGATACAGATGGTACAATAAGTAAAGTAACTTTCTATGTTGATGGAAATATGCTAAGTGAAGATACTTCATCACCATATACAGCAAACTGGACAGCGACTAGCGGAGCTCATAGCCTGACAGCAATGGCAACAGATAATGATAATGCAAGTAATACTTCTGCAGTTGTTAATATAACAGTAAGCTCAGATACCGGAGGCGATTGCGATGCTGCGCAATATGTTGATGGATCAGCCTATAACACAGGAGATACAGTACAGAATCTAGGTAAAAAGTATGAGTGTTTAGTCGGTGGATGGTGTACAGTAGGAGGGCCTTATGCTCCAGGTGATGGCTGGGCGTGGAATAGTGCCTGGAAAGAATTAGGAGACTGCGGAGGAGGAAATCCTCCTGATGGAAATCAATCTCCAACAGTTTCAATCACTTCTCCGGGTAATGGACAATCTTTTACAGTAGGTAGTACGATAAGCATTAGTGCTTCAGTATCTGATAGCGATGGTACAATTTCTAAAGTAGAATTCTTCAGAAATACTACTAAAATAGGTGAAGATACATCAAGCCCATACAGTTTTACATGGAGCAATGCTCAATCAGGTAATTATTCACTTACAGCAAAAGCTACAGATAATGATAATGCAACAACAACGTCTAATGCAGTTGCAATTTCGGTTGGATCTGTAAACCCACCTAATCCAGGAGGAGATTTGCCAAAAAGACTGTTAGTAGGATACTGGCACAATTTTATCAATCCAGCTGGTCCGATGAAACTTAGTGAGGTTTCGGATAAATGGGATGTTATTAATATTGCTTTTGCAGTACCTACAGTTCCTGTTGGTTCTACAATGACTTTTACACCAGATCCAGCAATTTATTCTAGTGTACAAGAATTTAAGAATGATGTTGCCCGTTTACAAAGCCAAGGAAAAAAAGTATTAATTTCTATGGGAGGAGAAACAGGTGTAGTAGGTATAAACACACCGGCAGATGCTCAGGCATTTAGTACTTCGATGATTAGTATTATCAGAGAATACGGTTTTGACGGTATGGATATCGATTTTGAAGGGCAGTCTATTTCTCTTGCAGGAGGTGATACTGATTTTAAAAACCCTACATCGCCTAAGATTGTAAATCTAATTAATGCTACTAGAACGATCTTATCGCAATTTGGTTCTGATTTTATACTTTCTATGGCACCAGAAACTTTATTTGTGCAAGGAGGTTTCAGTTCTTACGGAGGTCCAGCAGGAGCTTATCTTCCTATAATTTACGCATTTCGTAATGATATGGATTACATTCATGTACAGCATTATAACACAGGATGTATGTTAGGGTTAGATGGATTATGTTATAGCTCTGCAAATGCTGATTTTCATGTAGCCATGGCAGATATGCTTTTACAAGGATTCCCGGTAGCTGGAGGTCAGCAGTTCCCAGCATTAAGACCAGATCAGGTTGCCATTGGATTACCGGCCACAGGATCTGCTGCAGGAAGCGGCTATACAACTCCATCAGAAGTACATAAAGCCTTAGATTATATTATTAAGGGACAATCTTTTGGAGGGCGATATACACTTAGAAATCCTTCTGGTTACCAAGATTTTAGAGGATTAATGACTTGGTCTATCAATTGGGATAAAGCAAGTAGTTTTGGATTTTCTAATCCGCACAGAGCGTATCTAGATGGGTTAGGTAGCAGAGTTTCATTAGTTCAAAATAAAAGTGTAATTGATGCTATAATATCACCTAATCCTGTAACAGGTGATGTCATCAATTTAAATATTAAAAGTGATGTACTACATTCAGATTTTGATTTTCAGATATTTAATGCTACGGGTATTCAGGTATTACATTCTCAAAATACGAAAATTCAGAAAGGTAATAATCTAAAAACTTTTGATGTTAGTAAATTAGAAAACGGATTATATTTCTATACAATTTCTACTTCAAAAGGTAAAACTACAGGTAAGCTTCTTAAAAATCAATAAGCCTATTTATTAGCCATCCGGTGATCTCTTAAACATGAGTCATCGGATGGTTTATTAATATCAAAGCTCTTTTCTTTACTACATGTCAATTCATCTTAAACCCTAAGTAATGAAAGTCGAACTTACTTTACTAAAAATATTATGTTGTTGTTTCGTTTTTGGATTTTTTTTGATATCAAATGCTCAAAATAAACCTTTTCCTCAACAAAGGGATTGGAGTGGTTGTATCAAACCAAATAATGTGTCTCAGCAGCAAATGAATACTTCTGTACAAAATATGTACAAGTATTGGAAATCTAGTTTCTTAAAACCTACAAACCTCTCAGGAGGTTACTATATAAAAGGAGGATGTACCGGGTGTACAGTGCCTAGCAAAGGAACCTCTGAGGGACATGGATATGGCATGATTATTACTGCACTAATGGATGGCTATGATATCCAAGCCAAATCCTATTTTGATGGATTATATACATTCTTTGATACACATCGTAGTACGATCAATTCAGAGTTAATGGGATGGAATGTTGCTGTAGACGAAAGAACAAATGCATTTAGTTCTGCTGCAGACGGGGATATGGATATTGCATATGCCTTATTACTGGCCCATTATCAATGGGGATCTAGTGGTTCTATTAATTATCTGCAAGAAGCAAAAGATATGATTACCAAAGGAGTAAAAGTGTCTTTAATTCACCCATCTTCTCTTCGTGTAATGATGGGGGATTGGGATCGTAACGCACTAGAAACCCGTTCTTCAGATTGGATGACTGCACATTTTAGAGCCTATCAAAAGGCAACTGGGGATACTCATTGGAGTAATGTTGCGGACAAAGTATATCAAATGGTCGATCAACTTAATACAAATAATTTAGGGATCTTACCTGATTTTGTAGATGGTAGTCCTGCACGACCTGATACTAATAACGCTACTGGAGAGCCTAATTCTGAAGATTACTATTGGAATGCTTGCCGTACACCACTACGAATCGCTACCGATTTCGCACATTATGGTACACAAGCTGCAAGAACACAATCTAATCGGTTTGTGAACTGGGCGAAAAGTGATATAGGTACCAATTTTGGGAGTTTTGCTTCTGGTTATACTGTAAATGGACAAGTAGTAGGTAGCCGTTATGGCCCTGAAGCATTCGTAGCTCCGTTAGTAGTAGCATCGATAACCAATAGTGCTAATCAAAACTTTCTAAATGCAGGATGGAATTACATAAAAAATAAGCAAGGAGATTACTATGGTGCAAGTATTAACTTGCTAAGTATGTTGGTGATCTCTGGAAATTGGTGGATACCAGAATCTGGAAATGTGGATCCACCACCACCACAATCACCCTATACTGGATTACCTTGGAGCATTCCTGGTCAGATTGAAGCCGAACAGTATGATCTGGGAGGCCAAAATATTGCTTTTAATGAATTATCTACTACAAACCAAGGTGGTTATTATCGAAATGATGCAGTAGACATAGAACCCTGTTCTGAAGGTGGTTACAACATAGGTTGGATTAAATCTGGTGAATGGTTAGAATATACTACTAATATTACCGTCTCAGGATCATACATCATAGAATCAAGAGTTGCAGCAATTGCCTCTGGAAAACAATTTCATATCGAGATTGATAATCAGAATATAAGTGGACAAATTAATGTTCCTAATACAGGAGGATGGCAGAATTGGCAAACCATTACCACCGCAGTGTCACTAAATGCTGGAGAGAAAGTTCTGAGAATAGTAATGGATAGTGATGATTTTAACTTAAATAAGTTGTTGGTGCAGCATGCTACAGATCAAGTAAATCAACCCCCAGAAGTCAACCTTACTTCTCCTATATCGGGGTCTGCATACACAACCGGACAATTAGTAAATATTACAGCAAATGCTGGTGACGTTGATGGTACTATCAAACAAGTATCCTTTTTGGTAGATGGAAATGTAATCGCTACTGATACATCATCACCATATGCTACCAATTGGATTGCTATACAAGGAAATCATAATATAAGTGCTATAGCTACAGATAACGATAATGCAAAAACAACCTCTGCTACCAAGAGTATAATTATTAATGCAGACACAGGAGGTGGTATTTGTGATGCGGCACTATATATAGACGGATCGACATATAAAACAGGCGATAAAGTGCAAAATCTTGGAAAGAAATATGAATGTATTGTTGGTGGTTGGTGTAGTATAGGCGGCGCTTATGCACCCGGAGACCCTAATGGATGGGCATGGCCAAATGCTTGGAGGGAAATAGGAGATTGCAGGGAAAGTAATGTAAATACACTTCCAAATGATATTTATACCACTATGTCAGCAAAAACAGTGCATATATACCCTAATCCCTTTGTAAATTCAATTTCTTTATCGGTATTTCTAAATAAAAGTGAAAGAGTATCGGTTACCATATCTGGTTTGAATGGGAATCAATTCGAAGAAAAAACTGAGGGCAAAATACTAAGTCAGGGAGAACACATCCTTTCCTGGGATACCACAGGTTTTACTAAGGGAATATATTTTTATAGCGTTACTATTGGTAATAAGACCAAAATATTTAAAATGATTAAGCAATAAGCTTAGTATATAAAACTAAAATTTAAGAATCATGAAAACAGTAAACATACAACTTGTTAATAGTAATATCAGATGGTTTTCAGTCGTTACATTATTTTTTTTATTGATATTGTCACAACAGAGCATTGCATCTGGTTTTTCAGAAGATAAGATAAGTGCTGCATGTACTTCACCTACATGGGCCTCTGATAAAGTATATACTAAAGGAGACAAAGTTTCCTTTCAGGGAATAGTATACGAAGCTTCGTACTGGACAAAAAATCAAAATCCGGCAAGTAATAATGCTCAATGGGGTCCGTGGGTTGTTATTGGGCCTTGTGATGGAGGAGATAACAATATAGCTCCGACTGTTGTAATTACATCTCCACAAACTGGAACAACATTCACTAGTGGTGATAATATTAGTATAAATGCTAATGCAAACGACATTGATGGTAGCATAAGCAATGTAGCATTTTATGTAGATGGAAATCTGCTCAGCGAAGACTCTTCAGCTCCGTATGCTACCAATTGGATAGCTGTATCTGGAAACCATATGCTAACTGCTATTGCTACAGATAATGATAATGCCAGGACAACGTCTGCCACGATAAGAATTACTGTTTCGGGTGGGGGAAGTAGCTCTTGTGATACTCCACAATATATAGAAGATGGGGGCTATATAGCCGGAAGCCAGGTACAGAATGAGGGAGTTGTTTATGAATGTAAACCATGGCCCTTTACCGGCTGGTGCAACGGTGCAGCTGATGCATATGCCCCTGGAAGTGGCTCATATTGGGAAGATGCATGGATACGAATAAGGGATTGTGACTCAGGTGGAAATGGTGAACCTACCGTTTCTATAACTTCCCCAAGTAACGGACAAACGTTTATAGAAGGTAGTAACGTAACGATTAATGTTAACGCAACAGATAGCGATGGAAGTATTAGTAAAGTAGAATTTTTTAGTAATGGAAATAAAATAGGAGAAGATACTTCTAGTCCATATAACTTTACTATAAATGCTGGTCAAATAGGAAACTATGTACTCACAGCAAAAGCATTCGATAATGACAATTTATCCAGTATTTCGAGTCCAGTAAATATTCGCTTTGTAAGTTCTGGAGGTGGAACGGACCCGTTGCCAGCAAGAATCATGAACGGATATTGGCATAATTTTCAAAATGGTTCGGGATTGATACCACTTAGAGACGTTTCTTCGGCTTGGGATATTATCAATATTTCATTTGCTGAACCAAAAATTTCTTCAACAGATGGTGAAATGGGATTCGAGCTTTCATCAGATTTTAATGAAATCAATTACACTGAATCCGATTTTAGAGCAGATATACAATTATTACAAAGCCAGGGGAAAAAAGTTATTATTTCTATTGGAGGAGCAGAAGGTCAGGTAAGGCTTACTAGTATATCTGCAAGAGATAAATTTGTATCATCCATGATTGATATTATAGAAACGTATGGTTTTGATGGTGTGGATATTGATTTTGAAGGGCAATCATTAGCTCTCGAATTTGGAGATTCTGATTTTAGAAATCCTACAACACCTCTTATTGTTAATACAATAAATGCAGTACGAAATATTTGTAACCGTTTTGGTAATGATTTTATATTGACTATGGCACCTGAAACGTTTTTTGTGCAACTGGGGTATCAATTTTACGGGGGTATATCATCAGGTGCTGATAGGCGAGCAGGTGCTTATTTACCACTGATCCATGCATTGCGAGATAAACTAACTTTTTTACAGGTGCAATACTATAATTCGGGTCCGATAACAGCCCTAGATGATCAATTTTATGCAATGGGTAATTCTGATTTCTATGTTGCTTTGGTTGATATGCTGCTCCAAGGTTTTCCTATTACAAAGGATGCGAATTTGTTTTTTCCAGCACTTCGTCCTGATCAAGTGTTAATTGGCGCTCCTTCTTATGTTCAGGCAGGAGGAGGATTCACAGGCTCTCAAGGAGTAATTGATGCATTGGATTATTTAATTAATGGTAATTCCTTTGGTGGACAATATCAAATATCACAAACATATCCTGATTTGAGAGGAGTGATGAGCTGGTCTATTAATTGGGATAAGTTTGGAGGCTTTGCTTTTTCAAATCCAGTAAGAGCATATTTGGACGGATTGAGTAGAAGAAGTGCAGTAATTGCTAATGAAACCGTGTTAAAAACACAAAAACCTGAAGTAGCAATATTCCCAAACCCATTTAAAGATTATATTAATCTCACTTCTGATACTCTTATTTCATCATATACCATCAAGCTCTATAATAATAGTGGTATTCAAGTTTTTGAGCATAAAAATGCGAACAATAAAAATATACCTTTGGATACCAACATCGAGTTACAACATCTGAAATCTGGGGTCTATTTTTATAAAATCATCTTATCAGATGCTACGCATACAGGTAGACTAATAAAAGAATAATTTTAACACAAACTCAATTAATAGGCTTAAAAACAGTTTTTATAGATTAATAGCCGGTCATACTTTTAGTAACTTGTACTGTAGATGAGCTTCAAACAATTTCAAAAAGGAATAATTCAAAAAACTAAAAAAGACGTGTAGGACTAAGAGGAATCTCCTGATATTATATCAGCTAGTTAATACACTGCAACTAACAGTTTATATCTTATTACTTAACCTATATTTACAGTTGCTTTTGAATTTCAATAACCCCTGAACCTGATAGCGTTCAGGGTTTATTATAAAAGTTGCTTCAAAATTAATAGATATATTTGAGTATATAGATGACCCGATCCTAATGAATACTATAAGTACAGCTTATGTAAAAAATATTAAAGGAGAAGTTGATGAATAGTCGATTAGCGTTTGTAATTAAAAACTTCGTTAGTCTGCTAGCAGAATAATTAGTTAATTACCTGAGTGTTATTCTCTAAAAACCTTTGAAGGGAAAACTACGGGGCTTTCAAATCCATTTTTTCCTACGGTTGCAATTCCAAAAAGATAGTTGTCTATCACAATACCTTCAAGAACAAAACTATCAACATTACCTACAAAACGACTATGATCCCATGTAGGTGAGGTTGTATCTCGCCAATAGATTTTGTATCCCTTTATATTGGGATCATTACTCTTTTTCCATTTAAATTTGGTTGATGGCTGTACTATTCCTCCAATTTCTACTTCTGCGAGTGCCGGGGGAGACCATGCAATGCTCGCCAGATTAATAGCATTTACTGCAGCGAGCTTAGCAGCATACTCAAAGTTTACATGGGCAACAACGTCACCATATTGGATTCCGTTTTCTTCTCTTATATCCTGGTGTTGTTGTGTGTAGTTTTCATGAGCCTCCATAATACGAATTCCTGCAAATCCACCATCATTAAACGGCCTGTGATGACCCCCTCGACCAAAACGATCCAGTCTATACACAAGCATTGGATTCATTTCGGGCATATACGTTTGTACTGTCTTATGAACATATCTCGCTAACTGACGAGAAATACCGTCTACTTCGCCACCAAAATACCTTCTATCCTTACGTTGTCGTTCAGTTTCGATTGGCGGAACGGGTTCTGAAAATATTCTAAATGTTCTATTGTCAATAACTCCATCTACACCTTTGATATTTCCTATCATATCATTATTCAAAATACCAACGATATTCCAGTTTTTTTCTTTTGCATATTGTACTAATCCTTGTCCTCCAAATAGCCCTTGTTCTTCACCAGATAGTCCAACATAAATAATACTACTTTCAAATTGATATTTTGATAATACTCGAGCAGCTTCAATAGCACCCGCCATACCAGTAGCATTATCATTAGCACCAGGAGAGTCATTGACATAATCCGTTGGATCAGATATTCGAGAATCAATATCACCACTCATTATGATATATTGATTAGGATATTTTGTACCTCTCTGTATTGCTACAACATTAACTACCATGACATCTTTAATAATACGGTCATTAGTACCCTTTTTCACCAAATCTTTTTGATAAAATACTTCAAGGCAGTTCTTACAGTCTTTGGATATTTTATCAAATTCAGATTTAATCCAGCGTCTGGCCGCACCGATCCCACGCGTTTTAGATACTGTATCACTTAATGTATGCCTAGTACCAAAATCTGCTAGTTTTTTGATATCGGTTTCAATCCGATCGGCAGATACGGCATTAATAATATCATATATTCTTTGATCGGTTTGCGATAGTAATATGGTAGATAGTAAAAGCAGTACTGAAGTGAAAAATGTTTTCATTTAATTTTTTTTTGATCGCCTAATTTAATTAAAAAGGCAAAGAAGAAATATAACTTAACAAATTTATAAGATTATGCATCGCTCATCTTGTTTCTTAATTAAAAAATTAAGATGATTTTAAGCTTTTATTCATTAACGTAAAGTTTTGAAGTACGGCATTAACATAAAAAAAATGATTTTTAACAATATCTTATGATTTGATAAGCTTTTCGAAAGCATTACTACTAGCTCAATTAAATATTAAATAATAAATTGCTTTTTCAAATCTTTGTGGGTAACAACTGTTGAGTTTTCAACATTAACATATAGCTTGAGAATGAAGTTGTAATGTTGTAGTACAATATTTTTTTAAGGGGTCTAACTAGTATTAATAACTTTTAAAACCAGATTTACGATACATTAATTCAATACATTCTAATGAATTAATATTTCTATATACATACTGTGTTTTTGGTTATAAAATATATCAATAACTAAAATGAATAAAACTTATAAAGTAAAAAAAAGGTTTTTTGTATTGTGTTGCTTACCATTACTGATTTTTGGGCAGCAAACTGAAAACGAAAAAGCTTATTACAATTGGTTTGATCAAATTGTGGGTAGAGAACATACTAATCTTTATAATGGTCGACAATACGTGGATCTTGATATCAACAGAATAGTCGATAATAAACATGCTTTCTTTAAATCAGATGAGATATTAAAAGGATCGGTACGCTATGATGATCAAGTGTATTACGATACTGGCATAAAGTACAATTTGGAACTAGATGAGGTGCTGGTAACTTTAAAACCAGGAGCAATCGCTTCTATTTTGCAATTAAATAGTACAATGGTACAAGAATTTGTTATTGGTGAGAATAAGTTTGTGAGACAGGAAGGTGATATAAATAGAAATATTGCTATTGATGGTTTTTATGAAGTGTTGTTAGAGAATTCTACATTTAGATTATTTAAAAAATATCAGAAACAAAGAAAGAAAATACTACAAAAGACAATACGCGGTAATACCCTAAATTATGAATTTATAAGTTCCTACAAATACTTTCTCTTTGTAGACGATAAATACACTCAAATACAAAGTAAAAGTGATGTTATTAAGTTATATTCCACACAAAAAAAAGAAATTAAAACTTTTTATGGAAATAATAAAAATTTGAGAAAATCAGACCCTGATAGATTTATTAAAATGTTGTTTGAGAAAATTGCTAAGCAAACATTATCATCAAAAGAACTATAATTATTATGAAGAGATTTTTTACATTATTATTTTTATTGTTTTCATGTTTTTTCTGGGGTCAGGATCAGGATGCTAAACTATCGATTTCTTTTGAAAATTCTGAGTTGACATCTATAATTAAACAGATTGAAGAAAAAACAAATTATCGTTTTTATTTTATGGATTCATGGGTCGATGAGGTCAAAGATATTTCGGGAACTTTTAATGAAGTAACTATAGAAACGGTACTTAATGAAGTTTTAAAGTCAACCAAAATTAACTTTTATATAAAAGATAAAAATACAATCATTTTAACTCAAAATGAGATTATTTATGACACGCTTCCTAATCGTTTTTTTGGAACATATGAGGATAGTATAAGCGTAACCGAAACGCAGAAGAAGAAAATAATTACTCCGTTTTTTTCTTCAACAAAAAAGTCGTCTAAAAAAGAAACGCTGGAAACAATCAAAATAGGTAAAGCCACCAGGGGTAATTTGAGGCAAAACTTTAGATTAGCAGGCTATGTTAAAAATGTCAAATCCGGAAAACCACTAACAAACGCCATTATTGCCGTTAATGGTAAGGATATTAATGCCAAAACTGATCAAAAAGGCTATTATGATATTGAACTAGATGTAGGTTTAAATATTTTAGAAATCAATGCGATCGGCATGGAGAAATTCAAGAAAAAGGTGATAATTTATAGTGATGGTCGCTATGATATTTCACTTGATGAAAGAATAGAATTATTAGAAGAGGTATTTATCGAAAATGAGGTTAATAATAATGTATCAGAAGTAGTTACTAAGACTAAAATTGATGTAGAAGAATCTAAAAATATTCCCTTGGCACTAGGTGAGCGAGACGTACTTAAAGTGGCGACTACGTTGCCGGGTATAACAACTGCAGGTGAAGGAGCATCTGGATATAATGTAAGAGGTGGGAAATCAGATCAAAACCTGATATTACTCGATGATGCGGTAGTGTACAATCCACAACATTTTTTTGGAATTTTCTCTGCGCTTAATCCCTTTGCTCTTGGAGAAGTAAATATTTATAAAAATAGTATTCCGGCAGAATTTGGTGGTAGATTGTCCTCTGTATTTGATATACAGACGAAAGATGCAAGGATTGATTCATTAAAAGGTGAAGTATCCATTGGTCCGGTTACCGGCAATATACTTCTTGAGGCACCTATCGTTAAAGATAAAGCAGGATTAATGGTTGGAGGAAGAGGAGCCTATGCAAATTGGGTACTACGTTCTCTAGATGATGAATCCTTACAAAATAGTGAAGCTTCATTTTATGATATTGTCGCAAAATATAACCATCTACTATCAGAGCGATCAAAACTTGAAGCTATGGCATACGTAAGTAGAGATGATTTTAGCATAACGTCAGACTCATTATATGTATATAACAATAGAGCGATGTCTTTGCGTTGGAACTATAGGTTTAATGAAAAAAATACTGGTAAATTATCGTTATCTAACAGTCAGTATAAATTTGATATAGAATATGATGGTCCCACTAATACTGATTTTGACTTAGGATATAGTATTGATGAAACACAGCTAAAGTTACATTTCAACTATTTGTATAGTGATAACATTAAATTTGATTATGGGTTGTCTAGTAAGTTGTACGAAGTAAACCCGGGGAGTATTGATCCTGAAGGAGAAGAATCCATAGTCACTCCTCAAAGAATAGAAGAAGAAAGAGGTTTGGAATCGGCAGCTTTTTTGACAGCAGAGGTTGGACTTTCAGAAAAATTAACTCTAGATGCAGGTCTTAGATATTCTATGTACAATGCACTTGGAGAAGGAACACAAAATGTGTATCAAGATGGCTCACCTAGAAGTGAGGAAACTGTAGTAGAAACACTATCTTTTGATAAGAACGAAATCATTGAAACTTATGGTGGCTTAGAATATAGAATGTCTGCGAGATATTTATTTGGGGAAGATTTTTCTGTAAAGGCTTCATATAATAAAACATTACAGTTTATTCATACCCTATCAAACAATACAACTGTATCACCAATCGATACATGGAAACTCTCTGATCTAAACATAGAACCGCAAAGTGCGCAACAATACGCACTAGGATTATATAAGAATTTTAGTGAAAATGCATATGAGTTAAGTTTAGAAGGCTTTTATAAAAGATCAAAAAATATTTTAGATTTTAAAACCGGAGCAGATATTCTGTTAAACGAAAATATAGAAACAGAAGTATTGCAAGGTAATGGAAAATCATATGGAGTAGAGTTGTTATTAAAAAAACAAAAAGGAAAACTATACGGCTGGTTAGGGTATACGTATTCTAGATCATTTATTCAGTTAGACAGTGAGTTTAGAGAAGAAAGAGTTAATGCAGGAGATTATTTTCCTTCAAATTTTGATAAGCCTCATGATTTTAGTCTGGTGGCGAATTATAAATTTACCAGACGTTTTAGCTTAGCTACTAATTTTGTGTATCAGACAGGGAGACCCGTTACATTTCCTGTAGGTAATTTTATTTTTAATGGATCAGAATTTACCGTTTTTAGTGATCGTAATAAGTTTAGAATACCGGATTTCTATCGACTGGATATTGGTTTTAATATCGAAGGAAATCATAAAAAAAATAAAATAGCACATAGTTTTTGGACGATTTCTATTTACAATGTTTTGGGTCGAAATAATCCATTTTCTGTATTTTTTGTTACTGAAGATGGAGAGGTAAAAGGATTACAGAGTTCGATTTTTTCCGTTCCTGTGCCTTCAATTACATATAATTTTAAATTTTAACCTTATGAAGTTGAGTTTTAAATTTTTGGTAGAATTAAATATGTGTAGAAGAATATTAATCATAGTGTTAATAGGAATTACCTTGTCTACTTGTGTAGAACCTTTTGAAGCTGCTTCAGAGAATTTTGAAAGCATAGTAGTTATTAATACTGTCGTTACCAATGAATTCAAAAATCAGGAAGTACTTATTAATAGAACATTTAGATTTGAAGAAGACGGTCCGTTAGCAGAACAAGGAGCCGAAATTAAAATTATAGAGGGCGAAGATATGGTATATGATTTTACAGAAACTTCTGAAGGAGTGTACACATCTATGCAGGAATTTGCCGTGGTATCTGGTAAAGAATATCAATTGTTTGTTAAAACTACTGATGGTAAATCGTATCGTTCTGACAAAGTGATTGCTCCACAAGAAACATCAATAGATAGCGTATATCCCAAACGTGTTTTTAATAGTTTTGGCGTAGAAGGCATTGGAATTTTGGTAGATACTTTTGATCCTGCTGGAAATGCAGTATACTATCGTTATGAGTTTGAAGAAACGTATAGGATTAGAGCGCCATTTTGGGTTACTACTGATATAAATCCTATTACAATTACAGAAGATGAGATTATATTTGAAAGAGTAGAGCGATCACAGAAAAAGCGTAGATGTTATAATACTAATATATCGGTAGATATTAATGTAACTGATACAGAAGGTTTTGAAGAGACTAGGCTTAAGGGGTATATGGTTAACTTTATACCTGCAGAAGATATTAGAATAGAAGATAGGTACAGTATATTTGTCAGACAATATGTACAATCAAGAGAAGCTAATGGATTTTATAAAATACTAAATAGTTTTTCTGAGTCAGAGAGTTTGTTTTCGCAAATACAACCTGGTTTTTTAGAAGGGAATATTGTTTCCGAAAACAACAACCCCGATGATAAAGTTTTGGGTTTTTTTGAAGTGTCTACAGTCACAGAGCAACGTATATTTTTTGATCGTGATGAAGTGATATCCGATTTACCAAAATTTGAATTAGATTGTGAAATTATTACGCCACTACCTCTTCAATTTGAAACAACAGAATCTTTCAGGCGGAGGCTACGGTTTTTTATAAATAGAGGTGAACTAATTTACCTTCAACATGCAGGAGATGAATTTTTTGAGCTTCTTTCGTTTGTACCCAGACCTTGTGGAGATTGTACAGTTTTAGGTTCAGGAAAAGTTCCCGATTTCTGGCAAGATTAACAAGTGATGTAGATTGTAGAGCTCGATATATTTGATTTCTATAAATTTAAATACTTAAATTTTAATTGATAATGTTGATTTGTAAAATTTTTATAAGATACAAGAGATTTAATAGAATATCAATTATCGTATTGATGGGGATTACTTTGTCTACTTGTGTAGAACCTTTTGAGGCTGCTTCAGAGAATTTTGAAAGCATAGTAGTTATTAATACTGTCATTACCAATGAATTCAAAAATCAGGAAGTTCGTATCAATAGAACATTTAGATTTGAAGAAGATGGTCCGTTAGCAGAACAGGGAGCCGAAGTTAAAATTATAGAGGGCGAAAATATAGTACATGATTTTACAGAAACTTCTGAAGGAGTATATACATCTAATCAAGAATTTGCAGCGATATCAGGTAGAGAATATCAATTACAAATTAATACTACAGATGGTAAATCCTATAGATCCGATAAGGTGATCGCCCCACAAGAAGTTGTAATGGATAGTGTGTATCCCAAACGTGTTTCTAACAATGTTGGAGAACTAGGTGTTGGCATCTTAGTTGATACTTTTGATCCTACCAGAAATGCAGCGTACTACCGTTATGAGTTTGAAGAAACCTATAGCATTAGAGCACCATCTTGGGTTCCTAATAATATCAAACCCATTACGATAACAGAAGACGAAATTATATTTGATGAGATAGAGCGGCCAGAAGAAATACGAACATGTTACAAAACTAATATATCAGTAAATATAAATGTAACTGATACAGAAAGCTTTGAAGAAGCCAGATTAAGTGGGTATATTGTTAACTTTTTACCTGCAGAGGATATTAGAATAGAGGACCGATATAGTATTTTGGTTAGGCAATATTTACAATCTAGAGAAGCCAATGCCTTTTATAAAATATTAAGTAGCTTTTCTGAGTCAGAGAGTTTGTTTTCTCAAATACAACCTGGTTTTTTAGAAGGAAATATTGTTTCAGAAAATAACCCAGATGATAAAATTATTGGTCTTTTTGAAGTATCTACGGTTACTGAGCAACGTATATTTTTTGATCGTAATGAAGTGATACCAGATTTATCTAAATTTGAACTGGATTGTACTGTTATCACTCCAGAACCTTCGCCTGGCGAGAGTCGAGAAAGTTTCAGGCGGAGAATACGGTCTTTCATAAATAGAGGGGAGCTTACATTTTTCAGATACTCAGCTAACGATGCAGGATCAATCTTTGGATTTGTTCCTAGAGTATGTGGGGATTGCACGGTGTTGGGATCACCAACAGCCCCAGATTTTTGGATAGATTAAATCTTAGGAATATAAAATTTATTAAATTAGAAATAACTCAAATACCATATTTATTTTGAAGATAAGACTAATACTATGTACTCTTTTGCTGGCTAGCATTACTACTCAAGCACAACGCCAGGCCGAACTTAAAAATGTTAAAGATCTTTTGGGGTATACTGCTGTGCCTCAAGAAAAAGTATTTATACACTACAATACATCATTACTGTTTTCTGGTGAGTATCTTTATTATCGTGTATACTGTTTTGATACCAAAAGTAATCTCTCAAGTAAGATTAGTAAAATTGCTTACGTTATTTTATTAGATGAAAGTGGTAAATCAATTTTTGAACATAAGGTGCAGCTAAAAAATGGACTGGGTCAAGGAGATTTCTTTATGCCGGTTTCTGTTCCTTCAGGGAATTATAAATTAATCGCATATACGCAATGGATGTTAAATGCAGATGCTCATTTTTATGAAGGAGATATTAGTATTCTAAATCCGTATCAAGCAGATCAAAATGCAATAGTTTCTCAGAAAATTACAAAGGATTCAATCTCAAATTTAGGCACTGCAGCAGCACAACTAAAAGCTCCAAAAACTACCTCAAACAGCAATACAATAGTAATTAACTCAGATAATCAAAATTATAAAAACAGGAGTAAGGTTAAGTTAACTCTGGAAAGCGCTACTGTAGGATACGGTAATTATTCTGTTTCCGTAAGGAAAAAAGATAGATTTGACAAGGCAGAAATGATTTCATCAGAAAGCTTTTCAAAAATGTATGGTGCTGTCAAAAGTAAAAGTAAACCAATAAAAAGTTCATTTTTTTTACCTGAATTGAGAGGAGAATTAATATATGGAAAAATCGTTCCAAAAGATCCATCAGTTTCAATGGCCATACAATCTATAGGGTTCTCCTTATCCGGAAAAGCATCTGATTTACAAATTATTTCAACCGATGATGACGGAAACTTTATCTTCAACCTGCATAATAGAAAAGGAAAAGAAGAAATACTATCACAAGTTATAGGTGATGCCCGTAGCGATTATACAATTGTCTTTGATGAAATACCTGAAATAAAACCGTCTAATCTTAATTTTTACCAGTTCAAAGTATCTCCAGAATTTGAACAGGAAATTTTAAATAGAAGTATTAATAATCAGATCGATAATAATTTTTACAGCGTAAAACCAGATACAATACAACAACCAAAACCCTCACTACCGTTTTATGGTAAAAATAAAATCACTTACAATCTTGATGAATACAATAGATTTAATACAATAAGAGAAACTATTGTAGAAGTAGTTGCAAGTGTATGGACCAGAAAAGATGATAATGGAAAAGAAGTATTTACAACAAGAGGGTACTATGACGGTCCCAATGATACGTTTTTACCACTATTAATAGTAGACGGCACTTACATTCAGGATCATGAAGAAGTTATTGATCTAGACGCTACAAAAGTGAAAAGTATAAGTTTAATCAGGGATCGATATTACTTAGGTAATCAAATTTTTGCCGGAGTATTAGTTATTGAAACATTTGATAACGATTTTGCAAGTTTGCTTACTAAGGATTATATACAATCAATATCATTATCAAGTTTAGAGAATGATAAAAAGTATTTTGTACAACAATATTCTGATGATAATCCTTATGATCGTATCCCAGATTATAGAAGTCAATTGCTTTGGAACCCAAACCTTGCCATATCAAATAAAAACGCTACTCTCGAATTTTATACCTCAGATGTAAAAGGAGATTTTGAAATTTGCTTAGAAGGATTTACGAATTCTGGATTACCAGTTTCAATCAAAAAATATATAACGGTTCAGTAAAAGTTTTTTGAAAATTTTTAAATTTTATATTCCTGTTATTTTAAGAATGTGACCTTGGATATTTTGTTGTCTGTAATTTCATAAATAGCTATTACTTCGGCATGAGAATCACCGCGCCTTACATACTCTCTATCGATTACTTTGTTGTGTAAAACAATTCTGTTTTTAATGTCACAATAGAGGTTTTCAAAGTTTTCAAACATGGGTTCGTATCTTTTTCGCATAGCTTGTTTTCCTATCATATATGATGTATTAGGAAATCTATAAATTTCAATAGCATCAGCATAGGTGTCTAAAAAAGCATCGATATCTCTGGCATTATATGCATTTACCTGGCGTTGTACAATTTGCTCAGGAGTTTCTTTGATGAGCTCTAAGGGAGCTAGGATTTTACCACTTTTAATTACTTTGTGGATAGAAGTTAGGTTTTGAATATCTTCTATTGGATTTTTATTGAGTAGCACCAGGTCTGCTAGTTTTTCTTCTTCAATTGAACCAATTTTGTGATCTAAACCAAAACCTTTTGCAGGGTTTATAGTTGAAGCCTTAATAATATCCAAGTTGCTAATACCTACCTCTTGCATTTTTTCAATTTCTTGGATATAAGATGATGCATGCATGGTACCTATGTTTCCTGCATCGGTTCCTGTTGCTATGTTGATTTTGTTATTTTGTAATTTTTTGAGATTAATGGCAATAACACTATCTTCTTTTGCAAACCGATTTTTTATAGCATCCTGAACCTGTTTGTCGTTTCTAATTTTTTGAAATCTTTCGGGAATCAAATCCTGTTTCATATTGATCAGATCTAATAATGAAGCATAAGCTTTAGGATTAGCATATCGTATATCCTGAGGATGCATATCTAATTCAGAAAAAAAAGTTTTGGTGTAATTGTTTGATACATTTAGGGTTGGTATATAAGTTACTTCTTTATCTTTGAGAAGCTTTATAAACCGATCATCCAACACTTCATCTTTTATACTGTGCACCAAAATATTTGCTCCAGCTTCTATAGCTAACGAAGCAGTTTTTAGTTGCGTGGCATGTACAGCTAGTTTTAAATTGTTTTCACGTGCTAACTTTGCAATGTGTTTTACAATTGGGAAATTTTTTTCTGCAGGATTGTCTTTATTAACGATATACCAGATTTTTATAAAATCGGGTTGATTGGGTAACATTTTATCGAATAGTGCAGTAGCTTCTTCAATAGAGGTGATTTTTTCTATAGGTGTATCTTTAAGTTCAGAGAAAGCTTTTGGTTGGTATGGCGAAAATAAAGGACCCGTCACATACACATTTGGTGATAGATGGTTTTTAGTAATACTATCTCTTATTGTAAAATTATAAAAAGGTCCGCCAGCATCTATGACCGATGTTATTCCAAGCATAAGGTATCTTTTAAAACTATCTGGAATAATATCCTTGGTAAATTGAATTTCATTTTCATAAGAAACTACCTTTCTAAGGTCTATGATGTCTGGTCTTGTATATAAACCACCAGATTGGAAAAAGTGAATATGCGAATCAATCATTCCGGGGATAAGAAATTTACTAGTTCCGTCAAGTATTTGTGTATTTTCTTTAGGTCTTATTTTTTTAGAAGAAATTGTAGCAATTTTTTCTCCTTCAATGAATACACTTTGTTTTGTTGTTATTGTTCCGGTTTTAACATCTAGTATATTTACATTTTCGATTAAAACTGACTGAGATTTAAGAGTAGCATAGCTTAACGTAAATAGAACTATTAGAAGTATTATTTTTTTCATAACTAATTTAATTAACGTTATTTTTTCAAAATTATAATCAAATCATTTTCGCATAGAATAAAGCCCGAAAATTGGTCCTATACATAAAAAAAGATATAAGAATGTAGGATCTATTATATCCAATAAAAATGACAATAATTGTATGCTTACAATAGTGATTGCAAATCCAATACAATTTGATATCGTTAGTGCAGTTCCTCTTAATTCAGGAGGTGCGGCAGCAGCGATCATCGTAGAAAATTGTGGAGAATCTGAGATCACTAACATGCCCCAAAGGCATAAAGCTATCATAAATAATTGTGGGGGTAGTAAAAACAATAGTGGGGAGACCAAGCAAAATATTCCTGATATCAGCAATGAATTATATGCCACCTTTCTACTTCCTTTTCTTATTGAAATTAACCCTCCCAGTATGCAAGATAATGCACCTACTCCTATACTTATGAATGACCAGAATGAGACTTGAAGTTCTATTCCCTGATAATTAGCATATGTTTTCAGGATAACAGGAACATAGCCCCAGAATGCATAAAGCTCCCACATGTGTCCAAAATATCCAAAAGCGGCTTTTCTAAACTGTGGGATGCTAAAAAGCTGAGTAACAACGCCAAACTGTAGTTTGGAAACTGGCCTTCTGTATGGACCATCTGGAACCAATGACCACATGGCAAAACCACCAGCACAAGCTAGTATAGTTGTACTTATGATTACCGATGTATAATCACTACTCCATGAAAATTCCTTAATAAAATGTGGAAAAGCAGTGCCCAAAACCAATGCTCCAACCAAATATCCTAAGGCTCTCCCAAGTCCGCCTTTATAGTAGTCTGATGCTATTTTCATTCCTACCGGGTAAATGCCAGCCAGAAAAAAGCCAGTTCCAAAACGAGCAGTGAGCAAATTGAATACTGTAATATTAGGGATAAGCATCGATAGGTTGCATATGCCTCCCAACACAGCACATATCACAAATATGCGAGATGGTGAATATCGATCTGCAAGTGTTAGAAGTGCAAAAGTTAGGGTTCCTATAATAAATCCAAATTGTACAAAAGATAATAGATACCCCAGAATGTTGAATCCAAAATTAAATTGGGTTGCTAGATCATCGATTACCGCATTTCCTGCAAACCAAAGGGAAGTGCAGAAAAATTGCGAAATGATAATGACTGGAAGTATGTAGAATTTTGGTTTCAGAAGTATAAAATGTTTCTTGTGATTAGTTATTTGAATGCCTCTAGAAGATCATAAACTTGGTCTATATCTTTTACATAATATCGTGCAATTGTATTCTTTAAACCTACTTTTACGGTATATGCATCTTTTGGTAGTTCTTTAAACATATGTTCATCTGTCCAGTCATCCCCAATAGCAAAAATAAAATCATATTGTTTATCAAGTAGCATTTTTGAAGCTGATTTTCCTTTACTTACTCCACTAACCTTAATTTCAAGCACCTTATCGCCTTCAAGAATTTCTAGGTTATGGTTTGCAATTAATTGTTGAATTGTAGTTTTTAATGCATTAGCTCTTTGTTTGCCCAAGTCTGGATCTACATTTCTAAAATGCCATGCTAACGAGTATCTTTTTTCTTCAACCAGTGATCCGGGAGTTCGATCAGTAAACGATTCAAGAATAGGAGCAATGGATCCAAACCAGGTATTGTCTACTCTTTCCATCAATTCCCAATCCTTATTTTTTTCTTTAAGCCATGCTCCATGCTCTGTTATAAGTGTATATTCTTTATGTCCAAACCATTTTTGAATAGTATCTCTGTCTCTGCCAGTGATAATAATTACTTTGGTATTTGATTGTTGATGTAATTCATCTAAGATATCAAAAACTCTTTGTGTAGGTTTTGCATTTTCTGGTAATTTTTCAAAAGGAGCCATTGTACCATCATAATCAAGAAATAATATTTTATTTTTTGCACTATCATATTTTTTCGAGATTTCGTTTTTAACAGAAGGAGTTATTTTTTTTAGGGTGTACTTTTTTGTATCGTCTTTTGTTGCCCTCAAAGATTCCATAAAATCATTCGCCCATTTCTCGACATTGTATCGTTGTAGACGTTTCTGAAGTGCATTATTTCTCTTGATTTGTTCTTCTTCAGGCATTTCTAATGCAAATTTTAGCGTATCAGCAATTTCCTCAAAATTATTAGGGTTGATGATAAGCGCTTCGCTCATTTCATTTGATGCACCGGTCATTTCACTTAGGATTAATACTCCTTTTTTATCTACCCTCGATGCAACGTATTCCTTTGCTACCAAATTCATACCATCTCTAATCGGCGTAAGCAATGCAACCTCACTAGAGGTATATAAGTCGATAAGATTTTCAAAAGGTAATGAGCGATAAAAATACCAAATAGGAGTCCAACTTACTTCTGCAAATTTTCCATTGATTCTACCAACTAGCTGATCAATTTCATTCTTTAGTCGTTGATATTGGGGGACATTGGCTCTAGAAGGTACAGCCAGCATTACTAACCTGGCCTTTCCTTTGAATTGAGGATATTTATCAAGAAAATATTCGAATGCACGTAGGCGATTTGCAATACCTTTGGTATAATCTAGGCGATCTATAGAAAGAATAAGTTTTGCCTGATTACTCCCAGCTTTCAAATGCTTATCAATTTCTTGTTGTATTTCAGTTTTATCCTTTTTTGCTTTTAAGTCGTGTACTTGCGCTGCATCATTAAATTTCTTGTAATCGATTCCCATAGGGAAAGAATCTACTTTTACAATTCTAGTATCCAAGTGAATATTATTAAAATTAATCTCGTAGCCTAAAATTCTTTGTACTGCACTCAAAAAGTGACGCTCATAATCATAAGTATGAAACCCTAATAAATCAGCACCAAGCATTCCTTTTAATAGTTCCTCTCTGCAAGGAATCGTTCTAAAAACTTCATAAGAAGGAAAAGGAATATGCAAAAAGAATCCAATGGATATTTCTGGTCTTTTTTTACGTATCAAATCTGGGAGTAGGAGTAATTGGTAATCATGCACCCAAACCGTATCACCGTCTTCTAAATTATGTATAATAACATCAGCAAATTTTTGATTAACAGATTTATAGGTTTCCCAAGTGCTTTTTTCAAATTCGGTATATTCCATAAAATAATGAAACAAGGGCCAAAGTGTGTTGTTACTAAATCCATAATAAAACCCTTCGATATCTTTTTCTGTGAGCGGCACACCCACACACTGATGTTTTTCTAAAGCAGAGGTTACTTTATTTTTTAAATCAGGATTGAGTTCTTCTTCAGTAAGACCGCTCCATCCAATCCAGATACTTTCGTTGTCTGAGTGTACAGATTTCATTCCTGTTGCTAATCCTCCAACACTAGGTGTTGTTTCGATTATATTATCACGAATTTGTAATTGTAACGGTAATCTATTTGAGATTATAATAGTTTTACTCATAAAGTGGTTTAAAGTTGGTAGACTTTTTTTGATTTTTGTTAAATTTCGGAAAAGAAGATTAAAATAACGGCTATTTAAAGGAAATTTATGAATAATCTCGATTACGGTATCATTGGAAATTGTCAAAGCGCTGCACTCATTTCAAAATATGGATCATTAGATTGGTGTTGCTTGCCTAATTTTGATTCATATTCTGTTTTTGCGAAAATATTGGATGATTCCAAAGGAGGCAGTTTTGAGATTTTGGTTGATAAGACTTATGAAATTTCTCAAAAATATATTCATAAGACCAATATTTTGGTTACCGAGTTTAATAACGGGAAGGATGTTTTTGAATTTATAGATTTTATGCCAAGATACAAGAATGATGATGGTGTTTTTTATGCGCCTTCTGATATCGTTCGCTACGTAAAATTGATTTCCGGGAAACCGAAGTTTAGGGTAAAATATGATCCCAAGCTTGAGTATGCAATGGGTAAAACAAATCTCGAAATTAAAACAGAGTATATTAAGAGCATTACAAATGAAGAAAAGTATGATACCCTTTATCTGTATTCTAATCTAGATTTTGAATCTATTTTAAATACTGAAGAAATTACACTGGAAGACCACGCATACTTTTTAATAAGTTATCACGAAAAGCTATTAGAACAATCTCTGGAAAGGTGCTATCTAAAAATGCAACGCACACGAGTATATTGGCTTAATTGGAGTGAGAATACTACATCTTACAAACACTACAATAAACAAATTCTGAGAAGTGCCCTAGTGTTAAAGTTATTAAGTTATGATAAGTCTGGAGCCGTTCTTGCTGCAGCAACGACCTCATTACCAGAGACCATAGGAGAGGTTCGTAATTGGGATTATAGGTTTTGTTGGATACGTGATGCGTCTATGGTAATCAAAGTGATTTCTAATTTGGGTCACAAGAGACTAGCAGAACGATTTTTACAATTTATTATCGATATTATACCCGATAAAGATGAAAAAATCCAGATCATGTATGGGATTAATGGAGAGAAGAAGCTAACAGAAAAAACGTTGGATCATCTTAGCGGATATAAAAATTCAAGTCCGGTACGAACAGGAAATGCTGCATATCATCAAAAGCAAAATGATATTTATGGAATTTTAATGGATGTGATCTATCAACAGTTTATGAAGTTTGATTGCGATCTGGATAATAGTGAAGGATTATGGACGATTTGTAAAAGTATAGTCCACATTGTGAATGTAAACTGGGAAAAACCAGATAAAGGAATTTGGGAGTTTCGAACCGAAGAACGACATTTTACATTTTCTAAATTATTATGTTGGGTAGCTATAGATAGAGCTATAAAAATCGGTAAACTTATCAATAAGACCTATAAAAATGACCGATGGATACAATTAAGAGATCGCATACATGATGATATTTACAATAATGCATGGAACGAAGAAAAACAGGCCTATACACAGTCCTATGGTTCTTCTGATCTCGATGCCTCGACTTTATTAATGGAATCCTACGATTTTATTAAAGCTAAAGATCCCCGTTTTATAAGTACAGTACAGGCAACCGAAAGAGAGCTATGTAATGATGGATTATTATATAGATATAAAAACAAAGATGATTTTGGATTGCCTTCATCATCATTTACTATCTGTAGTTTTTGGTTTATTAATAGTTTATATAAAATTGGTGAGCGAAAAAAAGCAAAACAACTTTTTGATCAATTATTATCTTATAGTAATCATTTGGGGCTTTTTAGTGAGGATATTGATTTCAAAACTAAGCGATTATTGGGGAATTTTCCGCAGGCGTATTCACATTTGGCACTTATAGAAACTGCAGCAAATTTTTCTGGAGGGGTCACTAAAGAAGAAGCATTGATGGAAACTATTCATTAATCCAAAAATTCTCTGATGGCTCAGCCTTGGGGTTTCTGATTAACCTTTCCTTTGGAGAGGTCAGAACTATTATTTTTAGGAGTGCTGCTGGGTAAGGTAAAATTATTCTACTAACACGATGGTACCAAAAACATCGGCATTAATCCAACCTAGATTTTTTTCTTCTCCGGGGATAAAAACAGAACCTATAAAGTTTTCTCGTTCTTTACTGCCATCGTTATCATTATATGCAACAGCAAAACCTAATTTTTGATCTTTTGTTAAAATCATTGGATCGTTTACTTTACCTTCTTGATAAGTATTGTCATAAACTGTAATTTCAAACTCCCAGATAGAAACATCATCCTTAGTTACCCTTCTTGTATTTACGTGATGATTATAAAGTACAGGTGTTTTGTTCTCATCGAGATCTACAACATTGCCGTCCAACGCAACATGATATGCAAAAGCATTATTTGAGTATTGATGATTGCCACCAGAGTTATCGGCATCAATAAAAATTTCTACGCAATCATCATCCCACCATAATTTTAATGGATCTTTGTGTTGATCATACAAGAGATTATCTTTGATTTCGACCAAAAGATATAGTGCCTCAGGAGTCCAGACTACTTTATACCGACCAAAGAAATCATTGAATTCGTATGGCAAGCCAAGCCATTTTTGATCTAAACCATACCACAGTACTTCTTTCCAGATAGGATCATCCATGTTTCCATCTAATTTTGGAACAATGACAGCTTTTTTTACTTCCCTGATTTGGTGATCATTTTTAGATACTAGAGCGTGATTTTTTTGCGAGACAATAGCATACGAATACTCAAGGTGCTCCTTTTTTTCTTGCTTATCACATCCTATTCCAAATAATATAATAGAAAAGAATATTATTTTTTTCATAATTAGATTTGGTCGTTTAATCTATCTCTATACATCAAAAAAGTCCCGTTTAGAAGTTGTAATGCATAAAAGAGTTTAATTGTTATAAATGTAATAAACAAAATTGAAAAAGCGATTGCTACTTAAATAATAAGTAACAACCGCTAATTTTTATAACAGTATATGTACTGAAATTAAAAGCATGTAGGTTAAGGAATTACATTTTTATGACCTTTATTTGATCAAGTATATTTTCATTTAATTTGATAGTATAAAAGTATATGCCTTTTTGATTTGTAATAGTGTGATTAATGTCAATTACATGCGTTCCTGATTGAGTATTTTGATTGTAAACTGTTTTGGTTTGACCTAAAATATTAGAGACTGTAATCTGCAATAGCCCATTATTTGCAGTTGTAATGTATAGTTTGCTTTGCTCATTAATCGGGTTTGGAAAGATCAAAGCTTTAGTGCTCGATCTACCAGCATTTTCTGAATCATTATCTAAAGTTAAAGCACTTTTTGAAGGGCAGTCTGTAGTGCAGTTGCTAGACCATGTACCTATACTTTTTCCATTTTGATTTCCCGTTACGCTAAACCATCCGTTAGTTCCTCTGGTTAGATCAACAGTTTGTTGCCTGTTTCCGTCATTAAAAACCACACCAATAGTATTTGTTGATACCCCATTTGGTACTGTAAATGTATTTGCACTCCACGATGTGCCACTCAGGTTAGTCATAGCTTGACCAGGCCAGCCTGATGTTCCAGATAGTGTTTGGTTATTAGTTTTGTTATAAAGATAAATGTTGGAGGCATTACCCCATCCATTTGGCCTCTGAAAGTTAAGAGTTACTTGGTTAGCCGCTGAAGATCCACTACAACCCGATGGGCAATTGTTTGTCCATGTGCCATTAGTATACCATCCAGTAATACTTCTAGATAGATTATCAGTTTGATTGCTACCATCATTAAAAATGACTCTTATGTTACCAGCAGAAGTTCCTGCTTGTGGCGTTACTGTAAATGAGTACCATTGTGTACCAGCCATGTTTGTTGTTTGTTGTCCTGGCCACCCAGATGTACCAGGCAAAGTTGCATTGGCAGAAGCATCAAAGAAATATGCGTTTATTGTAGTACTCCATCCACTTGGTTTTTTGAAATTAACAGTAAATGGTGCTACGGTTTCTCCACCTCCCGTAGTACCCCCTTGAGTCCATACTGCATACTCTGTTCCCGATGTTTGTAAAACCCAATCACTGCCGTTTGGAGACCAGTTTCTGCTACCTAACTTCATCGCTAGTGTTCCGCTTTTACCATCTATATAAGCGGCATACAGATCATTTCTTGCTTCGGCAATACTTATTGTTGAACCAGAATGTACTCTAACACTTTTTCTTGCTGCAATAAGATTCTTGATCGCATTTCGAACTCCTGATCCACCATCAATAAAATGCGTCCAGAACACTGCCGGATTACCCGGATGAGTCAAAATGTATGCATATCCTTTTCTAAGGTTTGTTTCTCCTCCCGGGAATACATAATTGGATCCACAGCATTGTTGCGCAAATCCTGTATCATGATTATCTAAAAATGTAACAGACTTAGATGGATTTATACCGATCATTCCTGAAGGTCTACCCTGACCATCTCTTAGATAGGATAGATTATTATCCCGTATAGCATTTTGCAAACTAACTTTGGTATTAAAATCAAAGGCAGAAGAAGATTGCTGAGCAAAATTCACAAAATTATTAGTTTGCACTCTGCTACTTTCTAAAAGTTCGCCAACTGCAAAGTATGGGCTCGTAGCATCATTATATTCTTTATTATATATAGGATCATACCCATGTACAAAATCATACCTCCACCCATCAAAACCGATATCATTTTTAAGAAATCGCATCCATTTGATAATCTCTGCTCTAACAGCAGGGTTTCTGTGATCTAAATCTCTTGCAGCAGCAAAGGTTCCATTAGATCCGTCAGATTTTAGAGCGAAACCAGGAACATAATCTCCATTAATACTAAATTCTACAGGACCAGACACAAAATTCCTACCCTCGTCATCTGCTGTGATGTAAAAGGTTGGCCATGCCGGATTGGTAAATGTTACTGCATCATTTGTACCTACTCGGTGATTGATGACAATATCACTTAAAACTTTGATATCAAGGGCGTGATATTGATTAATCAGCTCTACTAATTGTGCCTGAGATCCATAAGCACTATTCAAATTGTTTAATTCTCTTGGAAGATATCCTTGTGGAGCAGCAGAGTTACTTGGAGGGGGCATCCAAATCATATCTATGCCAGCGTCTTTTATGCTATTTTTATTTTGTAGTACTACATCATACCAGGTTTGTCCTGCCGGTTGATTTTGTACGTTCCAATCGAAAGCTTGAAATAATATATCTTCATCTTGTGCTTGAAGGCTTAAGAATGGAATAGTACATAGGATAGCTATGATAATTAATTTTATGTTTTTTTGTTTCATTGTGTAATTTTTAAATTCCAAATAGGAATAATTGATGTCGTGTTTGTGTTGTCGTATAGGTTGCGAAAATAAAGCTCTATTTTTCGTTGGAAAGAAATTTCATTTCATAATGCGTAGTTTTTTAAATTGAATATCCGTTTTTAATCATAATCCTGTAATTCCAGCAATTACAAGTCTATCGAAGAGCTTCTCTTCGAAATA
>CANLYR010000013.1 GCA_947495425.1 uncultured Aquimarina sp.
ATCTTCTTACAACTATCGAAAATCATTCAAAAAATAAACAAATTGAAATTAGCGTAGCTATTTTCTGAAAGTGCCTAGTAAGTGCTGGTCGATCTGTATAAAAAATCTAAGTGAAGGACTGACTTTAATCGTCGTTAAAAATTATGTTCTGGAACTCGAGAACTCAACTGAAAGTTATTAAAAAGCTTCTCTTGATACGTTTTTTTGTCTTGCATAACTAAAGATAACGCATTTTACTACCTTTAGCAAAACTCGTGCAACAGACACCAGTGTTGGCAACAGTTTTTAAATTTGTTCAATTTTTCGATAGATTTCTTTTTTAGAATTTTCAAATATTTTTCCTCCAAATTCTTCATTATCCAATGAGATAATAGAAATATCTTTTATTCCCATAATTCCGAAAACGAATTGTAAGTAGGTTGTTTGAAAATTCATGTACTCGTTTTTCTCGTTTTCTCCATATCCCGTATCGCCACGACTCGATAGAATGAACATTTTTTTGTTCTCAATAAGTCCAACATAATCTCCGTCTGGCTCTCCTGAACGGAATTTCCAAGTTTCGTTAATTCTCATAAGTTGGTCGATATAAGATTTTAGTCCGCTTGGAATAGACCAGTTATACATTGGTGTACCAATAACATAGATATTATGTTCTTTAAATTCTTTGATTAATCTATCGCTAAATTTAACGCCAGATTGATTTTCTTCTGTTCTATCCTTTTGGTTGATAAATGCACTTGCAATCCATTTTTCGTTTATGGATGGAATTTCCTCCAATCCAACTTCTCGATGAGTAAAATTGTCGTTAGGATTTTTCCTTTTCCAATTTTCTTCAAAAAGTTGCGTTAGCTTCCTGCTATGTGATTTTTCTTTTCTTACACTTGCATTGATGATTAATACTTTGTTCATATTCTTAAATTTTGATTATGACACAAAGTTCCGAATTGGAAACGTGAAAAAAATTGACCTAGTTTAAGATGCTTTTATTTTTTTACGCATTCTACTTAAAAATTCGGCAGTAATCCCTAGATAAGATGCAATTAAATAATTTGGTACTTTGTCAGCGATTTTCGGATAATTTTCTAAAAAATTTGAATATCGTTGTTCTGCATCAAGAACGTTATTTAAGATTATTCTCCTTTGTAAACTTCCAAGATAATTTTCAAGAATGATTCTAAAAAAACGTTCAAGTTTTGGAATTTCCTTTAACATTTCTTGAAAAGAGTTGTAACGAATTTGTAGTAATTCGGTTTTCTCAATTGCTTGAATATTATAAATTGAAGGTTTTTGTTTTTGAAAGCTTTCAATATCTGTTGCCCACCAGTTTTCTATTGCAAAATATAGTATTTCTTCTTTTCCTGTGTTAGAATTTATGTAAAAAGCTTTTAATGTTCCACTAACTATAAAGTTGTCTGTTCTGCAAATTTCTCCATTTCTAAGTAGATAATCTCCTTTTTCAAGTATTTTTTTAGACCAAAAAGTTTCAATTAAATTTTCTTCTTTTGAATTTAACTTAATATACTTTGAAATTGATTTGATTAGAGATTCTTTCATTTGGGCAGGCTGAAATTGTTGCCAACGTTTAATGTAAAATGCGTTTTAATGCATTTTTAGGACATAGTGTTAGTGGTAGTTTTTAATCAATTATAGGGTCGTGGCTATATATTAGTTGAATAGGTACTTCATTAAGTTCATACCAATCAGATATTAAATCAAATGCTTCAATCAGTTTTGCATCTTCATCTCTATTAACATATAGAAATTTTGATAATCTATGTAAATAGTCCTTTGAAGCCAATAAGTCTTTTTTAATATTTGTATCTCTTACCACAGAGAAAGGTATACCCAATTCTGGTTTTTTCCAAGTCTTCCACGAAATTGTATATGATGTATTTATTTTTCTTAATCGTATCATTTCATATTCTAAGAGCAACCACTCTTTCATTATTGAGTATATTTTTTCAATAAATTCTGGCGATTCGCATTCTCCTAGATTAGCAGATAATATTGGGTTTCCTAAATGAATTTCAAAAGGTTCGTCATTTTTTTCGTCATTTTCGTCAAAACGAATGTCTATATTTATATTACCATAATTTGGGTTTTCTCCAAGTATTAACACTACCTTGTTAATATTAATTTGAGTACCTAAAGTCATAGTTGAATGAAACCTATTTAATGTGAAAAGACTAAAGGATTGTGTCTTTTTGTCTACAGTACAGACAAAAAATGGTAAATCCAATTCAAGTAACCAATTAATTTCGTCGTCATTATATTCCACTTTATTAATGGAAACAGATTTTATTTGAACTCCAAATGATTCTTCTGGGATTAAATATTTCGATTCTTGTTTTAATAAAGTTGCTATGCTATCAATTCCAAAATCATCTTCTTGCCTTAATTCAGCTACAGCACAAAATTTCCTAAGGAAAATGTTCCCTAAATCTTCAGAACTATGACCTTTTCTAAGGTTTTTTACTAGTTTTCCACTCATAATGAGTCTTTGATATCAATTACCACTAACATCTCGTCTATGGTTAGTACGGGAATTAAAAGTAGTGAACTTTCGATTAAGTACTTAGCCAAAACTTTTTATTTTGTTTTATCTTTTCATTTTAAAGCCAAATCAAAAGATTTGGCGGACTTTATAAATATGTCTAAACTTTGGGTTAAGCACCAAAACCCGTATTAATTATAGCCATTGTAACCGTTGCACAACTCAATGATTTTCAAAAAACTGATCCTAAATACGCTCTTCTAAGGACGTTTTTTATTTCAGGTTAGTAATATTGGTTGAAGATTTGGAGCGCCTATTTTGAGTCTCGGTAGGTCTACCAGACTACTTTTATGATTTTAGTGATCCTGACTCCTTCTGAACCACCTTGGACTAGTTTTTTAGTGAATTTTAGATACTTTTTAGGACACGACAATGATATTCTCCAGATAACCTACCAAACACAGCTTAAAAATTACCACTGGATCAATGCTCTTCTGACCGCTGCAACCATAGTAAGTGCTGGTCGACTTGTATAAAAAATCTAAGTGAAGGGCTTACTTTAATCGTCGTTAAAAATTATGTTCTGGAATTCTAGAACTCAACTGAAAGTTATTAAAAAGCTTCTCTTGATACGTTTTTTTGCCTTGTATAACTAAGATAACGCATTTTACTACCTTTAGCAAGTCTTGTGCAACAGACACACCGTGTATAATTAATTGCTAGTTCACTGCCGACTTACGAAAATTCCGCTGGAATTTTCTATCTGTGATTTGTTTGCTAAATTAGTTGCTGAAACACGCAACTAACCATACACAAACACGTTGGCAAATATTTTAAAAAATTAAAGAATTGAAAAAAGCATTAGTCTTAATTATTAGTATACTTTCATTTGGAATAGCAATTTCTCAAACTCAAGAAGCCGAGTTATTTTTAAAGATGGTACTTCAGTAGAAGGTTATGCCAAAATAATGAGTAATGGTAAAATAAAATTCAGAATTTCACTCGACCAAAAAGCTGACAAATGGACCGACTTGATGATTGAAAGTCTTATAATTTACGAATATGGAATGGCTTCTAAATACCAATATGTTTTCTTAAGTCCTAATAAACCTTCAAAATTACTCCGACTACTTGCGGAAGGAAAAGTAAATTTATTCGGAGACATAAACAACAATCGACAAGGTTAGAAACTAATTTAGTGTAAACACCTACGCTTTAACTTGTGTAAACTATGTATATTAACGAACAGCATACAATCCGCAGATAGAAATGAAAAAAATTATTATAACATTAATCTTAAATATTCTTGTCAGCACAATTTATTGTCAGACAAATGACTCTACCTCAATAAAATTGACTGAAGAGCTTGAAAAAATTTACGCAAGAGAATATGTTAATGGATTTTCTGTAGCTATTGTAAATCAAGATAGCATTCTATATCAAAAGGGGTTTGGATATTCTGACATTAAAACAAGCAAAAAATATACTAATAATACAGTTCAAAATATTGCTTCTATTTCCAAAACTTTTATTGGTATTGCATTACTTAAAGCTCAAGAACTGGGAAAACTTAACTTAGATGACCCTATAAACAAACACTTGCTATTCGATGTAAGTAATCCACATTTCCCTAATGAACAAATTACAATACGACAATTGGCAACTCACACATCTAGTATTAAAGACCCTTCTAGATATGAGAAGAATGGATATATTTTAAAAGAAAAAGACAATAAGGAAGCTAAAGTAAATAGCAATTTTCGTTCACCTAATGAAAAAATGGTTCTGGATGAATTTTTAAAAAATATTTTAAGTGAAGATGGAAAATGGTATAAGAAAAGTAATTTTTTAAAGACTAAACCCGGAGCAATATTTGAGTATTCAAATGTTGCCGCAGGATTAGCTGCTTTAATAATAGAAAAAGCTATAAATCAATCATTCAACAAATTTACTAATGAATATATTTTTAAACCATTAGGAATGTTTGATACGGGGTGGTCTTTTACTGAAGTAGATTTCTCAAAACATTCTAAATTATATCTAAACAATGAAACTGAATTAGCTTTTTATCAATTAGTTAATTATCCTGATGGTGGTTTAATCACTTCTTCTAATGACTTAGGGAAATACTTAGCTGAACTAATTGCAGGTTATACTCTTAATGGGAAAATCTTAAATAACCAAAGCTACAAAGAGCTATTTAAACCACAACTGACTGATGTAAATTATACAGAAAGGAATAAAGGCACTTATAATGATGAATACAATATGGGTGTTTTTATGGGAATATCTGCTCAAGGACAAATAGGTCATACTGGCGGTGACCCAGGAGTTGCAACACACATGTTTTTCAATTCTGAAACAAAAATCGGAAAACTTTTGATTGTGAATACCGACCTTAAAAAAGAAGGAATAAAGGAGTTTATAGACATATGGAAAAAATTAGAAGAATATGAAACTAAATTATAAAGCTGGTAACACTGGTAACCGTTGCACAACCCAATGATTTTCAAAAAATTGGTCCTAAATACGCTCTTCTAAGGGCGTTTTTTATTTCAGGTTAGTAATATTGGTTGAAGATTTGGAGCGCCTATTTTGAGTCTTGGTAGGTCTACCAGACTATTTTTTATGATTTTAGTGATCCTGACTCCCTCTGAACCACCTTGGACTAGTTTTTTAGTGAATTTTAGATACTTTTTAGGGCACGACAATGACATTCTCCAGATAACCTACTAAACACAGCTTAAAAAATACCACGGGATCAATGCTCTTCTGACCGCTGCAACCATAGTAAGTGCTGGTCGATCTGTATAAAAAATCTAAGTGAAGGACTGACTTTAATCGTCGTTAAAAATTATGTTCTGGAATTCGAGAACTCAACTGAAAGTTATTAAAAAGCTTCTCTTGATACGTTTTTTTGCCTTTCATAACTAAAGATAACATATTTTATTACCTTTAGCAAGTCTTGTGCAACAGACACACCGTATAAAAATTAATTGCTGGATGTAGTCTATTTAAGAAAGACCTCTGGGACTTTCTACCTATGATTTATTTGCTAAATTAGTTGCTTAAACCACGCAATTAATCTTATACTAACACGTACACAATTAAAAAAACTTTAAAAGTGAAAAAAGAGTATTCTAATTTTATTATGTATTTCTTTAGCAGTATTTTCTTGTAAAAAGAAAAAAGAAAGCAAAAATCAAAATATTGAAAACATTGATTTAGTTCATATCAAAGGAGGTGGTTTTGAACCTGGCTGGGATATATCTATATCAGAAAAAAACAGGAACAAATTTATTTTCGAATTGACCACTATGATGGGAGAAAAAAAGGCAACTGGCAATTTATCTCTGGAAAATTATTTTTCTACAAAAGAAAACTCGAATAATCTTTTTACGGGTCTAGATAATAAGGGAGAAACAATAACTGTTCTATATAAAATTAAAAGTTGTTTAGATATGGCTGGGGATGATACTGGTGGCACGATAACAATTGAATGGAATAATCAGAAATTAAAGGGTTGTGCAAAATTGATTAATTAAGTACAACCGAAATAGACCTTAAATAAGTTCGTTATAGAATTGAAAAACAACAAAAGATAACACGAATGCAAGAAGGCATAATGCCCTAACGGGGCATACCACCTCGTACATCAATCGTTTTGCATTAAATATGAAAAACATAATAATTATATTTCTGTATATAACAAGCATGTCTTTTGCTCAAAATAACGCTAGCAAGAATCCTACTGTAGATCAAGAGAAAAAACTCAAGCTTCACGTTGATTTGTTTTTAGGAACTTTTACCAATATGACATTTGGAACTCATTTCAGTTTTTATTCTAGCGCTTCTCTAGGTTTCAAAGAAAAAAATAAAGTTGGTATAGCTTTTGAAAAACTTTTGGGTGATTCAAAGCATACCTATCAAGTATTTGGGGATAACGAACTTTTTGCTACAAAAAACTTTGGACAATACAATGTTAGCCTTTTTTACCAACGTATAATGGTTAAGACCTCTAAAATCGAGCTATCGAGTTATTTAGCTGTTAGTATAGATAAAATTAAAATAGATGCTAATCAATTTCTTGAGAATGATAAATCATTAAGTGGACCAGGGTTTGAAGTTGGGATTGGATACGATCATTTGTTCAAAAAAAAACACAGTATCCCTATCATGTTAATATATCATTTTTCGAGTATTGATAATGATAAAGGAAGTAAATTAGATCCAAATTATTGGGGTATAAGATTTACTTATAATTTTCATAGATCAATAAATTAACGTTAGTAATTATTTCGAAAATATAGATGATTTGTGCCTAACAGAAAGTTTACTGTCTGTATAGAAGGACGCTAATTATAGAATTTGGTATTTGTATTGAAAAGGGTATGGTGTAATATTTATATCTGGCTTAGTACCTATCTGAAGTATGAGTTTATCAAACGTCCTGCGATTTATTATATTTAGTTTTGTAAGTAATAAAAACTTTAGACCATGAAAACACAAAAAATTAGTTTCCTTATTGCAATTATTCTGATATCTGTCAATTCTTTCTGTCAACAAGAAATTAGTTTGTCTGATACGTTTAAAAACAAGAAAATAAGGGCTGTAAATCGTTCGATAACATTATTCGGTGATCAACAGGATGCTGTAGCAATGAATTGGAATTGGAATTATTGAAGATGTAGAATTTGAAAAAGGAAGTATCGAAATAGAATTTCTAGGGGAGAATAATCCAGGAAAGAGCTTTATTGGAATTGCTTTTAATATTCAGGATGAAAAAACTTATGAAGCTATATATTTTAGGCCCTTTAACTTTGTCGCAAAAGAGCAAATAGGAAAAGAACATATGGTTCAATACATTTATCATCCTGAATTTACCAGGAAAAAGCTTAGAAAAGAACAAACTGGTAAATTTGAAAATGAAATTACAATGCCGCCTAATCCTGATGATTGGTTCAAAGCGATACTTCATATAGAAGAAAAAATAGTCAAAGTTTTTATCAATGATGTATCCGAACCTGTTCTAATTGTCGATAGATTAACATCTATGCGATCAAATAAAATAGGAATTTGGACGGGATTCGGTTCTTCTGGACGATTTAGGAATCTGATTTTAAAGGATTAACAACCTAAAAATTGATGATCTACGCCATCTTTTTAATGTACAATATTATACTATCTTAAGCATATAACGATGTTCTAAATCGCTTGTTTGAAGCCTTAGAAAGGCTTTTGAAGATATTAATCTCCTTTTACAGTAGAAGGCTGTTGGTTTTTTTCTTCAGCTTTGCGTTCTTTAATATGGCTGATGAGTTGTTGCCCATAGCGTGATTTTTTTACTCGAGGGCTAAGAGATTTTGCAACGGTATCTAAGTATTTTGTATTAGCATCGTATACTTCGCTTAAAGTAATATAAGGAGCAACCTCAAGCTTTTTATTAAGCATCGCAAAGTTGATGGTATACAAATATTTCTGTTTAAGTAACTTCTTGTACGCAATGTCGTTTTCCATTAATTTTTCGTCATCATTTTGCTTACTGGCCTCAAAGTCTTCTTTTACGAGTCTAAGATTTCTTTCATTAAATCTTTTTATCATTTTTTTATACTCATCGTATTTTGCTTGATTTTTGCCTCCCGAAATCTTTACATCCTTTTCAAAATCAGTTAATGTAGTTGTTATTGTTATTTCCCCGGGTTCGGCAAAAAAATCAATACGGTCATTATATTGCGCACCATCATTCTTATCAAGATATAGATAATGTATTTCGGGCTCTGTAACCTCTGATTGGAATACAAATCTAGAATCTCCAGCGATGACAACAGAGTCAATATTAACAAGCATGGTGTCTTGTACTTTTTGCAGGTATACGGTTCCTTTTTTTAATCCCTTGATATCAACAGAAATCGAAACATTTCCTTTTTTTGGAGTATTACAATTTGTTAATAAAACCGTCAATAATATGATAGAAAATTGTTTCATTCGCTTACACGTATTCTTTTTCAAAAGTCAAATAGAATTTTTAATGATTATTCTGATAACATCAAACTGTTCATCATATGTTCTACATAGATACTTTAATGTTAAAATATTGGGATGCAAATATCTTATAATTTAGATTCAAATACTAACTTCCTGAAGCTATTTGCATTAAAATAGTACATAAAATAGCTCCATAGGTGCCTACTACATATCCAAATACAGCCAAAAGGACTCCTACTGTTGCTAATGAAGGGTGAAAAGCTGCTGCAACTACAGGAGCAGATGCCGCACCACCAATGTTTGCCTTGCTGCCTACAGCAAGAAAGAAATAAGGAGCTTTGATTACCTTGGCTACACCAACTAGTAGTGCAACATGAATAGTCATCCAAACTAATCCAATGGCGATCAATCCAGGATTTTCGAAAATCATACCCAAATCCATTTTCATCCCTATAGTTGCTACAAGTATATAGATAAATATGCTTCCAATTTTACTGGCTCCTGCTCCTTCATATTGCTTTGCTTTGGTATAGGATAATAAAATTCCGATGGCTGTTGCTATAGTAATCATCCAGAAAAATTTTGAAGTAAACGAAGATAATGCAGAACTTTTATCATTAAAAACATCGAAATTACTAGATAAAAAATTTGAAATACCACCTGCTCCCCAATGTGCTATCCCTACAGTAACAAATGCGATAGATAGCATTACTATATAATCTGCTAATGTTGGATTTCGGGAAATACTATCTGCATAGGTAGATACTTTTTGTTTTAATGATTCTATAGAACTATTATCCGCTTTTAGCCAACGATCAATCTTATCACTTTTTCCTATACCTATTAGTAATATTGCCATCCATATATTAGCGACTACAATGTCAACCAATACCATTCCGCCATATTTGTCTGGGTTATATTGGTAGATTTCTAACATTGCTGCCTGATTAGCTCCACCGCCAATCCAGCTACCAGCTAGGGTAGATAACCCTCTCCAAACCGCATCAAATCCAGCTCCACCTAGAGTTTCTGGTGATACGGCAGATATTAATAGAATGGCAATAGGTCCACCTATGATCACACCTAATGTTCCGGTAAGAAACATAATTAACGCTTTTGGCCCCAGGTTAAAAATACCTTTGAGGTCTATACTTAGTGTCATTAATACCAAAGATGCGGGTAATAAGTATCGGCTTGCGATATAATACACAGCAGAAGATTTATCTATTAATTCTCCATCTGCACCGAGTTCTTGCCATTTGGGAGATATTATCCCTAGCGAATTAAAGATGGCGGGTAATAAATAGCATAATAATAATGCAGGAACATATTTATAAAATGATTTCCAAAAACCTGATTGTATTGATGAGGTATAAAAAACAACACCTAAGCAGAGCATTAAAATGCCAAAAACAATAGTGTCATTCGTAAAAAAAGGAGTGGTTTCCATTATTGATTATTTAATTTAAAAAAAAGATGTCTGCAAAATACAGTATTTTACAAGAGGCAGAATACTATTGATAAGAAAATTTTAATCGTTAATCCAGTTTTTAAACAAAACGATTTGTTGCTCTGAGGCTTTAGGATCTTGCTCTAAGATTATTTTTTCTACTGTGGGTTGTATTACATGAGATGTGAGTGTTATGATTTTGTCATCACGTTTAATTTTGAAGATAATTTCGTCTCCTATTTTCCATTGATTAGAATCTCCAAATAGGTCATAGATATTTTTTAGGTTGTACTTTTTATCATTAATACTTAGCAATACATCTCCTCCTGTAACACCAAGGTTTTTTAGAAAACTATTATAAGGAATATCAGAAATAAAGACGACTTCTTTCGTGGTTTCTAAACCTTTTACAAAAGGTTGCTGTTCATAAATAAAATAAGAAGAAGCTATGTTTTGTGCTCCATATTTTACGCCAACCTTATTAAGATAGAATTCATAGTCTATAGGGGTATTTCCTACTACATGTTTTACCAAAAAATCGCTAATCTCTGGATATGAGATTTCTTTTATTATTTCAATTAGCTCTGTGTCTTTGAAGGGTTTGTTACTACCAAATTCGCTGGAAAGATTTTTGATGAGATCTAATATCCCATAGGCGCCCCTGCTTTTTTCTCGCATAATGATATCCAGACACATTGAGATGAGCGCACCTTTTTCATATACGTTTCTATAATTTTTACCATACGATGGTGTTAATATGTTTTTACTCATTGTGGTAAAAGACATTGTGTCATCAAACTTTTTTGAGATTTCAATCTTCTCTTGTAATCGTTCAAAAAAATCTTCTTTTGTAATCAAACCTTGGGTGATTTGAAATAAAAGAGAAAAATATTCTGTAGTGCCTTCATACAACCATAGGTGCTCAGACATCTTTGGGTTGTTATAATCAAAATTATGGATTTCTTCAGAATGGATAGTTAAAGGGGTTACAATATGAAAGAACTCATGAGAAATGATATCTGTAAGCGCTTCATTTAGTTTATCCCGCGATAGGGATTCCGGAAGAACCACCAGCGTAGAAATGTTATGTTCTAAAGCACCAAAGCCAGTCGCATCATCAGGTTTTAGGGTGGAAAGATAAAGTAAAATACTATATTTTTTTGTAGCGTTGATGTCGCCAAGAAAACTCTTTTGTGCTCTAATAATGCGCTCAACATGAGGCATAATTTTTGCCGCTTTGTGTATTTTATTGGGGGAGTATACACCAAGCAATATTTCGATATCATTTACGGTAAAAGTAATCTGGTTAGCCTCAGAATACATGATAGGAGAGTCCACTACATCTGCATATCTTTTGAGTGCAAAAAAATCAACATCATAATGAATGTGTTCTGTAGTTTCTTGAGGCTTAATTGCTACTATTGAAGTAGATGCTACTAGGTTTTTTGGATGTTTAACAAATACATTATACTTATTATCTTTCAGTCCATCAAAATAGCCAACCAAAGCGCAAAGATTTAAAACAAAGTTTTTATTTTCTAAAATATTAGTGCCGGTAGGAGAGAAGACATTATGTGTATCTTCTGAATCAAAGGTATCATTAACCCAGTATGTAATTTTGTTTAATTCTGTTGCATTATCTATTTTCCAACGGTTATCACCATATTTTTGCACATTTAATATGTTTCCGGATTGATCGGTGGCTTCAAAATCGTCTATAAATTTCCCGTAATTGTTATTTTGATATGTGCCCGGTACTATTTTTGGGAGGTAATAACTGATGGTATCTGCATCTAGATTTTTTATTTTTATTTCAACTTTAATCTTATCATCTACAACAGTAAAGATATCAATAGATGCAATAATAGGAGCAGAAATTGTTTCTAACGAAGATTGTGGCGTCTTGCAACTTGCTATCATATAAATAATAGCGAATAGCGATATTAGGTTTATTATTTTAAAGATATTTTGCACAGTTATACTATATTTTTTTTAATGTAAGTTGCCACTCCATCTTCTTTTCCAGCGTGTGTAATTACATCTGCGATTTCAAGAGCTTCGGGTTTTGCATTTGCTACAGCTACTCCTGTTCCTACAGCTTTAAGCATCGCAATATCGTTATAATTATCTCCAAAAGCTACGGCATCAGTTATAGGAATTCTAAAATGACTGGATAATAAAAGCTCTATAGCTGTTAATTTTGAAATACTTTTGTGGGCAACTTCAATATAGGTGGGTTTAGAACGATATAAATGTAATCTTTCTCCAAAGTTTTTTTCTAGAAAAGCAAAAGCCTGATCTATATAAATGGCTTCACCCATACACATAATTTTATGTGCTCCTTTTTTATCAGTATTCCATTCGGTTAAGACTTCTTGCAAAGATTTTTCTACGGGAGTAACTTTGGTGTTTTGAGCTTCTCTGTTGGCCCAGTAATCCATCTCTGGAACATACCATTCATCATGGTGATATACGCTAATATGAATATTTTGATTAGTATTAAAATGATGGAGCTCTTCTATAATATCTGTAGGAATCCAAGTGGAATGAATGGTTTGATTGTTAACCAAAACTAATCCTCCGTTGTAACAAATCAAGGGTTGGTTGGTGATATCTAATTCTTCTTGTAAATGAATCATAGCACTAGGCATCCTGGAAGAGATTAAGACTACAGGAATTGTGTCTTTAATTCGTTTAATTTCTGAAATAGTACATTCAGAAAGTTCTCTTTCAGGGTTGAGTAAAGTTCCGTCTATATCTGAAAATACAATGCGGTGCTGCATTATTGATTTTTTGATTTGAGTTATGATAATTTTATTCGGGTGATTGATTTACAAAGTTAGCAATACCATTTAGAACTTCGGGCATTATTTTTCGCCAAGGTTCATTGTAAGACTTGTGATTTTCAAGTCTGTTATTGCCTTTAATTTCTTTTAAAATATGATTCATATTTTGTACTATCAGGTATGTGGCTTGAGGAGCCGCTTCTTTTAGCTTTTCGGCCTGAGATAATTCTACCTGAATATCTTTGTCTCCGTGGATGATTAAAATCGGAACCTCTACTTCTGAGATTACTTCAGAGGGATCATATTTTAACCAAGACCTCATAAAAGATTGTAAATCATATCTAAAAATTGATTCTAATGCTGGATCATATCCTGTTGCCCTACCGTTTTCTTTGAGCTGTTTAAAAGCTACAGCAGCACTTTTATCTAGTCCTGGCGCTTGTTTGGCAATTTGCTCTATGATAACCTGATCAATAGATTTTCCATTTCCTGCTATCGAAATAAAACCATCTATCATATTTTTTGACGCTATCATACCTACAAGAGATCCTTGCCCGTGGCCAGCTACAAACAATTTGGTGTAGTTTCCATTTTTTTTGAAATATGACACGACTGATGCTGCGTCTTCTATAAAATGATCAAAAGATATTTCATGTTCACGGATTCCTAATCCATCCATTTTGAAAAGCCTTTTGTCATAACGGTATGTTGCTATTCCTAACTTTGCCAATTCATATGAGAATTGTTTAAAAGTGTTATTTTTTGACATGCGATCGTTACCATCTCTATTTATAGCTCCAGAATCCATAATAAAAATAACTAAGGGAACCTCTTTGTCTGAGTCAGAATACGGGGTTACTAATGTGCCTTCTACATACTTATTAATTTTTACAACAGCAGTGTTAAATTCTTTTTCTTGAGCAATACAAAAAGAAATAGTGATGATAAAAAATAGGCATAATTTAATCTTCATAGCAATGTATATTGTTTATAGGCTGCATTAGAAAACGATAAATAAGATTTCATATTTTGATTTGGGCAAATTATAAGCGCTTATTATATGATATATAGATTTGTGATTGCAAATTATGCTTCAAAAATCTAAATAAATTTTAACGATCACTAACATACCCTTTTTTATCTTTGCTGCAAAATATAAATAATGTATCTTTTTAATAAATTAACACTTGTATTATTAGTAATTTCTCCCTCTGCATTTTCAGCTGATTATGATTGGGGAAAAACTGGTCATAGAGCTACTGGTGAAATTGCGACGCTGTACCTTACCAAAAAAGCCAAAAAGCATATAGCCCAAGTTCTCAAAGGGCAAAGCTTGGCTTTTGTTTCTACTTTTGCCGATGAAATTAAAAGTGATAAGCAATACAGAGCTTATAGCCCATGGCACTATGTTAATTTTTCTTTTGAAAAACAATATGGAGATGAAAAACCAAGTGAATCGGGTGACTTGATTGTAGGTATTGATACTTGTATTAAAATATTAGAAGATGAAAACTCTTCGCAAGAAGACAAAGCGTTTTATCTCAAAATGCTAGTACACTTCGTAGGTGATCTTCATCAACCACTTCATGTGGGTAGAAGTGAAGACAAAGGAGGGAATGATATCCAGGTACGTTGGTTTAATGATGGATCAAATCTGCATAGCGTTTGGGATAGTGACATGATAGCTTATAATAAGATGAGTTATACAGAACTATCTGCAAATACTACGGTATTATCAAAAGCTGAGATTAATGAAATCAAAAAAGGAACCGTTGTGGATTGGGTGCATGAATCTCAGGCGTTAGCAAAAAAAGTGTATGCTTCTGCAAATGTGGGCGACAAATTGGGGTACAGGTATATGTATGATTATTTTCCTATGGTTCGCATACAGCTTCAAAAAGGCGGAATACGATTGGCAAAATTATTGAATGAAATTTTTAGATAAAAGCTAATTACTCAAGGACAATTCTTTACGATATTGTTTTGGGGACATAGAAAAATGCTTTTTGAAGGTTTTAGTCAAATGACTTTCATCAGTGTAACCTAATTGATACGCAATTTCTGCGATTGTAAACTCTGTATGCTGTAGTCGATATTCGACCAATTTCATTTTATACTTAGTTACGTATTGATGTATGGATTCTCCTGTTTTCCGTTTAAAATATGTGCTAATCGAACTTTGAGACATACCAAATTTATTCGCTAAATAAATTATTTTTGTCCTGTCATTTTCATAAACATTTTGTCTTATGTGACTTAATATTTGATCAATTTTTGAATGATTTATCGGAACTTCTCTTTGATTAGAGTTGTATTTATCTGAAATATTACGAACAATAATACTCAGTATAGTACTAATTGCATTAGAGATGATTTCTTGATAATAAATTTTTTCATTTTTAAACTCTTCCAGTACTACGTTGTGAATATCCCAAATAATAGTGCGATCATCCTCATGAGAGATCACATCTCCTGGTATGATGTTAGGATGGTGTAATAGCTGCTCTATACGCTGTAACCAAAATTTTCTATCGGGTAAGTTCACTTTACCCGAAAATAAAAGTTCTGTAAATTTAAAATAAGTAAATGTAGAATAGTTTTCAATCTCAAAATGGTGGGTATCTTCTGGCGCCAATAAGAAAATATTATTCTCTTTGTATGGAAACCGTATTCCGTTGATCGTATGATAGCCATTTCCTCTCTCTACAAAAATAATTTCAAAGTAATTATGGTTATGCGGTTCCGCTTCCCATTGATCAAAAGAATATTGGTCTACTACAAAAGTTTCATGCAAGGTATAACGGTTCATAACAATTCTTTAACATTTTAAAGTTACAAAAATAAAATTAATAAATTAACATTTCTTTTATACAAGTACAAAATAACGAAATCGTTATAGTTTTTTGATAATTAGTGATTTATATTAGTTTTGTACAAGAGATTTGAAAAAATATACAATACATAAAGTTTAGATCGTACGTATATTTGTACTTTACTATAGTATAAAGTAATACATTTTGAAATAGGATATTACATGAATTTTAAGATATATTTATATAGTTTGGTCCGAGTTACTTTAGGGGTATTATTAGTTTCATATAGTTTGTTTAATGCTATTAAATACTCTGTTTTTTTAGAGAGATTAGATGGGTATTTTAGTAAAGTTTCAGTATTTGATATTGATTTTATAGAGGCTCTAGCTCCTCTAGTGCCTTTTGAAGAATTTGTTATTGGTTTTTTCTTGATTTTAGGAATGTTCACAAGAAAAGTCTTAATTATATCGATACTATTATTTGCTTTTTTTACCCTGTTTTTATTAGATGCTGATCATTTCGATTTAGCATTTTTGCATTTGTTTCTTTGCCTCATTGCTATACTCTTGCTAAATAAAAATAAGTATGATTTAGATGCTGTAGTGACATATAGGGCGATATCATGATAAGAATTTCCTTCAAGTCATTTATATGCTTATCTTATTGAATTATCCTAAATGTGATATTGATTCTGGGCTTAATTATTTTTTTTGTTTTAGGAATTTGGTGCAACCAATTGTTTTGAGTTTCTCCTTTCATAATCAATAAGCTACCATGTTGCAATACAATTTTTTGTTTTAGATTTTTGTCGTTTTTGTGTTTAAAATGAAACCATCTTTCCTGACCAAAACTTACTGAGGCTATGACTGGATTGATCCCTAATTCTTTTTCATCATCTGCATGCCAACCATTACTATCTTGTCCATTACGATATAAATTAAGCAAACAAGAGGTGAACTCAATATTGCTTACGGTTTCTATTTGTTCTTTAATACCTAATAATTCTTTATTGAATGCATGTGGAGTCATCGTTATATTAGAATATCGATACGCATTTTTATTATTTGCATACAAAGCAGTAAGACGGGGTTGAGGGTATGTTTTACCAAAAACAGTGATGTTATCTTGCCTCCAATCTATTGTTTCTATTAAAGCAGTGTAAAGCTTGTCTGATTTATTTTGATCAAAAAAAGCAGGATAGTATGTCACATCTGCGTCTGGCATATCTAACCGTATAGGCTCTTTTTGTGCATGAAATAGGTCTAACTTCATTTTGGTAATCAGGGAGTTTATAACTATGTATATTGATATGTCCAATATAGTAAGCCAAATTGAAGAAATAATCTAAAAAATAAAATTGCTTTAGGTAAATTAAGGCCGGCTTTTTTATTAACGATCATATGAATATGAACAGGAAAGAATAGAATAAGCATAATTACTATTAACCAACTAGAAAGTGTTCTTGTTTGTAGAAATAATAACCCAATCCCTGCTAAAATTTCTGCCAACCCACTTGTATATACTAAAAACTTGTGGTAAGGAAGATATAAGGGCATTATTCTCATAAAAGCTTTGGGGCGAACAAAATGAAAAATTCCCGCAGTAATGAAAATAAATGATAACGTATACAGATGCCAACTCATTAAGCCCCTGTGGTTTTTTCTCTACCAGCATTACTTAATGCAAACCCTTTTTTTCTAACCATATTTTTTATAAAACTAACTTTTCTAAAACGTAATGCACTCCAATCTTCATCAATAGCAACTTGTCGTACTGGCTCTAAGTTATAATCTCCCAAAACTCCCCATCCATGATCTCTAGTAATTTCGGAGGTATACTTTTTAGAACTTTTTTTTGGATATGCAAACCAAAGTATCGCATCACCCACAAGTTTGGGGTATACCGTTTCGATCCGGTTTTCTATTTGTTTTTTTTCAGTGACAAAAACAATGGCAAAATCAACTTCAGATACTTGTATTAAGGATTCCTTTACGATTACATCTTTAAGACAATCTAATTCTTTACAAAACCCTTCGGGCTCGTTAAGGATTAAAATCTCATCTAAAGAAGAGGGAAGCTGCAATTTTTTGAAAAGCGGTGTCATGAGTACTGTATTTGTGCTTTTTAAAGATACAAAAAAACCAATACAATTTGTCATAGTATTTAACAGAATTTCGGATGTTTTTCAATACGAACTGTAATTATTTATCAAGGTGATAAATAATTAACATAAACTCAGGCAATAATATTTATGTCTTGGTAGTTATTTTAATAACAAACTCAAATATAATAATTATGAAAAATGCTTTTAAAGCAAACATGCTAGGTATTCTAGCATTTGCTGCTGGTTCAACTTTCATTTCTTGTGAGAGTGAACAATTTGACAACTCAGTACAACAAACTGAAAATCCTGAACTTTCTGAACAAAAATTCTTGCAAGAGGAGGCCTATCCCGGTAAATCGGGAGAAGTGGCAACATTTCAATTAAACGGGGAACCTGTGGAGGCCGAAAAAATTGGAGATGAGTTTATTCTCGAAGGAGATATTATCTTATCAAAAGATGATATCGCCTCGATGAATAAAAGTACTGGTCGTACTACCAGACGTTGGCCAAACAACACAGTCTATTACAGTATACAAAGTAGTTTGCCAAATCAAAGACGAGTTACTGATGCAATAGCGCATTGGGAAGCCAATACAGATCTTAGGTTTGTAAGAAGAACAAATCAATCTGCTTATATCTTTTTTAGATCTGGTAGTGGGTGCTCATCTTCTGTAGGTCGTACAGGTGGTAGACAAAATATCAACTTGGCTAATGGATGTTCTACGGGTAATACAATTCACGAGATTGGGCATGCTGTTGGATTATGGCATGAGCAAAGTAGAAAAGACAGAGATCAATTTGTTACGATCAATTTTCAGAACATACAGTCTGGTAAAGCATTTAATTTTCAAACCTATGTGCAGCGAGGCAATGACGGAAATGAGTATACCAATTCTTTAGACTTCAACTCAATTATGTTATATGGTTCTTTTGCTTTTTCTGCCAATAGGCAACCTACAATAGTTAGGAAAAATGGCTCTACTTATAATGCACAACGAAATGGTTTATCCACCGGTGATATTGCAGGGATAAAGATTATGTATCCCGGTGATGGTGGTGGAGGTACTGATATATGCGATGGTGTTTCTGAATGGTCATCGTCACAATCATATCAAGCAGGAGACCTTGTTACCTACCGTGGGTCTTTGTTTAAGAAAAGATCTGGTAGAGGATGGGATCGCATAGGAGCATGTGGGACATCATAAAAATTTGTAGATGCCAGTACAACAAGCACACTATAAATGGTAAATAAAAAAATCTCTTTTAAGAGGAATTTAATTTAATATTTATAAATCGAAAATCCCTTCGGATACATTGTCTGAAGGGATTTTTATTTGTTGTAAAATTATTAAACTATAATCATATTAGATTGCGTATAGTGCTATGTTCTCAAGTTTCATATTTTTAAAAGAAGGCTTTATTATAGTTTGATTTCCTTTGAGTTATCAGGAGTTTCAAATAAAGAACCTTCATCTTGTAAAAATGTAATGTCTGTTATGGTAGCTTCTCCGAGTTTAGTAGTTAACCCCTCTTTTTCTGACCAATCATGAAACTCCCATTTGGTTGCAAAAGGGATTCCATCTACGATTTTAAAATCTTTATATCTAATGGCATGTGGGTTAGCTTCTGCTTTTGAGGTGTCTCCTTCACTTCCAAAGCTCACAATATACGCAGCTGCTTGTAGCATGTTTTTATCGTCACTATAAACGATATACCAGTCGTCTGGCGCATCACCAGTGCCCTTATCAAAAGTTAGCTTTGCAGTTTGGTGCTCGGCTCCGTCTAGAGGTTTACTATTTTTGAGCTCCCAATTTGTGCCAGGATCACTTAATTTATAAGGTAATGCAAAGAAATAAGTCCAGGTAAACATATCAAAACGAGCTCCTTTCTCACTGGCATCCTCTGGGCATAAAAAAACGTTTTCACCATTGTAAATAAGTTTGCTTTGATCTTTTTTATCGATCCTGATTTTGCTAGAATTGGTAAACATTGTAATTTTTCCATCAAGGCGTTCTTTACCACCAAAGGAAATATTAGCCTTGAAACTTACTAATTTATGTTTTAAAAAAGCTGATTTATGATGTGCTTTTTCAATGCTTTGTACATAGGCGTTCTCAATAGATAATCCACCATCTCCAATGCCACCATCTGGTTCTACAGGTATTAGTTGGTTTTGTTCTACAGGAAGAGCGTCTGTAGTGTCTTCTGCTTTTTTGGCTTGATTGCAGCTTACAATAGCTATTGTAGCCATTAGAATCCATACGTTTTTCATAAGTAGTTGATTTGTATTGTAGTTTTTAAAAGTACTAAAACCTATAATTAGAGCATAGTATTTATGAAAACTGTAACAGATAGTAGTATCTTAAAAAAAGCATGCTTTGTTATGAAATAAGGTTCAAAATAGAACGCAAAACATAAGTTGCATTTTCTTGCTACTGATTTTTACTCATCTAGGGGAGTGGTAAGATGGTGTTGCTAACTTTAGTTTTTTATTGAAAATTGAAAGAACCTCTTTACCTACATTCGGTTTAGGCTATCATCTATATCTTTATTCTTGAAAGCAGACTTTTTTATTTTACCAAAAGAATAGTTGAGTGAGAATGATAACTCTTGTGCGTTTACATAAAAAACATCTTCGGATGTTATGTTATTAATAGTATAACGATCTTTAAAATTCATGTTTCTAAAAATATCATTAGCATTAATAGTAAGTTTAAGGTGTTTAAAAAATGTTTTTGAAAACGTTGCTCCCAAAACAAAAATAGAATTTCTCTCAAAGATGCCTTGATAGCGTTTTGTAAGCCCCCAGAGGTTTACTCCCAGTGTTGTTTTTGATGCTAGCTTAAATTCATTATTGGAATAATAATACACATACGGTTTTGTTTGTCTAAATACAGCAGCTGGATCATTGATTTTACTATATATGGCAGTCACCGAATTGGTGGTATTCCAAAACTTGTAAGTACTGCTAGTAAGAAATCGTATGGTATACCCTGATTCATTGTTGAAATTTTGTGGTGACGATATAATTCTGCGTGTAGCTGTATCAAAGTTTGGGCTATAAAAAACCGGGTTCTCTGTAACAAAATGACTAAGATGTATTCCAGTTTTTTTGTATTGAAAATCTGTAGCGATCTCTTCTGTTGTTGTCGGTTTTAAATTAACGTTTCTCGAGAATTCTACCAGAGGATTTATAAACGTAGTTATGGAACTGGCATTAAGGTAACTGGGTCGATTAATAGTCGCGTTGTAGTTAAAGGTGATGTTTTTAGTGCTATCAATAGGAATGTTTAGCTTAATTTTTGGAAACAAACGCGTTTGTTCTCTATCTACTAGTAATTTTTGATCGTTTCTAAAACCTCCTTTTACGATATTGGTTTCTGATCGAATCCCTGCCGAATATTTAATGGCATGACTATTTCCAGAAATCTGTGCATAAGAAGCATACGTATTTTCATCGTAATCATAGTAGGAGATAGTTTGTTTGGGAGGATTTATAAATTCAAAATCTGAAAAAGCGATTGCATCACCATGAGATAGACTACCTCCGACTTCTAGCTTTAGTGCCTTAGTAAGCTTTCTTTCAATGCCTATTCGTGTAGCAAAAACTCCAATTTCATATTGCTGATCGCGATTTTGTGATATTTCGAAACCCATCTGGTTTATATTATTAGAAATAGAATTTTTTAGGTCTCTTTTATAATTAGAATATTGTATTCCAAAAAAGAGGTTGCTCGTTGAGGTAAGTTTTTTATTGAAGTTTATATTACTACTCAAAAAACTTCGTGGAGCTATATTTTCACTAGTAGAAACTATAAAATCTTCTGTTTGTTCTACACGCAACACTGTATTTGTAGATACCGGAAATGTATCAGTATGTGCTCTAAGATTTACCTGCCCCGATATATAATCATTTGTATTGAGCTGATAGAAAAACCCACCACCAAGTATGAATTGTGGTCTAGGACCAATTGAAGTTGTCTCTTGTTTTGATGTGATATTCTCGGCAGGAACTAAGAGTTTTGAATCTGCGGCTTCCCAAAACCCTAATTGATTATAGCTAAAGTTGCTGCGCAATTCTAATTTGTTTTTTTTGAAGCTAGCATTTATTTCTGCATAATTGCTGTATCTTCTTTTGAAAGAGGCTATCTCTGTGATACTTACTTTATAGCCATTGGCTAGATTTTGTTTTCTTGTGATTAAGATTAGACTTCTACCTTCAGCTTCATATTTTGCTGGAGGATTATCGATAATTTCAATATCCTTCATGTTTTCTACAGAAAGAGATTTTAATTGATCCAGATCTATTCTTTGATTATCTAGATATATTAATGGGCTTCCTCTTCCTATGATAGTTATAAACTCTTGATTAGGGCTAATTTGTATGCCTGGTAGTTTTGAGAGTACTTCGGTTGGAGTGGCCAGAGATTCAAAAATAGAATTTTCAACCGTCACTTTTAGAGTTCCGTTTGCATAGGTCATACTACTTTTTGTAGTTTTGATATTTACTTCATCCAATTCAACGGTACTTTTTTTAAGCACAATAGTCATAGTCTTATTACTATCTAACGTAATTGTTTTCTGCTCCTTTTGATATCCCAGGCTGTTGATTGATATAATGTATTCACCAACTTCGATAGTGTTAAAATTAAACTTCCCATTCGTAATGAATGTATATCCAATAAGATGTTGATCTATCTTGTCAAGTAGCAAAACATCTCCTGATTCTATAAGCTCACTATTTTGATCTGAAATGACTCCGGATAATGTGTGTTGCTGTGCATGTGTAGTATAAGAAATTATTAAAAAAGACAAAAGAATAACTTGCTTCATTTTGATTCTATTTATTGAAGCAAATAAATATGTAAAATGGATGTATTCTTATCTTTTAGAGGCTGAATAAGGTGCTAGTACCGGTACGAAATTTATTTTTTGAGCAGTAATTCTTGCCTGTTGGAGATATTTAGTTTGCTGTATATACTGGTAATATGAGTTTTTACGGTGCTTAGGCTGATAAATAACTCATTGGCGATTTCTTTATTACTCTTACCAGATAAGATAAGTTCTTTGATCACTTTTTCTTGCTTGCTCAAAGGTGCTATACTATTGTTTTTTATTTTATTATGGGATGTAATAATGAATAAGGCTAAAAAGATAATAATTACAAAAGCGATTACATTTATCGATAGGCTAAGGTTATATTTTTGCGTAGTAATTTCTTTGGTAACAAAGGTCAGTTTGTTTTCTAGATAGAGATAAAATTCAGGATTAATCTCGCTAGATTTCAACTCTTTTAAAAAATCCAGATAGTAGGTTGGGTTCGCTTTGATATCTTTTTCTAGTAAATTTTGATCTTCCAGTTTTTTAATACCAATCAATTTTACCAGAAGTATTTGTAATGAATCTTTTACATATCCTTTGGTTTCTAGGAGGTATTGTTTTGTGTCAAAATCACTTGTTAGGTTTTCATATCTTGACTCAAATGCCTTTAATTTATGCCATTCGCGATCAGCTTTGTTAGTACTGTTGTGATTTCCAAATAATGTTTCTCCTTTTTCAAAGCGTACTGTATCGCTTTTGGATACAATGAATACCTTAAAGTTTTTAATCTTGTTTAAAAGTTTTTTCTTTTTGGCAGCAGATATTGGATTGAGGTGTAGTTTATAGATGTGATTTTTGGGAGTAAATAATGTTTTGTCGAAAGCAAAAAAACCATCTTTTGTTAGCTGAGTGGATGCAATTGGAGTAGCTGTATGAGAAGTCACATTGTTTTTAAGATCTATCTGACTTAGATATACCCGTTGTTCCCAATGTTCGGGATGTTCAACATTCACATACCCCGAAACACAATGTTGCCCTAATAAGTTTGTACTTATGAGCAATAGGGCTATAAAAATGTAATTGGTATGCTTCATTAATATCATGGACTCAAGATCATTACGAATGTAAAATTTTTAGAGATCAAATCAAAAGTAGGATATATAAAAACCGCTTCGACTGATTGAACAATGAAGCGGTCTAATATATGTATAAAGTATAAACTACTATTTAATCATTTCAAAACTACGCTTAATAAAATCTGTTAATTCTTCACCTGTAAGCAAGTTTTGAGAGAGCTTTGCAAGATCCAGAGATTGTTTGATCAAACGTTCTTTTTTCTTGGCCGTTTTTGTGTTAGCAATTTGTCCAACCAATTCGTGATTTGTATTTACAATAAGATTATACATTTCTGGCATATTACCCATCCCAAACATTCCACCGCCACCGCCGGTTTGTTGCATTTCTTTCATACGACGCATAAACTCTGGTTGTGTGATCATAAATGGAGATGCATTACTATCCATAGCTTCCAGTTGCATGGTGTATTTCTCTGTAGGAATAACTTTTTCTAAATCAGTCTTAAGACTTTCTTTTTCTTCATCAGATAATTTTGAGATCGTTTCTTCGTCTTTTTTGATAAGGTTGTCTACATGATCTGCATCTACACGTACAAATGTGATATTTTCTTTACTAGTCTCTAATTTTTGAATTAAATGTGAAACGATTGGAGAATCTAATAATAAAACTTCATAACCTTTATCTTTTGCAGCAGTAATGTAAGCATGCTGCTCATCTTTATTGGAAGCATAGAGTACCACAAGCTTATCATCCTTGTCAGTTTGACTATCTTTAATCTTCTCTTGTAATTCTTCAAAAGTAAAAAACGCATCGTCTACTGTTGGATATAATGCAAATTTGTCAGCTTTTTCAAAGAATTTTTCTTCAGAAAGCATTCCATATTCGATTACCATTTTGATATCGTTCCATTTTTGTTCAAAATCTTCTCTGTTATTTTTGAACATGGTGTTTAGTTTGTCACCAACTTTACGCGTGATGTAGCTCGATATCTTTTTTACGTTACCATCGGCTTGAAGATAAGAACGAGAAACATTCAAAGGAATATCGGGAGAATCAATTACTCCACGCAACATGGTTAGGAATTCTGGCACAATACCCTCTACATTATCGGTTACGTATACTTGATTTTGATATAATTGAATTTTGTCTTTCTGGATACTCATATCCTGACCTAACTTTGGAAAATATAAGATTCCGGTAAGGTTAAAAGGATAATCTACATTAAGATGAATGTTAAATAATGGTTCTTCAAATTGCATTGGGTACAATTCGCGATAAAAACTTTTGTAATCCTCATCTTTTAGATCAGCAGGTTGTTTTGTCCATGCTGGATTTGGATTGTTGATGATATTCTCTACCTCTTGAGTAGGAGCTGGATCTTCTTCTTTAGCACCTTCAGGTTTGGGCAACGTTTCTGTTTTAGTTCCAAACTTGATTGATACTGGCATAAACTTATTATATTTTACCAATAACTCTCTAATTCTACTTTCCTCAAGAAACTCGGTATCCTCATCACTTATGTGAAGAATTATTTCTGTTCCTCTTTCAGTTTTGTCATGCGCTTCAATGGCATAGGTTGGAGAACCATCGCAAGTCCAGTGTGCTGCGGGCTCATCTTTATATGATTTTGTGATGATTTCCACTTTGTCGGCTACCATAAAAGCAGAATAGAAACCAAGACCAAAATGACCTATAATTCCAGAATCTTTGGCACTATCTTTATATTTTTCAAGAAATTCTTCAGCACCAGAAAAAGCTACTTCATTAATATATTTCTCAACTTCTTCGGCAGTCATACCAATCCCTTGATCTATAATGTGTAGTTGCTTTTTTTCTTTGTTTATTTTCACTTCAATTTTTGGATCACCATATTCTACCTTAGCCTCACCAATACTTGATAAGTGTTTAAGTTTTAAAGTGGCATCTGTTGCATTTGAAATTAGTTCTCTTAAAAAGATTTCATGATCAGAGTATAAAAACTTTTTGATTAGTGGAAAAATGTTTTCTACCGATACATTAATATTTCCTGTTGTCATTTGTATGTGATTTTTAGTAAGTATCTATTTTTTAAGAACAAGGTCAAAAAAAATACCAATAAAGCCAATCTGACAAACTGACATTCAAATATTGGACTTCATGAAAAAAAAGCTAGTGTTTGGGGAACGATACTATCTTGCAAATAGAGAAAATAAGTTTCATTTTTCTTGAAACAACTTTAACATTTTTTTTGTTTAGCTTTTTTTAAAAAAGATTAAACAATTTGTATATTTACTAAAATTACGAGAACAGATGGCCACAGCAAAGAAAAAACAGATAATTAATAAAGACCACATAATTGCTAAATATATAGACTATGTTTTAGAAGAAGACGGCTATCCAAAATCTGTATATAAGTTTTGTAAAGAAGTAAAGGTAAAAGAAGAGGAGTTTTATAAATTTTTTAATAGTCTCGAAAGTCTTAATAAAAGCATATGGAGTACATTTTTTAGTACCACATTAACTGCAATGGATAATAATAAGGATTTTGAAAGTTTCTCCAGCAGAGATAAAATGCTTACACTATTTTATTCTATGTTTGAAATGTTGACGTTAAACAGAAGTTATGTGCTTTTTGCATTAGATCGTTATGATATGCCTCTCAAAAATTTAGAGCAATTAAAAGATTTGAGGGTTCATATTAAAAATTTTGCAGCCGAGCTTATTGAGATTGATAATGAAGAAAAAACAACAAAATTAATTAAGAATCCGGTATCTGTATTCTCTGAAGGAGCTTGGTTACAATTTTTATTCTTATTGAATTTTTGGAAAAACGACGAATCTATAGGTTTTGAAAAAACAGATGTGGCGATAGAAAAATCAGTAAACACAATTTTTGATCTCTTTGATAGTACACCACTTGATAATGTATTAGATTTTGGAAAATTTTTGTGGAAAGAAAAAATAATGAGAAATTAATATAAGGAATAGGTAAAATAATAGACTAAGCTAAAGCGGATGAAGACAATAGATAAGATACCAACTACAAAATTAGGCAGGACCACAGAGTTAGTTAAAACTGGTGTGAAAGTTGGTGGTAATTATCTTAAGTATTATAGTAAAAAGGCAGTTAATCCAAATACTACCAAAGATCAATTGAATGAGGACAACGCAGCTGATATCTATGATGGATTAAAAAATCTTAAAGGTAGTGCACTCAAAGTGGCGCAAATGCTTTCTATGGAGAAAAACATATTACCAAATGCCTATGTTGAAAGATTTTCTCTGTCGCAATTTAGTGTTCCTCCGTTGTCACCACCTTTGGTGAGGAAAACTTTCAAGAAATATCATGGGGAATACCCAGAAGATTTATATGATACGTTTGCAACTCAATCTGTTAATGCGGCGAGTATCGGTCAGGTACACAAAGCTATTAAAGATGGGAAAAAACTTGCTGTGAAAATTCAATATCCCGGAGTTGCAGACAGCATAAGTTCTGATCTGGCGATGGTTAAGCCCATCGCCACCAGAATGTTTAATTTAAAAGGAAAAGATTCAGAAAAATATTTTAAAGAACTTGAAGGTAAGTTACTGGAGGAAACAGATTACGTGCATGAGGTAAGACAGAGTAAAGAAATTACTTCAGCTTGTGCTATGATACCCAACCTTAGGTTTCCGAAATATTATGAACATCTTTCTAGCGAGCGTATTATCACTATGGATTGGATGGATGGCTCGCATATAAGTGAATTTGCTAAGCAAAATACAGATCAAAGCAAAGCTAATAAAGTTGGTCAGGCACTTTGGGACTTCTATATGTATCAAATACATATTCTCAAAGCTGTGCATGCAGATCCGCACCCCGGAAATTTTTTGATTGATGAAAAAGATAATTTGATTGCTATAGATTTTGGGTGTGTGAAGAAAATTCCATTAGAATTTTATACTCCGTATTTTGAATTAGCTGTAAAAGAAAATATAGATGATTCCCGTTTTTTTGCCCAAAAAATGTTCCAGTTGGAAATACTCCGAGAAGATGATTCTCCCAAAGAACAAAGATTCTTCTCGGAGTTATTCCACGAGATGCTAAGTCTCTTTACAAGACCTTTCAATAGTGAAGTATTTGACTTCTCGAATGAAGATTTTTGGAAAAGTATTACAGAATTGAGTGAAAAATACTCTAAAGATACAGAGCTTAGAAAAATGAATGGTAACAGAGGTAGTAAACACTTCTTGTATATCAATAGAACTTTTTTTGGTTTATATAATTTGTTACATGATCTTGGATCAACAATAAAAGTAAGAAATTATGAAAGATACCTTAGTCAGTCGCCCGACTGATTTGGTTTGTTTATTTATTGGTTAGGTTGTTAGAAAGATGCGCTGTGGTTGGCGCATCTTTCACGTTATAACATATTAGTATTAAACAATACATATCACTTTTTGCTATGCGTGCATATAATATGAGTGATCTTTCTTTTATCAAGATGGTAAGAATACATATCTTGTATGGCGGTTTTTAATTAAGCATTAATATAAAGAATACTACGTAATAATTAACTATATGTATACTTCAAAAATATCAGGTTTGGGATATTATGTTCCTGAAAATGTGGTAACTAATGACGACCTTTCTGAAATAATGGATACTAATGATACATGGATTCAAGAGAGAACAGGGATTAAAGAAAGACGTCATATCAAGAAAGGAGATGGCAATAGCACTTCAACAATGGGTGCTAAAGCCGCTAAGATTGCTATAGAAAGAGCCAATTTGAGCTCAGACGACATAGATCTTATTATTTTTGCTACGTTAAGTCCTGATATGTACTTTCCTGGTGGGGGAGTAAGAGTACAAGAAATGATGAACATGAAAACCATACCGGCATTAGATGTTCGTAATCAGTGTAGCGGATTCGTCTATGCAATATCAGTAGCTGATCAGTTTATTAAAACAGGAATGTATAAAAATGTACTGGTTATTGGTAGTGAAAATCATAGCGGTGGCCTTGATATGACAACTCGCGGGAGAGGAGTTTCTGTTATTTTTGGAGATGGAGCTGGTGCGGCAGTACTGACCAGAAGTGATAAAGAAGGAGTAGGGGTATTATCGACACATTTGCACAGTGAAGGAGCGCATGCAAAAGAACTATCCCTAGAAGGGCCGAGTACTGGTCATTGGGTGCCAGAAATTATTGCTGAAAATGCGCAAGAAAATATACCATATTATCCCTACATGAATGGTCAGTTTGTATTTAAAAATGCAGTAGTACGTTTCTCTGAGGTTATAAATGAAGGTTTACAGGCCAACAACCTTACCGCTTCAGATATAGATATGCTAATACCGCACCAGGCAAATTTAAGAATCTCTCAATTTGTTCAAAAACAGTTTAAGCTATCAGATGATCAGGTGTATAATAATATTCAAAAATATGGTAACACTACTGCAGCTTCGATTCCTATTGCTTTAACAGAAGCATGGGAGACTGGCAAAATTAAAGAAGGAGACTTGGTTGTTCTTGCTGCATTCGGTAGCGGGTTTACTTGGGGTAGCGCAATACTACGGTGGTAATGAAATATATAAACTGAAAACGCGAAGCTTCGAACTTCGCGTTTTTATATAATATAACTCGGTTATTATTTTTTAAAGGCTAATTCAAATAAATCATAACCATAACTCTATTATTATAAACGTTACAAATTGTAATGTGTTACAGGATGCATTGTTTTTTTACATTTATTTAACTTTAAAAGAGTTTTTGAATATTTGATAATAAAATTAACGAATAAGCGTATGATTTCTTATCACATTAACAATTTTTTTATTAAAAATTTAGTTAAAGTATACTTCCTCCAGATTTTTCATTATTATCTCTTCGTTTTCTTGCTATTTTTCTGTTTTTTCCACTTCCGAATCTATAGGATAGTCCTAAATAAACCGTTTGAGTCTCTCCTTGAAATTCACCATTCTGAGGAAATGGAGTGTCTCCTGAAAATCTAAAACGCATAGTATTAAATATGTCATTAAAATTAATACTTGCTGTTCCTTTTCCTGCTAAGAAATTATATCTGGCACCTGTATTTATAAAATAAAAGGGTTTGGTGTTAAATTGTACTCCTTCCTGATCTCCTCGATAAAATCCGAATACTTGAAAAGTTAGGTTTTTGGTAGCTTTTAAGCTGTTGTTTATTCTAAAATTATAAATTACAGCATCTACTTCTCTTGAAAGGCCTTCGACTATACCTTTCTGAGTCTGACCATACAAATCAAAACTTGTATTAAAACTCCACCATTTAGTCGGTTTATAATTAGCCGAAACCTCTATGCCGTAAGCAGTATTGTTATCAAAATTACCAAAAGTTAATATCTGACCTTCTTCTACATCTGGATTTTCTAGTAGGACTTGGTTAATTTCATCATTAATTAGTCTATAGAAAACGCCGCCAGTTATTGATCCACCTTCAATTTTCTGAGTGTAATTTGCCTCAATAGAGTTTGTGAATTGAGGGTCTAATGCTGGATTTCCCAAAGAAACAATTCTTGGTGTGCTCCATTCTCTAATCGGATTTACCTGATTAAGCCCAGGGCGGTCTACTCTGCGACTATAACTCAACTGATATGTGCTTTTCTCTTTGGGATTATACGTGATGTATGCAGATGGGTATGCAGTAAAAATTTCATCTTCAAATACCTTCTCTCCATTAAAAATTGCATCTACTTGATAACGCTCCACTCTGGTGCCGACTTGATAAGACCATTTTTCGTAATTTCTTCCATACGTAGCATAAAACGAATGAATATCACGGTCATAACTATAGATAGAGTTAGAGAACAATGTAGATTGATAGTCATTATTCGTTCTGCGTAGTCGTACTTCGTATCCTAATTCTAACTTCGTTTTCTCTGCTATTGGATTTATGTAATCCAGATTAATCGTAGTATTTTTTCTCTCATTGTTAATCAGGTCTGCATAGTTAATAAATGAGTTGTCTCCTCCAATAAAATTGAATCTGTCATCATTGTCACCATCAAACACATTATAGTCTACTTCTAATTCTATGTTATGGCCTTCTTTTTTGAAATCGTGTTTGTAATCAAAATTATTGGTAGAGCCCAGATTATCATTGTCACTTACAAGATTTTGGGTTAAATCATTTTGATTATTATCTAAGAAAATTATATCAGTGATGCCAGAGGTTAGACCATCAAATAAATTTTGATTAGTATATATTGAAACCGTATTATTATCATTGATGAAGTAATCAAATCCCACCTTAAAAAGGTGTGATTTATTATTATCCAGAAAACTGAAATCAGTTCTGTAGTTTTCGTCTTCTCTAAATACAAATCCAGCATTTAGATTCTTTGTAATATTGGCGCCATAATTACCATAAAGATTTATTTTTCCTTTTCGATAATTTAGATCTATAGAATTATTAAAACGAGCATTTTTATCAAAGTTAATTCCAAGATTTAGATTACCATTAAAACCAACATTACTGTTTTTGTGTAGTACAATATTAATAATGCCACTCATACCTTCTGGGTTGTATTTTGCAGAAGGATTTGTGATTAACTCTACTTTTTTAATAGAAGTTGATGGTATTTGTCTTAATAATTGAGCGGCACTTATGTTAGTAGGTTTTCCATCAATTAGGATTCGTACATTTTGATTTCCTCTTAAGGCAATATTGCCATCCTGATCTACATTGACAGAAGGAATATTATTCATGATTTCTGCAGCTGTACCTCCAGTTGTCGCGAGGTCTTTCCCAACATTAATTACTTTGCGATCTATCTTTTGCTCGATAGTTGTTCGCTCTGCAACGATGGTTACATCATCCAGCGATTCTGCTTCCTCTTCGAGCATAACTGTACCTACATTTATATCTCTACTCTTTCTAGAAATTTCTATGGTTTGAGAATATGTAGTATACCCAATAAACTGTACTTTTAAGGTATATGTCCCATTAGGGATGTCTATGATTAGAAAATCTCCATTTTCTGTACTAATTCCACCACTAATGATTTTATTAGTTCCATCATTAATTACAACAGAAGCATAAGGTATGGGTTGTTTTAGGGCTTTGTCAATTACTTTTCCTTTTATAGAGCCTAAAACAGCTTCATTTTTTGGTTGTGCCATAGCAAAACAATAATAAAGAGAGAAAAAAAATAAAATTCCAATTTTTTGAATACTTGTTTTCATTTGAATGTTTATTTGATTGTTGAATGTTATGCATTGTACTTTGTATTACATAATAGGTGTGCGTTATATAACATAAATAGACATGTTGATTAGGCATGTTTATGTATACGACGTCTATAATTGGAATCTGTTACAGGGTATTTTTATTTTAACAGTATAAAAATCAAAAACCGCCCCATATCCAGGGGCGGTTTCTTATAATAACCAAATAATAACACTAACCATCAACTATGAATAAAACTTGATTATTATTAAGTAACTAACTAACTAAATTTATGAAAAATCATATCTTTATAAGTAAGACGCGGAGTTTTCGTATGTGTTACATGCTTCTTTAGTTTTTAACACTTAAACTTACTTTTTTAACGTTTTTATCTGTATTTAAGAACTTAAAAAGATATGTATATTGCAACTATGAAAAGAAAAACACTTGTACTAGGTGCATCATTAAAAACAAACCGATATTCTAACATTGCCATACATAAATTAGTGGATAATAATCACGGAGTAGTTGCTATTGGTTTGAAAAAGGGAAATGTTTCTGGTGTAGAAATTCAAACAGATACAAAGGAGCTAGTTGATATTGATACAGTAACACTGTACTTAAATCCGCTCAGACAACAACCATATTACGAATACATTGTTAGCCTTGATCCAAGAAGAGTAATTTTTAATCCCGGGACAGAGAATTCTGAATTCTATCAAATACTTAAAACTGCCAATATAGCGGTAGAGGTTGCTTGTACTTTAGTTTTACTTTCTACGGATCAATATTAATCCTAAGAAGGTAATTAACCCATTTAAAGGGAGTAATTCATATCCTATTTGATATCCCCCAAGTGCTTCTGAAGGAATTTTAGAGATTCCTATAATTATAAGTACTGATACTAATGCCACTAACCAAGTGTACCTGTCATGTATTTTGTACGGGGTAAAAATTCCGAAGGCAAATAAACCCAGTAGCGGACCATAAGTGTACGTTGCAACTGTTAATAAATTGCTTATTACATTATCTGTTAGTACATGCTTGAAAACAATAATAACAAGTATCAATACGATACTCATCCCAATATGCGTTTTTTTGCGAATTCCGGTTTGCTCTTCTTTTTTCTTTTTTTCAATATCCAAAAAATCGATACAAAACGATGTGGTAAGTGAGGTTAAAGCACTATCTGCACTACTATATGCAGCGGCAATTAATCCAAGAATAAATGATATCGCCAATAAGATCCCCAATTCTCCTTGTATTGCAATTTCTGGAAACAATAAATCCGTTTTTGGTTTCCCATCCATCATTGGGATATCAATAGTAAACTGTTCTGAATAAATAAAAAGTAAGGCTCCAAGTGAAAGAAAAATAAAATTCACCACAATCAAGACTAAACTAAAGGATACCATATTTTTCTGTGCCTCTTTGAGATTACGACAGGTGAGATTTTTTTGCATCATATCCTGATCCAAACCAGTCATGCATATGGTAATAAACATACCCCCAACAAATGACTTTATGAAGTGGTTTTTTGCTAAAAAATTATCAAAGAAAAAGGTTTTATTGTATGCCTTTAATTCTTCAGAAGAAATAAATTCTGAAAAAGTCCATCCGATTTCATTGTTAATGTAATAGATAGCCATTCCAACAGCCAGTAACATAAATAATGTTTGTAAAGTATCTGTCCAAACGATGGTTTTGATCCCTCCTCTAAACGTGTATATCCAAATGAGAAATATCGATAAAGTTACTGTAATCTCAAATGGAATATGCCATGCGTCAAAAATATAGTGTTGTAGAACAATAGCAACCAAATATAATCTAAACGATGCCCCTAAAACTCTAGAGATAAAGAAGAAAAATGCTCCTGTTTTATAACTTACAATACCAAACCTTTGTTCTAAATATTGATAGATTGAGGTGACATTTAGGCGGTAATATATAGGCATTAAAACATAGGCGATAACAAAATACCCTACCAAATACCCAAAAACAACCTGCATATAGTTAAATTGAGAAGCTTCTACCCAGCCGGGCACTGATATAAAAGTAACACCACTTAATGAAGCGCCTATCATTCCAAATGCTACTATATACCATGGGGATTGTCGATTGGCTTTAAAAAAAGCTTCGTTTCCAGAGTTTTTCCCGGTGAAATATGATATTAATAAAAGAATTCCGAAATAAGCTGCAATCAAAAGCAGAATATGAATAGGTTGCATAAAGCGTAATTAAAAAAATGAACAGCCAAAGTACAAATTTTAAATAAAGAATCTAGATAAATGAGTAATGTGCCAAATAGATAAGATGATTCGCAAAGTGTGTCGATTATTTAGATTTGTTTTAAAGCCTCATCGTGGGCTTGCTCGAGGTTTATTTAAAGATTTCTAGAAGAATATCTTTTATATCTTGTATATCGGCAAGCTTAAGAGATTCAATCTTGTTTTTAATTCGACGCTTATCAATACAGCGTATCTGATCTAAGGCGACTTGGCTAGATTTGTTCTTCACAGTAACTTTAACTCTCGATGGCCACGCTCTGATAGTTGTAGTCAATGGCGCGATGATAACCGTTTTCAGACTTACATTTAATTCATTAGGTGATAGTATCACACAAGGTCTTGTCTTTTGTGTTTCTGCACCCACAGTTGGATCGAGATTAACCCAGTAGATCTCATATTGTTCTACCATGTCCAATCATCGGTTGCTTCGTCTTCAAAAACATCAGGGAACAACATTTCATGATCACTCAGCGAATCAGCAGCTTGAAACTGCGCTAACCATCCTTTGCGTGGTTCATCAGTTATTGCAGTTATGATAATTTTTCTACCCTCAGCGTGTATACGAACTTTACCTGTGATGCCAGCAGCATCTCTCATACTGGCAGGTAAAATAATACCTTGAGAGTTTCCAATTTTTCTTATTTTAGTTTCCAAAATATACATGTTTTAATCAAAGTTAAAACATTGTTATAACATTTGCAAGACTTATGTGATATTTTATATCTTGAGTTTTATGTTATTTTCTACAATATTCTATTTCTGTTTTGATATCGCATTAGCAATAATGGCTGTATTTTTCTCTTAATTTCTCACTATCTTAACTTCTACTTAATATTTCTAGAGCCGAATTACAAAATGCTCCTTGGCTTGCTCTTTTCTAAAAAAAACAAAACCTAAAACAAAGGTGTCTAAAGTAACTCCTGCTGCTTGATGATTTTGAATGCTTTTCCAAACGAATAGATTGTTCTCAGATTGGTGTATGGATTTGATGAGTAGAAGGCTATCATTGTGGATTTTTGAAAACAACGATTCTATATCGAATTTAGGTTCCATCATGTCTAAATCTAGATAAATCATGTCATAGTTAGTTTCAGTTTGAATAGAGGTGTCCACTGAAACTTGATTTTCAATCGATATTATTTCTATGACAAGATTAGAAGAGTATTCAAAAATTCCTATTTTCTTGTAGTGAAGAAAGGAGGGGAGTCGATTTAAAAGTTTAGCTGTTTTATAATTGATTTTTTTTTTGTCTTTTGATTTTTTAATTAAGGATTTTATGAGTTTATACGACGCTCTTTTTTCTTTGTTGTAAAAACACTTGGTAACCAAATCGTATACAAAAGGAGAGTGTACTCCATGTTGATTGGTTGCCTTAGAAATAAACTTTAAATACTCCTTAATTCGGAATAACATCATCGTAATTCTTAAACTATAACTTTTAATCCCTCATAGAGAATATAATTCTCTGGTCGCCCCCCGAAAAGAAAAATGTTTCAGAAGCATACCTCGTGGGCTTGCTTCGAGGTTGTTGATTTATCCTTCCATTTTTTCAGAAAGTTCGAGCCAACGCATTTCGCTTTCTTCTATTTGATCAATAATCTTCTGAAGTTTTTGAGACTCATCATTGATTTTATCTCCGTCAAGATTTCCGTCTTCAAAAAGCTTCTCGATTTCTTTTTTCTGTAGCTCTAATTTTTTTAGGTCACGCTCAATTCGGTTAAACTCTTTTTGCTCATTGTATGAGAGTGCAACTTTGGTTTCTTGTTTCCAGGTATTCTTTCCTTTTGTTTCAGAAGTTTCAATTGTTTTTTCTTTTTCCTTCGGAGCTTTACTGTCTTCATAAATGCGATAATCTGTATAGTTACCAGGGAAATCCTGGATCACTCCATTGCCTCTAAACACAAACAGATGATCTACTATTTTATCCATAAAATAACGATCATGCGATACTACCATAAGGCATCCCGGAAAATCTAACAAGAAATTTTCTAGCACATTCAGTGTTACAATATCCAGATCATTTGTAGGTTCATCGAGAATCAGAAAATTTGGATTTTGAATCAAAACAGTACACAGGTATAATCGCTTACGTTCTCCACCACTTAATTTTTCTACAAAATCATATTGTTTTTTTCTGTCAAATAAAAAGCGTTCCAAGAGTTGCTGTGCAGAAATTTGTCTGCCTTTTTTAAGCGGAATAAAATCGCCAAACTCACGAATTACTTCAATTACTTTTTGGCCTTCTTTAATGTTTATGCCACGTTGCGTATAGTAGCCAAATTTTATGGTGTCACCAATCACAATTTTACCTTGATCCGGAGTAACATTCCCCGTAATCATATTCAAAAAAGTCGATTTTCCGGTTCCGTTCTTACCAATAATACCGATGCGTTCTCCTTTTTTGAAGACGTATTCAAACTGATCTAGCAGCACATTGTTATCAAAGCTTTTGGATATTTTATGGAGTTCAAGAATTTTGCTTCCCATACGTTCCATATTGATCTCTAGCTGTACTTCGTGATCATTACGACGTTTGTGAGCACGTTCTTTGATTTCGTAGAAATCATCGATTCTGGATTTTGATTTAGTTGTTCGAGCTTTGGGTTGGCGCCGCATCCAATCTAATTCTTTCTTATAAAGTTGCTTTGCTTTTTCTGTAGAAATCTGTTCGTTAGCCACTCGGGCCTCTTTATTATCTAAATAATATGCATAATTACCCTTGTAGCTATATAATTGACCATTTTCTAACTCTACAATCTCATTGCATACATTTTCGAGAAAATAGCGATCATGAGTCACCATAAACAGGGTGAAATTTTCTTTAGCAAAATATTCTTCTAGCCATTCGATCATTTCTAGATCCAGATGGTTAGTAGGTTCATCAAGATATAACAAGTTTGGTTTGCTCAATAGAATGTTGGCAAGCGCTAATCTTTTCTTTTGTCCACCTGATAGGTCGCTCACTTTTTTGTTGAGGTCTTCAAGCTTAAGTTTAAAAAGTATTTGTTTGTATTGCGTCTCAAAATCCCAGGCATTATTAGCATCCATTTGCTCAAAAGCTTTTTGATACGCTTCTGCATCATCGGGATGTTGTAATGCTTTTTCATACGCATTGATTACCTGAAGAATTTCGTTGTCTGATGCGAAAATGGTTTGCTCTATGGTAAGATTAGGATCCAGATCAGGTTCTTGTGGTAAAAAAGCAACCTTTAGATTTTTTCGATACACGACTTGCCCCTCATCGGGGGCTTCATCTCCAGCAACAATATTGAGTAACGAGGTTTTACCGGTTCCGTTTTTGGCTACAAATCCAATTTTCTGGCCTTCATTGATTCCGAAAGAAATATTTTTAAAGAGTATGCGTTCTCCAAAGGACTTCGCAATATTTTCTACAGATACGTAATTCACAGTTATTTTTATAAGATTTCAAAGGTACAAAGTTGGGAGGTAATATATTCAAAAATTCGTATCGTTTCAGAATAGTCATGTTTTAGCGTTGAAGAAAAACATCTGTATCACATATATAAATCTATATTCTAAATCTTTGCGCTCCTGAGCTTCATAAAAGCTTATCTTCTAATGGTAATATGAATAGCTGATAAGTGAATGTTTTCATAAGGTTTAAGAAAGTAAAAAAAGTGTAAAATCTTATTTCAGATTGTATCTTTCTGATAAATAGCACAATACTATCAAGTTTTATGCGGTATATTGAATCAGGAAATCGTGTTGACTTTTAAAGTCGTGTTAAATCATAAAAAGCGACTAAATATTTTAATATTTTTGTGCGCTGTGAAAGTTTCTAAAAATAAAACATATTTAGCAATCTTTTTGCTCTCGGTTTTTTCATTACTGCGAGTAGCAGATTTTCATGCATTAGCACACTTAGATGATGATACTACTGAGCATCATTGTGAATTTTGTGCTCATGTTGTTGAAGGGAAGAAAGGCAGTACACATATTGTAGTTCCGGTTTCTTACGACGATCTGCAAAAACCTATTTTTTTTCCTGAAATTAATGATCTACAATTGTATGATCAGGTACCTTTTCAAAAACCACTTCTTTTTAATTGTATCTTCAATAAACCTCCTCCCAGTGAATTGGGGTAATTCTTGAAACTTAGCTTAGTATTGATTAATATGGTCATTTTTCATCTTTGTAAAGATTGATGATGAGATTTTATTCAGCTAGGTATTTCTGCTAACCCTATATCATTTATGGTGATATTCTTTGATATGAAATTATCACCTCTATTACCACTATTATTAAATAATCTTTCAATCGTAAGTTAATTTTAAATATCGCTCGTGTCTTGTATGGTTTGCAGTTCCTAATGAACCGTGCAAAATAACTAAAAGCTATATAATGTACATTACATTATACATCTATTTGGGATATAAATGAGGCGCTGTTTTATCATTTCAACGTATGGGTAAAGATTAGTAAATCATTTTGTATTCATCCAATAGCATGAATTTTATCAAAAATAAAGCGTCTTCGGTACATCTGCTGCTGCTAGCGATTTTTTCTTTCCATTACAATGCGATAGCCCAAGAGGTGAGTGGTGTTGTACTAGATGAGAACAGAGCACCGATTGCTGCAGCAGTAATTACAAGTTATCCGTCTCAAGAATCAACCATTTCTGATGATCAGGGTAGGTTTTCTTTGACAGTGGTAAACAATGATAAACCACAGTACCTGATCATTAAACATCTCTCTTTTTCTGACCAGCGTGTAGTTTTAAAAAGCGAAAAAGAAGCGATATCTCTAGAAGTGATCTTGCTTCGAACGATCAATGATTTGGATGAAGTACACGTGTTTCAGCCTGGGATATTACAAAGTGTTATTAATGATTCACAATCAGTCACCTTAATTCAAAAAGATTTTATAGCCAAAAATAATACAGGAACCTTTTCTGGAGCCCTGGCTGCGTTACCAGGTGTCAATACGATGAATGTGGGCGTAGGTATTGCCAAGCCTATGATAAGAGGAATGGGATTTAATCGAATTCTGGTGAACAACAGAGGCATCAAACAAGAAGGACAACAGTGGGGTGCAGATCACGGGCTAGAAGTAGATCCGTTTGCTATAGAAAATGTTGAGGTTATCAAAGGGCCAACTTCGTTACTTTTTGGTTCAGATGGTTTGGGAGGTGTCATTAATATCAAAGAAAATGATTATCTACCAGAAGATGGGCATTTGCTACAGCTCACCTCAACGTATCAGACCAATAATGGAGCGATATCAAATTCGTTAGCATGGAAAAACAAACATAAAAAATGGTTTTTTGAAGCTCGGGTTACCCATCAGGATTATGGAGATTATACCATCCCGGCAGATGAGTTCACCTATGCTGGTTTTAGTTTGCCAATTTTTGACAATCGACTTAAAAATACTGCGGGTAATGAGTTACATGTTAGCGCCGCTGCCGGGTATCAATCCAAAACAATACGTTCTAGTCTACGGGTCACTAGTTTTAACCAAAAAGCCGGGATTTTCACTGGAGCCATTGGCCTTCCCAGATCATACAACTTACAGCATCAAGGGGAGTATCGGGATATTGATTTTCCCAGACAAGAAAATCAACATCATATGATAGTGAATAATACGACTGTTGACATGGGCGCACATCGTCTGGAAATTGATTTGGGGTATCAACGTAATGTTCGAGAAGAACTATCTTTTCCCGGAGCTCATGGTGTAGCAGCAGGACCAGTAAATACAAATTTAGCTTTAGGGCTGTATTTGGATACTTATACCTCTAATATACGATATGAATTCAACCCAAATTCTAAACACCAGGTGTTGTTTGGGAGTCAGTTTCAGTACATGATGAATGAAAAAGATGGGTTCGAATTCTTATTACCAGTTTTTACTACATTGCAGTTAGGGTTTTTTCATTATCAGGCATATGATTTTTCAGAACGATGGTTGATCAATGGTGGTATACGCTATGATATGGGTTTTCATCAGATTGATCAGCACGAGCAGCCGGTTTATGATCAAACTACGTTTGAGCCGACAGGAGATGTTGTAGAACGAACTCCAGAGTTTGATCGAGATTTTAATAATATCAGCGGAGCAGCAGGAGCAGTTTGGAAAGCAACCAAGAATCATCATTTAAAAGTGAACTTGGGCAATAGCTTTCGTTTTCCCACTGCGATAGAACTCTCTAGTAATGGCGTGCATCATGGAAATTTCAGGCATGAAGTGGGAGATCAGAATCTCAACGCTGAAAAAGGATATCAAGTAGACTTTACCTATTTGCATCAGTCAGAAAATGCGTTTTTAGAAGTGGCCGCTTTCTATGGGTATTATAAGGATTATATCTATCTCGCTCCCACAGGTAATTTTTCATTTTTACCCTCTGGGGGTACCTTGTGGCAATACCGCCAGAATGATGCTTTGTTTAATGGGTTCGAAATCTCAGCCAGCTACCAATTTCCATTTCATGTAAAAACTGATCTTGCTGTAGATTTTGTTCAAAACCTAAACTTGGATAGCCAGTTACCATTACCACTCACTCCGGCACCTTCAGTCTTATCGAGTATTGAATATAATGGCTTTTTTCAAACCCCAAAAACCGTAAATAATGGATACGTTTTCCTTTCCGGAAGGTATAATTTCGAACAAAATAATGTGGATAGAAATGAAACGCCTACGACTGATAGTTTTATCATTAATGCGGGTTTAGGCTTTTCTGTTGCCTGGGGTAAACAAAACATACAATGTAAAATAAGTGCTAATAATCTATTAAACGTCTCTTTCTTTAATCATATCAGTAGGTATCGTCTGATCAATTTACCAGAACAAGGAAGAAACATCGTTTTTTCGGCTCAAATTCCTTTACAATTCAAATAAATATTAATGTTTACTTAAATCACACCTATATGAAAACACACATTTTATTACCGATCTTTTTTGTATTCTTGCTTAGCTCTTGTATAGATAGTGACAGTGATGAAGCATTAGATCTTACTGCACCCAGTATTAGTGCTAATGCCGGAGAATCCTCTATTTTGCCAAAGCAATTTTACACGGTCACAAACACTACCAATGAGGTCCCATTATCTTTTATGGTCGAAGATGAAAGTGGTATTCGCGAAATCAAAATCGAATCTCATAGTGGATTTGATGGGCATACGCACAAATCGTTTCTAACCAAAAATTCTCGATTTAAGCTTTTTCGTCTTAATAAGCTTTTTACGACTGAGGAGATTGGCAATCAAAAAAAGTTTGTTCATTCGACTACAGAGGGTTCAAACATTTACCTTGATGAACGAAACTCAGAAATTAACGCTGATGATCTAATCCTTGCAGGTCCGTATCACTTTTCTATACAAGCAACAGATATAGAAGGAAATCAAACCCGCTATCAAGACAATTCTATCTATCATACTACACTGTTTATACAACGGCCGTACGCACCACAGGTAGAAATCCAAAACTTAAATGCAACAGACCAACCCATTTCTGGCCGAATTTATAGAAACCTTGATGCTGCCGATTCTTCTGATATCATTTTTTTATGGATTTATATTGAAGAAGGAACCGAAACAAATTCTGAGGCCGAAGGTACTATACTCAAAGAATGGATCTGGGGGAATTCTAACTGGCCACACCAGTTTCGCCCAGATAGTGGTATAGCTTTGCCAAACACTCAAGAACTCGTATTAGAAGAACTTTTTGAAAAAGACACTGAATTTTATACTTCCCTAGACGGAAACACATTAGTCATTTGGGCAGAAGATACTAATGGAAATATAACTGTACATCAAATTAATAATTAAATATATCAAATATTATGAAAAAAGTGAATTTAAAATTCTTAGGATTAGCATGGATCATGCTATTTTTTACTGCATGTAGCAATGACGATGACACTACTATAGAAGAAGAAGCGATTATATTCAAGGATATGGAAAGTGACTGGGTGCGGCTCACACTACTAAGAGAAGGTGCTATCGATGTGATGCAGGCTAATACCAGCGAAATTAAGCACACAGTAGAAGGAGCATTAGCTCCAGAGGCACGTTATTATCAAAGTCATTCTGGTCAATATCTTACCCAGATTGACAGAAATGCAAACAAAGTACGTTTTTTTGATTCTGGGATTGTAAATCACGAAGATCACGGTCATGACTATAGTGCCAAATGGTTAAATCTAGAATTAGAAAACATATTGCCTACACATTATTCTGATTCACAAGGTCATATTGTAATCTTTAACGATGGAGAAGGTTCATTTACCTATGTTAATGAATCTCAATTAGAAATACCGGCCTACCAACCTCAATTATTCAAATTTGATAATACAGTGGCGCATCATGGTGCCGGATTTCGTCTGGATAATGGACAATTTGTAATCACCTTCAAGAACACAACAGAACCAGGGGGGCTTCCTCAAACCGTAAAATTCATTGATGCCAATGGTACTATTATTGAAGATAACAAAAGTGTTGAAGTTACAGGAATTCATGGTAATGCTACCAATGGTGAATTTGGTGTTTTTGGAGCTACTGATGGTGTTATTTTGGTAGATAACCAAGGGACAAAAACCCTGATTGGTAATGTAGGAGAACTCAACTCAGAATCAGGGAATTGGTTAGGTACTATGAAGGGGCATTATAACTCTGATGTCTTTTTTGCAAGGTCTCGCAATTTGGGTGTTTTTCTTTTGAATCCAGAAGACAAAACATTATCCAATATTTATAAGGGTGCAGATGTTTTAAATCATATGTATAGTTTTGACGGTGAATATTACCTATTACATACTGAAGGAAATGTAGTTCATATTTTTGATGGTGATACTGGTGAAAAAATAACCAGTAGAGCAGTAGAAATGGCCAATATCCCCGTATTAACTGATAAAAATAGATCAGAAACTGAGGTACTGGCTAAAATGGAAGAGCCTAGTCCTGTTTTAGTATGTTCTGATAAATTTCTGTATGTGTTGACACCTGGTCGAAATCAGGTTAAAGTTTTAGAAATCAAAAGTTTAAAACATGTGCATACTATCGACTTACCTTACGCGGTTGATGGGATACAAAAAAATGGGTTTTCTATAGAAGGAGAGCAGAACCCTGATTACACACATTAATATATTATATTAAAACCCACCAGAATACATATTACTTTTATATTCTGGTGGATTTCTTCAACAATCGAGATTTGAAAGTTTTAAGGGGTATCTCTATATTTTTTTCTTCCTGAATACCTTTTAGACTCGCCCCCATAGGTTTTTTCCATAGTAAAAACAGGTCAATATCCCTCTAAGCTCAACCATATCAAGCCTACAACACGATGATGTTAATATGCTATTATACTAGCTGCTTCAAAAAATGATGCATTAGAAGTCATTGCTTCAGGAAAATAGCAATTACATAGTGAACACTAAGGAATGAAATAAGCTAAAACCCTTGAACATCTCCCTGGCCAACTTCAAAAGGTAAATTAATATTCCTTGCGTGTATCATAGTGATATTTTAGAGCAGATTAAGAATATAAATTAAATACTTAATCATGAGTATTGAAATACAGTTTCCTCCCTGCCACTTCGGGCTATTATGTATACACAAATAATTCAAGCTTTTTATGGATCTTTAATAAATGAAATACCTCAGGGGACTTATATAAGTAGAAAGTAGGTGTCCTACTCCGCTTTAAATTTTCTTTCTTCTTTTGGTTACTGCAAATAAAAAGATGAATAAAGAAAGAAAAATAGCAATTCTAGCCAGGTAATTTCCTGCTTTTACATAAAATGTGATGGTATCATTTGTTTTTAGTGTGCCCCTAAGTGCTCCTTGTTTTTCATAACCCAAAGAAGAAACAATATTCCCCGTTTGATTTATGATCGCAGAGATGCCTGTATTGGCACTTCTGGCTACGCTTCTTCGGGTTTCTATAGCTCTTAGTTTTGCATAGGACAAATGTTGTTTATGTCCTTGTGTATTATCCCACCAGGCATCATTAGTAATAATGGCTAAAAAGTCTGCTTTATTTCTTATATATCCAGTAGAAAACTCTCCATAGATGCTTTCATAACAAATCATTGTACCCACCCCTATACTATCTTTGGTGAAAAAAACCTCTCGATCTTCTTGTGTAGTTTTTTTGGCGACAGTACCACCTAGATCAATCATCACATCGCCAAGAATGGGTTTTAATATGCTTTGATAAGGAAAATTTTCTATCCCCACCACTAGTTTACTTTTGTGATATAATTCACTACTTCCATTGGGTCTCACAAAGAAAGCTGAGTTATAATCATCATAATAAACACCTTTTTTATAGGTGTTGGTTTGTGTGCGAATTTTTGCAGGGTCATTAAATACGTCTACTAACGAAATTCCTGATAAAAAATGAAGCTTCGGGTAATCTTTTAAAATATTTTCTGCCGTTTTTTTTGCTGTAGAAAAAGGAAAATTAGTTAATCGGTTATTATCTGCAAATACGGTCTCGGGACCTATAATAAAGTTTGTTTTTGGGGTGATTGCTTTAGTTGCCAAAGAGTCTAATAATACTGCTATACGACTATCTGTAGTATTGTATTTTTCGGTATATGGATTGATATTGGGTTGTAGTAGCACAACTTCAATATCTTTACCGGTTTCTTTATATGTTTTTAGGAGAATAAGAGAAATAAGAATAGGTATTATAATAATTACTCCATTGCGAACGGCTGCCCGATATATGATGGTGTTATCCCTATGTTGTTTGAATAATAAAATACTTTTAAAAACACCAATATTTACAATCCATACCCATAATGTACCGCCAAAAGTTCCTGTAAATTCATACCATTGTATCCATGAGGTAAAACTCGCAAATCCGTTTCCTAAGTTAAGCCACGGCCAGGAAAACTGCCATTGCAAATGAAAATATTCAAAGCTCATCCAAAAAGAAACCAAAAATATACTTCCAACAGTAAATGATGTTCTTTTGGCTATACTATGATATGTCAAAAATACGAGTGCCATTAATAGCGTATTTACAATTTCTGCAAACCACATCCCAAAAGCACTCGAGTTATAGATCCACCAGGTCGTGATTATGTTCCAGATAAAAAAAGTAAGATAGGCAAGTCCAAAAACCTGACTTTTACTGTATTTGTTATTACGAATGTTATATTCTGCGAGTAAAAGAGGAATAAAGCCAAAGAATAGAAACAAAGGAAAACCATAGGTTGGCCAGCTCACAGCAAGTAGTAGTCCTGAACTTATAGACAGTATGATATTTTTCATAAAAAAAGACTTCCGCGTTAAAGACGAAATTAAACTTATTTAGTTACAATGAGCAGCATAGCATACTTCTTTTTTTTAGGTATAACACTTCATATTTTAAATATACAGCAACAGACCAAAATAGTTTGCTATTTTTACACAAAATCAATCACATGTGGATCAAAAGACAAATACCTAATTTTATAACACTTCTTAATCTTTTTTGTGGATGTATTGCAGTTGTACATGCCATACAAGGTGATATGGAAATTGCAGCATTATTTATAATGTTGGGTATTGGGTTTGATTTTTTTGATGGTCTTGCTGCCAGGTTGCTTAATGTACAAAGTGAGCTTGGGTTACAGCTAGATTCTCTTGCAGATATGGTTACTAGTGGTCTTGCTCCTGGTTTGGTGATGTGTCATTTATTAGGACAAGCTTTTGGATATACTGAATATGTAGCTACCACTTGGGAGGCAGAAACGTTGTCAACAGATTTAGACCTTTCCTATATATCATCAGTAGGTTTATTGATTACGTTAGCCTCAGCATATCGCTTGGCTAAATTTAATGTAGATACGCGACAAACCACATCATTTATTGGTTTGCCAACACCTGCAAATGCATTATTGATTATAAGTCTTCCACTTATCCTTAAGTACCAACCAGAAATCTGGACTATTAATTTGATATACAATATTTGGTTTTTGATTGGGGTTACGGTGGTAAGCTGTTACTTGCTTAATGCAGAAATACCCCTGTTTGCACTAAAATTTAAGACCTGGGGCTTCAAAGAAAATAAAGTACGGTATATCTTCTTATTGATAGCAATTATATTGATTGCTTTACTGAAGTTTATTGCAATTCCGTTAGTGATATTATTATATATCTTGATGTCTTTGATAGTTACCAGAAGTGAGAACGCTTAATTTTGATAAGTAATTAAGTAGTTTTTGAAGTTTAGGGCTAGCATAACATTTAAGTATGGCACGTTTATTATTTTCACTAACTCACTAATTAAAATCTAATTTCTTTTTACGAAGTTCAAAATTTTGCCCTAGATATACTTTACGTACCATCTCATCTGCTGCTAGTTCTTCTGGGATACCTGCTTTTAGAATACTTCCTTCAAACATCAGATAGGTTCGGTCTGTGATCGCTAATGTTTCTTGTACATTATGATCGGTAATTAGAATACCAATATTTTTATTTTTTAGTTGAGCAACTATACGCTGGATATCTTCTACTGCTACCGGGTCTACACCGGCAAATGGTTCATCGAGTAGAATGAAGTTAGGGTCTGTTGCTAGTGCACGAGCAATCTCGGTACGTCGGCGTTCGCCACCGCTCAATAAATCACCACGATTTTTGCGAATATGTCCTAAGCCAAACTCTTCGATCAATGCTTCCATTTTATGCAATTGTTCTTTTTTTGAAAGTTTTGTGAGTTGTAATACGCTTAAAATGTTATCCTCGATACTAAGTTTTCTAAAAACAGAAGCTTCCTGAGCCAAATAGCCAATTCCGTTTTGTGCACGTTTGTACATAGGATATTTTGTAATATCAATATCTTCTAGTGTAATTTTACCACCGTTTGGCTTTACCAACCCTACAATCATATAAAAAGAAGTGGTTTTACCTGCGCCATTAGGGCCAAGCAGCCCAACTATTTCTCCTTGATTTACTTCAAGAGAAATTCCTTTTACTACTTTTCGCCCTTTGTAGGACTTCATTAAATTATCTGCTTTCAATTTCATAATACAATAACTTCTTTATGGTATCGATGTTGCGATGGTGATGCAAATGTATAGTATTCCTTTTTATGTTAAGGGTATATGTTTTAGTGGCGAGACGTTTTTTCTTCCAAAGCATCCCAAAATTCATAAGCACGTCTTAAGTGTGGGATGACTATAGTACCTCCCACCAAAGTTGCAATGCCTAGCGCTTCGGCAACTTCTTCTTTAGTTAGTCCTTCTTTATGACATGTCTCTAGGTGATAACGAACGCAATCATCACATCGTAACACCGCAGAGGCTACTAATCCAAGTAATTCTTTTGTTTTTACATTTAGCGCCCCTTCCATAAAGGCATTCGTATCCAGATTAAAGATTCTTTTGATTACTTTATTATTATCTTCGAGAATACGAGTGTTCATTTTTTCTCTATATGCATTGAAATCGTCAACTATAGTGCTCATTTGGATTGTTTTTGTAGTTTTTTGTTTTCTTTTTTAATAACTACCTTAGAAATAAAAATACTTATCTCATACAGCAGTAAAATCGGTATAGCCACAATAATCTGACTTACAATATCAGGGGGTGTAATTACTGCAGAGAGTATGAGTACAATAACTAAAGCAAATTTTCGATATTTTTTTAAAAATTCTGGAGTAACCAAGCCCACTTTGGTAAGGAAAAACATAATAACCGGTAACTCAAATATTAATCCACAAGCAATTACTGAGGTTCTTACAAGCGCAATATAGTTGTCGATGTCAAATTCATTGAGAACCTCTTTGCTTACCTGATATCCCCCCAAAAAGTTAATGGATAGTGGGGTGATGACATAATATCCAAAAAGTACCCCTAAGAAAAACAAGCAAGAACAGATAATGATAAAACCTTTGGAATATTTTTTCTCGGTATCATACATTGCTGGGGCAATAAACTTCCAGAATTCATATAAAACATACGGGAAAGCAATAATAAAACCTGCCGTAATTGAGGTCCAGATATGAACAGAGAATTGTCCAGCTACTTTCCTGCTTTGTACACTAAATGGCAATTCTTGAAAGCATAAACTTTCATCTAACCCCAAGAATTTTGACAGATTACATAGACCTTTATATGTTGGAAAATCAGGTTTTTTTGGTCCAAAAATTAATACGTCAAAAATAAATTCTTTAGCCAAAAAAGCAGCAATACCAGCGATGAGTACGGCAACGGTTGCTCTAATGAGATGCCAACGAAGCTCTTCTAGGTGATCCAGAAAAGACATAGCTTGTGGATTTTTTTTAGTCTTTGTTGCCATTATAGAATACCTTCTCTCATTAGATCATGAATATGTAAAAGCCCTGTGTATTTGCCATCTTTTTCAGCAAGTAATTGGGTAATTGAATTTTCTTCTATTTTTTCGAGTGCATCGACAGCCATAGCATCATTATCAATGCTTTTTGGATTTGGAGACATAATTTGTCTGGCAGTCAATCCTTCAAAAGAAGACGTCTTATTTGTAGTGAGCATCCTACGCAAGTCACCATCAGTAATGATACCAATAATGGCTCCATTTTCGGTTACGGCTGTTGCGCCTAATCTTTTTTCTGTCATTTCTACAATTACAGTATTGATATCTGATTCGGGAGCTACTTCTGGTTTTTGATTACGTGATGTAATATCACTTACCCGCAAGTATAATTTTTTTCCTAGCGCACCACCTGGATGATATTTAGCAAAATCTCGACTAGAGAAACCTTCTAGATGCAGCAAACAAACTGCTAGTGCATCACCCATAACTAATTGAGCCGTTGTGCTGGTCGTGGGAGCCAGATTATTTGGACACGCTTCTTTTTCTACATAGGCGTGCAAAACATAATCTGCCTCTGTGCCTAAAAATGATTCTTTGTTGGCAGTAATACCAATCAATGGGTTTTTGAAACTTTTAATAAAAGGAACCAAGACTTTTATTTCGGGAGTATTACCACTTTTTGAAATACAGATAACAACATCATCTTTAAGAATATTTCCTAAATCTCCATGGATAGCATCAGCAGCATGCATAAAAACTGCCGGGGTTCCTGTAGAGTTCATTGTCGCTACTATTTTGGTTGCAATAATAGCGCTTTTTCCTATACCAGTAATAATCACTCTTCCTTTTGAGTTGTGAATAGTTTCAACCGCTTTGGCAAACTCCTCGTCAATTAGCTCTTCTAAGTAAGCAATTGCTTTAGCTTCTTCGGCTATAGTTTTCTTAGCGTATGAAATTATAGTTTCCTGGGTATTCAAATTTTTAAATTTTTAGGTGTTATAAAAAAGATTTTATTATCTTTAATTAACGCAAAGGTATACAATACCGTATTAATTTTAAATACTGTCAAAAAAAAGGATATTAATTTGTACTTTAATTATATTTGGCATACTGAAATGACAAATGATATGATCCACTAAATTTGTGTTTGGGGAAACAGATTTTAGTGTTAGTGAAGTCTTTATTTAATTGGTATATAAAAGTTAAAAGATTTAATGAATTTGAACGAAACTGACTTACAAAGTGCCCTGAAGAAGTATTTTGGTTTTAGTCAATTTAGAGGATTACAGGAAAAAGTAATTAAAAGTATTCTCGACAAGAAGAATACATTTGTGATCATGCCTACAGGCGGAGGAAAGTCTCTGTGTTATCAGCTACCAGCTTTAATGTTTGAGGGAACTGCCATTGTGGTATCTCCTCTAATTGCATTGATGAAAAATCAGGTAGATGCTATACGAAGTATTTCTTCTGAAGAAGGTATAGCCCATGTGCTTAATTCTTCATTGAACAAATCAGAGATAAAAAAAGTAAAAGATGATATTATTAACGGAGTTACAAAATTATTATATGTTGCTCCGGAGTCGCTTACCAAAGAAGAATATGTAGATTTCTTGAAGTCACAAAAAATTTCATTTCTAGCCATAGACGAAGCCCATTGTATTAGCGAATGGGGTCATGATTTTAGACCAGAATATCGAAATTTGCGTAATATTATTAAGAGAATTGGAGAAGATATACCAATTATAGGACTTACAGCTACTGCGACACCAAAAGTACAAGAAGATATCCTGAAAAACTTAGGGATGAGCGATGCTCAAACGTTTAAAGCGTCATTTAATCGTCCAAATTTGTTTTATGAAATTCGGCCAAAAACAAAAAATGTTGATGCAGACATTATTCGTTTTGTAAAACAAAATCAAGGAAAAAGCGGTATCATATATTGTTTGAGTAGAAAACGTGTTGAAGAATTGGCGCAGACTCTAGAAGTTAACGGGGTCAAAGCAGTACCTTATCACGCAGGGTTGGATGCAAAAACCAGAGCAAGGCATCAAGATATGTTTTTGATGGAAGATACAGACGTCGTAGTGGCTACTATTGCTTTTGGGATGGGAATCGATAAACCCGATGTTCGTTTTGTAATACATCATGATATGCCCAAAAGTATTGAAAGCTATTATCAAGAAACTGGTCGTGCTGGTCGAGATGGTGGAGAAGGACATTGCCTGGCATACTATGCGTATAAAGATATTGAAAAGCTAGAAAAATTTATGAGTGGTAAGCCTGTTGCGGAACAGGAAATTGGCCATGCGTTGTTGCAGGAAATTGTTGCTTTTGCAGAAACCTCAATATCCAGACGTAAGTTTATATTGCATTATTTTGGAGAAGATTTTGATGGAGAACATGGGGAAGGTGCCGATATGGATGATAATGTGCGCAATCCCAAGAAAAAACACGAAGCTCAGGACGAGGTCAAACTCTTATTAGAAGTAGTAAAAAAGACAGGAGAAATTTATAAATCCAAGGATTTAGTGAATACCATCATAGGAAAAAGCAACGCGCTTATTCTCTCACATAAAACTAACAAACAATCATTTTTTGGTACCGGAAAATCTAAAGAAGACAAATATTGGATGGCACTTATTCGTCAAGTATTAGTAGCCGGATATCTCAAAAAAGACATAGAAACATATGGTGTTATTAAGATCACGCCACAAGGATTAGGTTTTATAGATAATCCAGTTCGTTTTATGATGACAGAAGACCATATGTATGACCAAACGGATGATGATACGATAATAACGGTAACCAAAGCTGGAGCTAGAGGAGGAAGCACCGATGAAAAATTAGTATCGATGCTTAAAGATTTACGCAAAACTGTAGCCAAAAAATTAGGCGTTCCACCTTTTGTGGTATTTCAGGACCCCTCGTTAGAAGATATGGCGCTTAAGTATCCTGTAAATATTGAAGAACTCGGTAATGTGCATGGTGTAGGAGAAGGTAAAGCCAAAAAATATGGAAAGCCTTTTGTAGATTTTATTACCAACTATGTAGCTGAAAATGATATTGTACGCCCCGATGATTTTGTCGTTAAAAGTACAGGAGCAAATAGTGGTCTAAAACTCTATATTATTCAAAATGTAGATCGTAAGTTACCTCTTACTGATATTGCTTCTGCCAAGGGTATGGATATGACCGCCTTTATTAAAGAAATGGAAGCTATTGTGTTTAGCGGCACCAAGCTTAATATTTCCTATTGGATTGATGATATTCTCGATGAAGATCAACAAGAAGAAATTCATGACTATTTCTTAGAGGCCGAAAATGATAAGATCGATATTGCTATCGAAGAATTTGACGGAGACTATGATGATGAAGAACTGCGTTTATATCGTATAAAGTTTATTAGTGATGTAGCGAATTGATATATTATCTATTGTGTTAATCACAAAAAGGGTTACAGCTAAGTAATTCTTTTTAAGAAATTCTATTAAATTTTAAATCTCCTTTTATATTTATAATAATTATAAGTGGGATTAGATTTAATACAGTTTCCATAGATCATTTACATATATTCAATTTTTAAATTTCCTCATTACAATAAAAATTCTTTAAGATTAAAGAATATATTTATTTAAGCATAACCAATTACTTATCTTTGCTGCTTTAGAATCAAAAGCAAAAAAACGCTATTATGCAAGACGGATTATACGCAAAATTTAAGACCACAAAAGGAGATATTCTTATTAATCTAGAGTTTGAAAAAACTCCGGGAACTGTAGGTAACTTTGTGGGCCTTGCCGAAGGTAATATAGAAAACGAAGTGATCTCACAAGGAAAACCATACTACAATGGATTAAAATTTCATAGAGTGATTCCTGATTTTATGATACAAGGTGGAGATCCGCAAGGTACAGGTGCAGGTGGCCCGGGATATCAGTTTGATGATGAGATACACTCCGATTTAAAACACGATGGACCGGGAGTATTATCTATGGCTAATGCTGGTCCGGGAACAAACGGAAGTCAGTTTTTTATTACCCATGTTGAAACATCATGGTTAGATGGGAAGCATACCGTATTTGGTAAAGTAGTAGAAGGACAAGATGTAGTTGATACTATAGCACAAGGTGATACTATAGACGAGGTTGAAATTATTAGAGAAGGAGAAGAGGCGCAAAACTTCAATGCTGTAGAAACCTTTAGAAAATTTAACGGAGCAAAAGCTGAACGTGAAGCTTCTGCTAAGAAAAAAGCTGAAGAATTATTAGAAGAATTAGCCGCTGGATTTGATAAAACTGATAGCGGATTACGTTATAAAGTAATTCAAAAAGGAGATGGTGTAAAAGCAGAAAAAGGAAAAACAGTTTCTGTACACTACAAAGGTAGTTTAACAGATGGAACAGTATTTGACTCTTCCTATAAGCGTAATCAACCCATTGATTTTCCTCTTGGGATGGGAAATGTAATTGCCGGATGGGATGAAGGAATTGCATTATTGCAAGTAGGAGATAAAGCACGTTTTGTGATCCCACCTTATCTTGGGTATGGAGAAAGCGGCGCAGGAGGTGTAATACCCCCAAATGCAACTCTTGTTTTTGATGTAGAATTAGTAGAAGTGAAATAATTTTTATTAAATATATTTTTGAGAGCGCCTCTGTATGTTTCAGAGGCGTTTTGTTTTAAAAACCTGTATGTTAAATGGTATAAAAAATTTTGGTACACTTTGTGATTACTGATAATTGAATTTTTGTTAATAAAACCTATTTTTTATCTGATTCAAAATCATTACTTTGGTTGTGTAAAGTTATGATGAAAATGTTAAAGTTTTCGATTGATATTTAGATATTTGCTTCTTCTTAATTATAATTTGGGAAACTAAGAAGAAGTTTTTAATCAACTAATATGAGAAATACTGTACTAACAACTTTTTTAATTATTTTTCTTACGAATGTTTTTTATGGTCAAGAAAACGACGATGTTCTTACTGATATCAAAGATCAAATGGAGGTCATTGATAGTTATACCGAATTTGATACGTTTTTCTTAGATCCAGAAGAATTTCTTGACAAAATGCCAGATAATGCAGCAGAACTCAATGGATATTATGAGCACGAACGTCTTAAAAAGATTATACGAAAAGTAGGAACACGTTCTGCAGATGTACTCACTACCTTTTATTTTTGGAATGATCAACTAATTCATGTGAGCTATAAGCAGAAGCCTTATTTGACTTCAACCAGCTCTAATGGACAAAATGTTCTGGATTATTCTAGTACATATACTAAATATGAATCAAAGCATTACTTTAATAAAGGAGAAGAAGTAGCTACTGAAAAAATAGGAGCACCAATGGCTGGGATTGCTTTAGAAGAAGAATTTGTATCCTATGCTAATAAGATGAAAGCGTTACTTGATAATAAATTCTATAATAGAGCTGTATATGAAGCCCTTCAAGGGAGATGGATTTTTATACAAAATACAGAGGATTATATTATTTTTGAAGGTACTATACGATTTAACTTTTATAATGGAAAATTTGCAAATCGTCTAAAAACCAGAATTGAGGATGGTGTTCTTGAGTGCTTTTTCCCTATGGACGACCGTATTTATAGATACAAAATAGAGAACGTTGATGAAAATATACTTACGCTTATCGATCTTTTTTCAAAAGAGGAGTTTGCATATGCCAAAGTAGAGAATTAAAGAATAGATTATTTTATATAGTGTATGCCAAGATTTCTATGCCGAGAACTTATAAAAGAGCTTTAGATTGGTAGTATCATTCGTTGCATTTCTCTGTAATTATCCTTTAAACCGGGATAATCTAAATTATAAAAAGAAACGGTACTAAATCCTATTTTTTTATAGAAAAGTAAAGCGGGGCTCGTTGTCATAACGTCTAGCCAAATCACCTTCTTATTTAGATTTTGCGCATAATTTTTTACAAATTCAATCCCTTTTTTACCGATTCCTAATCCTGTAGATTCTTTTAAAAGATATATTTTTTCCAATTGGATCGCTTCAGAACCTTCAAAATTTAATACTTCTTGGTGTTTTCTGATTTTTAATAGACCTAGATCTTTATTTTCTTTTTTGATTAAGAAGTATGCAATATTTTCTACTTTAAAATCTTCTGTAAAAGCTTTTTGGTTAAAACTTAGATCGATATAGTAGCTAGGATCATTATTTTTCCAAATGTGGATATAGTGTTCAGGATAAAATTGCTGGCTGATATTAACTAAGCTTTCTATGTCATTTTCTGAACAATTTTTAAAAACAATTTCAGAATTCATAGGTTATTCTTTCCATTTTATATTACATCCAATACTTGGTTTTTGATCTTCAGAAACCTTTGTATTTCGCAGAACTGCATCTAGTGCTTGTCGAAGATCACGACCATTTACTGGGATTCCGTTCCCGGGTCTTGAATCATCTAGCTGACCTCGATAAATAAGTTTTGATTCGTTGTCAAATAAATAAAAATCGGGTGTACATGCTGCATTATATGCTTTTGCAACTTCTTGTGTTTCGTCATAAAGGTAAGGAAAAGTGTACTTGTTTTTTTGTGCAGTTTTCCACATGTGTCGGGGCGCATCTTGCGGGTAGTTTTCAATATCATTACTACTTATAGCTACAAAACCAAACCCTTGTACACGATAATCATTAGCGATTCTTGCAATCTCTTCGTTTACATGAATTACAAACGGGCAGTGATTGCAGATAAACATAACTACGGTTCCTTTTTTACCTTTTACATCTTTTAGAGCCACTCTGTTATTAGTGATTGCATCTACCAGCTCAAAATCTGGGGCCATGGTCCCAAGAGGGAGCATATTTGATGGAGTACGTGCCATAGTTTTTCAGTGTTTATAGAAGCCAAATTACAATATTTCTATATAATTAGTCTAAAAAATTATTACCTTAGTTATTATTAAATTTAATATTATGAAACCTTTAGATACCTGGTTTAAAGAATATGCCGTAAGCCATCAAAATAAAACAAATATCGCGATCCATTTTGTGTGCGTTCCAGCAATTTTTTTCTCTGTTATTGGATTAATAATGAGTATTCCTAGTTCGTTTTTAGCTCGAATTATTCCGGGGGATAATCCTTTCATAGAAAACTGGGCTTTTGTGACCTCACTATTTATATTGCTTTTTTATATTCGGTTATCTGTAAAAATGGCGTTGCAAATCTTGGTTTTTGTTGCTTTTTGTATTATCACTAATTATTATATTGGTCAATACGCATCTTTATGGATGGTTTCTTTGATCATCTTTTCAGTTGCTTGGGTTGGTCAGTTTTATGGCCACCACTTAGAAGGAAAAAAGCCATCTGCTGCACAAGATTTACAGTTTTTATTAATTGGGCCTGCTTGGGTGATTCAGAAAATGTTTGGAAAAAGGTAGTATGACATTAGAAAACTGGAAGAACTCTGGTTCATATTTTGAGTATAAAGATCGCTATCCAGTATTTTTTAAGGAAGATGGAGAGGGATCACCTTTGATTCTCGTGCATGGTTTTCCAACATCATCTTGGGATTGGGGTAAAATTTGGAGTTCTCTTATACAGAAATACAAAGTATATACAATTGATATGATAGGGTATGGGTTTTCTTCAAAACCTACACGTTTTAAATACACAATTGCTGCACAGGTAGATCTATGGGAAGCTTTTTTGAAAAGTAGAAACATGTATTCTTTTCATATTCTTGCTCATGATTATGGTGATACTGTAGTTCAGGAAATGTTAGCAAGATATAAAGAAAATTCAGCAGATATATTCAGAATTAGATCAGTTTGCTTTTTAAATGGAGGGTTGTTTCCTGAAACAAATTTTCCTACCCGTACGCAAAGAATACTATTGACACCTTTTGGTGGCCTACTTAAGCATTTTATGGGTAGAGATACGCTAGCTAAGAATTTTAGAAAAATTTTTGGACCTTATACACAGGCAAATGATCAGGAGATTGATGAATTTTGGGAAATTATAGATTACAATGCAGGCAAAAATGTGATTCCTAAACTTATTAAATACCTTACAGAAAGAGATACCTATAAGATGCGATGGCGAGAAGCATTACAATATACTGATATTCCTAAACGATTAATCAATGGGGGATATGATCCGATTTCAGGAAAGCATATGGCAACTTTTTATAAAGAAATAATACCTAATGCTGATGTTGTTATTTTAGAAACAATTGGCCATTATCCACAAGTCGAAGCTTCTGATGAGGTTTTGACTCACTACTATGCTTTTAGAAATCAGTTTACATCATAAATATTTGATTATTAATTACTTATATCTTTAGCTTAATAGTTACATTTCTTTGCTAAAGAAAATAGCGTTCATTAAAAGTTTATTAGTCCCGTACCAGAATGCTCTAAAGTTTGTGTTATCTGTAAATAGAATTACGTTTCCTTTGCCCATATCATTATGTCTAAAAGGTACTGTACTTGATAATGAATCTAGATTTTTTTTACTGATATATCCACTTAGCAATGGTTTTTCGGTATATTGTATTGGGTTGTTATAGCTTTGTTTGTGTGGTTTTATAAATAAAGCTGTGTTTCTAAATAATGAAATTTTATCATTCTTATATCCAAAATTAACGGGATGAGAACGATCAATTTTAGCTTCAAAAATGGCACCACCAATAACTTGTGCACCAGAAAATTTTCGTTTTTGTTCAAAAGATATGTTTTTAGCGTCATGTTCTGGTTTTGCAAATTCAATTTTCATAAACTCATGGTCTGAAAAGAATTGTGCTGCATTTCTGTATCCTATTAAGGTGCCCCCATTGCGAATCCATGTCTTAAGTTTTTCAGATTTATCTTTATCAAAAACAGCTTCTCTTTGGTTTGGGAGTATAATGTGTGTGTATTTTGAAAAGTCAATCCTATTAAAATTTTCAACGTTCAACTTTGTTATCGGCACGTCATAGCGTTGATCCATTAAGTGCCATATTTCGCCTGCATCATATGATGTAGTGCCGGCACCAGTAAATAATCCTATTCTAGGCAGGGATAATGTTCGAAATTGATTACTACCTAGGTCAATTCCTTTGGTAAGTCCGGTAGATACCCCATTGATATCGATATGGTTTTCTGAAGCAACTTTTTGAAGAAAGGTATGTAGTTGTTGACTGTTTAATTTTTGATTCTGAACAGGAATTAAAATAGTTCCATAATCATAATCTTTATTCTCCAAAGAAAACGAATTCATACCCACTTTTGCTCGTACTCCTTTTGCTAATATTTGATAGAGTGCTCTTGGGCTATAATATTCGTGCCATTGCATTACATAGGCATAGTTGCTTTGATTTATAGTGCTTGGAGTTCTTTGTTTCAAATCCAGTACTTCAGTCCCTAGATTAGATGTTGCGATCTTATCTGTATAATCTAGATTAAATGCCAGAGGAAATGACCATGCAGATATATCATAAAATAGACTGTCTTCAAAGCTTGTTCTTTTCTCAAAAATTGCATTAATAAGTCTTTTTTGACGCTGGTTTCTAGGTACTACATAGCTATATCCTTTTTTGAACACCTTATTTCCAGAAGTAATATCTTGTTTGGGTTCATAGAGCTTTATTTGATGCCTTTTGAGTATTTCTGCCAAATGAAATGTTGAGGCAGCATCTTTTTGATTTCCAAATATGTATGCGTTTTGTGAAGCTTCTTTTCTTGCATTGTTATAAAAGCCACGTTTGTACTGTAGTAATTCTTCTCGCATAGATTTTGCGGCTTCCAGAGTAGAAAGTGCTGCAGTAAACTGATTTCGTATTGTAAAAGGAAATGTAAGTATTCCATTTGCTGTCTGTTGGGCATGGCCTCGAGAACTTCCTTGTTCAAACAAAATACCGATTCCTCCATTTATATCTGGAAAAGTAGATCCTTTACCATAATAAAAATCATCAAAATTTTCTTCTGTGTAGTATAATGAACCTATCTTATCTAATGCTTTAACATGATAAGTAGCAATTTTTTTAGTTAGTTCTTGGTTTAGTTTTGGTGTAAGTGGGTGTGTTCTTGATTGTACTCCTGGCTGAAAAAAGAAGGTACTATTCGGCCCCATCTCATGGTGATCTGTAAGGATATTTGGATACCACTGATGAAAAGTTTTAATCCGAGCTCTAGATTCTGGTAACTGTACTGGTAGCCAATCACGATTCATATCAAACCAATAATGATTTGTTCTTCCTCCCGGCCATACTTCGCTATATTCTCGGTCTTGTGGATCTGTACTTATGTTTTTACTTTTATTGGTATTTGCCCAATATGCAAAACGCTGCAAGCCATCCGGATTTAATGAAGGGTCTAGTAAAATAACGGTGTTCTCTAATGAATCATCTATTTCTTTACCTTGGGCTGCAGCAAGATGGTAAGCAGCAACTAAAGCAGCATTAGAACCACTAGGCTCATTTCCATGAATAGAAAATCCTTGATATACAACAACGGGTAGGCCCTCTAATTGCATTGCCTCAGCTCCTTTTTCGGTAAGTTGTACATGTTTTTCTCTTATTTCCTTAAGGTTTTGGTGATTTTTTTCTGAAGTAATCGTTAGTAATAGTATAGGTCTATCTTCAAAAGTTTTTCCTCTATTTTCAATTGTTATTCTAGGAGAAACCTTTGCAAGCTCCATCATATAACTAACCAATTTGTCGTGGGTGACATGCCATTTTCCTGGGATAAACCCTATAACACTTTGTGGTGTTGGTATTTCAGGATTATAGGTTGTATTTTTAGGGAGGTAATATTCTAGGGAGAGACTGTTTTGAGCGGTAGACAGAATGCTGATGAGCGTTAAAGTAATAGTAAAGATATATTTCATTGAGTAATTCTTTTTGATGTGTGAATATAAAAAAAACCGCTTCAGACAATGAAGCGGTTTGCATAACTTTAACGTAATAGTTATTTTATATATCGTCAAAACTTACATCTGTAAAGCTTTCTGTAGATGCAGGTACTTCGTCTTTGGTTTTCTCTTCAGTCGAATTGTTATCATAAGACTTTTGATAGTCTTTTTGGTGTCTTTCACTAATTACTTCTTCACCTTTTTCTTCAACAATATAATCCGTCATTTCATTTAAAATCTCAGTAAAACCAACAAAGTCTTCTTTGTAAAGATAAATCTTATGTTTCTTGTAATGAAACGATCCATCATCATTGGTGAACTTCTTGCTCTCTGTTATTGTTAAATAGTAATCCCCAGCTTTTGTAGCTCTCACATCAAAGAAATATGTTCTTCTTCCTGCGCGTAAAACTTTTGAGAAAATTTCTTCTTTCTCCATCATTTCATTATCACTCATAATACTTATTTCTTAAATTAATTAATATGCTATGATGGAATCAAAAATCCAAAAAAAATGTTAACCGCACAAAAAAAACTCAAATTTCTTTTTCGCTAAGTTGTTTTAAATAGAGTTCTTTGTAATACCCAGAAGAGTTTATTAGTTGATTATGAGTACCTTGCTGGGTTATTTGACCGTCTCCCAGAACGATGATTTTATCAGCATTTTTAACCGTAGAAACTCTATGACTAACGATAAATGTAGTTTTTTCTTTAGAAATTTTTCTTAAATTTTGCATTATTTCTTCTTCAGTTTCGGTATCTACAGCAGATAAACAATCATCAAAAAGAAGAATAACGGGATCCTTAATTATTGCTCGTGCAATAGAAACTCTTTGTTTTTGACCACCAGAAAGCGTGATACCTCGTTCTCCTAAAATCGTATTATATCCTTTACTAAAACCTATAATGTTATCGTGTACTGCTGCATTTTTAGCAGCTTCATATACTTCTTCGTCTGTAGCCTTTTCTTTTCCAAACTTAATATTGTTCTTGATAGAATCACTGAATAAAAAGGCATCCTGAGGGACGTAACCAATGGATTCTCTTAGGTTTGTTAGGTTTAGATTTCTTATTGGAGTGCCATCAATACAAATTTCTCCAGAAGAAGCATCGTACAATCGTCCTATCAGATCTAATATTGTTGATTTTCCAGAACCTGTTTTTCCTACTATCCCAATAGTTTCGCCACTATGCACCTCAAAACTGATGTCTTGTAAAGCTGTGATATTAGTGTCATCATAGGTGAATGAAACATTATTAAAACTAATACCTCCCTTAATTGAAGTCTTTTGGACTGTAGTATTGGTAATTTCTGGTTCTTGACTAAGAAATTCATTAATCCTTACTTGTGAGGCTTCGGCTTGCTGTATTATCGAACTCACCCATCCCACAGTAGCTACTGGCCAGGTTAGCATATTCACGAAAATTATAAACTCTACAATAACTCCTAAATCTTGTATGGTGCCGTCTAAAAATTGTTTTCCCCCAATGTAAATAACCAGAATATTGCTAAAACCAATCAATAAAACCATTAATGGAAAAAACAATGCCTGTACTTTGGCCAGGTCTAAATTTTTATCCTTACTCGTATTTGATAAGTTTGTAAAGCCTTCTTGCGTATGAGGTTCAATCCCATATGCCTTTATTACAGAAATACCACTAAAAGATTCCTGAGTGAAGGTAGTTAGTTTTGATAGAAATTCTTGTACAATAGTACTTCGCTTGTGTATGGCAACACTAAGTTTGTAAATTGATACCGATAGTATGGGTAAAGGAGCTACCGTATATAATGTAAGTTCTGGAGCTATACTGATCATGTATCCAATAACAACAATGAATAAGGTAATGGTGTTTACACTATACATAATTGCAGGCCCTACATACATTCGTACCTTGGATACATCTTCACTAATGCGATTCATTAGATCACCAGTTCTGTTTTTCTTATAAAAATTGAGTGATAATTTTTCATAGTGTTGAAAAACCTCATTTTTTAGATCAAATTCTATAAATCTAGATACAACAATAAACGTTTGGCGCATTAAGAACGTAAAGAAAGCAGAGATAAGAACAGCCCCTATAATTAGTAGGATATTGATAATAAGACCATTTTTTACTTCGGCAATATCTGTAATTTCATTATTAATATATTGTTCTACGACATCTACAGAATCCCCAACTATTGTAGGAACTAACGTAGAAAAAATCCTTGCAATTATTGTGATGATTAGACCAACGATAAGCCTTAGTTTATATTTTAAAAAATATTTGTTTAGGTGGCGTAATGCACGCATAGAAAAGTATGTTTAAGAAACTATTTATTAATAAATTCGTAAAATTTAGTAGCTTTAAGTTTTAAATTCATAAAAATAGGTTATTTTAGCGACCTGATTTTGAGTATAATATAATTTATAATTTTTTAAATTTTTCCATAACTATGACAACCGAAGTGCTTACTGTAAACCAATTAAAAAAAGAAGCTCCAGTTTTTGGGCAATTGTCTTTTAATGATCATGAACAAATTGTTTTTTGCCAAGACAAAGATACAGGATTGAAGGCAATAATTGGCGTGCATAACACAATTTTAGGACCTGCTTTGGGTGGAACCAGAATGTATGACTACAAAACAGAATTTGATGCTTTGAATGATGTGCTCAGATTGTCTAGGGGGATGACTTATAAAGCTGCAATCACCGGTCTCAATTTAGGAGGAGGAAAAGCCGTCATTATTGGAGATCCTAAAAAGATTAAAACTCCTGAGTTAATGAAACGTTTCGGGAAATTTGTACATACACTTGGGGGGAAATATTATACTGCCGAAGATGTGGGTATGGAAACATCAGATATGGACACGGTAAGAGAAGTAACTCCATACGTTACTGGTATATCAGAATCAAAAGGAGGTGCAGGAAACCCTTCACCAGTTACTGCATATGGTGTATATATGGGGATGAAAGCAGCTACCAAATTTGCCTATGGAAATGATGATTTAAACGGAAAAAAAGTTTTAGTACAGGGGATTGGTCACGTAGGAGAGGAACTCGTTCGATTAACCTCTAAAGAAGGGGCAAAAATTGTAATTAGTGACATCAACCAAGAAAGACTGGCAGAAGTAAGCAAAAAATATGGAGTTGATATCTATCGAGGAGATAATCTGTATGATGAGACAGCCGATATCTATGCGCCTTGTGCCCTTGGTGCTACCGTAAATGATGAAACAATCAATAGATTAAAAGTAAAAGTTATAGCAGGTGCCGCAAACAATCAGTTAGCCGATGAAGCTATGCATGGTACTTTATTACAGAAAAAAGGAATAGTATATGCACCTGACTTTTTAATTAATGCGGGAGGTATAATAAATGTATATGCTGAAATAGAAGGATATGGTAGAGATCAGATCAATGCCAAAACCGAAAATATTTACAACACTACTCTAGATATATTACATAAAGCCAAAGCTACTAATATGACAACTAATGCAGCGGCACTAAGTATTGCAGAAGATAGAATTGCGGCTAAAAAAATATGCAGTAATTTTAATATAAAAAAATAAATGGTTGACGATAAAAAAAGATTTTTAGCGTAGCTAGATTAAAAATAATAGTATTTTTGCAGAGCGAAAGTTAACATTCTTTCGCTCTATTTTTTAATATAAAGTTCTTTGTAATTATTCTATGTTAACCAGAAGACATATTAGAGTAAAAGTTATGCAGTCACTCTATTCAATAGCGCAGACGCAAAATGACAACCTAGATAAAGAAGGGAAATTTCTTCTTTACAGTATTGATCAGATGTACGATTTATTTATTATAAATCTTCAACTTCTGGTGGAAATTAGAAAACATGCCGCTGATTATTTAAAAAAAAGCCAAAAAAAACACCTGGCTACTTCAGAAGAGAAAAATCCAAACACCAAATTTGTTGCTAACGAAGTTTTACTATTGCTAGAAAACAACATACAACTCAAAGAAGAAATAGATAGAAAAAAGCTTAACTGCTGGGAGTTGGATGATGAGTATGTGAAAATTGTATGGAACGAGATTAAGGAAAGTGAACGCTACACAGACTACATGAGTACTAGTCATAGTACTTTTAAAGAAGATAAAGATTTTCTACTTGATATCTTTAAGGAAATTATTGCACCCAATGATAAACTTTATGAATATTTTGAAGATAAAAGGCTTACGTGGATTGATGATTTACCACTAGTAAATACTGCGCTCATTAAAATGTTTCGTAAGATCAAATCTTCTCATGATGAGTATATGGTATTGCCTAAGCTATATAAAGATATTGATGATAAAAAATTCGCTACAGATATCTTAAAAAAAACAGTACTTAATGGAGCAGATTTTGCTAAAGAGATTGATGGCAAAACTCCAAATTGGGATAAGGATCGTATTGCAGAATTGGATAAAGCTATCATTAAAATGGCAATTTGTGAGTTTATAAAGTTTCCGTCTATACCCGTAAAAGTAACAATTAACGAATATTTAGAAATTGCAAAAGAATATAGTACTCCTAAAAGTAGTATTTTTATCAATGGTATTTTGGATAAGATATCCAAGGAGTTTCACGAGAACGGTAAACTAAATAAAGTTGGTCGTGGGCTTATGTAATCCAAAAAAAAATGTATTTTTAACCCTCAATTAATTAAAAACCCAAGTAATGAAAAAAGGAATCTTGATTTTGGCGGGAATTTTTGCTATGACATTTGTGTCTTGTAAAGATGATGCGACAAAAAAAGTAAAAGAAGAAAATGTAGAAATAGCTGCTGAGCGTGATGCAAACAATGCAGAATTTCCTGTAATGGCTTTTGCAGAAACTGAGCACGATTTCGGAACTATTAATGAAGGAGATGTAGTAGAGCATAAATTTAGTTTTACGAATACAGGTAAAGCTCCTTTGGTAATTGTAAGTGCAAAAGGAAGCTGTGGTTGTACTGTGCCTGAGTGGCCAAAAGAGCCTATCGCACCTGGTGCATCAGCTGAGATGTTAGTTAAGTTTAACTCTAATGGCAAGCCAAACCTGCAAAATAAGCAAGTTACGATAACAGCTAATACTGAAGCAGGAAAAGAAATTCTTAAAATTAAAGCTATGGTAACTCCTAAAGCTAAACCAGCAAGCGGAACACCAACAAGCAAGTAATTTTATGGAACAAATACAACAGTTTCTTCCTTTTATACTCATATTTGTGGTGATGTATTTCTTTATGATACGCCCACAAATGCAAAAAGCAAAAAAGGAAAAAAAATTCGCTTCAGAACTTAAAAAAGGAGATCGAGTAGTAACAAAAAGCGGTCTTCATGGAAAAGTTTTTGATTTTAGCGAAAAAAATAATGCTGTTATTATTGAAACAGGATCAGGTAAATTAACGTATGATAAATCTGCGATTTCGCTAGAGATGAGTCAGAAACTAAACACACCAACTGACAAGAAGTAATAACTAGCCTACTTTTTTTTAGAAGCGCGACAATACACAAATTGATATTATCGCGCTTTTTTTTATCTTAAATTTAGATTCTTTTTTGTGGCTGTTAATTCGGCAATCCTAACAATCACGGCTACTGCTTTTATCATGCTTTCTACCGGAACATATTCATATCGCCCATGAAAATTATGCCCTCCTGCAAAAATGTTGGGGCAAGGGAGTCCCATATAACTTAATTGTGACCCATCTGTACCTCCTCGAATTGGTTTTATTATCGGAGTAATGCTAAGAGATTTCATTGCTTCTTCAGCAATATCCACAATATGCATCACAGGTGCTACCTTTTCTCGCATATTGTAATATTGATCTTTAATTTCAATATGTATAACTTCCCCTTTATGCTGCGCATTAATTTTGTTAGTCAGCTTGAGCATTACTTCTTTTCTAGCCTCAAAATGTTCTTTGTCATGATCTCTAATGATATACTGTAGTTTGGTTTCTTCTACACTACCTTTTATATCGTATAAATGATAAAAACCGTCGCGTCCGCTAGTATGTTCTGGTGTTTCTTTTTGTGGTAAGGAACTAATAAACTCCTGAGCAATATACATGCTGTTGATCATTTTTCCTTTAGCATATCCTGGGTGCACAATCTTCCCTTTAATAGTTACAACAGCTCCTGCAGCATTAAAATTCTCATATTCTAATTCGCCTATTTGGCTACCATCCATAGTGTAAGCCCAAGCTGCACCAAATGCTTCGACATCAAATTTATGTGCTCCGCGACCAATTTCTTCGTCTGGTGTGAATCCAACACGAATTTTTCCATGCTTTATTTCTGGATGTTGCACTAGGTATTCCATAGCAGTAACTATTTCGGCAATCCCTGCTTTATCATCGGCTCCTAGTAATGTAGTTCCATCTGTAGTGATAAGAGTCTGCCCCACATATAATTTTAAATCCTCAAAATAATCCGGAGAAAGTATAATGTTTTCGGTATCGTTGAGTATGATATCCTTACCATCATAGTTTTCTATAATCTGGGGGTTAACATTAGCTCCTGTGAAATCTGGTGTCGTATCAAAATGAGAGATAAAACCAATAGTTGGCACTTCTTTATCTACATTAGCTGGTAATGTAGCCATAATGTAGGCATTCTCATCAATGGTTACTTCATTTAATCCAATAGCTTTTAATTCTTCTACTAATTTGTTTGCCAAATCCCATTGTTTTTCTGTGCTGGGAGTAGTGTCACTCTTTGGATCACTTTCAGTATCGATACGAACATAACTAATGAATCGATCGATGATATGTTTTTTTGAAATCATAAATTTTGAATGTTATCTAATTATTTTCTTAAAAAGTATAGTGTAATTTAAGCTGAACTTGCTATCAATAAAACTGGAAATTACTGAAATTTAGTTTAAAACTATTTCATAAAAGGTAAATTATAAATACATCATTTATTAATTTGCTTTACTACATATTTTTAATAGTTACCTTTTAAAAAATGTTAATACTATTGAAAAATTTTAAGTTTGCATATGATTTGAATTACATTTGAAACGCACAATTATTCAATAAATTAACCAAAAATAGAATTATGTTTAAATTTTATGTAACAGTATTGTTGTTTTCTTTTGGGCTTACGACAATTACCATGGCACAAGAAGTGTCTGGAACAATAACAGATGATCAATTGCAACCACTACCAGGAGTTGCAGTAATAGTTAAAGGAGGCGAAACCGGAACGATTACAGACTTTGATGGGCGATATACGATTATGGTCGATATCGGACAGGTATTGGTGTTTTCTTATGTTGGATTCGAAAAGCAAGAGATTGAAGTTGAAGGACCGATACTTGATGTTGCTATGCAATCCGGTGTATCATTAGATGAAGTGGTATTGATAGGTACCAGAAATGCTAACCGAACGGTTACTGAAACAGCAGTGCCCATAGATGTATTGGACATAAAAGAATTAGCAACTGCTTCACCTCAGGTTAATTTAAATCAGATCCTTAATTATGTAGCACCTTCTTTTTCTTCTAACACCCAAACTATTTCTGATGGTACTGATCATATCGACCCTGCTTCTCTAAGAGGCCTTGGACCAGATCAGGTACTTGTCTTGATCAACGGAAAAAGGCGCCATACGACAGCGTTAATTAACGTTAATGGAACTTTTGGTAGAGGTAGTGTAGGTACTGATTTAAATGCAATTCCGGCAGCTGCGATACAACGTATTGAAGTATTAAGAGATGGTGCAGCAGCACAGTACGGATCTGATGCTATTGCGGGAGTAATCAATATAGTTCTCAACAAAAGTGTTAATGAGTTAAGCTTGTCGGTAACTGGCGGAGCTAATGTTTCTAGAAATGCAGAAGAGCAAAATGGCGGTGTAGATGGAGAGACTATTAATGTAGCTGCAAGTTACGGATTGTCTTTAGGAGATAAAGGAGGATTTATTAATTTTAGTGGAGATTTTGATTATCGTGACTTTTACAGTCGTATGAAAGAATGGGAAGGAAGTATTTTTAATGCCTACAATGCCATTGAATATCAGGCATCATTATTAGGAAATGACCTTTCTGAGTTGGAAGCTAATTTATCTGAAATTCAGAGTTTTGCATTAGATGTGCCTCATTTTTCTGATCAATTGCAAAACGACATTCAAGCAGCAACTACTTTAGTCGACTTACAAACAATTTTGGACGCAGATGTAACAGAGGCCGAACTAACTACAAGGGGACAGTCTAGATCAGATTACAATATGCGAGTAGGTCAATCGGCACTTAGAGGTGGTCGTTTCTTTGCTAATTTTTCCCTACCATTAGATGATAATGGTACAGAACTATATTCATTTGCAGGAATGAGTACTAGAAAAGGAAATTCCGCAGGATTTTATAGACTTCCTAATCAGAGTAGAACCTACACGCCTGCATACCTGAATGGGTTTCTACCTGAAATCAATTCTAAAATCTCAGATCAATCTTTGGCTACGGGTATTAAGGGAGAGATAGGGGATTGGGATGTCGATTTTAGTAATACGTATGGTAAAAACAGTTTCCTCTATACAATTTCTAATACATCCAATGCATCTCTACTCAAAGCTACACCAACCACATTTGATGCGGGAGGTTTTTCTTTTCTTCAAAATACTACAAATTTAGATATAACAAGATTCTACGAGGATGTGTTTGCGGGATTCAATGTTGCTTTTGGTGCAGAGCATCGTTTAGAAACGTACGAAATTATTGCAGGTGAAGAAGAATCGTACGCTCAGTATGATAATAATGGGCAGCCTATTATTACTTCGACACAGGCACCACCTACCGATTTTTTTGGAAGACCAAGACCGGGTGGGTCTCAGGTTTTTCCTGGGTTTAGTCCTGTCAATGAATTATCACGTGATAGAACTAGTATTGCAGGGTATTTGGATTTGGAAGCAGATTTTACGGAGAAATTTTTAGTGAGTTTTGCCTCGCGTTTCGAAAACTATAGCGACTTTGGATCTACGATAAATTTTAAATTGGCAACACGTTATAAATTAACCGATAATATTAACATTAGAGCAGCAGCCAATACTGGATTCAGAGCTCCGTCACTACATCAGCTTAATTTTAACTCGACTGCTACTATTTTTGATAATTTTGGAGATCCACAAGAAGTTGGAACTTTTGCTAATGATAGTAGAGCTGCCAAATTACTAGGTATTCCTCAGCTAAAAGAAGAAACCTCTCGGAGTATCAGCATAGGGGCTACTGCAAAAATACCATCGCTTAATCTTTCAGTAACTATTGATGGTTATTTTGTAGCTATAGATGATAGAGTTGTATATACTGGTCAATTTGAAGGGCCAGGAACCGGTACCGAATTAGATAATTTGTTGGCTCAGGCAAATGCAACACAAGCTTCGTTTTTTGCTAATGCTATCGATACGGAATCTAAAGGAGTTGATGTTGTTATGACACATAAAGCCGGAATTGGAACAAATATAGAATTAAAGTCAGATCTAGCAGCAACCTTTTCTCAAACTAGAAAAGTGGGAAATGTACAAGCTTCACGAGTTTTAGAAGATGCTGGTTTGATAGATACGTATTTCCCCGAAGATAGTAGAGTCTATTTGGAGGAAGCAGTACCAAGAACAAAAGTTAACCTCTCAAATAGTCTAACTACAAATAAATTCAATGTTTTTTTAAGAAACGTTTATTTCGGTGAGGTAACAGAGGCTACCACTACTGTTGAAAATCAGCAAGTGTTTAGCTCAAAAGTAGTGACCGATCTTTCTTTCGGTTATAAGTTGACAGAAGCTTTAACAGCTACTATAGGTGCTAATAATTTATTCGATATCTATCCTGATAGAGCAGAAGAAGAATTTGGTAATAGAAGTAGCGGTCGATTTGACTGGTCTCGAAGATCTCAACAATTTGGTATTGGAGGACGATTTTTGTTTGCCAGACTCAGCGTTGTTTTAAAATAAACAATAATCATTTTACGAATATCAAAGCCCACTCAATAATTTTGCGGTGGGCTTTATTCTTTTAAAATCTTTTCTTAGTTCATTAGTAATCTTCTATTTTTGCGCTAATAAAATTATATCTAATGTATAAATTTTTATTACGCCCAATATTATTTGGGTTTGACCCCGAAAATGTACATCATTTTACATTTAAAATGATTAGATTTTTTTCTAAGATTCCTTTTGTTTCTTCACTATTCAGGAGTTTATATCAAGTACACGATGCTAGGCTAGAGCGAGAGGTTTTTGGTTTGAAATTTAAAAATCCAGTTGGATTGGCTGCCGGATTCGATAAAGATGCTAAGCTGTATAGTGAATTATGTGATTTTGGATTCGGATTTGTTGAGATCGGAACATTAACTCCAAAACCACAAGATGGAAATCCTAAAAAGCGATTGTTTAGATTGAAAAAAGATAGCGCGATAATCAATCGTATGGGTTTTAATAATGGTGGAGTAAAAGAGGCAGTACAACGATTAAACCCACCTGCCGGACGGGCAGGCAAAAATAAAGGTGTGCTAATAGGGGGAAATATTGGTAAAAATAAGGTAACTCCTAATGAAAATGCAGTCGATGACTATACCTTATGTTTTGATTCACTTTTTGATTATGTGGATTATTTTGTTGTGAATGTAAGTTCTCCTAATACGCCTAATCTAAGAGCGCTACAAGATAAAGAACCTTTAACAGAGCTTCTCAATACCCTACAGGGGAAAAATCAGGAAAAAACTTCGCAAAAACCTATTTTGTTAAAAATTGCTCCGGATTTAACAGATGAGCAATTGATGGATATTATTGATATTATTAAAGAAACTAAAATTGCCGGAGTTATCGCAACAAATACTACCATTTCGAGAGAACATTTACATTCTGATCCTCAGTTAGTAAAAGAAAACGGAGGACTAAGTGGTAAGCCCTTGGCAAATCGATCTACAGAAGTCATTCGATTTTTAGCTAAAAAAAGTAATAATGCGTTTCCGATTATTGGTGTAGGAGGAATCCATTCTGCTGCAGATGCTTTAGAAAAATTAGAGGCGGGAGCAAGCTTAGTACAATTGTATACAGGTTTTATCTATGAAGGTCCTAAGCTAATCAAGGACATTAATAAAGCGTTATTGTAAAAATAGGCGCCTATGGATATAAATTATGAGATGCTGTATACGTTTTTTATGGCATCAACGATTTTAGCTATTTCTCCAGGACCAGATAATATTTTTGTGCTAATGCAAAGTATGGTTAATGGAAAAAAATATGGCTTAGCTGTAGTAGCAGGTTTGATGTCTGGATGCTTCGTGCATACTACTCTGGTAGCATTTGGAGTGTCGGTACTTATTAAACAAAGCGATATTCTGTTTTTTATGATTAAACTTTTTGGAGCCTTATATTTGTTTTTTTTAGCATTTAAAGTGTTTAAAAGTGATGCCTCAATACAACTTTCAGGCGCTACGGTTGAAAGAAAAAGCTTCGTTGAGTTATTTAAGCAAGGTTTTATTATGAATGTCTTAAATCCTAAAGTATCAATCTTCTTTTTGGCTTTCTTTCCCGGGTTTTTGTTTAGTGAAGCATTAAGTAGTGTGTTACAATTCTATATTCTTGGGATATTGTTTGTGATTTCTGGCAGCCTTGTCTTTGGGTCTATTGCACTTTTGTCGGGGTCAATATCAGATCTTATAAAAGGAAATGTTAACGTAGGGGTATTCCTAAAATGGCTACAGATTATAGTTTTTATAGGAATTGGAATTTTTATTCTGATTACTGAAAAATAATCATACTTTTATACTTCTAACTGAATATCTTCTTTTTTGTAACACCAAAATGACCGAAAAAGTAAAAATTATTGAATGCCCACGTGATGCCATGCAAGGCATAAAAGATTTTATTCCGACTCAGAAAAAGGTTCAATATATTCAATCTTTACTGCGTTGTGGTTTTGATACGATCGATTTTGGGAGTTTCGTGTCCCCAAAGGCCATACCACAAATGGTTGACACAGCTGATGTTTTATCACAATTAGATTTATCAAGTACCGAAAGTAAACTTTTAGCAATCATTGCTAATGTAAGAGGATCCAATGATGCGGTACAGCATGAAGCTATAAATTACCTGGGATATCCTTTTTCAATTTCTGAAAACTTTCAGATGCGTAATACGCATAAAACTATTATAGAGTCGGTTAATACATTACAAGAAATTCTCAACATTGCAGACAAAGCTAATAAAAAGGTTGTTGCATACCTCTCTATGGGATTTGGTAATCCGTATGGAGACCCCTGGAGTGTAGAAATTGTAGGGGAGTGGACAGAGAAACTGAGTATGATGGGCGTTAAGATTCTTTCGTTATCAGATACCGTTGGAACTTCTACACCAGAGATCATCGATTATTTATTTTCTAATTTGATTCCAAAATATCCAGATATAGAGTTTGGTGCACATTTACATACTACGCCAACTAGCTGGTACGAAAAAGTAAATGCAGCCTACAAAGCAGGATGCAGACGTTTTGATGGAGCAATACAAGGTTTTGGAGGCTGCCCGATGGCAAAAGATGAGTTAACAGGTAATATGCCTACCGAGCGTATGATCTCATATTTTACTTCAGAAAATGCTGATACCAATATAAGAACTCTAAGTTTTGAATCTTCGCATAATGAAGCCACAAAAATTTTTTCAGAATATCATTGAATCAAATAAATAAAGTAGAAAAACACACTTTCTTATTAGTAACTAATGGTTTAAGTTTAAACTTAAGGTAAGATGTTTAATTTTATTTAGATTTATTACAAATAAAGTTTGTCAAATACATTTTGATGAATATATTTGCATTCGATTTATTAATTGAATTCAGTCTAAATAAAAAAAGTGATGAAAATCAACAAGTTATTAAATGTAGTGTGTTTATCCGGAGCACTTATTTTAGCGTCATGTTCTAATGATGATGATAATGAACCGGAAGGGCCAGCATTAAACATTCCTGCAGTAGGAGAAGTTATTACTGGTGATGATTTTTCTAGAGCCGATAACGGAGATTACAATAACGATTACATCAGTAATTACGCTACTTTATTTACCAGAGATGGCAGTGCTACTGTAAGTTTTAGTGGACAGACTACTCGTTTAAAACAAGCTGTAGAAATAGGAAAAAATTTAAAGTCTCAGACTAGTGTTGCAGATATTAGATTAAAATTTGAAGGTCAAGATGGAGAAAGTGCTGGATTTACAGATGCTAGTTTAAATGGGACTACCAAGATCGTAAGATCAAAATCTTCTTCTTCAATAGGTTTGTTTGGTTCAAATAAAAACGAATCTGGTCAAGGAAAAACAAACGTAGATGCTATCGATGCTTTCATTACAGGTCACCAAAATGTATTAGAAAATTGGTCAACAACAGCGGCTTCTGGTCAAGCAGGTACGTTTGGAGATAGTGATGGTTCTACTAGATATGTAGATGCCAAAGGACGTGAGTTAGATCAGTTATTTACAAAATCTTTAGCTGGTGCTTTAGCTTATGATCAAGCAGTAAATCACTACTTTAATCGTTTAGATAATGAAAATGGTGATGCTGCTGATGGGACTAAAGATTACCGTGCATTAAATGATGCGGGAACTGTAGCCGAAGGAAAAAGTTATACTACAATGGAGCATCATTGGGATGAAGCTTTTGGCTATATCTATGGTAATACTTCTAGTGAGAACTTAATCTACAAATATATTGATAACGTAGATGGCTTATCAAAGTTTGCAGGTACAGAAAAACAAATCTTCGAAGCTTTTGTAACAGGAAGAATTGCGATTACAGAGAAAGACTACACATTAAGAGATACTCAAATTGGAATTTTACGTGAAAAACTTGCTTTAGTCATTGCCGTTAGAGCTGTACACTATTTAAGTGGTGGTGCCAAAATTATTGATGCGGCTGGGGTTAGTACTTCAGGAAAAAGAGAAGATGCTTTCCATGATATTTGTGAAGGATATGGTTTTATCAATAGTTTACGTTATGTGGTAAACGCTACTGGTGACAAATACTTTACTGATGCAGAGGTTGATGGTTTTTTAGCAATCTTGGATGCAAAGAATGGATTGTGGGATGTAACTTCAACTCAATTAAGAGATACTGCTGATACAATAGCAGCTAAAAGTGTTGGAGGATTATCTTGGACTTTAGATGATGTAAATCCTTAGATAGGGATCAAATGCATGTAGTTAGAAAATATATAATAATAATAATAATTACACAAAGGGAAAATACCATGCATCCCTTTGTGTTTTTTAATTTTAATTAAGCTATAAATTTTATGAAAAAGATAGTACATATACTTCCAATTCTAATATTGCTTTATTTGTTTTCTTGTTCGAGTGATGATAATTCTTCTGAAGGAGAGACAGATGATAGCTTTGACCGTGTTAGTTTAACAACGAGTTGGGTGGATAATCTTTTACTACCAGCCACAAATGATTTTAAGAGTAAACTAGAAGCATTAAATAGTTCTATTACATTGTTCACAGAGGCACCTGATGCACCTAAATTGGCTGAAGTTAGAACAAACTTATTCGAAGCCTATAAAGTATGGCAGCATGTAGAAATGTTTTTCTATGGATCTGGATATTCATTAGATATGAATACATACCCTACTGATGTAACCAAAATAACTGAGAATATAAATAGTACTACTGCAGTAGATTTAAATAGAACGGTATTAAATCCAACACAAGGATTACCCGCTATCGATTATTTGGTAAACGGATTGGAGTCAACAGACAATGATATTATTACTAAATATGAAGAAGCGAAGTATAAAGACTATTTGAAATTATTATCAGAAAGAATGGTTAGCATAACAACTACAGCTTTAGATGATTTTGAAACTAGTAAAGATACCAACAAGAATAGCGTAGATAATTCGATTAGCTCTTATTTGAGTATACAGGTAAATGATTTTTTACAATACACCGAAAAATCGTTTAGAGAGTCAAAAATTGCCACCCCTTCTGGAACCAGAAATAGAGATATTTTTCCAACAATTTCTGTGTCTGCAAGTCCTGATTTTGTTGAGTCGTTATATAGTCCAGAAAATTCTAAGACTTTATATCTTGAGGCGTTTGATGCCATTCAAGATTTTTACTACGGAAGAAGTTATGCAAATAATAGCAACACTGTAGGTTTACAAGAATATCTTCAAATCTTAGGAACTACGATATTAATTAATGGTGATGAAATACTCTTAGATGAATATATTACTACTCTATTTGGTACTATTGATGCTGCTAATAATAATATTACAGATAACTTTTATCAACAAACACAAGACTACAACCCTAATTTTGATGCAGTATTTGATGCTATCCAAGAGTTTGTAATTGCTGTTAAATCGAATGCCATTAATGCCTTTAATCTTACCATTGACTTTGTAGATAGTGATGGGGATTAAACAGATTATTAGTGCATATCTAAATACAACATCGAGAGCGGCTACACTAGCCGCTTTTCGTATTTTATTTGGTGTATTAATGTTGTTAGGCCTTGTTAGGTTTTTATCCAAAGGTTGGGTGTATAAGTTTTACATCGAGCCAAATTTTCATTTTAAATATTATGGATTTTCATGGGTAGTATCCTGGGGTGTATACACGTATGTCCTTTTTTTTATTGCAATCATTTCTTGTGTCGCAATTATTCTTGGATATAAATATAGACTTGCTATAATTTTATTTTTCTTATCGTTTACTTATATAGAATTGATCGACAAAACTACATATTTAAACCATTACTATTTTATTAGTGTGCTGAGTTTCTTATTGTGCTTCCTGCCACTTAACGTAACTTTTTCTTTAGATGCATATTATAAAAATAAGTCTTATAGAAATGTATCCAAGTGGACCGTAGATGCCATTAAGGTTTTAATAGGAATCGTTTATGTTTATGCAGGATTGGCTAAGTTAAATTCAGATTGGTTATTACGAGCTCAGCCTTTAAAAATTTGGCTTTCTTCTAAAATTGATTTTCCGATTATAGGAAAATTTATGAACGATACCTGGTTTCATTATTTGATGAGTTGGAGTGGAGCTATTTATGATCTTACGATTCCATTTCTACTGTTAGTTCGTAAAACGAGACCTTTTGCTTTTATTCTGGTTGTGATTTTTCATGTATTTACAAGAGTACTTTTTCCTATAGGAATGTTTCCATATGTAATGATCTGTGTAACACTCATCTTTTTTAGTGGAGAATTTCATGAAAAGTTCTTATGCATACTAGGAAATATTATAAAGCTTCCATCTAAAGTTAATGATATAAGAGACGTATATTTGCCAAAAATTAACAGAAAAATATTTTTAGTTGTCAGTATATTTTTGGGAATTCAGCTCATACTGCCTTTCCGATATGTACTATATCCAGATGAATTGTTCTGGACAGAAGAAGGATATCGATTTTCATGGCGAGTCATGCTGATAGAAAAAGCTGGGTATACCTCGTTTAGAATTGTAAAATATGACACAGGGGATAGTTTTACTGTAGATAACAAACAGTTTTTGAATGCTTTTCAAAATAAGCAAATGTCTACTCAGCCCGATTTCATTATTGAGTACGCACATTTTTTGGGAGATCATTATAAAAAAGAATTAAAGAACGAAAATATTGGGGTTTTTGTTGAAGGGTATATTTCTTTAAACGAAAGACTAAGCAAACCATACATAGACCCAAGAATTGATTTATTAAAAGTTAAAGATGGATTCCAGCACAAAACATGGATCCTACCATTTGAAGATGAAATTAAAGGGTTATAGTTTTTTTATATTTTTCTTGGTATCGCTATCAATATATGCTGTACAAAGCGCTAGCGTAAGCGTTTTAGATGCAGATACCCAGAAGCCTATTCAAGGAGTACAAGTGTATACAAAATCAGGAAGGTTAGTTGGGCAAACGGATCCTACAGGGAATTTGAGTTTATCAACTTTAAGCATAGATTCTAATCATTCGTTGATATTTTTCGAATATTCTTATAAGACTTATGAAATAGATATAAACCTAAGCGATAATGCCAATTTTACTGTTGAAATGGTGCCCCTTGGTAATGTATTATCAGAGGTGGTTTTAAATTATAAGAAAAAGCAAGCTTTCGGTTTACGAACATTAAAACCAGTAGAAGGAACACATATTTATGCAGGAAAAAAATCTGAAGTTGTATTACTAGATCAAGATTTGACGAACAAAGCTACCAATAATGCGCGACAGATTTATGCAAAAGTAGCGGGTTTAAATATTTATGATAATAATGATGGAGGTCTACAACTTAATATTGGCGGACGAGGATTAGATCCAAATCGAACGGCAAATTTCAATACACGCCAAAATGATTATGATATTAGTGCCGATGTTTTAGGGTATCCAGAAAGTTACTATACGCCACCAACAGAAGGGCTAGAGCAGATTCAGGTGATACGAGGTGCTGCTTCTCTGCAATATGGAACTCAGTTCGGAGGGTTGATAAATTTTGTAATGAAGAAACCAAATTCAAATAAACCTCTAGAGATAATTTCAAGAAGCTCGGCTGGGAGTTTTAATTTATTTACAAATTTCACTAGTATTAGTGGCACATCAGATAAACTAAGCTATTATGGATATTACAACTATAAACAAGGAGATGGTTTTAGACCCAATTCTGGTTTTGATTCAAAAAATGGATATGCACATATTGGCTATGAATTTAGTGAGAAGACAAAAATTGAAGCTGAAGTAACACATTTGAATTATCTGGCACAACAAGCTGGTGGATTATCTGATGTTCAGTTTTTACAAGATCCAAGGCAAAGTAACAGAACAAGAAACTGGTTTGCGGTAGATTGGAACTTGTTTAATATAAAATTAAATCATAAATTTTCTGATCACGTTAATGGGACATTAAGTGTTTTTGCCCTTGATGCCTCAAGAAAAGCAATTGGTTTCAGAGTAATTGAATCCGTTGTTTCTGGAAATGAAAATCCAGATATCTCTGAACCTGATGAAACCGATGAATTTGGAAATTTTGATTTTGAAAGAGATTTATTAATAGGTACTTTTAAAAATTATGGCGCAGAAGCTAGGGTGATCACAGAATACACTATTAAGAGTGCTCCCTCAGTACTACTTCTGGGAGCAAAATTCTATCAAGCTGATAATACCTCACAGCAGGGGCCAGGAAGCAAAGGAACAGATGCTGATTTTACCTTTAGAACAGATGATTTTCCTTTTTATCCGAACCAAAACAGTTTTAAGTATCCAAACGTAAACTTGGCTGCATTCGGCGAAAATATTTTTAATCTAACAGATCAATTTTCGGTAACACCAGGTTTTAGATTCGAATATATAAAAACAGAGTCTGTTGGAGCGTTTTTGAATAGACCCAGTCTACGAGGTAGTAATCCTACGATCATTTTTACGCCAGATAATCAAGTTAGGGAACGAAATCTTTTATTATTAGGTGTTGGTCTAAGTTATAAACCAACAACATACTTTGAATCTTATTTTAATTTTTCTCAGAATTATCGATCAGTTACATTTTCAGATATTAGAACAGTAAGTCCTTCATTTGCTGTTGACCCAAGTATACAAGACGAAACGGGGTATACAATAGATTTAGGGGTAAGGGGAACGTTCATGAAAAAGATTTCTTATGATATCAATGTATTTTCATTACTATATGATAATAGATTAGGTCAAGCTTTTAGAAACGATCCTCCGTTTAGAGCGCAATGGGTTAGAGGTAATATAGGAAAGGCCACCATTATTGGTTTAGAATCATTACTACAGTGGAATCTTAAAGAAACATTCTTTCAAGGAAACGACAATTTGAAGTTAGATGCATTTTCTAATCTCGCATTGACAACTTCTGAGTATACAAGTAGCATAGAAACAAGTGTTAGTGGTAATAAAGTAGAGTTTATACCAGAAGTAAATTTAAAAACCGGAGTTTCATTTGGGTATAAGAATTTTTTAACTTCTTTACAATACACGTATCTATCAGAACAGTTTACCGATGCAACCAATTCTCCATGCAATCCAAAGAATGAGGATAGAGTTGATGGTGCTATACCTGCTTATGATATATTAGATATATCGGCGTCGTATACATTTTCAAAACATATAAAGCTTGAAGCAGGAATTAATAATGTATTAGATAACAGTTATTTTACTAGAAGGGCTACGGGGTATCCGGGGCCGGGAATCATTCCTTCTGCACCGATTTCCTGGTACGCCACATTGCAATTTAAATTATAATTAGGAGAAAGTTTAACCTTTGTTTAATCTAAGAATTAACTTTTGTTCAATTGCGAATCCTATTGAAATTCTATATTTTTGAAAGAAAACTGATAATATGCAAGAGTTTAGTAGTTATGATAACATGATGGCAGATTATTATGGTAAAATGGCAAATCATACATTGCCATTATTATCATGGGAATTTTATGGAGAACATCATACTATGTTAGAAATTTTCAAGGATGACCTTGTCGATTTAAAGAAGATTACAAAAAGTTGGGACTTTGAAAGAAATTATCATAATGAGTTTGTAGAAAAACAATCCGTAATTGTAATTACCAACCCCAATCTAAAAATTGTCTATGCATCAAAAAATATCCAAAAAATGAATGGATATTCACAAGATGAAGTTATTGGCAATTCGCCAAAAATGTTTCAGGGCGAAGACACGTGTAGCAAAACATCAGCAAAAGTGCGAGATGCAATTAAAAAAGAAGTTCCTTTTGAAGTGTCAATCCTTAATTATCGAAAGGATAAGACAACATATCAATGTGTTATCAAAGGATTTCCGATACATGATAAAAGAGGAAAGCTTATTAATTATATTGCCTTCGAGAAAGCGGCATAATCCTTCTTTGTTCCCTTTACATACATTTTTCCTCGTACAATAATTTTTTTGTATTGTTAGTTTATTTAATTGAAATCAATTAAGAATCACATGTGTTAAATAGTCTGATTTTAAATTGATTTTAAATCCGTTTTATGTATTAGAACTTCGTTATGAAGGTTGGAAACGCAATAAAACCTGACATTTTACGAATTTTAGCATAGGCATCGTTATGGTGAAATTTGAAAATGTAGTGTAGCGATAGATTTTGCGGCGATTACAAGTTGTAATAGATTTTCTAATACATAAAACGAGTTAAACACTTGAATATACTATTACAAAACACGATAAATTCCGTAATTTAGTCACACTACAAAAATTTGAGTATAGTATGATACCTGAAATCGAGAAATTATTAAACGAACAGATAAAATATGAGGCAAAAGCCTCTGCGCAATATCTCTCTATGGCCAGTTGGGCAGATATAAAAGGATATAATGGAATTGCGGATTTTTTTTATACGCAGTCAGAAGAAGAACGGGTGCACATGACTAAATTGGTTAAGTTTATTAATGAGCGTAGTGGTGCTGCAGTTATTCCGGCTATAGAGAAGCCAAGAGATGATTTTAATTCATTAATGGATCTTTTTGAAACTTTTCTTGAGAGTGAAGAATTTGTGACTGCCAAAATCAATAATATCATTTATGAGTGTCTTCAGCTCAAGGATTATAATGTGCATAATTTTATGCAATGGTATGTTGCAGAACAACTAGAAGAAGAGGCTGTAGCGCGAACCCTATTGGATAAATTGAAAATTATTGGAGACGATAAATCGGGTCATTATTTGTTTGATCGCGATATTAATACTTTTCAAGCTTCCGAAGAAGCTAATTGATTGTTGATAAATCGATAAAGAAAAAGTAATGATTCTTTTCAAAGCATTTCTTTTTTTATATTTTTGTACTTTATTTAGATTTAATAAAGATAATAATAGTGCAAAATTTAGATATACCCTCATTATATTCTCCTTGTGTAACTATGAATTGTGAAGTAGTTTGTGGAGGGAAAAAGAAAAAGTGTTGTAAAAAGTATAAAAAGAAAGGAAAATCTAATTGCAAAAGATGCCCTAAACTTTGATATTGATACGAAATGTAGAATTCATTCTTGAAAAACGGAAAGGCCTAAAGGTATTTCCGTTTTTTGATTATATACAATAAAGAATTGTATTTGGATTATTAACCCCTTTCTTGACTGCTATTTAATGCTTTGATTTCAAATTAAGAAAACTGGTACCATTCATGGATTTAGGCACATTTAGTTGTTTGAATCTGTTTCTAAGCATTAAAACTTCGTTATACTAAAGTTTTCAGATGTAACTTAATATAATATTTTGTAAGTTTTTGTATACAGTTTATCCGGCGTAGGGTTGAAAGGCTAAGGTTAAATTTCAAACATAGTGTAGGATTATATGTTGTAGTAGTAGTTGAAAGCTATTAGTTTTATACCTAAATTATTCTTATATCGAAACGCAGGCTAATAGATAATGAAATACAAAGAACGAATAGAAAAAAGGATGCTGGTTAAAGCATCCTTTTTACCAATACATTATAGATAAGTTATGGGCGTTTGTTATATAACGCATAAAGAAGACATTACCCTACTACTTAGCTGTTCCAAATAACACTATTTTCAAAATTATGTGCTAATGCATATTCATAAAATCCCAGTATGTACTGATCAAAAATGATCAAATACTTAGACTTAATATTATTAGAATTATCAAACAAGTCTATTTTCAGAATGGGTATGGAACTTTATAAAGCTTAGTTAGATAGTTACCAACGTGCTTTTTAGATTCCCTCTAATATCTTATTTTTAAAATTGCTATTTTTTTAGAATTCTCGATTCACGTTAAAAGCTTCCAAATACTCTTTTACTCGTTGTACAAACTGACCCCCTAAAGCTCCATTAACTACTCTGTGATCATAAGAATGTGATAAGAACATTTTGTATCGTATTCCTATAAAATCGCCGTCTGGGGTTTCAATTACTGCAGGAACTTTTCTGATAGCGCCTAATGCTAAAATTGCAACTTGAGGCTGATTAATGATAGGTGTACCCATAATACTACCAAATGTACCTACATTGGTTACGGTATATGTACCATCCTGTATATCATCAGGTTTTAATGTGTTGTTACGTGCACGGCCTGCCAAATCATTCACAGCTTTGGTCATACCAACCAAATTTAACTGATCAGCATTCTTGATGACCGGTACGATAAGATTACCATCACCCAAAGCCGCGGCCATACCAAGATTTATATTTTTCTTTTTTATGATAGAATCTCCAGAAACAGCAATATTAATCATTGGGAAATCTCGTATTGCTTTTGCAACAGCTTCCATAAAGATTGGAGTAAATGTAAGGTTCTCTCCCTCTCGCTTCATAAAATCAGCTTTTACCTTTTTTCTCCAATTCCAGATGTTAGTCACATCAGCTTCGATAAAAGATTGTACGTGAGCTGAAGTTTGCACAGAATCTACCATATGATGTGCAATAAGCTTACCCATTCGGGTCATTGCTATGATTTCGTCTTCTCCAGAAGCAACTACAGGCGTCGCTTGCTTAGGTTCTTCTTTTTTAGCAGGTGCTACAACTGGTGCTGCTTTTACTTCTTCTTTTATAGGTTGAGCAATAGTTTTGCCACTTTTTCGATCTTCAACAAACTGAAGAATATCATTTTTGGTCACACGACCATCTTTTCCTGTTCCTAATATACCTTCTAGTTCTGATAAAGAAACTCCTTCGGCTGAAGCAATATTCTTTACTAATGGAGAATAAAACTTACTGCTTTCTGAGAAATCTGCTACGCTGCTAACTGATACTGCTTCTGCAGTTTCTACCATTTTAGATTCTAAAACTTCAGCTTCTTTTGGGGCTTCCTCTACTGATTCCTTGGTCTGATCCAACTCAGAATCTGAAGCACCTTCTCCTTCAATATCTATAATAGCAATCGTTTGTCCTACCTGTACTACATCATCAACTTCAAAAAGTTTTTCTAATAACACACCTTCTACCTCACTAGGCACTTCGCTATCTACTTTATCTGTGGCAATTTCTACAACCGCATCATCCAATTCGATAGTTTCTCCAACTTCTTTTAACCACGTTGTTATTGTTGCTTCTGCAACACTCTCACCCATTTTTGGTAGTTTAAGCTCAAATTTTGCCATATTCTTAATAAAAAGTATTTGTGTGTTAGTTTTTTTGCGAATTTAATTAAAAATAAACGCAAAAATTAATTTTTCTATATTAAAGTTTATTTAAAATATCATCATCATTGCTCTATCATTATCAGTATCATAGATCTGTATATAAATTCAGTCGTTGACTCTTGTTTTAAAAGTCACATTACTTTCTTTTTCAAAAGTTATGTTTATTAATTAATCTTTGTAGGTTTATAAATTGATTGTCAAAGATAGACTCGATATTTTAATCCCCCAAATCTTCCATAATAATTGATGCAATTTTTAGGCTATTGTAACCAAGTAGAAAATTAATCCTAGTTATTTATACTAGATGACCAATGCCTATAGAGACTTATAAAGTCTGAAATATTCACGCTGCTTTATCATTATATTTCAATATACAGTGGTTTCTATATTTTAATATCTAATTTCAAGAGACTAATAATAGCATGTATTTAAATTGAGCTTCACTAAAGCACAGACTCGAAACACTATATATAATAATATAATTGAATATCCGTTTTTAATCATAATCCTGTAATTCCAGCAATTACAAGTCTATCGAAGAGCTTCTCTTCGAAAT
>CANLYR010000014.1 GCA_947495425.1 uncultured Aquimarina sp.
CGGGGTTTTATTATACTTAAATATACAACAAAACCCTCATATTTACAAGAGTTTTCGTGTTTTATGAAGGTGCCTAATTTTTAGGGTTCTAAAATCCGGTCTATTATCTGGCATTGGTAAGTCATCGTATATGGCAGAAGCATTATCCGTTGTGGATCTATCCACATAATAGGATGCTGCCCAATACAACCCGGCATAGGCTATCTCCCCACAAGTACTAGATATATCAAATGCAGCACTACTAGAACTAAATGTGCTGGGATCATTATCTATATCTATATAACCGAATGTTTTTCGGTTATTTACATCTGTACCATTATAATTGTCATTTGGTGTGTAAGTAATACCATTAAGTGTTTGATTAAGCCCAACAATACTATTTCCTATAACTTTTAACTCTCCTCTTATATTTAGTGTACTGTTGGGGACAGGGGAAAATGATACTTGCGAAAATACAGTAGTGCTTAAAACAAGAAAAAAAAAAGAAGAAGAATCCTTTCAAATCGTAGTTTTTTTTTCATCAATTGGTTTATTTTAGGTTAGCGCTTAAAAAATGTTTTTGTGTGTTTTATACCAGTTCTGGTATTATATCTAATTTTACATAGGTACTAAAAAATAATATTAAATATATTACCCTATGTTCATAAAAAACCTACCGTTGTTACGAGTAGGTTTTGAAAATTATGTTTTTGTTTGTTCAATATGTACATCCACATTTACTTTGCCTACAAGCAAAATCTATTCCTAACGTTATCATATGTGATCCAGCTGCACTGGTGGGTTGCAATACTTCATTTACATTAATCTGATATCCATATGCCACATAAAAGTTAGCTTTTTTGATACCCACCATAGGAGAAACGGAAAGTGGTTTAAAATCCTGATCGACCAATGATCTTAAACTTATTCCTGCCCAGTAGTAATCGCCACGGTGCATTTTACGTACCTTGAGATTAATATCCGTAGTGGAGCGACCATCTCCTGCAAAATTTTGATACAAAATTGAAGGCTCTACTTCGATATCACTAAATCTGTGGTAAAACGTATACCCAGTGTATAAATAATAATTTTGTATCTGTGAGGGTTCTGTTGGATTAAAATTATCAATCTCTTTCTGTAATAAGTTAACCGCATTAGCACTCAGAAAGAACCTTCCTAAACGATATAATAAGGCGATATCAAAATTAGAATCATTTACACTAATATCTGCTAAACCGGGGTTAAACGGATTATCAGGATCTCCATTACTAAATTCTGAAGTATCAATACCAAACTGAGTAAACTTATAACTAATCCCAAAAGATAAGTATTGATTATTATATTCACTCAATGTTAAATGGTGTGCAAAAGACATTTGGATCCCTCGTTGTGTCGTAAAACCATTTTGATCATTAAATAATATAGCTCCAACCCCAGAGCGGTCAGATATTCTACCATCGATGGATAAAGATTGAGTACCGGGTGCGTCTTCTATACTCACCCATTGTTCAAAACCTGAGGCTCTAACTTGCCAACAATCTCCAATACCCGCATACGCCGAGGATATCAAGTATGGGTTATCTGCAATGTATTGATTTTGTACAGGAGCAAAAAACTCCTGGGCAAAAGTGCAATAACTTGCAAATAAGCTAAATATTACAATATATTTCTTCATCTAACATTTAAAATTACAGATCATTAACGTTTCTCTCTCTATTATTTTTATCCATACAGCTTTATAACTCACTTAGGTTGTATATATTATCTATACAAGGTAAAGTGACCTGTAAACTCTCTATTATCAACATCATTAAGGATTATCGTATACCAGTAATCACCAGATGGAAGTTGTTTTCCTTGATAAAGACCTGACCATCCTTGTTGATCTCCTTTAAACTCTGCCAACATTCTACCGTATCTGTCAAATACTTTTACTTCCATATCATCAAAGAAGAACGGATCATCTGAGTTTGGTGTGATCTGTCTTGGATACCAGAATCTATCCTCTGGGGTACCATTAGGATTACCCGGATTAAAGTAGTTTGGAATACGGATATTGATGTACGTCAACGTCTGCACTACTATAGTTTCACATCCGGCAGCATCAACTACACGTATTACATAGTCTGCTGTTTCTCGTATCACAAAGATGTTTTCTTGTAACTCTGTATAGTCTAAAGCATCTAAATTATCTATAGTCATACCATCCTCTAACATGGTAAAGTAGTACGCATAGTTTGGTTCTCTTTCAAACGGTCTTCCTCCTTCAACACTGATTTGATATTCATTAGGGTCTTGAGGATTGTTTGTCATTTCTGCAACAGGAATACCCAGAGGTGTATATTCTAATACCTCTATGGTTCCTATGCTTCTTCTACACATCTCATATTCCATAAATCCTTCATATTCACCCGGTACGACTTCGAATTGGAAATCGTCATCCAGCGTCATATTTACTGCTGGATCAGGAGTTCCGTTTATACCATTAAGGGTATAAATAACATCTAGATTTCGAATAGGTGAATCTTCTTCAATCACAAACTCAACAAAATACCGCTCTTCACTAGTCATCACTGGATTCATAGGATCAGTATAATCATACTCAGGACATACCAAGCTTTCTGCTAAAGGAGCTTCTAGTCGAACCCCTGGAGTAATGTTGATAGTAAAGGCTCCCTGACACGTTGCACTATTTTGAGAATCTCTAATAAATAAGTTAGTCACACCACCCGGAAGGTTATCAATAAACAAATTAGATGGATCAGCAACTAATTCATAATTAATTCCATCGATACTCCAATAATATATCGGACTAGCCGGTGCAGGAGGTTGTAGTCCTCCAGAGATTGATATGGTAGCTGTACCGTTCATATCACCAGCACAATCCTCTGGTGTTGTTGCTGTTACTATAGCTTCGATAAGAGGCGGTTCAATAATCACGATATCCTCTACTCTTCTAGGACATCCATTAAAATCTGCTACTTCTACACGATAGGTATCTGCAGGAAGATTCTCAAAAGTATGTTCTGCCGGTATATTGTCAAAATCATCTCCTACTAGCGCGAATACTGTATTATCAGCACTATCAAATAATGAATATACATAGGGTGCCGTTCCTCCAGGAGTACCAGGAGGGGTAATTACTCGAACAGATACACGAATACTACCATCGGTCTCTCCATTACAAGAGATAGCAATTGGATCTACATCTATTTGGAATTCTACTGGCTGCGTGATGGTAAATGTTTGTACATCAACTACACAATCCTCACTCATGGTTGTATATGTATATGATCCTGCTAATAAGTCTCCAAAGAAGCTAGTAGTTTGTGGTCCTGTATTGACTCCAAATCCTAAGTAATCAGTCCCCGTAAGGGTGTACATATAGTTTCCTAAACCGCCAGTTGCAACAGAGTTAACAGAACCTGTAGCCTCACTAAAACATACAATCGATGTATTATTTAAGTCTAATGTAACTGCTAATGGATCAGGATCTCTAACCTGTATCGTATTAGAAGATGGAGATTCACAATTATTATTATCTCTAACAAAGAAATCATAATCTCCCTCTGGCAAGTTATTAAACTCATTTCCATTGGGTCCTGTTCCAAAAGTTTCGGTACCACTTGTGTCTATATAGAAATATGTATATCCACCAATACCAGGAGCAGAAGGTGTTCCACCACCACCGGTAACCACTATGGTATTTGGATTTGCTGTCAAACAACTAATTCCAGATGCATTAACATCTATAGTAACCGCAGGTGGTGTATCGATTAGTACTGTTGTCGTTTCCTCGCAAGCCAAGTTATCAGACACCGTTACGGTATAACTTCCTGGTTTTAAATCATTCCATGTAAACGTATCCGTACCATTATTTACGGCAGCAGATTGTGTTCCATCTGGTAGGGTTAAAGCAAAGAAATACGTACCCACACCTTGACCATCTGTAGCAACCGCAGTAATTGTACCGTCCTCGCTATCAGCACAATCTAATGTGATTGGTGCTATTGGATTTAATCCTAACGGAGTTGGTGGTTGAATATTTATAGTAAATGGGGTCGGTTCACAACTTCTGGTATCTCTAACTCTTACTACATAATCTATTCCCGCAGGTGCTACACCACCATCTAACAAGAAGCCTCCAAATCTTGGATCATTACCAAAAGCTACGAGTACACCTCCACCAGCATCTTCTAACTGATATTCTAATGCTCCTGTACCTCCGCTAGCTACAGCTTCAATTAACGCATCGTCACCGGGGTTACAACTCTCATCCCGTACTTGATTAACGGTTAGTGTAATCACTGGTGGTAATGTGATGGCTTGCACATTAGAATCTGCGTCACAGAACGGTGTTTGCGTTGCTGTAACTGTTACCTCTATATTACCAGCTTCTAGTCCGGGAATGTTTAATCCTGTTGCCGGATCTGTAGTCGTGTCACCGCCACCACTAACAACAGTACCTGTTGTAGTATTAGTAGCATCGTAAGTATATGGACCTGTATATCCAGTAACGGTTAAGTTTACCGATCCATCTGGTGGTGTCGTATTGAAACATGAAATATCATTACCTAATGTTATTGCTGCTTCAATCGTATCAAACTCTGCAATATCGTACGCTGGTGTATCTATAAAACATGTTGTCGTTTGATCTGTTATTCTAAACACATATGATCCTACACTTGGTAACGTGAATGTTGCCGTTGTTTCTATTTCTGGCGTACCAGGGTCATCTCCTGTTCCCGCTGCAACTGTTTGAGAAGCAGGTGTTGGACTGCCATTAGTTCCTAAAAACTCAAATGGTCCTGTTCCTCCAGTAACCGATACAGTAACGGTCTCTGGGTTCGTACAAGAAATTACACCGCCATTAATCCCAGAAGTATCTCTAATTACTGTTGGATCGGTCATAATTGCCAATGGTGGCACAATCACATCAAAAGCAGTAAATACACAATTCTTATCATCAGTAACAGTAATAGTGTATGTACCTTCAACTGGTGCTGTAATTGTATACTGTACATCTGCTGCGCCAGCATCTTCATCAACTACATCAGTTTCTGATCCAGAAGAAGATGGTCCTGTATAGGATACATCATAAGGTGCAGTACCCCCACTAATTGTTAACGTAATTACTGGTAATACCGAATCATTAGCAGCATCACAACTGTATGGTGTTTGCGTTGGAACAACATTAAGTGCAGCTGCAGGCTGACCTACTGTAATAGGTTCTAAAGTTACAGAACATCCTTTTCCAGATGTAACTACAACTTCATATTGTTGTGCTGTAATTGGTGCTACCGTGTTATTAAATAATGGACTCGCTTGTGGCCCTGCTACTAAAGCTCCTGTAGCTGTAGGCGAAGGATCATATACAAATAATGTATAGCTATATGGTGTATCATCATCTGCAGTAGGGTCTAATTCAATTAGAATAGTTCCGTCATCTCCTCCAAAACAAGATACCGGAGTAACTGTTGCTGAAGGAATTGGGTCTACAAATCCAGGTACCGTAATATTAAATGTATCTGTACATCCCGGTGCAGTATTAATTGCACTATCGGTTACTTCAACTCTATAATCACCTGGGAAAATACCATCTGTTCCTGGCGTTGTACTACTAAATGTTATTTCATTAGCGCCTGGTCCTGGAGTTTGCGTTACACCTGCAATAGATGTACCAGAAACAGCATCTACTAAATCAAAAGTAAAGTTTCCAGGGTTCACTGTAAAATCAGAACCTCCGGTTACTGTTGCAACAATAGTAGCATCATTATCTCTACATGTAGGATCTGTAAATACTGCCGTAACTTGCAATTCTGGATACACTTCGATTGTTCTTGGGAGAGACGGACATCCGTTCTCATCAAAGGCAACTACCGAATAGGTTCCCGGTCCACTTACATTAAAGTCTATAGTAGCTGTATTAGGTCCAGTAGGTGTTCCTGCTACTTGTGCGCCTCCATCTAGAGAAAAAGTCAATGTTCCTGCTCCCGGTGGGATCGTAACATTACTTGTTGCTGTTACCGTAAAGGTATAATTATTATCAAAATCACATGCATCATCTACAAACGGATCTATCGTATCAATTACTGGTGGTGGTGTAACGTCTGGAATAGTAATTTCTCTTGGCGTAACACATCCATTAGCATCTTCTACAAAGATGACCCAATTTAAACTTGTCGCTGGATCTAAACTAAACGTATTAGACTCAGGGAATGTTGCTGGATCTGGCTGCGGAAGTGTTCCTGAAACAAACGCAAAGTTATACGGACCAACGCCTCCATTAGCGACCATAGTAACTACAGAGAGTCCGTTGTTACAATCAGGGAAGGTAGCGTTATCTAAATCTAGTGTTAACGCTGCTGGTTCAGAAATTGAAACTGTATTAGAATCATCATCACAGAATGGTGTTTGTGTTGCCGTAACAGTAACCACGATATCACCTGCTCCTAATCCTGAGATAACTAATCCTGTAGCAGGATCTGTAGCCGTATCTCCAGAACCAAGTACTGTAGCAGCCGTTGTCGTATTAGTAGCTACATAATCGTATGTTCCTGCATATCCGGTAATAGTTAAAGTAACCTCACCAGTAGTATCACCTGTACAAGCAACATTAGTTAATGGTGCTATTGTGGCTTCAATCGTATCATATTCTGGTACAACAAACTCAGGAGTTAGAATAGTACATCCTGTACCTGTATCTATAATCTCAAACACATAGGTGCCTACGGCTGGTAGATTGAATGTAGCGTTTGTCTGAACTCCTGGAGGAGGATCAACATTACCCGTACCCGTAGCAACTCCTGTTTGAGCAGTAACAGCTCCACTTGTTTCAACAAAATCAAATGGGCCTGTACCTCCGGTTACAGAAACCGTAACTTCCTGAATGTTGGTGGTACAGTTAATTGGTGTTCCCGGAGTAACCGTTGGATCTGTCATTACAGGTAACGGCGGAATATCTAATGGTGTCAACACCAAAGGACAATTATTGGTATCAAATACGGTAAAATTATACGTTCCATCCACTGGGGCATCAATAGTTAATGCGATCGCTGGTGGCGCTGGTATTGGCGTTGGTACAGGAATTCTATCAATCACTACGCCATCAGGTCTAGTTACGGTTACGAAGTAATCCGGCCCGGTCCCAGTGGTAGCGTCTATTGTAATTCCTATCGTTGCAGGCGTAACTGTATTTGCAGCACCACAACTAAGTTGGGTTTGTATGGATCTATCTGCAATAACAACTGTAGGATCATCAATTGTATAGTCCTGAGGATCAGTACATAACACAGATAATGTTCCATTAGCTTCTGTAGCTGTTACTTGCACCGTATATGTGCCTGCTGCAAGTCCTGTAAACTGTGGGCTTGGTTGTAAAGGCCTAGTCACTGGACCAGCAGTTATTTCGTATTGATATGTAGCTGTAGGATCTTCTGTAGCAGGATCTAAAACGGCATTGATTACACCATCCGCATCTCCATTACAAGTTACACTAGTATTGGGTTGAGGTAATAGTACTGGTAAAGTAGGAGCCTCAATACTAACTGGAGCAGTAAATGAACAACCGGGTGCTGGTCCTCGACCATCATCTGTAACTTCAACTATATAACTTCCCGGTGCAACTCCCGTATAAACACCGGAAGCATCACCTGTTGTATTTCCGGTTGGAGTCCCTAAGCCATCTTGTAATTCATAAGTAAGTGTTCCAACAGCCGGTGGCGAAGTTGCACTAAGTGTAGTCGTAATTACACCATCCGGAGTTGTACAATCAGGAGCAGTAGTAAATTCTGCAACGACTTCTAAAGGATCAAATACTTCGATTGTATCTGTATTAGTACATCCAGTTTCATCTGTTATCGTAATTGTATATGTTCCTGCGGAAGATACTCTAAATACATGATTAAAATTATCAATACTTCCTGTTACAGCTGTACCTCCATTCAATTGATACTGCAATGTACCTAATCCGGTACCTACGACCTGGAAGGTATAATCATTATCATAATCACAAGCGTCATCAACAAATGGTGGTGCAGTTACAGTAGGTAATGGATTAACTACAGTTGTTACTGTTACCGGACCAAAGGTACATCCTCTATCATCAATTACAAATATATGTTGTACTTGACCATTTGTATTCCCTAAGTCTATAACATTACTTAATAATGGGAAATCTCCTACCACAGTAGGCGTAGTTACTGGAGCTCCAAAACCATCATCTGCGATCAAGGCATATTGGTACCCATCTGCAGTTGGTGGGATTGCAAAAGGTGTTCCTCCATCTGTATCCATGATCACTTGTGCATTGGTTCCACAACTATTCCCTGGAGTTTGATTCGTATCCACAGAAGTGATAACGTCTGGAAGATCAATTGTGAAATCTAATCTTGCAGGACACTGCGTTCCATCAACCTCTCGCACCGTTACATAGTATTCTCCCGGAGGTAAGTTATTTATAGTAACAGGAACATTTGCTCCAGTTAAACCTGCAGCCGAACCTGAATAGGCAGCGCCAAGTGTTACATTAGTAAATGCATTAAATGTTTCCCATGACACTTCTGTTACCGAAGGATCATAGGCAGAGATTTCAAACTCTACAATACCATCATCTGTAGAAGGATTACAAGAAACATCAGTAATATCAGTAAGTGGATCATGTATGATTGTAGGTTCTGAAGGTGGAACTTCTGCAGGAACGATTTCCTGATATAAACATCCTGTTGCATTATCTCTAACCTCTAAAATATATGTTCTATTGAAATCCAAGCCAGTGTATGTATGATCTCTTATAGGTGTATTCGCATCAACTGGTGTAACTCCACCAACACTATCATCTAGTGGTTGAAAAACTCCATTGGGTGCAGGTTCTCCTACAATACGGATATCAAAACCTGGTGGAGGGTTTGCTGGAGGGTTAATCCCCGAACCTCCTTGTACATCGATCTCAAAGGTAACTCCTCCTGGACAAGTTGCTGAAACCGTAATGTTCTGTACCAAATCGTTTGGTGGAGAGAAGATATCGAAGGGACCAAAAGGAGCATTATCAGTACAGCCATTTGTATCGGTTACAAAGATGAAATACTGACCAAAATCTAATCCTTCAAATCGAACAGTAGTTCCTGTAGTAACTGGATTTGGTGTTGAAGCCGCAGTAGCAGCTGGAACCAAAGGTCTTACCGAAAAATTAGCTGCGGTTACTAGCGTATAGGTGTAATTTGCTGTTCCTCCTGCTATTTCTAGGTCTATTGCTCCTAAATCTGTAACCGTACCAGAACCACCACAAGTTACAGGCTCTTCGTCTCTAAATACTTCAGTTATAGGATCAGGTGTTGTAATTTCAACAGTACCTGGATATAAGCATCCTCTATTACTTCGTACCGTATATGGATATACTGCCTCCCCTAAATTAGGGAATGTAATCTGAGTACCAGTAATGGTTACAAACGTACCTGTATTTTGAAAATCAATTTCATATGGTGTTTCAGTACCTGTTACATTTACAACTGCTGTACCCGTATCTCCGTCACAATCGAGATCGACTGTAGGCGATGTAATAGTCGGCGTATCTGGATCAGTAACTACTAGAGGTGTTGTTCTAAACTCACAGCCTCGATCATCGATCACTCTAAACACATAAGATCCAGCTGTTGTGTTTGTGTAATTTGCAAATGGTGCGACGGCATTGGTTAAATGATCAACAAATGCACTGCCATCAATAGAAACTGCAATGTCATAAGGTGTATATCCCCCGTTGACAACAAATGAAAATTCTGCTGCTACAGGATTACCCAAAGCATCACATGTAATATCTGCTACCTGAGTAACTCTTAATTCTACTGCAGGTGCTATTGTTTGTGTTGGTAATATCACCGGGCATCCATTGCTATCAGTGATTGTAATCACATAATCCCCCGGTAAAGTTAAGTCTGGTGTCGTAGTAAATGTAGTTAATGCTCCAACATTTGTGTCTGGTATCACTACAGTGCCACTTCTGGTAACATTATATGTATAATCTGGCGTACCAGGATTTGCACCATCAATATCTATTGTAAAGCTTACTGTACCATCATCCAAGCAAAAATCAGAACTTGCATCAACAGTAGCATTTAATTGTGGTAGTTGATTAAGGTTAAATGTTTGTGGTGCAGAAGGACATCCATCACTGTCTGTAACAATAATCTCATATCCTATACCATTTGGCACATTATTATACGGCTGATTAGAAGGCCTGCTTGGGCCTATTGGTAATCCTCCTGAATCATTTAGTACATATGTATAAACGGGTCCATTTCCTCCAGAAACTGCGCTAATACTTACTGTATTTGTACTAGCAGCACAATCTTGAGTTGGAGCATCTATGGTAAAAACAATTGGGTCTGGCTCAGTAATAGTAACTGTAGTACTTGTTTGGCAATTTGGCGGAGAGCCTCCAGCCAAGCTTGCATCTGTTACAGTAATGGTATACGTACCCACCTCAAGTGAACCAACAGCTACAGGAGTGGTTCCCGTTCCAGAACCTCCAGGCACTGCAATTGGTCCTGTAATTGTATAATTGAAGCTGGCGCTATTGCCCACAGTAAAAGACAATGCTCCATCATTACCACCGATACACGTAGTCCCATCTGTTTCTACTGCATTTGTGATTTGAATCGCTGGAAGTAATTCTTGTCTGAAATCTTCATCATAGCTACACTGATTATCTCCTCGTGTTGCAGTAAACGTATAAGTTACTGCTCTGTTGAGAACAAATACTCCTGTTGTTGCATCACCAGATACTGGTGCCGGAACAACACTATAGGTATATGTAGGACCTGCTGGCACAGCTGTTGCGGTAACTTCGACAGTTTGTGCAGAACAGTCTGAATCGTCTATGGTAAATGTAATATCATCTACCTCTAAAAGAGGTGCTATTGTAATCGGGAAAGATTCCACACAATTATCAGTAGCCTGATTTCTAATATATAAAGTATAAGATCCATCAGTAGCAAAGTCAATTTCAAAAGGTATGGCTGCAACCGTAGTAAAAGGACCCGCAGGGTTTAAACTCCACTCATAAGTACCCGAACCTCCTGTAATTGAAGTCACCTGAGCTTGAGCGCCAGGAGTTGCTGTACAACTTAATATTCTAAAATTATCATCAATTGTAGCTGTAATTGCGTTAGGGGGGGTTAATGATATGGGGCCAAGTGGCAATTCACATCCAAACTGATCTCTTACAACTACATTATGTGGTATTGAAGCATCTACACCATTAAATGTATTGCTAGTAGCAGCAATAGGTCCAACAGTAAGTGTTCCATCCAAAATATAGGTAAATGGACCTTCTCCAGCAGTAACGTTAACTATAATCCCACCAGTATCAGCTGGACAAGCTGGTTGAATAGGTACAAGATTACCTGCCAATGCTTCATATGGTGTTACTACAAATGGTGCTGACGTAGCAACACAACCTTCACCATCGGTAACACGTATTGTATAGGTATCTGGCGTATCAATCGAAGTAGGAGAAGTTACTCCCGCACTAAAAACACCACCACCAGAATCAATAATATCAAAGGTATACGTTGAATCTCCTCCTGTTGCCGAAAATTCTACTGTAGCATCCGGATTGGGTGCACAGGTTAAATCTTTGGTTAAGTTAGCTGTAACGACTAGCTCAGAATTGATAGTGAAACCAATAGAACCCGAACTACAAGTACTTGCCGTATTGGTCACTATAACAGTGTAGGCTCCAGGTACAAGATTAGGAATCTCAAAAGTATTTGCCGGCATACCAACTGGGGTAGTAAAATCTACTGCAACCGGTGCTGCACCGTTTAAACTATAGGTAAATGGCCCTAGCGGTGTAGGAATACTTGGTGTAATTGTAATTCTTTGTGTAGCTGGATTTGCTGGTGTGTAACATGCATCTCCACTTGTATCTAATGCGATAGATGGCGGACCTGTTACATCCATGATTACCTGTTGACTTACCTCACACGCTAATGCAGGATCACTATTATCTCTTACAAAAACTGTATATGTTGCCGGAGCCAGATTATCAAATACATTACCTGATTGATAGGCCACAAGTGCAGGAAGATTTCCTGCTGCATCTCTTAATTCGTATTGATAACCACCTCGTCCTCCAACAGCATTCACCGTAATGATTCCTGTAGGATTACCACAATCTGCTTCATCAACGTCAGTTGTAAAACTCAAGGCAAGTGTAGGTTCTGTTATTTCTACTGTAGTCGTTGCTGTACAATTTACTGCGGGTGCAGTAAGACTATTATCAGTTACTATAATTGTATATGTTCCGGCAGCCAAAGAAGGTATGGTTACTGCTGTAGTACCACTTCCTGTTCCTGTAAAAGGTCCTGAAGGTCCTGTAACATTATAATCATATGAAGCACTGTTACCAACAGTAAACGATAAAATACCATCGCTTGCACCTACACAATTTACGGGTTTATCTTGGGTTGCACTCGTAATTTGTATCTCAGGAACAACTGTTCCTGTAAAGTTTCCAGTATTTGTACACTCACTATCACTTCTTCTGGCTGTTACCGTATAGGATACTCCATTTGCAAATGTATATGCTGTAGTAGTACTAAATGCTGTTGGACCACCTGTGCCCGCAGCTCCACTAGCTGGATCTGGTGTAATGCTGAATTCATAAATTTCAGAAGCTGGAAGCGGATCTGGTGATGCAGAGAGCACTACATCTACTGTTTGATTCGTACAATCTTGATCTCCCGGTGTAATGGTAACGCTATCTACTTCTAAACGTGCGTCTACACTAACAGGAAAAGGCTCAACACATGTACCTGCCTGGTCTCTAATATATATTGTATATGAGCCTGCACTTGCAAAATCTGCAGTAAAAGAAGTTCCTACTACTGCTGTAAAAGGACCTCCTGGATTTATACTCCATTCATAGCTTCCTGAGCCTCCTGCAATGCCAGTAACCGTAACCTCTGCATCTGGGGTAGCAGCATTACATGATAATGGTCGCGTATTATTTAATGTAGCTACAATTTGACCTGGAACCGTAAACGTTACATCAGGAGTAACTGAGAAATCACAGCCAAATTGATCTGCTACAGTAACTGTATGAGATACATTAGGATCAACATTATTAAATGTTTCTGTTGTATTGTTGCTTGGCCCGATTGTTACTTCTGAAGGTGTTCCCTGATCTAAAATATAGGTGAATGGACCATTAGCTGTGCCCTGAGTGATTGTAACCTCAATAGATCCGGTATCGCTATTACATTCTGGACTAATTGGCGTAGCAGTTGCTTGAATAGGATCATAATCACTTACAACAACACTGCCCGCAGGAATAATACAATTACTATCTGCATCATTAACAAATACAGTATAAGTACCGGGAGCCGTTGCTCTAAATTCGTATGTAGTACCTGATAAAGGTGCCAAGGTAGTTCCCAAAAAATCAGCCTGAGTATTAAACGCAAAATTACCCGAACCACCCGTTACCGTAACTTGATAAATCGCTATAAATTCATCACCATCAAATGGTGGAGCGGTTGGATCATAATTTGGTGATGATGGATCGTTTAGTGTTGGATCCGGTTGATAATCCGGATTACATCTGAGGTCTGATAAAAGTACTGCAGTAGCTGAAAATGGTGCAGCAGCATTTACTGTTTCTGTAAATACTTCAGAACATGTACCATCGGCTGATAGTACCTGTACTTCGTATGTGTCAGGGTTAAGTCCTACAAAAGTATGACTTGGTGTTGTTGTTGGGCCTTCAGTATCAGTAAAGGCTATTGTCGTACTGTTAATGATGTACGTATAATTAATTTGAGAATCTGTTACTGTAATTTCTATTTGCCCTCTATCGCCTGGACAGGTAGGAGAAGTTGTTGTTACAACTTCAGTAGCATCTAATTCATCTAAGAATACTGTATCCTGAAAAACACAAGCTGTAGGTAAACCACCTCTTTGACGAACATTTACTGTATACGTTCCCACTTCACTTATGGCTGGACCAGTAAATTCTGGAGAATCCTGATATCCTATCACTGTATTGGTTACCGGTGTAATTAATTCATATTCATACTGATCTGATGAGTTCTGAACACGAAGCGTACCAGGAACACCACAAATAATCTGTTCAATAACGACGAGCTGAGGATCAAAATTATCCTGAAATACGTTAAAATGGAATGGAATCGTACAGTTGTTATCAAACGTAGCACTAATTCTATATTCTCCAGGTTGAGAAACTGTAAAGTTGATCCCGGTACCGACAGTCACCCAATCCCCATCACAACCAGAATCTGTGGTTGGGCAGTTCTCATCTCTTGTAACACTAGGACAAGCGGCAGGATCCAATCGCTCCCAGGCAATGCTGGTCGCTGTGGTAAATTGTGAATCTATAGCTAATGTGGTACCTGCTCCACATAAGAAAATTTCTGGCAAAGGTTCACCCGTTACAGGACATGTTCTTACATTACCATTAACATTGGGATTAGTTCCAAGGTTATTGGCAATGTCAACCACTGGATTATCTACATCGTTAAATGACTCTACTTCAAAAGTTTCTAAACCATCCTGACAGCCTGGTGCTCCAGTTTTAGTAACCGTATATGTTCCTGCTGCTGTAACATCAAGTGTTTGGTTTGTGCCAATTACGACTCCTGGATTGCTTGCGTTCTCCCAAGAATAATTAGTAAACCCATCACCAGCAGTAAGCGTTAACGATCCTGTACAAATAAAAGCAGGTTGAGATTCTGTAAAACAAATCCCATCATTAACTAAAACATTCGATGATCCTGTAACATCAAATTGACATGCATCTTGTTCTAAAATACTTTCTTCTCCTGTACGGGTAGTTCCAGAATCAACACCTGTATATGTAGAAATTGCAACATTATTGATCTGATTAGAACATGCATCTCGCAAATCGGCACAGGTAGATACTACACTTACCCCAAAACGAACAGTATGTACTCCACCATTGCGCACAATAAGATTATCATTAATAGTAATATCGATTTGTCGATTATCTGGTGTTGGGGTCGCTGTTATGCCCGGATTACTTGTTATGATACTCCCTAAGGTAAAATCTACATTGGCAGGCAATACATCACGAATTGTTGCGGCAGTAATGTCTTCATTACCTTGATTCTCTATGGTAAGCTCGTAAAATAATTGGTCTGCAAAATCTACCGGATCTCCGGTAATGTCTATTCCATTTTCATCCAACACTCGCTTAGTAACGGTAAGCTCAGGTTCTATGATTTCTATCTGAAAAGAATTAAAGAATATACTGTATGCGTCACCATCAGACGTGGTGGCAAACTCGGCAGAGGTTTGATTATTTCCAATCGTTGCATTAGCTGCATTAGGAATGTTAAAAATATCAGCATCAAACCCTAATGTATTTTGCGAAGCTGGGTTTCTTGTGGTTACATATTGACCATCTACAGAAATCGAACTATCAAAAAAGTTGTTTTGTGGATTAGCTGGTGCTGTAAAAATATCAGTAAAAACACCTGCTGTATTACGTACTTCAAATCTATCTGGTCCAAAAGGTTGATCTCCCTCTAGTGTAGCATTAGCATATCGAGCACGCACCGGTAATGGTGGTGGTAAGGTTTGAAAACCAGAATACGTAAAGGTTTGAAGAGGATCTCCTGGGGCAATCACCAAATACCCACTATTTGTACTAATATATTTTGCAGATAAGGTAGGATCTTCGTACGCCACAACCAATACCCACCCCCCGGATATACCGTTACTATTATTACCTGAAAATCCTGTAGCTGCACGCATATCGGCAACTGTGTACGTACCACTAGGATTTGCTAAACCTTGTATTATGCTTGTAACATCTGCATAACATACGTAGGGGATATCAATAGCTGCATCATTCCCAAATACGGTTGGATATCCATCATAAATTACGGTGGTTTGTGCAGGTGTAATCGTTGTATACCCCGGCTGACTTTGGTGTCTAATTTTTATCGTTCTATAATCAGGTCTTGGATCAGGTACCGGTAGATTAGTATAATCTACATTATTACCGCTATTTATTCTATCGACAAAATACGATGCCGCCCAATATAACCCGGCATATGCAATTCGTTCACACCCTGAGGTAAGATCAAGATCGGCACTACTAGAACTGAATGTAGACCCATCACCATCGATATCAATGTAACCAAAGGTTCTTTGGTTGTTTGAGCAACGACCATTATAATCATCATTAGGATTATAATTTGGTCCACTTCCATTTCTACAATCAGAATTTCTTAATCTCTGGTTTAGTCCTACGATCGCATTACCAATTATTTTAAGCTCTCCATTAATTTCTAATGTACTATTAGGAACTGGCTGAAAAGGCACTTGTGCATATAAATTGCTTATGTTACTGGCGAGTAAAACCAACATCGCCAATACGATTTTGATATGTATTTTTGTTTTCATAAGCTGAGTATTTTGGGTTTCGTTTTGGGTCATTCTACTGTATCTTCAATATATAAAGATCACCGTTATACGAGTTATTTACATTAGAGAATAAACTCTGTTTTGCTTCATCAAGATCATCAAATCTCTTCAAATACACGTATATATAGTTGTCTTTGGGGTTTCTAAAAAATTGAGGTTCTAATCCTTGAGATTTTAACTTCTCCATTCCTTTTTCAAAATAATTTTCTCTTTTGAAAATATTAGTAATCAGGTAATATCCATTTTCGATATTGTGCCCTCCGATATAAGAAAGACTTTCAGTCAATACGGTATCGTCTTTGACCGTGTCTTTAATTAATCGGGTTTCCTGCAACAATCTCTTAAAGGATTCTACCCTATTTTTGGCAATGTGTAAGATCCACATATCACCATAGTATCGGTTATCAATACTACTTATGTACTTATCTACAGCCTGATCTTTATTTCGATAGCTTTCGATAGCAACATATTGGAATTGATTTTCAGGATTAACAATAATTTGGGCATCATTAAATCCTAGATTTTTTAATGTGCTTGTAAACTTGTTGGCGTACTCGCCTCCTTTAAACACATTTCCTATAAGATAATATCCTTCTGCATACCCAGGTATAAATTTGGTAGCAATTTGTGCTTCTGGTCTGGTTGCATCAGCAAATTTTACAAACCTGTTACTCGCTGTGAGTCTTTTAGAACTTGTTGGGTTTGAGTCTTTAGCATCTTCATCCATATTCACAAGGGATTCTAACAACTTATTAAACTCACGCTTATCGACATTTAAGCTTGTGGTTAATAATGAATCTCTTCGTGCCATTATTTTGTTTGAAATTCGACTACTATTATCTAATTCTTGTTTAATTTCAGCCAATCCTGCTTCATTTTCATCAGGAACATTTGCAGCAGCTTCGGCCTCTTGTCTTGCTTTCTCTTCTGCAGCCAATCGTGCAGCTTCAGCCTCTTGCCTTGCTTTCTCTTCTTCGGCTAATCGTGCAGCCTCAGCTTCTTTGGATGCAATCGCAGCCTCTAACTCTGATAATAAGCTTTGTTGATCTGCCTGAGGTAGTATAGCGCTTGAGCGCACAATATCTGCCTGACTCCGTAGCTCATTAACTGCTCCATTAGCAATAACAGATTTTGTAGTGGCGATCAACTCTTGTATACTACGTGCTTGCTCGGCCTTACGTTGCTCTTCTGCCAATCGTGCAGCCTCTGCAGCCTCTTGCTGTATTCTTTCTTCTTCGGCTAATCGTGCAGCTTCGGCTTCTTTGGCCGCAATTGCAGCTTCTAGTTCTGCTAATAAGCTTTGTTGATCTGCCTGAGGTAGTATAGCGCTTGAGCGCACAATATCTGCTTGGCTTCGTAGCTCATTAACACTTCCGTTGGTAATCACAGTTTTTGTAGTGGCGATCAACTCTTGTATACTACGTGCTTCTTCTGCCTTACGTTGCTCTTCTGCCAATCGTGCAGCCTCTGTAGCCTCTTGCTGTATTCTTTCTTCTTCGGCTAATCGTGCGGCTTCGGCTTCTTTGGCTGCAATAGCAGCTTCTAACTCTGCTAATAAGCTTTGTTGATCTGCCTGAGGTAGTATAGCACTTGATCGCACAATATCTGCTTGGCTTCGTAGTTCATTAACACTTCCATTGGCAATCACACCTCTTGTTGTGGTCATCAACGTGTTACGTTCTTCTACCTTGCGTTGTTCTTCTGCCAATCGTGCAGTTTCTGCGGCTTCTTGCTGTATTCTTTCTTCTTCTGCTAGTCGTGCTGTTTCGGCTTCTTTAGCCTCTTTAGCTTCGATAGCAGCATTTATTTCGGCTAGTGCGGTTTCCTGATCTTCAGAAGGCATAAATGCACTTGATCGAATCAAATTTGCCTGACTTCGTAATGCCTCTACGCTACCATCAGCAATTACTGCCTTGGTTGATGTCAATATTTTTTGACTTTTAGCCTGATCGTCAGCTTTTCTTTGTTGTTCAACACGCTCAATATCTCTCTGTGCAGCCAATCGTTCTTCTTCTGCTTTTCGCTCTGCTTCTATACGCTCGATATCCCTTTGTGCCGCTAATCGTTCTTCTTCTGCCTTTTGCTCAGCAGCAATGCGTTCTGTTTCTTTTTGTGCCGCTAATCGTTCTTCTTCTGCTTTTTGCTCTTGTGCTGCAATTTCTACTTGCTCTTGTGCTGCAATTCTTGCTTCTTCTTCTGCTTGTTCTTTAGCAGCTTCGGCTTCTCTTATGGCTTCTTCGGCAGCAATTTGTTCTTCTTCTGTTTTTTGTCCGGCTGCTTCTTGTTGAGTGATTTCTTCCTGTAATCTTCTTTCGGCAGCAAGTCTTTCTTCTTCAGCTTGCTTTTCAGCAATTTCTGCACTTAGTCTCTGCTGTGATCTTAATCGCTCTTCTTCTTCTGCTTGTCTATTGAGTAATTTAACTTCTTCTTCTCTTTGAAGCTCCAATTGTCTCGCTGCTTCTGCTTCTTTATCTCTTGCTTCGGCAATAGATTTTTCGAGCGCACTCATTGCTTCTTGAGAATCACTCTTAGCTGTTCCTTGTTCGTTTTGTAATTCTCTTATTAATTTGTTTTGTTCTAAAATTTCTTTTTTAAGCCTTCTAATTTCAGAATCTCGTGCTTCGTATGCTTTTTGTGTACCAGATTTTGATTTACTACTTCTTCGGCGTGGTTTTTCTTTTTCGAAATTATAGGCCAATGCTACTTCATGAGTTGAACCAAAATTACCAACATCGCCCAGACCCATTTCATAGGTATACCCAATAGAAACATTTTCTGTGATGTTACCACCGATACCTACTGAGGCCCCATAAAAACTATTATACCCAGCCTGTGCCCAGCCTAGTTCTGGAAGTTCAAGAATTGCATTTCCTCCGTATCTGAGATTAGAATTAGATTCTAGCTCTGCTTCAGCACCAGAGTCTGGAAGCATTGTGGCATATACCATCCCTCGAACCGTTTTGTCTGATCGTCTTTCTAGAGGTCTAGTGTACATCACATGGCCATTAAAAGCCATGTTATCAGTCAACAATTCGCTAGCTGTTAGATTATATGCAGCCAGATTTATCACCGAGACTCCTACATCAAACTCTGCATAATTAAAATTAACTCCAGGAGTTAATACAAAAACAGAACTATTTTCATAGTTTAGAATTACATCATCGGTAACTATAATTTGGCCATTATTCAGGGTGTTTTGTGCAGCATCTATATTCGATTTAATTCCGCTTTGCGAAAAACCAAGATTCATACCAAATGTTAGGCTCATATCTCTATCCAGCTCTACATTGTATGCAAAGTTGGCCATACCGCCAAAATACCTATAGATTCCCTCATTTTGTTGATGTAAACCTATAGAAACTCCTGTTTTTTCGTCAAAATTGGCAGTATAATTTATCAAATATGTTTGTGGGTTGTCGTTAAATCCGGCCCATTGTACTTTGCTGTATACGTTGATCGATTTTTTGTTTTCACGGACTAAAGAAAAGGTAGGGTTGAAATAAAAACGGTTGTATTTCACCAAATTATGGGTAGGGATATCTGTGGGAAGCACTCCAAATACTGTAGTACTTTCTTCTTGTCCTCTAATAAAGCTAGAGGATATACATATCATTAATAAAAGTAATCTTCTGACCATAAATTTATTTCATTACCGTTATCGAACCCTTCCTGACTACGGAATTATTTTTTGTTATCGTATAATAATATACCGGACTGTTGCCGCGAGACCTTGAGGTCGTTAATGGCCAATCATCCTGATAATTTACTGTTTTAAAATCTACCTGTCCATTAAGGTCATATATGGTAACCTCTACATCTTGTTGACCAGACAAAGAATCTGGCAGTACCCAATTATCATTTTGACCATTACTTCTAAACGGTGTTACTACATTAGGTATGATTTCTGATACTCCAGCGGTATTAGAAATTGTAATCGGTTGAGAATCGATGACACAATCTAACAACGTTATTCTTACAAAATATTGTCCTGTTCTGCTTATTTCAAGTATATTGGTGCCTTGACCAGAAGTTCCATCACAGCTTTCATCATCTTGCGAACAATTGCCATCAATTACAGGTCTGTTTTCTCCATCTTCTACAAGAAACCATTCGTATGCGTATGTAGCACTAAGCGGAGCGGTAAGCGTAATTGTGCTTCCTACAGGAAGAAATGACATTGATGGTTGTATAACCACACCGTCTGATAAAAATTCTACGGTAAGTTCGTTTGAGGTTGCTGTAGGAATGCTAGCGCCCTGAAGCGTTGCCTGTAAGGTATATACTTCTCCTACATTATCTGCCGTTACCGGAAACGTTTGTTCTGTAACGCCTGTGGATTGACCAGCTAAGAACCATTCAAAATCAAAAAAAGAAAACTGGTCTAGTGTGAGCGGTACTTCTTCTCCTATATCTGTGATCCCAAATAAATTTTCTAATCCCAAATTACCTGTATCATCCTCACAAGATAATAAAGTTGTAATCACTGCATTAAATCCTACCGGCTCAAATACTTCTGTGGTTGCTGTTAATTCGCTTGAACATGCATCAGCAGCTTTTACAACTACAGAATACATCCCCAGATCAGATACCTCAATAGACAAAGCTCTCGAATCTGTTATCGGGAGCTCTGCTTGAAACGTTATTCCATTTCTAAACCACTGTGCGGTACTGCCCGATGTGGGCGCATTGGTTGTTATTGCTAGCGTAATCGTAGTCTGCGTGGGCAGAATCATGACTCGGGGCGGTGGTTGGGTGAGTATATCTGATCCCAGATTAATGACCTCTACGGGAGCTGTTGTTACCGAACACGTTGGTGATCCTGTAACTCTAACGGTGTAGACACCGCCAAAATTACTTTGTGATAAATTTGCGATTGCACCAGTAAGTTCTTCTACCAGTACATCATCCTTAAACCATTCGTAGGTATAGCTTGGATCATTTACACTAACTGTAAGTATTTTAGTATCATTTGGACAAAACTCTTGCGGAGATGGTTCATTAATTTGGATTGCACTTGGGTTAAAATCCACAACTTCTATCGATCTTTCATTTCGACCCTCGAATTCACTATTACATTGTCCTGCATCAAAAACCACACGATAAATTCCTGGATCTGTAACATTTTCCAATGTAGCCCTGCTTTCACCTGTGATTCGTGTACCATTAAAATACCATTCATACGTTGGATAATCCCCTGGTGTTGCTGTTAACGTGGTAGCTCCTCCTTCACAAACCACTGCTGTATTAGCTTCTGGATTAGGACCTGTTAGTTTTACTTCTGAAAAATCAAAATAGTAAATAGGGATGTTAGTTTGAACATCGCTTAAAGGATTGGTTGTTAATGACGGTATATTTACTCGTAAACTATAATTGTCGCCTCTTAAATCTGTAGGTATTTCAAAAGACGGGAATATAATATTATTCCCTGGTGGGATAGGTGAACCGTTAGTAAATCTTACTAATTCTTCAGTCGTTGTGTCAGAAAAATCGCCTGTTGGCCCAGATAATTCCAAAACGATTTCTATGCCTGCACTGATAATAACATTTGCTTCTGCAATTGCTTCTCTGTCTGTTCTTAGTTGACTTACACAAAGTTTTTGTTCAAGGGGTACAACACCGTCAAGTGTAAACAGAGGTGCTTTGGTTGATTGCGCACTACTTTCTAAAGAAAAAAGCAATAGTGCAACCACAATAGCAATTGACGATATGAGGTTAAGTTTATTTTTCATAATATCACGCTTGTACCTAAGGTGAATATGCAATATTAATTTCGCGATTTGGGGCGCTTGTTAATAATGTTGTTAATATATTTTTTACCAAGTCATAAAATTATAAATTAAATAGTTATATCAAACTAAAATTTAAGTTTTTTTTGTAATAATTTTCTGACCCTCTGTACTTTGCCTCATTTTTGGCGATATTAAAACAGTATTATAAAACATTCTAATATACATAAAATTTTGTTAATCAACTTGTTGTAGCCTTATAAAAAACCGTGAAGTACGATTTTGTCTAAGGGAAATCTCCTCATTTATTTTAAACAAGATGGAAGGATTTATAAGAAAATGAACATAGATTGAAGGTATTTATGCATTTTTTCTACATCTCTGATCTGCTTAAAAAAGCGTTTTTCCTCGATAAAGTGTTATGGATTATTCTAAAGTTCCTGTATCAAAATGGGTACATTTTAAGTGAAAATTTACATCATTTATTTTATAGTATGTGCTTCTAATTATAGTCTTTTTTTCTTGTAAAAAAGAAAAGAGATTTGGGTTCTTTAGGATGGTATTTTTTGATATTTGGTTAATGCTTTATAGAAATCTTACGCTTATTAAATTTAGCGTAAACACATCAATAGATAAGTGTCATTATTAAGGTGATGTATGTATCTCTACAAACTAAACCCCAATCAGCGGTGCTGATTGGGGTTTTGAACATTGAAAAGAGTGTATTTGTTACTCTTTTGTTTCGGTAGCCGTAGTGTCTTTGGCAACAGCAGCATCGCTACCGTTTAATTCTTTAAGAATGATATCGGTAAGATCTAATTCTTTTTTACCGTATAGGATGTTACTCGCTTCGGTATCGCCATAGATATACGTATACCCGTTTTTCTTACCATATGCTTCAATAAAGTTTTTTACTTCATTGATAATGGAGTCAATCTCGGCCTGGCTTCCTTGTTGTAGCTCTTGCATTCTTGCTTGCTGCTCTCTTTGCAACACTTGTTGTTTGCCCATCAACTCTTGTTCTTTCTTTTCTTTGTTGGCCTTAGACATCGATTTCATGATATTTTGGTACCCTTGTACCTCCATCTGAAATTGCTTAGCTTTTTCCTCGAGCTCTGCACGTACTTCGTTATTTTGCTTCGTCCATTTCTCTTGTGCCGTTTTCATTTCTGTATACTCAGAAACAACTTTGGTGTTATTTACGTAACCGGTTTTTTCAGCTTGTTGATTACAAGAAGTCAGCATTAAAACTCCTACTGCAATCCATAAAAAATTTTTCATGTTTCAATATTTAGTTCTGGGCAAAAATATCAAAGTTCATGTGATGTTATTCAATATATTTCATCAAAATAACTAGCAATAAGAAAAAACAATGATTTTTAATTTTTAAATATATAAAATCTATCGAAAACAAAGTAAAATAATGCGATTTAAGAGCTTTTTATTCAGAGCCTATGACATTTATATCTAAACACACTAAAAACCCAAATAAAATAGCTTTACCAAAGGATTACTTGTTTTTTAGCACATAAATATGTGAAGAGAACTCACCAGAACTTCTTCCTTTAAGATTAGACTGTAATCCAATCCAGAAAGCTCTAAAAAAATTCATTGTACCCGTTTTATATTTTTCTGACAAGAGCGATACATAAAATGAATCAAATTTCATCGGAAGTGTTTTTTCTAAGTATAAATCATGTTTTTCAAAAAGTAAGTGAATTGCTTTTTTTGAGAAATGCCAAAGATGTCTCGGTACATCAAATGCTGCCCAAAAAGATTTATAATACGTTGCATCATAGGATTTGAAGTTAGGAACGGCAATAATAAGATGACCACCTGGTTGTAACAGTCGTTTTAATTCTTTAATCTGAAATTCTACATCAGGTACATGCTCTAAAACGTGCCACATGGTTATCACATCAAATTTTTGCGAGATATACTCTTTTGTTTCTGGTACCAGATCAATTCCTTTTTGTTTGGCTAATTCTTTAGCTTGCGTATTGGGTTCAACGCCTTTTGCATCCCAGCCCTTTTTTTTGGCAACAGCCAAAAAATCACCTGTTCCTGCACCAATATCCAATAGTGTTCCTGTACCGGTATTTAATTTTGAAATTAGGTGAACTTTTTTGCTCAATGAATACATCTTTATAACGTGATACAGTTTTTCAAAAAGAGATCGTTTTGAATCTGTATGAGAAATATAATCCTCACTTTGATAATACTTTCCTAAATCTTCATTATTGGGTTTAGGAGTTGTAATTAGCATTTCGAGTTCTTCATCATAAAGCAACTGAAATTCTTCTCCAGAAACGGTATGATCTTTACATGTTATAAAAAAATTCAAATTTTGTTCTCTATCCATTATTGTGTGATCGAAGGCTTAAAGTAATCTTGTTCTCTTATATTGTTTTTTATATCAATCAACAATGATTTTGTTTTATTATAAAATAGTGATTTTGTAGAAAGACAGTTATCTCCACTTGAATCTTCAACTCGTATGGTTACAAAAGTTTGTGAGACTCCTTCATTATCTTCAGGTTCACCGTCACCCACAATAGCAGGTACAAAACTTATGTATCTGTTTCTATCTGTTCTAAAACTAATACTAACATTAAAGATCAAATCTAAATTTTTAAAAAGTTTTGTTTCAAAAGAGCTTAGATTTTGACCATCTTTAAGTAAAAATTGTTTACGAAGCGAATATTTTGCTTCTGCCGGAGTCATTTCAGGTTTAAACACAAAATGTTCTCCGCTTCCGTTTTGATTTGATTCAATTCTAAAATTATCTATTGTCTGTACTGTTTTATATTGGATACAAGAACTAAATAAAAATACCATCAAAAAAACTACGCCAATATTTTTCATCTTTATTTGTTCCACGTGGAACTATTTTTCAATTGCATTATAAATCTCTACCTCTAATAATTCACTTACCTCTTTTGCTTTGTCTAACACTTTTTGATACTTATTATTTTTGAATGCTGTAAAATATCTTTGGTCATTAAAAAATCGAAGAACTATTGATTTATCTTCAATACGTGTTCCTAAGGCAGAAACTGTTCCCCATTCATTATCTTGCTTAAAAGATGCTGAAAATATTGAAATATATTCTGGATATTCGATGTCAAGTTTTTGTTTCCATACAGTCCAACCAAAAAGAGCAAAACATTTATAGTTCACAAAATCTTTTCTTATTTCATATATAATTGAATATCCTAATAAAAGTGAGGATATTATAATCATTATTAGGATTTGAAGAAATGGATTTTCATTATCCACCAAAGCAAAAGGCAGAAGCAAAAGAAGCAAAACACCAAGTATTTTTACTTTTAAAGGCTTAGGCTGTTTCAAAAAAACTGATTTCATAATTTATCTTCCCATATATACCAAAAGCACAGAAATATCGCTAGGAGAAACTCCACTAATTCTAGATGCCTGAGAAATTGTTGCTGGTCTAATTTTTGACATTTTTTCGCAAGCCTCAAAAGAAAGCGATTTCAGTTTTGTATAATCAAAATCTTTTGGGATCTTTAAATCTTCGAGTCTATTTAATTTATCTGCGTTGTTTTTTTCTTTTTCTATATAGCCTGCATATTTTACCTGAATCTCGGTTTGCTCTAAAATTTCTTTATCAAGATTATTATCCTCTATATATGATTTTACTTTCTCAAAATGCTGAACATCTTCTAGTGTTATTTGTGGTCTAGAAAACAACTTAAACATCTTTCCGCTTTGATTGACTGGAGAAGAATTTTTGGATTCTAAGATAGGATTTGCTTCTTCTGGAGAAATACTTGTCTCTTTAAAAAACTGGACAAAAGCACTTGATTTTTTATCTTTCTCTTCCATTCTTCTCAATCTAGTTTCTGAGGCTAAACCGATGGCATGGGATTTTGGTGTTAATCTAAAATCAGCGTTATCTTGTCTCAATAATGTTCTGTATTCTGCACGAGAAGTAAACATACGATAGGGCTCTTCTGTTCCTTTAGTTATTAGATCATCTATTAAAACACCTATATACGCTTCACTTCTTTTGAGTATAAACGATTCTTTTTCCTTCGCTTTTTGAGCCGCATTAATCCCAGCCATCAATCCTTGAGATGCCGCTTCTTCATATCCTGTTGTTCCATTAATTTGACCCGCAAAAAACAAGCCCGACACTAATTTTGTTTCTAAGGTATGTGTGAGTTGCGTTGGCGGAAAATAATCATATTCGATTGCATATCCTGGTCTAAAAAACTTTACATTTTCGAAACCCACTACAGATCTTAACGCTTTAAATTGAACATCTTCTGGTAGTGATGTTGAGAATCCATTTACATAAACTTCAACAGTATTCCAACCCTCGGGTTCTACAAAAAGTTGATGTCTGTCTTTATCGGCAAACCTATTTATTTTATCTTCTATAGAAGGACAATATCTTGGTCCGATACTTTTAATTCTTCCATTAAACATTGGTGAACGATCAAAACCTTCTCTAAGCAAATCATGAACTTCTAATGATGTATATGTCATATGACATGATCTTTGTTCTGATAATGGTTTTGTAAGATCGGTATAACTAAATTTTTCTGGATGATCATCTCCGGGTTGTTCTATCATTTTAGAATAATCCAAAGATCTTCCATCAACTCGTGGTGGCGTTCCTGTTTTCATTCTTCCGGAATCGAAACCCAAATCAACCAGTTGCTCTGTGATTCCTGTAGCTGCTTTTTCACCTGCTCTTCCTCCACCAAATTGTTTCTCACCGATATGAATTAATCCATTCAAAAACGTTCCGTTTGTAAGCACAACAGTTTTTGCTTTTATTTCAATTCCAAGGGAAGTTCTTACTCCTTTGATTTCATTGTTTTCTACCACAAGAGCACTTACCATTTCTTGATAGAAATCGAGGTTTGGTGTTTGTTCTAAAAGCAATCTCCACTCTTCTGCAAATCGCATTCTGTCACTTTGAACTCTTGGACTCCACATTGCCGGTCCTTTGGATTTGTTCAACATCTTGAACTGTATCGCGGTACGATCACTTACTATACCGCTGTACCCACCCAGGGCATCGATTTCTCTAACTATCTGACCTTTTGCTATACCTCCCATTGCTGGATTGCAACTCATCTGCGCGATGTTTTGCAAATTCATTGTTATCAACAACGTGCTACAACCCAAATTTGCAGCAGACGCTGCTGCCTCACTTCCTGCATGTCCTGCACCAACAACGATCACATCATATTCATTTTCAAACATAGATTCTATACAATTGTTCCACGTGGAACGTTTTAATATTACACTACCGCATTTTGTTCCACGTGGAACAAAACCTCTAAATCTTGACTAATGTTCCACGTGGAACATCGCTAGTTTTTCATTTTCTTTTTGCCTCATTGCCTTTTCTTCCTCATCCGTTTTGTCTTTATAACCACAAAAATGCAATACTCCATGAACTACAACTCTTCTCATTTCGTCTTCTATTGATACGCCATAAATAACTGCATTCTCAATCACTCTTTCTGCAGATATAAATATATCTCCGTTTAATTGATTGCCTATTGTATTATCAAAGCTAATAATATCTGTATACGTGTCATGATTCAAAAAATCTTGGTTGATTTTGAGTAAATACTGATCATCACATATGATAATATTAATCTCGCCTTCAGATTTCTCCTCAGATGAAATAACGTTGCTTAACCAAGAAGAAAGTTTCGTCTCTTCTAAAGGATCTGTGCCTGATTCATAAAAAAAATTAATCATTATCTTTCTTGAAATACTCTTGAACCTTTTTCTTATAATTTTGCCGCAAAGGTAATACTTGTCTATTTAATATCTCTGTAGTATTGAAATATTGTTTTGCCTTCTCTAGATACTCTCTATTACCGTTTTCAAACTGAGTTTGGTTGGTTTTGCTTTCTCTTTTCTCTTCTTCTCCCTGTTGTAGTGTCGCATTCTCAAGCTTGAGCAGTTCATGCTTAAGGTCAAGCATTCTTCCAAGTGTACTTTTGTCAAAACCTTTTTCTAAAAGCTCTTGTTCTACCTGCTCCATTCTTTTTAGTAAATTACTTCCTGCGCCCTTACCTTTACCATCCTTTTTAATTCTATCAGAAAGTGCCTGCCTAAGTTCTTGCTGTTGTTTGTATATTTCATATAACTCACCATTCATCTCCTCGCTTTGCTGCTCAGATTGTCCCTCACCGTTTTGTCCTTGTCCTTGATTTTTACCATTCTGATTTCCATTACTATTTCCTTGTTTACCATTGCCGTTTTCTCCGTTCTCTTTTCCCTCTCCTTCTTTACCTTTTCCTTGGTTTCCATTGTTTTCTTCTCCGTCCTTCTTTCCTTCTTTGCTACCTTTGCCCATTCCTTTCTCCATCTTCTCATTTAATTCTTCTTGCTTCTTTATAATATCTGGTAACTGAAATTCACCTGATCCACTTTTGCCCTTACCTGATGATGACATACTGTTTTGCATTTGGTCTAAAGCATTGCTTAATAAATAAGCCAGATCATTGGATCCAGTCACGGTGTATTGTTGATTTGCCGAACCTTGAACGAGTTGATTTTGCGCTAGTCTTTCTAGGGATTTATCAATATTAAATTCTATATCGGTAAGCTTCTTGGTAACGTCTTCTGTAATTTGTGGTGTTCGCAAAGCCAATGCGTAAAGACTGTCATCTACATGAATAAAATTTTCTCTAAGTACACTTTGTCTTTTTAATTTAGAAGAATATGATGGATTATCTATATCGATTCCTTTAAACTCTTTCATCAATCCTTCTTGCTCAATTGAGAAGTCGACCAAATTATCGAGAATCTGCCTAAGCATTTCCATGTCTTCTTGTTGCTGTTCTCCACCTGCTTGTTGCATCTGCATTTGCATTCCACTACTCATCTGCTTCATTTTTTGAGCAGCACTTTTTTGATTCTTTTTGGCTTCAGGTTTGTTTTCTTTTTCAAGATTCTCACTAGCTTTTTGTTGTTGTTCTTTTATCTCCTTTTCATCTTCTTGTTTTTGATCGAGTTTCATTGGCTTCTTCAAATCTTTATTCTGCTCCCTAAGATCGTCCATCTCTTTTTGAAAATCCTCGAACTCTTTGTTTAATTCATCTTGTTTTTCTTTATTGTTTTCTTCTTCATTTTTTTCTGACAACTCTTCTTGTTTTTCAGACATTTCATTGAGTTTATCTGCGAGCTTTTCATGCTTTTCGATAACATAATATCTCTTGGTTAACTCAAGAAGTTGTTCCAAATTCTTTTTGATATTCTTATTTTCTTTTCCTAACTCATCCAGTTTTTTTGTCAACTCCTCTTTCTGGAGTTTTTCTGCAAGCTTCTGTATTTCATCCAACAGTTTTTCGTTCTTTTTTAGTCGTTCTTCGTTTCTTTCTAATCGCAATTTTAATGCATCTTTGAATGGTTCATTTTCCTCCTCTTTTTTGAATTGATTCAAATTATCTTTGAGTTTTTTAGAGAAATCTTGCATCATTTTTTCCTGTTCTTTTTGGCGATTCAAAAAGTCTTCTAACTTCTTTTTGTCATTAAAATCTAATTGCTTTTTTTCTTTTTGGAGCTTACTCAAACTTTTTAATTCTTCCTCTTGCTTCTTAAATTTTCCTAATGATTTATTCAATCCTGATATGGTCTCATTCTGTCTTTGTAAAAGTTTTTCTTCGGTTTCTTTATCGGTAAGTTTTCTAAAATTAAAGAGCTGACTTTTTGTACTCTTATACTTATGTATCGCATCATTATCAAAAACTTCAAAATAAAACTCATAGTTAATACCATTAAGCAGATTAATATCTCCAGGAAAAGTTTCTATAAATTCATCAAATGTGGTTTTACTAATTCTTAAATTCTTGATTTTTTTTTCTTCGGCCTTCTCTACATCATAATACACCAATCTCAATTTACTTAGCCCATAGTCATCACTTATTCTACCAAAGAAATACATGGTTTGATTATCCACAGTATCTTTTTCAGATCTCAGATTGAGTTCTGGATATTGATCTTTTATTACATTTAGGTTAAATGCTAGATTATCGTAATTATTCACATTTTGATTTGATGTAGTAATCTCGTAATCCCAATTGCTGTATACCCTTTTTTCATATGAAAACTTTGCTCCATTTTGTAATAGAGATACTACTGTATCTTTGGTTTTTAATTCTACTTTTTTAGTATTTCTTGTGTTTACTAACCAACTCACCTTTGTTCCTTCAGGTATTGTAGCATTACCAGAACTTTTTAAGGTTTCATCTTTTTTATTCGTATAGGACGGAAAATCTAATTTCATCTCAAAATCCAACAACGCAGGGATCGGAACAACAGACAGTACATGTGGGACAGAGCGAACATCATTGGCTTCTATGGTAAACTCAATAGATTCCTTTGGCTGGATAAAGACGTATTCAAATGCTCCTGCACCAGTATTCTTCAGGAAATATATTTCATCGTTATAAGTAATCGTTGCATTATCTGGCAATATATCTCCTGCTGTTCTTATTTTGAGTACAAAATCTTTACTCTCAAATGCATTGAGGTCTTTATTTACAATAAAAAATTGAAAAGGAGCTGGCGGTTCATAGGCTATTTTATAATTCACAACTCTTTCATAACTATCTGATATCCAGCTTGTTTTATTAAAAATAAATAAAACTAAAAAAAAAGCAACAGGTATCGCCGCATACTTTAAATACTTGATGTTATTTTTAAAATTTATTGCCAGTTTGAATGGTATAGGTGTCAGCTCATTTGATTTTTGTTCAATACTAGCCAGCAATAATGAGGATGAGTTGTCATTTTCACTTAATTGCAAAAGATTTAATAATTTATCACTTACTTCTGGAAAATGATTCCCAATAATACCTGATGCCTTTATATAATGTATACCCTTTGCTAATTTTAACAACTTGGCTACTGGGATTGCGATAAACTTTATAAATAAACTTGCCTCTACTACAATGAACAACCAGAATAAAACAGTTCTTCCAAGGCGATCAAGCCACAAGAAATTTTCTATTAGTAACGTAATTAAAAAATATAACACGCCAATAGCAAAGAACAAAATCACACCTTTGATAAGTTCATTTACATAATATTTCTTAATAAATTTCTCTAGTTTATCTTTTATGAAATTGAAGTTATCCATATACAACACCTTAGTTTTCATTAACCTCTAAAACTACAATTTTATTTTTAATGGGATTGTTATAATTTTGATAATTCAAGGTATTACATTACAGGTAGTTATCAAAAACAAAGGAATCGCCATCACATAATATAATTCACTTTAGTTTATTAAAAACATAACTATCTATTACCAAGCATATGTTTTTGAAGTCAATTCATGACAAAAAAGCTAATACAGGTAGGTGAGAATATATATACTTTTCAACTCTTATCCTAAAAAATCATTTCTGTAGCATATCGTAAGATTGTATCTTTGTATTTATTCATAAACTTATTAGAGGTTAAAAACACAATCATGACAAAAAAAATTAGGGTACGATTTGCACCTAGTCCTACCGGACCCTTACATATAGGTGGAGTAAGAACGGCGCTTTTTAATTATCTGTTTGCAAAAAAGCACCATGGTACTTTTGTGCTTAGGATAGAAGATACAGATCAAACCAGATATGTTGCAGGTGCCGAGGAGTATATCAAAGACGCATTAGATTGGTGTACTATACCCTTTGATGAAGGTCCGGGGAAAGATGGTGGATATGGACCCTATCGCCAAAGCGAACGTAAGCATTTATATAAAAAGTATGCAGATCAATTAATAAGAGATGGTTTTGCATATTATGCATTTGATACTGCAGATGCTTTGGATCAACACAGAAAAGATCATGAAACTAAAGGAAAGACTTTTATTTACAACTGGCATAACAGAGAAAAATTAGACAACTCACTATCTCTCTCTGCAAAAGAAGTTGAAGACAATATAAATAATGGAGCCTCTTATGTGATTCGATTTAAATCTCCTAAGGATGAAACTTTGCATCTTACTGACGAGATTCGTGGAGATATCAAAATTGACACCAATATTCTGGATGATAAAATATTGTTTAAAAGTGATGGGATGCCTACCTATCATCTTGCCAATATTGTAGACGATCATCTCATGGAGATTACACATGTTATTCGTGGTGAAGAATGGTTGCCTTCTCTTGCTCTGCACGTTTTATTATATCGTGCACTGGGCTGGAAAGCTCCAAGCTTTTCGCATCTGCCTCTAATTTTGAAACCTGTTGGAAAAGGAAAGCTTAGCAAACGAGATGGGGATAAAATGGGATTTCCCGTATTTCCATTACAGTGGACAGATCCCAAAACTAATGAAATCGCATCTGGATATCGGGAAGATGGTTATCTTCCTGAAGCCGTTATTAATATGCTTGCCTTTTTAGGATGGAATCCCGGAACTGAGCAAGAGTTATTTTCGCTGAAGGAATTGATACAGGTCTTTGATCTTAAAAGGGTGAATAAAGCTGGCGCTAAGTTTGATCCTGAGAAAACAAAATGGTTCCAGCAGCAGTATGTACAAAAAATGGATACAAAAAAGATATCCAAACAATTTGCAAACCTACTTTCAGAAAAAAATATTGTCACCTCTTTAGACTTAGATATTATTGTGGATATGATAAAAGAAAGAGCAATATTTATAAATGACTTATGGGATCTTGGTCATTTCTTTTTTGTTGCTCCTATCGAATACGACGAAAAGGCTATAAAAAAAGCTTGGAAAGAAGACACACCTACGCTCATGCATGAGTTAACTCGAATCCTAAATGATATATCAGACTTTTCTTCTGAAAATATTTCAACGATTGTAAAAGCTTGGATTACTGGAAAAGAAATAGGCTTTGGTAAAATTATGATGCCTTTGCGCATTGCTTTGGTTGGTTCTCTCCAGGGGCCAGATATATTTGAGATTTCTTCGATGATTGGTAAAAAAGAAACGATCCAAAGAATTGAAGATGCCATCGAGAAAAATTAATGTAACATTTCAAAAAAATATCATACACATAAAATAGTCTCTGTGCTGATGATTCATACAATTATTAACTTCTAAACAAAAAATTATGGGTTTCTATTTAATTCCACTATTGATTTTCGGATTTATAATCTTGGTATCCGGGATATTTACCGTAAGACAACAAACCTCTGCTATTGTGGAACGTTTTGGTAAATTTTTGAGCATCAGAAATTCTGGCTTACACTTCAAGATTCCGGTTTTTGATCGTATTGCTGGTCGTATTAATCTTAGAATTCAACAGCTTGATGTTCTAGTCGAAACCAAAACAAAGGATGACGTTTTTGTACGATTAAAAATTTCAGTTCAATTTCAGGTTATAAAAGAAAAGGTATATGATGCGTTTTATAAACTAGAAAATCCGCATGATCAAATAACTTCATATGTATTTGATGTTGTACGCGCAGAAGTCCCTAAAATGAAGTTAGATGATGTATTCGAGCGCAAAGATGATGTTGCTATTGCTGTAAAACAAGAACTTAATGAAGCCATGATAAATTATGGATATGATATTATAAAAACTCTGGTTACAGATATTGATCCTGATCTTCAGGTAAAAGAAGCGATGAATCGTATTAATGCAGCTGAGCGAGAAAAAGTAGCTGCCGAATATGAAGCAGAAGCAGAACGAATTAAAATTGTGGCCAAAGCTCGTGCCGAAGCAGAGAGCAAAAGACTACAAGGACAAGGAATCGCAGATCAGCGAAGGGAAATTGCCCGAGGTCTAGAAGAAAGTGTAGATGTGCTAAATAATGTTGGGATAAACTCTCAGGAAGCCTCTGCATTAATTGTAGTAACGCAACACTATGATACGTTACAATCTATTGGAGAAGAAACAAATAGTAATTTAATCCTGTTACCAAACTCTCCTCAAGCTGGAAGTGATATGTTGAATAACATGATCGCCTCTTTTACCGCTTCTAATCAAATAGGAGAAGAAATGAAAAAACAAAATCTTAAAAAAGGTCTAGGTAAAAAGTCAGACAAAGAATAAAAAATTTTACGCGTATTTCTAAAACTTGAACGCTTGCTACGTTCAAGTTTTTTGTTTTTGAAACATCGCCACCAAAAAACAGTCTTTTAATAATAATACCCAAAATTAAACGTTTTTACGAAGTTTCTATATAAATGACGTCAAATTATATTGACGTTTTTTTAAAGTGCATTAAAAGATCTGTGATTGTGTAAATAATAATAATAAAATCTGATAGTTTTAATAAACACATAGAAAATCGTTATCATTTAAAAAATAATTATCTTTACAAAAAATAGTCCCATGAAAAATTACTTATTAATTTTCCTATTTATAACAGGAAGCGTTTTTAGTCAAAGCTTAGAGAAACTGAAAGACTATGCAATGAGAGATGCAAAGTCTACATCTGAAGCTTCTATCAATAGAAATTTAAGTACGATACTAAAGCATACCCATCCAAAAGTTTACGAAGCTTATGGAGAAGAAAAACTTATGGAAACGATGGATGAAATTTATAGAACAATGGATGCTCAGAAAATAAAAATACTTAGTTCTAATATCGATGAAGTTACAGATATCAAAAAAGAAGGTAAAGAGTATCGTTGTTTGGTAAAAAACACCATTAAAATGGACTTTAGTGGTCGAGCGGTAACCTTAAAAAGCTCTTTATTTGGTTTTTATAACAAAAGAAAAGAACAATGGTATTTTGTAGAGTCTAACAAACTTTTGGATGACCCACAAACCAAAGAATTGTTTCCTAATTTTAAAACTGATATAGAGATTCCTTTGGATGAACATATCGCAGAAAATTAAAAACTTTATTTGAAATAAAAAAACCTTGATGTTACACAGTAACACCAAGGTTTTTTGGTTTATAGATACGTATGAGGTAACCTATCGATAAGCTTTAAAACAATTCAAATATCAATACTGATAGTATTACAAATCGTATTTTGAAGCTAAAGCAACAGATTCCTGTTGTAATAGATCATTTTTATCTTCTTTACCCTTATGTATAAAATCTATAGCCAATTGATCTGGTTGTGCATTTTTGTTTTGCAAAACCACTCCTAATGCTATCATAACAGCTATACGCGTTCCTACTTTTTTGACAGCTGTTCCATATAAAGGTATTAGCTCTTCAATCTCTATAGCTTTTGCTACCTCCTGAATGCTCTTTTTCAGCACTTTTCTCTTCTCTTCGGGTACGTTTGCATACTTTTTGCCTGCTTTTTTCACTTCTTCTATTGCGAGTATTTCCCTTTGCTGATTCTGCTGTGGCTTTGAAGTGTTTTGATTATTTGTAACTGGTTTTACCTTCGCCCAAGTATCGCGCAATCCTACTGTTTTATTAAATACCAATGCATCTGGTTTGCTGTCTGTATCAACATTAAAATATCCAAGTCTTTGAAATTGAAATTGCTCTAGCGGTTTTACATTTTTTAGACTGGGTTCTACATATGCAGTACTGATCTTTAGAGAATCGGGATTTAAGAACTCCATAAAGTATTTATCTTTATGACCATCTGGTGCTTCATCATTAAATAATCGATTATAAATTCTAACTTCAGAAGTGATTGCATGCTTTTTTGAAACCCAATGCAATGTTCCTTTTACATTACGTTTTGATTCTTCAGTACCACTACCCGATTTACTTTTTGGATCATACGTACAATGAATTTCTATAATATTTCCTTCTGCATCTTTTACTACATGTTCACCTTTGATTATGTATGCATTTTTAAGACGTACTTCTTTGCCTAACGTTAATCTAAAATACTTCTTCCCTGCTTCTTCCTTAAAGTCCTCTTTTTCGATATATAATTCTCTTGAAAAAGGTACTTTTCTATGACCAGCAGTAGCGTCTTCTGGATTGTTTTCTGCTTCTAGCCACTCTTCTTCTCCTTCTGGATAGTTAGTGATTATTAGTCTAACAGGATCTAATACTGCCATTACTCGAGCCGCAGTTTTGTTAAGATCTTCTCTAATACAAAACTCTAATAACGACACATCAATTACGTTCTCTCGCTTAGCAACACCTACAGTGTCAACAAACTTACGTATGGATGCTGGTGTGTACCCACGCCTTCTTAATCCAGAAATGGTAGGCATTCTAGGATCGTCCCAACCAGAGACTATCCTCTCCTCTACCAGTTGAAGTAATTTTCGCTTACTCATAATCGTATAGCTTAGATTAAGACGCGCAAATTCTCTTTGTTTTGGTCGTATATTATTTGTATAAATCTGATCCAAAAACCAGTCATATAGCTTTCTATGTGGTTTAAATTCTAAAGAACACAAGGAGTGCGAAATACCCTCGATATAATCACTTTCTCCGTGTGTCCAATCATACATTGGATAAATACACCAATCATCTCCTGTTCTGTGATGTGTCTTCTTGAGTATTCTATACATCAAGGGATCTCGCATTAGCATATTAGGGTCTGCCATATCGATTTTTGCTCTTACCACATGCTCACCTTCATCAAATTCGCCTTCTTTCATTCTTCTAAATAAGTCCAAATTCTCTTCAACAGATCGATCTCTGTATGGACTATTACTACCTGGTTCTGTAGTCGTTCCTTTTTGCTCGGCTATTTTCTCTGCTGATTGAGAATCTACATAGGCTTTATCATTTTTGATTAGATCAATTGTCCAATCATATAATTGTTGAAAATAGTCAGATGAGTAACATTCTTGATCCCATTGATAACCAAGCCAAGCAATATCATTTTTGATTGCATCAACATATTCTTGTTCTTCTTTTGCAGGATTTGTATCATCAAATCGCAAATTTACCGGTGCATTATATCTAAGCCCCAAACCAAAACTTATACCTATAGCTTTGGTATGCCCTATATGTAAGTATCCATTGGGTTCTGGTGGAAATCTAAAACGCAAATCATTGGGGTTCATTCCGTTTTTTATATCTTCTTCTATAATGTGCTCTATAAAATTGAGTGATTTCTTATCTTCTGTCATCGTAAATGAAATATGATGCAAAACTACTAAAATTCTAATCTAGCAGCGTAATCAAATTTTTTTTTATGGTATTAAAAAAAAGGGGGATTCTCCCGTACTGGATTACCTGAGATTAATTTACCTTTGTTAAAAAAATTTGTGGGACTTATTACATTGAAAAATATCAAGGTTTATGCCTATCATGGATGCCTTGTTGAAGAAAAAAAGATAGGATCTGATTATAGAGTAGATTTAAAAATAAAAGCTGATTTAACCACCTCTGCTGCCACAGATCGTTTGGGTGATACGGTAGATTATGTACATCTTAATCATATCGTGAAATATGAAATGGCTATTCGATCTAAATTATTAGAACATGTAGCAGAACGCATTTTGATACGCATATTGGATGAGTTACCATTAGTGGATAAGGCTACAATCGATGTTTCTAAAATTAATCCACCGATAGGTGGAAATGTAGAAATGGTTACTATAACTAGAAGTAAGAAACGTTAGTTTTATGGTATGAATTAAAACCAAATGATTTTTTAATTCAAAATCATTTGATTTATACTCATAAATTTTTTTACATTTGCCTTCCAACCAAAAATTGGTGTCGTGGCCGAGTGGCTAGGCAGTGGTCTGCAACACCATCTACAGCGGTTCGAATCCGCTCGACACCTCAAAAATCCTGTAATTACTTACAGGATTTTTTATTGGCACCGCCAAAGGGTATAATACCCAAAGGCTTGCCTCGAATTTAAAAGTTCGTTTCCTACTAATGAATTGAGGACAGACCTCGAGGTAGTTTACTTGAATCCAGAATCTGGAGTTATTTTCTCGATCTCATCTTGTATTCGTTGCTCCATCGTATCTGGTATTACCCCTTTTAAAATAAGAAATACGCCAAAAACAACCATCATTATACTAATTACTCGCTTCGTTATATACGTTCTTTTTGGAGTAAGTTTTCTTTTGAGTCGCTTAGCCAACAACATTTTAAAAACATCAATAAATAGATATGTTCCCAAAACCACAGCAAAAAAGTACATAATTCTGTTGGTATTCATATCTAATTGTGGACCAATTACAATAATAACACTTAACCAAAATCCTAATACACCTATGTTTATAAAATTGAGCAAAAAACCTTTTACAAAAAGCATTGCATAATTGTGCTTATTTATAATTTCTACAGTAGTGTCTCTTAATTTGTTATAGTTTTTGCGCTCCTGAATAAAGGAAATTACTCCGTAGGTACATAATAACATTCCTCCAAAAATAAATAATGCTGGATCGTCTTTAATTTTTTCTAAAATCTTATTGGTACTAAAATAAGCTATCAATATAAATACTATATCAGCTAATATTACACCCATATCGACAGCTAATGCTGCACGAAACCCTTTTATTGCTGCTGTTTCAAGAAGTACAAAGAATACCGGACCTATTAAAAAGGCAAGTAAAAATCCTAATGGTATAGCTGCTTGAGCATCTTGAAGCATAAAATTCTAAGCGTGTTTCATACAAAGTTAAAAAAACTACTTAGTTTACCTCAATTATTTTTCCTCCAAGCAGTTTTTGGGTATCTAATTCTCGTGGTTTTCCGTATATTTTTATAGTACCACCTGCATTGGTGTTAGCTTTCAAATAATCTCTTGCCTTTACTTCTGCGGTTCCTCCTGCACTTACTTTTACCTGTGTATCTTTTGTATGCAATTGACTACCATAATACTGACCACCAGAGGTAATTACAATCTCTTGTTCTTTTACTTCACCCTTTACTTCAATAATACCGCCTGTAATTGCTTTTACAAACAAATGAGATGATTCGATTGGAGCAACCAGACTTCCTCCTTCTTGTGCTCTTAAATCAAGTGAATTGGCTTTAATTGTACTGTTGGCTTCTACTCTAGCCCCTTCATTAACATCAATTTTATTAATTTCAGTGTAATACACCGTTACTTTAGTATTGTTGGTATCCCAGATATTATCCAAAGACATTCTGATTTTAAGAAGATTTTGATTTTGAATGATATCGACATCCCTTCTTTTGATCCCTGTAATTTCAATTTTGTTTTCATTTCCTTCAATTAAAGAAACGTGTATTTTATCAAAGACCTTTAACTCATTAAAATCACCAACATTTTTTGTAATTACATCTTGCCCTTGTATAGTGCATGTAATCACTAGTACTACTATAGTTATTAATTTTTGCATCACCTTACTTTTTTAGATTAAAATTCAACACTCCTCTTGACTAATGCTTTTACCTGCAAAATTAGGGTACAAAAGCCAAACTTTTAGGCCTAAAACTACTACTCAAGAGGAGTTCTATCAAATAAACGACACAAATTTTTAATTATTCCATTTCTTGTTTACTTCCTAGAAGTGTAAAGTCGAGGTGTCGTTTTACAAGATCTGCATTTTTAACTTTTACTACTACTTCATCTCCTAATCGATATACTTTCTTAGACGTCTGACCAATAACTGCATATTCTTCCTGGTCAAAAACGTAGTGATCATCGGCAATATCTTTGAGACGTACCATACCTTCGCACTTATTGCTTATGATCTCTACATAGATTCCCCATTCTGTAACTCCAGAAATGACACCAACAAATTGTTCATCTTCATGATCTTTCATGAATTTGATTTGCATGAATTTAATAGAGTCTCGCTCTGCACTTGCGGCAAGATTTTCCATGCTACTGCTATGATTACATTTTTCTTCGTACTCCTCTTCTGCAGCAGATTTTCCTTGATCCAAATAGTGTTGCAACAAACGGTGTGCCATAACATCTGGATAACGCCTAATTGGTGATGTGAAATGTGAATAATAATCAAAAGCTAATCCGTAATGTCCTATATTATGCGTAGTATATTCTGCTTTACTCATACTTCGAATCGCTAGCGTATCGACCAAATTTTGTTCTTTTTTACCTTGCACATCTTTTAATAATCCATTAAGCGATTTGGTTGTGGTCTTTCTATCTCTCAAATCGAGTTTGTATCCAAAACGACCAATAATATTCTGTAGTGCAGCTAATTTTTCATCATTTGGTTCATCGTGCACTCGATAAATAAATGTCTTTTTAGGATTCTGCTTTCCGATGAATTCTGCAACCTTTCTATTGGCTAGCAACATAAATTCTTCAATAAGTTTATTTGCGTCTTTAGACGTCTTAAAAAATACGCCTACGGGCTCGCTTTTATCATTCAAACTAAATTTTACTTCTACTTTATCAAAAGATATAGCTCCTTCTCTCATTCTTCTGCTGCGCATGATTTTGGCTAAATCATCCATTTTTAAAACAGCATCTGCAATTTTTTGATCTGTTTTATATGCTTTTCCTGTAAGAGAAACCTTTGCTGGTATGCTATTTTTTTTGGTTTCTATGATTTGCTGTGCTTCTTCATAGGCAAAACGTGCATCAGAATACGTAACTGTTCTACCAAACCACTGATTTTTGATTTCAGCTTTATCATTCAATTCAAATACAGCAGAAAATGTGTATTTTTCTTCGTGAGGTCGCAAAGAGCAGGCGTTATTAGAAAGAATTTCTGGTAGCATGGGTACTACTCGATCTACAAGATAAACAGATGTAGCTCTTTCATATGCCTCATCATCTAATAAGGTTCCTGGTTTTACATAATGAGAGACATCGGCAATATGAATTCCTATTTCATAATTTCCGTTTTCTAATACCTCAAAGGATAAAGCATCATCAAAATCTTTGGCATCTTTTGGATCAATGGTAAACGTGAGTGTTTTTCTCATATCTCTACGTTTTTTGATCTCTGATTCCTGGATCGAGGTATCTAGTTTATCAGCATATTGTTCTACTTCTTCCGGAAATTCGTAAGGCAATCCATATTGTGCCAAAATCGCATGGATCTCTGTATTATGATCACCTGGTTTACCTAAAACTTTTATTATTTTCCCGAAAGGAGAATCTGCTTTTTCTGGCCAATCTTCTAATTTAACCAAAACTTTATCTCCGTCTTCTGCATCACCAATCTTATTTTTTGGTATAAATATATCAGTATACATTTTTGAATCTTGTATACTTACAAAAGCATAATTCTTCTGTATTTCTATAACACCAACAAATTCTTCTCTTTTGCGCGTGATAATTCTCGAAATTTCTCCTTCACTCTTTCCTCTTCGCTTCCTACGATATATATAAACTTCAACCTCATCGCCATGCAATGCTTTGTTCAAATTGTTGTTGGGGACAAAGATATCATCATCCAAATCTTCTACGATCACATATCCTGAACCTTTTGATGTAATATCTAGAATACCAGTATAAGTGTTTATATTAGCTATGATTTTAAATTTTCCTCGATCAACTTCTTCAATTTGCTTTTTGGCAGCTAATTGAGATAATTTCTTAATTATTTGATTTCTACTACTAGCATCATCAACTCCAAATTTTGAAGCGATTTGTTTATAATTAAAAGATGTGTTGGGTTCTGATTTTAATATTTTGAGTATTCCTTGTGTGATATTCTCTATTTTTGGAGACTTTTTTTTTCTACTTCGCTTTCTTTTCATTAATATCAATTATATATCTGATAAAAGTACAGTTTATCTTTAAACATCTGTAATTTTAAGTTTAAACTTTTAGTAATCATTAAAAAATACTATTGTTTAATCATATTAAAATAAATTATCTATAAATCAAGTAATTAGATGTACTAAATATCAACAATTAGGCTGTTTATTCTTAAAATTTACTTAATTTTAGCATAATATAGTTTTCATTAAGTCGTTAGCTATAGTACTTATTATGAGTAAGCCCAATAAAATACATAAAATAATACTATTCTTTCTACTTATTTTTTTTGTAGGTATATACTCATTTACCTTGTATATCAATAATACAATAGATCAAAAAAAAGACACCATTCAGGAATCAGAATTGCCAAATTCTAGAAAATTTGATAGAGAAGCTACACAAATCAATTGATAACAGTATACACATTTTCCTAATCATTTTTATTTAGTTTTAAAGTACTTACACCATATTTTGTATATTGAAGTGATTTACAATACGTAATACACTCGGTTATTATTTTATGAAAAAATTTGTTATCGTAAAAACATATACATATCCTTTTGAATATGCGGTATTAAAACATCTCTTAGATCAAGAACGTATTTCTTACTTTTTTGAAAACGAAACTATGATTGGTGTTTTTCCATTCTACTCAAACGCTTTAGGGGGTATTAATCTAAGAGTTCATCCCAGAGATAAGCAAAAAGTACTTCAAATCATAGAAGATTTAAATACAAATTCTCATCTTACCATTGTATAAACTTATTTTACTCGATACACAGGATTTAAAAACTCAAAGCATTTTTGAAATTTGACGTACAAATTATAGTTCTCAACATATATTATAAATAATCTTTTTCTTTTTTTAAATTTAAAAATAATAATGATGATTATGATGTACTGTGAATAGCGGTATAACTTTTAGACGTTTTATTTGCTTATTAAGTTAGATTGAATTCTCACAATTATATGAACAAGATATTAGTACTGTAATTGCTTGAAAACGTTCTCAAAACAAAATTTAATTAACAGCTGTTAATAGGTAATAAACATATAAAATTATTAATACTTTTACGGAAAAACCGTAGTGTATAACAACAAGAAGATGTTTGAAAAGTCGTCTAAAAAAATAGTCTTAAATATTTTGATTTGATAATTTGAGAATGGTATTCTAATAATAACCAACATGACCAAAAAAAGTTTGTGATTTTTAAGAACTATTTATTCACAGCTGTTGTTAACTAAAGGTTAAGACTTATTAACATTAGGGTAATATGAGGCTAAATTATTGATATTTTGGAGTTTACTTTTTTTAGATTAAAGTATCTTTGTAAAAGGAATAAAAAGTATTTTAAAAATGAAAATAGCTATCGGGAACGATCACGCAGGAACAGCGTATAAATTTGCAGTTGTTGAATATCTAAAATCAGAAGGAATAGAAGTAACTAATTACGGTACTAACGAAGACAGTAGTGTAGATTATCCAGATTTTGTTCATCCGGTGGCCAAAGATGTAGCAGCAGCAAACGTTGATTTTGGTATTTTAATTTGCGGAAGCGGAAACGGAGTGGCTATGACTGCAAATAAATATACAACTGTGCGTGCGGGACTTTGTTGGACGAAAGAAATTACAGCACTTACAAGACAACATAATAACGCAAATATCATATGTATACCGGCAAGATTTACAGCATTGCCACAAGCCATAGAAATGGTAAAGGTATTTCTAAATACCAAATTTGAAGGAGGACGCCATCAAAATAGAATCAATAAAATACCAGAGTGTATTTAGATCATTTGCTAGGTAACAAGCCTGTGAGGCATATGCTTTCCAGAAAGGTTAATTTAGAAATATAGATACAATAGTATAATAAAAAACCTCGGCGCTAGGCTCGGACCATTTAAATCTTGCTGCAAGTCTGGTAAGTTTTTCAAAATTTCTATAATGAGTAGCAATATGGATATAAAATTTAGGGTTAAACGTTTTGATGAACTTTCGAGAATAGAGCTATATAAAATTTTGCGCTTACGCGCAGAAGTTTTTGTAGTAGAGCAAGATTGTGTATATCAGGATATAGATGATAAAGATCAAAAAGCACTTCATGTAATAGGATTTAAGAACGATGATGTTATAGCATATACAAGATTGTTTGATGCCGGTGATTATTTTGAAAACGCAAGTATAGGAAGAGTAGTAATCTCCAAAAACGAAAGACAGTTTGGGTATGGTCATAACCTGATCAAGGAAAGCGTTAATGCTATAGAAAAATATTTTGACACGAAAGCTATCAAAATCTCTGCACAAACCTACTTAAAAAAGTTCTATGAGACTCACGATTTCAACCAAATAGGAGAGGAGTACCTCGAGGATGGAATCCCCCATATCGCAATGGTGAAGTCTTAATTGCCTAAGACTTCATCTTCATTATCAACTAAGAAATGCAATGATTTATTAACCAAATCATTTAATTTCAGACTGTTTTTTATAGCTATTTCAGAAAGCTTTTTATGTGTAGTTTTAGAGACTCTAACATTAAAAACACCTTTATATGTTTTTTCTGGTGCTTTACCTTCTTCCTTACAGGTTTTTAAATAATCATCAACAGCATTTTGAAAAGCTAAGGTTAGTTTTGATACAGAATCACCTTCAAAAAGAATTAAATCATGTATTCCTTCGAGCTTACCAAAAAAAGTCATGTCTTCACTACTAAAAGTGATAGTGCTTATATAGCCTTTATATTCTAGATAATTTTTCATAATATTTATTTTTAAAGGCCTAATTTTTCAATTAGTTGCTTTATTACATATTGTTTAACAATCTTATTAGGATGAGGTTTATGTATACTAATGATATCTTTTTCCTTATTGATAAATTTATGTCTTGATCCACTAGTTTTTCCTTTACTTGGTTTTTCAAAATATCCTATATAATTTAAAATCTTTATAAGCTCATCCCACGTTAAGTCTTTAGGAATTGACAAAAACTTTTGTATTAATTTTTCAATTTTTGACATACAAATGTAAGTTTTATTTTTTGTAACTAAAAAATAGTTACCATTTCTAGTTTGGTGTGCCTTTAATGCTAATAGTATCAATATGATATCTAGTTGTAGCTCTTGGGTCTCCACCAATATACCTAAACCCAATTCTTACAGATCCATCCAAACAGGATAAGCCAATAGGACCTGCAGCAATAAAGGCTCCAAAGCTATTTAACGGCCCTTTGGGTATAGCTGCATCAAGCTTTATCCAGGACGTTGTGGCTATGTCATCGGTATAGTTTTCTGTAACAAAGACTTCAAGAATATTGCCATTATCGTAGCCAGCCTGGAGATCAAAATCCAACAGGGTATTTGTATAAGCAGTAAGTTCAATCTCTGGAGTTATTAGCCAAACTTCATAGATAGGTTCTTTTGATCTAAATCCTGTGATTAATGCATATTGATTCTCGGCAAAATCTCCTATTTTATAGGTTAACTTACCACGCGTAGTATTACTATTGATCCATCCCTTTGTTTCGAGGTCTTTAATTTTAAGTGCTGTAAAATCCTCTTCAAACACTACAGTTGTCGCGGTATGTGATGCATCACATTGCAACACTACGGGATCACAACGAGATTCGTTATCAAAGATCAGCCCTGTAGGATCGTTAAGCACCAAGTTGTACATATCGCCCAGAAAATTTTTAGTTAATATACCTTCAAAACTTCCTTGTTGCGGTGGTAAAGAGAGGCCTTTAAAATCAGAAAAGGTACTGGTGCTAAGTACGGTTGTTCTTCCTGTTTTACAGCTTTCCAGAATACGTTCGCCATCAAAACCATCGTTTGGTTCTGCAGCGAATGTAAACGTAGAAGGCTCTGAAATAATATTTTTGTTGAATTGAATATCGCTTACTCGTATATATAGATGTAAAAAATCATCAGTAAAGTCTTCAAAATCGAGCTCTAGTGGTGTTATCGTCGCTACTTCTGGTAACCTAATAATACTATTATCTATAGAAAAAGAAGGAATCTCACCGATATCATTTCCTTCAGAAACACCCAGTGTTGGTACTCCATTTTGGATTCCTAAGGAAAGACCATTTAATTTTATAACTATTTTGCGACCAAATTCATAGCTAGTGAATAATGGGCTTTTATTAACTAATATTCGCATTCCCGCTGATGGGTTGATGTTTTTATCCTGAAGTATAAGTTCTTTAAAGAAATTACCGGCTTTATCATCAGATATTACATAACCCAGCACGTAAGTATCAGTATCTTCAAATATGACTTTGGCGTTTTCGCCCTCTTTTTCTAGCGCTTGCCCCAACATACCTAGAACAGCATCGATGGGTAGTATGGTACCGTCAATCTCCTGTTCTGCAACAACTAGATCAGGTATAGTAAGGTCATTTTCTGGTGCGCAATTAGAGAGTATAACAACTATATTTAAAAGAAATATTCCTTTTTTAATTTTATTTTTTGTACACATCTTTTTTAATTTTTTTAGTATTGAAATTTTTATCAGATTGGTCTTTAGAGTTTAATTGGTTTGATTAGAACCGCACATAAACATTCATATAATACGAAGTGCCAAGGCCATAAAAGTATTTTGGACCAAAAACAGGAGTTTGGCGTTGTGATTCTTCTAGAGCGCCTCGATAATTTGCATTTCTGGCTTGCTCAAAACCTCCTGTTTTATATTTTTGGTTAAAAATGTTTTGTATTGAAGCGAATACGCCCACATAATATTTATCTATTCGCCATGAAGTGCCCCCGATAACATTCACTAGAAAATAATCATCAAACTTTTCTTGTTGCAATAAAGATGTGGCTATCGTTTCGTTGTAATCATTAAAAGGAAGCCCATCACTATCCTGGTAATAATTTAATGTTCTTGCAAATGGGCTCACATTGATATAAGCATTAGAAAAATAATTGGTAGTAGCCCCAAACCACCAAAAATCTGGATCACGATATTCAAAACCTAATTGTGCTGCGTTTTGAGGGCCTCTAGAGAGATGATGTCCTTTTAAAGCAGATTTTCCGAAGGTTCGTATACCTTCAAAATTTGTAAACGATTCGCTGGTACTGGTGAGGGTTAGATCAGGATTGTTATTATAGGTAAAACTACCTATTCCAGCTGCGGCTTTAAGCTTAATTGTTGGAGTAATTTGATACTCAATACCTAACTCTGCACCAAGATGTGAAGTATCAATATCTGTAAGTATTTCTTGTACAAATCCTGTATCAGATCCTGAAATGGCTTCTGTAAAAAAGAATGAAATATTAGTAGCATCCATAATTTGGGTATAATATCCGGTGAGTCTGGCTTTTATTGCTGAAGAACGAAAAATATAGCTGGCATCTACCGTTTTGATTTTTTCACTTTCCTGATTTCTGCCTAGTATCTGCCCTACCGTATTGTTACTTTGTCTTGCATTAGCAAAAGCATTGCGTATTGTTGGAGCTTTGTTAAAATATCCTCCATGAACACGAATTGCATTGCGACCATTGATTTTTAGAGTTGTTCCGCCCTTTACACCGTAGTTTATAAAATTTAGGAGTTCACTTTTTCCGAAGGACTCGTTTCCGGGGAAATATCCGTTCTCAAACCGACCATTTCTTTGATATGTCGTTTGCGAAGCGTTTCCTGCCAGAAAGAAATCAATATTACGATAGGCAAACTGACCTTGCACAAACCCATTTATAGTACCGGCTGCAATTTCGTAGTTGTAATCATACCGATCTCCTACACCAACGATTCGATTTGGATTGCGTAGGTCACTTTGAGCTCGTTGGGTACTTTCTAAAGGTGTAAACTCGGTATTAGATAAAGCAAACAAATCAACATCCAGAAAACCAGTACCGCCTAAAAGATCCTTAACTTCGGCAAAATTCTGGTTTTTTAAGTTTCTGAAGTTCATCGCAGCGTTTAGTGTAAGGTGATCGCTTATCTTACTGTTTATAATGAAGTTACCCATAAATTGCGTATCGCGTGTTTTGTCTTCATATACTATATAAGTTGCATTATTGCCTTGTCGCTTGTTTTGTTGATTCGTTTGTATTAGATTGTCCCAATGAAGCTGACCATTATTGGTAAGTGTTTGCTGCGCCAAAAAAGCATTTTGATAGTCTAGCGCTGTGAGAGTAGCGTTTGCCAAAAAGAAGCTAGGTAAGTTTTGTTGATGTACTGGATTGGTGTCTATACTTCTTCCACCACCCACGTAGGTAGGCTGCCCGTTTGGTCCAATAATCAGGTCGCCACCTCCGGTATCAATTCTACTATTTCCCGAGGTACCGCTCTGCAATGCAATATTGGTATGTATACTCGTGTTTTTAGTGATATCCCAGTAGTGATTAAGCATAACCACCGGTTTTTCTATGCTTCGTTCTCTAGCATTTCTTTTTTCACCATGTTGATACCCCCAGTTAGGATTGTAGGTGTTTCCTTTGATATGATACACCTCTTGTGTAATCGCGGTTGATTTTCCTCTTCGATTAGGCGTATAAAAGGCCGTGAGATTAAGACTGTGTTTTTTACTTAGCTTCTTTTCTACCGAAGCAAAAAAAGAATTTGCGTCATACAATGTACCTTCAATAAAACCTTCGTTTCCAAATCTGCGAGAAAGGGAGAATGTAAACCCCCATCCTTTTTTTGATACTCCAGAATTATAGGATCCCATTATTCTCCCGCGGTAGCTTTTATTAGAAGAGGCATAGGATATCCTGCCTCCTTTTCGATATTTTGAGGCTCTCATAATGATGTTTGAAGCCCCAAGTAGCCCCCCAAACGTATACTCATTCTCAGAGATTCCTTGAGAAAACTCCTGATTGCGTTGTACGTCATTAAGTCCTCCCCAGGCACTCCATTCTGGTCTTCCGTTAAAGAAACTGTTCATTTCGACTCCATTAATCAATACTTTTCCGTTTTCATTGCCCAAGCCTCTGGGGCGAAAGAAGGTAGAACCAAAATCAAATGCGGCCGCGTTTAGAAATACATCTCGATTGGCATGAAGCAAGGCAGCGATGTTATAGGATATATCATTATCATCGTTCAACTGTGTGTCAGAAAGGCTTATGACTCCTATTTTTTTTTGTTCGGCATTAAAATCAAAGGCAATAGCTATTTTATTGAGCTCTACTACTTTTCCTTCATTAATAGTAATAGGAAATAACATGGTATGGTAGGTGTGGCCCGATATGATAAGAATTTGTTCTCCCAAAGGCAGGGTAGCGGTATTAAAATTAAAATCACCCAATGCGTTTGTATGGGTAAATAGAGATGTATTTTTGAGCTGTATTTTGATATTCTGAAGTCCTTGCCCAGAAATGGCATCTACAATTTTCCCTTTTAATTTGGTTTGCTGTGCATTCAACACAAACATGCTACAAAAAAAAAGCAGGAATATATAGCTATACTGTGTATCCTTTGCATGTATTGAAATACTATGCTCTTTTTTCACCTCAGTTTCAGCATAAAAATACACCGAAATGCTGCTATGCTTGATTTTTCTTCTTTGTTGAAGCAAAAAAATTTTAATTTTCTTTTTCAATAAATGATCTCGAGGCAAGCCCTTGAGGTATAGCTTGGAAAATATTTTTAAAGCAAACCTCGGATTATTTAAATCTCGATTATCGAGTAAATTCAGACATTTAATGGTAGTAATCATAATGTATTATGTGTAAAAATGAATAGAGGACAAGGATAAAAAATAATAGTTTCATTTTCCGGAACTAGAATTTTTTATTATTGCAATTCAAATACAATTATGATGCTCACAAAATATATGTTTACAGGCTGTTTTTTGCTATGTTCCTCGTTTCTGCTTGCCCAGAAGAAAAAGGAATACAAGATCACTACTGTTGCTTTTTATAATCTCGAAAACCTTTTTGACACCGAGAACGACCCTATCACTTTTGATGATGACAGAACTCCCGATGGTAAAGACCACTGGACCAAAGCGGTGTATTCTGATAAAATAAAAAACATGGCCAAAGTAATTTCTCAGGTTGGTGCCGATGTGGCTGGTAACTCGCCCGCTATTATTGGTATTGCAGAGGTAGAGAACCGAAAAGTAGTAGAAGACCTGGTTAACGATCCATCACTCTTGTCAAAAGCGTATGGGATCATTCAGTTTGATTCTCCCGACAGAAGGGGGATCGATGTAGGGTTGTTGTATCAAAAAGCATTGTTTAGACCCAAAAACAGTAAGATTTATCCGCTTATGCTTTATAATCATACAACAAACAAACGTGTGTATACCAGAGACCAGTTGGTGGTTAGTGGATATTTAGACGGAGATTTAATTCATATTATTGTGAATCATTGGCCTTCTAGAAGAGGAGGAGAAGCCAGAAGCCGTTATAAAAGAAATAAAGCCGCAATACTCAATACAAAGATTATAGATTCACTTTTTGCAATTGACCCCTATGCAAAAATTATCACGATGGGGGATTTTAATGATGACCCCCATAGCCCAAGTGTACGAAAGATCCTTGCTGCCCAATCAGATAAGGATAAGGTACGGCTAAAAGGGCTATATAATCCAATGGCAAAACTTTCCAAAAAGGGAATCGGTTCTCTGGCATGGGCAGATCGATGGAGTTTGTTTGACCAGATTATTATTTCTAAATCCTTGCTACATAACGATTATACTTCCTATCGCTACTATAAAGCAGGAATATATAACCCTGAGTATCTTAGTACACCAAAAGGAAAATATAAGGGCTACCCATTTCGTAGTTTTTCTAATGGATCGTATACGGGCGGGTATAGCGATCACTATCCTGTATATCTGTACTTGATAACACAAAAAAAGTGACCATTTTAGTGGTCACTTTTTTATATGTTGGATTAAAAACCTTATAGTTATTCGCAACTAGAAAGTTCTACATAGCGTTCAAAAGGAATGTCTAAATCTCTGTCATCGATAAAAGCATTTCCATTTTCACCTCTACAAACGGTCTCGACCACATTGCTATTGGTACAGGACAAACAAACTCTACCAGAAAAAGTGCAGTCTCCTAACTGTCTTAATTCTAGTTGTAAAGCTTCAACAGTTTCTTCGTCAGTAATACAATTATTATTAATCTGATCTTCTATAGCTTCTTTGTAGTCCTGGCAAGTAGCTGTAGTATTATTTTCAGAATATGCTGTAACTGCATCTCCGAGTGTGACAGCAGCAGCATTACAGTCAAAACCATCATCATCACTTTTGCAGTGGGTTAATCCCAGGGCAAGGATAGACACCGCTATATACATAAGTTTTTTCATAGGTGTATTTATTTTGGGTTAAGTGATTTCAAAAATAAGAAAATTAAGGTCTTATGCTGCATATACTGTTAAAAAAAAGGTATTTTCTTCTGTTAGCACTTACATAGGCTACGATTTTTTAACCTCTTCAATGTCAATAGGTTTACCAATGTAAGCTAAAAAGCTATCATTTTCTACCAACTCCATTTCTTCACTAAATGAAGAGATAATCCTAATGTTAACATCAGAATCTTTTATAAATAAAGGGATGATTTCTTTGTCTTCTTTGGTAATATCGATGAGATTTTTGTAGTGCTTTTTGTCTTTGATTTTTATTTCCTGAATTCCGGGGTATTTCTCGGCAAGCTTTACGAGTTTATAGTAATCGTCTGTATGAGAAAACAAACCTTCTTGCGGGTTATTTAGTGGATTTTTCATTTCCTCTGAGGTTATCAATCTAAAAGATCCATGTTCGCCAAATTGATTTTTAAATTTTTCTATAGCATATTTGTTAAGATCACTATTTCCTGTTAACGCCATAAGGTATCCTATATCGTTTAGTTCAATATTATCAGTAAGTTGATCACCGTAGATATTCCCTACAATGGCATCAAGACCGAGGTCTTTGGCTTTATTTATGTTACTTCTGTTATTGTCTACTAGCACTACATGGCGATTATTCTTTTTTAGATAATCGGCAATAAGTCTCGATATCTTAGAGGATCCTATAATTAAAATACCTTCAGAATTTTTGAGAAATACACCAACGATTCTTGCAAAGTAGCGTGCTGTAGTCGCATTTAATAATACGGTACCCAGTACGATCATAAATACTAATGGTGTAATATATTCTGCTCCCGGTTCTCCGGTTTTGTATAATTTTAGTCCAAATAAAGAGGCAATTCCTGCCGCTACAATACCTCTGGGACCAACCCAACTGATAAAAAGCTTTTCGTTGGTTTTGAGATCAGATCCCGCGGCGCTCAAAAATACACCAAGCGGTCTTATCACAAGAACGACAACGGCAAAAAGTAATCCTGCCCGCCAATTATATATAAGTTTTAAATCTTCCAGACTAATATTAGCAGACAAGAGAATAAACAGTATCGAAATTAAAAGTACGCTAAGCGATTCTTTAAAATATAAAATCTCGCTAATATTAGGTAAATTGGTGTTTCCTAAAACCAATCCCATTACCACTACAGAAAGTAGACCTGACTCATGAGCAAAAGCATCTGAGAGCACAAAAACACCCAATACGGCAGCTAGTGTAACCACATTAAGTAAATAATGGGGAACAATTTTTCTTTTAATCACAAACGCTAATCCATAAGCAAATGTAAATCCAAATGTAAATCCGAAAAGGATTATTTTTCCAAATTCAATTAGCGCTGTTCCGGTGAATCCACCACCACCACCGGCTCTAATAAATTCAAAAACCAAAACCGCTACCAAAGCTCCGATAGGATCAATTAATATACCTTCCCATTTTAGAATAGCAGAAACATCTTTTTTAAGAGGAATATTTCTTAAAATAGGGGTAATTACGGTAGGCCCGGTAACGATAATTAATGCAGAAAACAAGAAAGAAATAGGCCAACTTAGATCAAAAATAAAATGGGCGGCTATTCCTGCTCCAAAAAAAGTAACTACTACAGCTACTGTAATTAATTTGATAATGACCGGACCCACATTAAGAATTTCGTTTTTTCGTAGGGTTAGCCCTCCTTCAAAAAGAATAATACTGATCGCCAAGGAAACAAAATTGAAAAGACTTTCGCCAGGAAATAACCCTTTATTACCATTCCAAATGGGTTGAATTAGTTTGGTGCCATCACTTGTAAACAAAGTGGCAAATGGCCCTACCAAAAGCCCTATTAAAATCAACGGTAGAATTGCAGGTATTTTAAACTTCCATGCTACCCATTGAGCCAAAATCCCTAATATTATTATTCCTGCAAGTTCTAGCATGTTTTGTGATCAATTAAATTAACAGAAACGAAAGATCGTAATTTTTTTAAACATAGCCGGTGAAAGTTCTATTTTCTAGTGTCGAAAATTAAGTTTATCTTCTACCGCTTTTAAACTACATGAAACAAAGGTCTTGACTGAAGATTCAATCGAAAATTTAGTAAACTACCTCGGGGTAAGTCCGCGAGGCATTAGTAGGAAACGAACTTTTAATTTCGAGGCAAGCCTTGGGGTATTATACCCTTTGACGGTGCCAATAAAAATCCTCATTGGTGTCACTTTTTCTTCTAATCTAGAAAACAACATTTTTGAAACCATGCGAATGGTTGATTTTTTTGATTCTTGTACATGTAGAAGAAAAAATACAAGAAAAAGATGATAAAATCAAAGAACTAATTGCCGGATTTTCTGATGATGATGAAACGGTACAACTTATGTGGAAACAAGGAGATCCTATAGTAATGAACATTACAACTTTTATTATTAATGCGAAAAGAACGATTGGCGAGTATAAAAGAGATAAAAGTACTCTTATGATTACGGCACTCGTTTAGAAAAAGTTATCGTTGAGGCACAATATGATGAAATAGTGTTAAAAAGTCCAAAAATTAAATCTTGATCGTTATCATTTTTTCTATTTTGCAAAGATTTTGATAAATTATGAATTTACATCCCATAAAAGCTGGAAATTTTAAACTTGATGGAGGCGCTATGTTTGGTGTTGTTCCTAAAGTTTTATGGAACAAAACCAACCCGGCAGACTCAAAAAATCTAATAGATATTGCCGCTAGGTGCTTATTGATTGAAGACGGGAATACGCTTACCCTTATCGATTCTGGGATGGGACATAAGCAGTCTGAAAAGTTCTTTAGCTATTATTCACTATGGGGAAACGACAGCTTAGATAATTCATTAAAAGAAAAGGGCTTTCACAAAGACGATATCACCGATGTTTTTATCACGCACCTACACTTTGATCATTGTGGTGGCGTAGTGCAACACAATGCCGCCAAAACCGGTTATGAACTTGCATTTAAGAATGCTCGTATATGGAGTAATGAAGAGCATTGGCAATGGGCAGTGACGCCCAATGCCCGAGAAAAAGCCTCTTTTTTGAAAGAAAATATAGAACCCATTCAACAAAGCGGGCATTTAAATTTTGTTTCCAAAACAGATAGTGCATTTCAAAAAAAATCAGAATTAGGGTTTGGCGTACTCTTTGTAGATGGACATACAGAAAAACAAATGATCCCTCATATAGCATATAAAGATAAAACTATAGTTTTTATGGCAGACTTATTACCAACTGCTGGTCATATCCCATTACCGTATGTTATGGGGTATGATACCAGACCGTTATTAACTTTGGATGAAAAAAGAGCTTTTCTTGATAGAGCTGCCACACAGGGTTGGTATTTATTCTTAGAACATGATGCTCATAATGAAATAATAACAGTACAACATACAGAAAAAGGCGTGCGACTTAAAGAAATTTTTGCATGCAGTGAAATATTTAATTAAAATAACATATAAATGAATTTCTCATCAAATAAAATCCTTGTAACAATAGCTTCTTCAATGATTTTTGCGAGCTGTGGAGCTCCTTCTATTCTCTCTACACCAATAGCAAATATTGATACAATACCATTAAAAAATATAGACTTAACCGATGCTCAACTCAAAAATTGGGGTTTGCAAGATTTGGTTTCAGATACTATACCGGGGATGAGTGTTGATAAGGCATATAACGAGATTATTAAAAATAGAAAAGGTCAGACCGTAATTGTTGGTGTTATCGATAGTGGTGTAGACATTGAACACGAAGATCTTAAAGGAGTAGTTTGGACCAACCCAAAAGAGATTAAGGGTAATGGTAAAGATGATGATAACAATGGATATATCGATGATATTTATGGTTGGAATTTCTTAGGCGATGCTGAAGATGAAAATCTTGAATATGTAAGAATAATAAAAAAGCTTAAGCCTAAGTACGCAGGTAAAAACCTTGCATCAGTGCCTGAAGCAGATCGTGACGAATATCAGCAATATATTGAAGCTAAGGCAGAATTTGAAAAAGAATACCAAGAAGCTACAGGAAGCAAAATGCAATATGAGCAAATTTTGCAACAATCAAAACTTTCACACGAAGCAATTGTTGGGGCTACAGGAAAAGAAGATTATACAAAAGAAGAATTATTGAAAGTAGATGCAGATACTCCCGAAATGCAACAGCACGTTGCTTTTCTTGCTCAAATGTTTGGATTTATGGATCCGGGAGACACCATTCCAGAATTTATAAAAAACATTACAGAAGGTATTGAGCATTTTACAGAGCAATTAAATTACAATCTTAATTTGGACTTTGATGGAAGAGCAGTAGTAGGAGATGATGTCGATGATATTACCGATATAAATTATGGTAATGGTAATGTAATGGGTCCTGATCCCAAAAAGAAAGGAATTAAGCACGGAACGCATGTTGCTGGTATTATTGCTGCAGAAAGAAATAATGGTAAAGGGATGAATGGGATAGCTCAAAACGTAAAAATCATGGCAGTAAGAGCTGTGCCTAATGGTGATGAGTATGACAAAGATATCGCACTTGCAATACGATATGCAGTAGATAATGGTGCCAAGGTTATTAATACAAGCTTTGGAAAATATTACAGCACCCATCCAGAGTGGGTAAGAGAAGCAATCCAATATGCTGCATCAAAAGATGTACTTATTGTTAATGCTGCAGGAAATGAGGGTCTCAATCTAGATCAAAAAGCATCCTTCCCAAGCGATCAATTAGATAACACTTCTGAAGTTACAAATAATTTTATTACCATAGGTGCATTAAATTACAAATACGGATCGGATCTGATAGCCAATTTTTCGAATTACGGAAAAAGTAATGTTGATGCTTTTGCACCAGGAGTTAAAATCTGGTCTACCACACCCAACAATTCGTATGCATATTTACAAGGTACCTCAATGGCAGCGCCAGCAGTAGCCGGAGTTGCAGCTTTAATACGATCATACTACCCTACATTAAAAGCCTCACAAGTAAAACAAATCCTTATGGATAGCGGATTGAGTACTAAGGCAACTGTAAATATTGGTACCGATTCGCCAAACATATCAGCCTTTTCTGAACTATCTAAATCAGGAAAAATGGTTAATCTTTATAATGCCATGATTATGGCAGATAAAATGTCAAAGTAATTTTATAATATTATGTTTAAAAAAATTGTTTTATTCCTTTTTTTTATCGCTGCTAATATTGTAGCACAAAACAATACATCATATTGGCAACAACATGTAGATTATAGTATGAATGTCGATATGAATGTTGAGAATTATCAATACAAAGGAACACAAGAATTGATTTATTCCAATAATTCTCCTGATACGCTAGTTCAGGTTTTTTATCACTTGTATTTTAATGCATTTCAACCAGGAAGTGAGATGGATATACGTTCTCAAAACCTTCCGGATCCAGATCCAAGAGTTTTAGATAAAATTAGTAAACTAACTCCCGAAGAAATCGGATACTTAAACGTTTCTTCTTTAACACAAAACGGAAAACCAGTAACATATCAAGTCGAAGGAACGGTATTAGAAGTGCTACTTGATAAGCCGATCGCACCAGGCGAAAAAGTAAACTTTTCTATGAAATTTGATGGGCAAGTCCCTGTACAAATCCGTCGTTCAGGTCGCAACAGCAAGGAAGGAGTAGCTTTGTCCATGACACAATGGTACCCAAAGATTGCAGAATATGATTTTGAAGGGTGGCACGCTCACCCATATATTGCCAGAGAGTTTCATGCTGTTTGGGGTAATTTTGATGTAACCATCAATATTGATAAGGATTATGTATTGGGCGGAACAGGATATTTGCAGAATCCAAACGAAATAGGGCACGGTTATGAAGAAGAAGGAACCAAAATAAAGAGAAAAGGGAAAAAACTGGCATGGCATTTTAAAGCACCCAACGTGCATGATTTTGCATGGACAGCAGATCCAGAATATTTACATGATACTGTTAGTATCCCCAATGGTCCAACATTACACTTTTTATACAAAGACAACAAAGAATTTATAGATAGCTGGAAAGATTTGCAGCCAAAAGCTGTTGAATTGATGAACTATTTTAGTGAAAAAATAGGAAAATATCCATATGATCAATATTCTATACTTCAAGGAGGAGATGGGGGTATGGAGTATGCTATGTGCACCCTGATCACGGGTGAAAGAAATTTTGGAAGCCTAGTAGGTGTGACTGCTCACGAAATGGCACATATGTGGTTCCAACATATCCTCGCTACCAATGAGTCTAAACACGAATGGATGGATGAAGGATTTACCAGCTATATTTCCACATTAGCTATGAACGAGGTTATGAAGCAAAATAATCCAAACTCTTTGAAAAAAGTGTACGAAGGGTATTTTCAGTTAGCACTATCGGGAGTAGAACAACCACAAACCACGCAAGCAGATCGGTATTCACATAACGCAGCTTATGGATCATCAGCATACTCAAAAGGAGCTGTTTTTCTATCTCAATTAGGATATATCATCGGTGAAGATAACCTCGCAAAAACTATAAAGAAATATTTTAATGACTGGAAATTTAAACATCCAACACCTAATGATTTTAAAAGAGTAGCAGAAAAAGTATCTGGACTGCAACTAGACTGGTATTTAACCGATTGGACTCAAACCACCAATACGGTTGATTATGGAATTAAACAGGTAGCAGGAAATAAAACAACGACCAGAATTACCTTAGAACGTATAGGCTTAATACCTATGCCAATTGATTTATATGTAGAATATGAAGATGGAACAATAGAATCATTTTATATGCCGATTAGAATGATGAGAGGGGTAAAAGAAAACCCGATTCCATCAATAAACAGAACTATTTTATCTGATTGGGCATGGACACATCCCACATATTCATTTGATATTGCCAAACCAAAATCTGAAATCAAAACAATTAACATTGACATTACCAACACCATGGCAGATATCAACCCGGGTAATAACAGGTATACGAATTGATCGTATAATGAATTTCAGTACAATATTTAATGCCCAATGAAGGCAACGTTTAATAAAAAAGAAAAATTAAAAAGCAAAAAAGAATTAGATGCACTCTTTTCTGAAGGGAAATCTATTTCTAAATATCCAATACGTCTTGTATACCGCAGATCTTCTTTTGAAGAAAATGTAAAAATTAAAACAGGTGTATCGGTAAGCAAACGTAATTTTAAAAAAGCCGTAGAGCGCAATCGTATAAAACGTTTATTGCGCGAAAGTTATAGAAAAAATAAGTATATTGTAGCCAATACTACCCATCAATTCACTTTTATGTTTTTATATTCAGGAAAAGAAATGCCAGAATATTCATTAACTGAATCTAAGATAAAAGGAATATTACAAAAATTTGTCAAACAAGAAATAGAACCAAAATAATGTCAAAATACGTTATTTGATTCTGATTTTATTTTAATAATTATCCATGAAGAAGAGAATTATTTATCCCGTATTCGCTGTTGTTATTCTATTGTCAACCGTAAGTTTTAAGTCTGATTTTTTTGAGATTGCCAAGCAGATTGAAATCTTCACTACAATGTTTAAAGAATTAAACATGAATTATGTGGATGAAACCAACCCTGCAGAATTAATGGATACTGCGATAACTGCGATGCTAGATGATTTAGATCCATATACCAAATATTGGAACGAACAAGATGTAGAAGCTTCAAAAATACGTAATGCTGGAGAGTACACGGGCATAGGCGCTTCTGTAAAAACAATAAAAGATAAGATCACAATAATTGAACCTTACAAACAGTATCCTGCTGACAAAGCGGGGCTTAAAGCGGGTGACGAAATTATTCAGATAGGTGATATAAAGGTGGCAGACTTCAAAGATGATGCAGGAGAACTTCTTAAAGGAGCTAGTGGCACCAAGGTAGATATTACATACAAAAGACAAGGAGAGACTAAGACCACTGTACTCACCAGAGAAGAAATAGAAGTAGATGCTGTACCCTTTTATACGTTATTAGAAGACAATACCGGATACATTGTTTTATCAAAATTTAATAATAAAGCATCAAGTGAAACTATAGACGCTTTAAAAGATTTAAAAGCCAAAGGCGCCGATAAACTTATACTTGATTTAAGAGGAAACCCAGGCGGTTTACTAAGCGAAGCTATAAATGTTACCAATATATTTGTCCCAAAAGGAGAATTGATCACTACTACAAAATCAGTAGTAAAAAAGTATAATAAAGAATATTTCACAAAAAAAGCACCTATAGATATACAAATTCCATTAGTTGTATTGGTAAATGGTAGGAGTGCTTCTGCAAGTGAAATTGTAGCAGGGGGCATACAAGATCTAGATAGAGGTATTGTTATTGGAGCCAGAAGTTTTGGTAAAGGATTGGTACAGCGACCAAAAAAACTAACGTATGGCACACAATTAAAAATTACAATTTCAAGATACTATACACCTAGTGGGCGATGTATACAAGCATTAGATTACTGGCATCGTGATAAGGATAATAAGGCAGTTCGAATTAGTAAAGATGACTTTAAAGCTTTTAAAACTAAAAATGGTAGAGTTGTATATGATGGAGGAGGGATCCAACCAGATATAGCATTAGAAACTTCTAAATTTAGTAAAATCACTACAGCGTTATTAAAATCAGATGCTATTTTTGAGTATGCAACGAAGTATTACTATTCTCATGAGTTAGAAAACGCAAAAGACTTTACATTTACAAATAGTGATTACGAAGATTTCAAAAAGTTTGTAAAAGAAAGTGATTTCAGTTTTGAAACCGAAACCGAAAAGTCATTTAAAAAATCCTTAGAAATTGCCAAAAAAGAAAAGTTTGACATTGATATTTCTTCAAATTATGAGGCGCTTATTACTTCAATAAAAAAATCTAAAGAAAAGGCACTCGATACCTATAGAAAAGAAATTGTTAATCAACTTACAGATGAAATTATTAAGCGCTATTTCTATAGAGAAGGGCTATATAATTATTATGTAAAAAACAACCCAGAAGTTATTAAAGGACAAGAAGTTCTTAATAATACAAATAAATATCAAGAGATTTTGAAGTAAATAACCTCTGGGACTAGTCCCAGAGGCATTCTAAAAGAAAAGACTTAAGGTTTCGAGGCAAGCTTTAGAACACCCAAATCTCGCTGTGTATGAATGAGGCAGGATTATCTAGTACATAAGAGAGTACTCCCGAAAAATACCTGTTACTGTTATAAAATCACACCTGATCTGAGGGAAATAACCCCCTGAATACCTGTGAAATAGGGGTGTGCAAGCGTCATAAAACAATTTAGCTAATCTTACGTTTAATACACAGTACAAACTAAATATGTTGTATTATGAAAACTTTGAAAAAATGGCTATTATTAGCCGTGTTATTAATTGCAATAGTTGCCTGTGGCGAAAAGAAAAAAGAAACTGAAACCAGTACACAGAAGACAGTTGCAAAAAAAACAGCAGTAGTTACCAACAAAAAGACTCAAAAGAAAACAGCCGCAAAACCACTGTCTAAAAAAGAGCTGAGACAGCTAAAAAAAGAACAAAGAAAGCGAGAACGCGAACAAAAAAGAAAACAACGCGAACTCGAAAATAAAAAGAAGTAAACAACCTCTGGGAAAATCAAGAGACATTCAAAAAGAAAGAGGCTGGATTTGATAATCCAGCCTTTTTAGGTTTACAACTTTATCGTCATTTTAGTTATTCTTTAATTACCTTTTTAATAATCCTAAGACTTCCATCTACGCTCGAAGCACTAACCACATAAAAACCTTTTGGATAAGGACTCATATCAATAGATAATTTAGATTGTCCGATGTTGAGGTGTATGGTTTGGGTATATATTATTTTTCCGTTTACATCCGTAATTAAAATAGCTGCATTGTTTTCAGTAAACGAGGTAAAGTCAATAGATAGTTGATTTTTAACCGGGTTAGGTGAAACAAATAGTTGTGTTTCTTCTAGCCCAAACCCTTCAGTCATTAATTCATTTTCAAAACCAGTTGGGTTTTCCGCATATACAACAGCTAATTTTGAAGCAATCCTTTCACCATTTTCTAAACAGACAATAGCATCTAAATCATATCCGTCGGCAAACCAAGGAAAAACATTCTTATCACTTATATCTACTACCTTGATATATTTTGCAGAACGCAAATTACCATCGGCAAGATCAAATTCGCCATCCTGACAAGTCGTTCCTAAAGAAACAAACTCAACACCATCCTGAGAAGCGAATACTTCTGCAGATTCTGGAAAATAGTTACAAGGGATGTTATTAAAAAACCCTGTAGATTCAAAGACAGCAAATTCATTAGTATCAACGTTATCAAAAACTTCATTGGTAAGTTCTACCGTAATAGATCCGCCAAATCCAAGGCTTACAAAATTAAAGTATCTTCTTTCTCTGGGGGTTCCTAATGCACGCTCAGGCTTGCTTCTAAACCTCGAGATTGCTCGTCCGTCTCGTCTTCTGCCCTGGTCGAAAGAAACAATAGATCCTCCTGCACATTCGTTATCCACAACTTCTGGTTCTAGTAAGAATCGTGCAGAAACCGGGAAGTGATCTGAAGTGGTAAATGCATAATCAGCATCATATACTTCATAATGAACCGTTACAGAGTTTTCGATATAGGCTTCATTGAGTTCATTCGTTACTGCAATATGATCGATCATATTTTCTCTAAATACAAAAGAGCGAAGCCCAGCTTCACTTAGAGCAGAAGATACAATATTGTAATTGAGCGAGTCATTCACATATTCCTGAAAACTAGAAACAGTAGAGGTAATATCTGCCACAGTTTCGTCTACATCATCATTATAATCTCCAAGTAAAATTAATTTATTATTCGTAAAGTTTGCATCTAGTGAATCCTTTAGTACCTCAACATCATATTTACGCATATCATAGCGGTTCTGTGGATCACGACTACTATTAGCTCTTGCGTGCAAAGCAATAAGGTCAATACGCTCAGTCGTACCATTGATAGTAACATCTGCAGTCATTAAAAAGGGGAGTCGCCCGCTTGCAAAGAAACGAGAGGTCTCACTAGGGTAATCTACAAGCGCAGTATCATCACCACCGTTATATAATGGATGAATTGCCGTAAACATTGCTCTGGTGTTTACTACAGAAACCGTTTCTGTATTATAAATGAATCCCACTTTTTGAAATGGTGGCGTACCGCCGGGATTTGAGGTTGCATCAGATAAGATATAATCGTATCCTGGTAACTGCGCTACTAATTCTGCAAACAACACATCATCTGCTATTTCTTCTACTGCATAGATGTCTGCGTTTAGTCTATTGAGTACAGTTGCTGTACTATCTCTTTGGATAGCATCAGACATTGGATTCTGACCCACAGGGGAGTTATTTTCATCTCCAAACCATTCTATATTCCAGGCAACGACATCAAAAGTGTCTTCTTTAGGAATACCTATCGTATCCCCAGGAGGTATAAATTCTACGGCACAAGGAATATCTGATAATTGTCTGGGAAGTACTTGAAAAAATTCTCTAAAACGTCCAATTACACCCGTTATCTCTGGGCAAGTAACAGGTTGTACCTTACCTACTACAGAAGTCACATTATTATCGACACGCAACGCTCCACTTCCGCTTGCATCGGTAAGGGTAAAATTAGACCCTCCAAATAGAAGATCTCCGGGAGCAGGAAAAGATGTATTAAGAATACGCACTAATTCACCCGGGTGATCTGCAAGTTGTGTCAATGTAATATCTAAAGGCGTGATAGGGTTCTGCGGAAGACCATTATTTAGCACCTCAACTACAGCGTTGATTTGAATTTGATCATTAAAAGCAGTTCGAACACCAGTTAAGGTGATAGAATCTCCAACCTTTAACATAGTATTAGCTTGCACTTGCTCATCAAAAATAGCAATACCTCCAGTAGTATCCTGAAGAAATGCAGGACCATTAAAGGCGTCAGTTACTGTTAATACTCCGGTAATCGTTACTGGTGTACCTTCTGTAGCCGCTCTTGCCTCGGCTATAGTGATAAGCTCACCGGGAGTAATTATCACACCATCATTGCTAATTCCAGGCGTAGGCGCTTTGGCAACATAAGATATCGTATTACGAGCACCACCTTGTCCATTGGGAATACGTTGTAAAGACTCGCTATCCTTACTTCCGTTTGTATTTTCATTTACTTGTGGCTGATCCATATTTAATAACACTAATAATTCTGCGTCATCGGCATCATCGGTATCGTAAACAATAGCATCAACTATATTATCTGTAACCACTGCTGTTCCGTTAGGAAAACTTGTAGCATCCCCAAAGTAAAGCACAACAGCATCTGCGCCATTCTGGAATGAGTTTCCTGGGACAACAAGGTCTACATTAGTAACATCGGCATTCCCGATTACGAAATATCCATCGGCATCAGTAGAAAAACCATCCAGATCGATTGCATTATAACTTGTATTATAGCTTCCGTTATAGTTTACTACTACAAAACCATCCAGCGAAGTATTTCCGGTTCCACCGTCATATAGTTCTACAAATTCTAATGTGTCAGAACCTTGAGTATCTGCATCCAATTCATTAATGATAAGAGTAACAACCTCTGTGGCATTTGTATTAGCAGCTCCCGGTGTTGCAATGGCTTGTGTATATGTTGAGGTGTTTCTAAGTCCTCCAGATCCATTTGGAAAACGTTGTAAAGCGTGGACATCCTTATCTCCTTTTTCATCTTCGTTTAGCTGTGGTTCTCCAGCATTTAATAATACTAATAATTCTGCATCATCATTATCATTGGTATCATAAACAACAGCGTCTATAAGGTTGTCTGTAGTTATCGTAGTTCCGTTTGGAAAGCTAGCCGCATCAGTTTTATATAATGCTACAGCATCGGCGCCATTTTGTAAACCATTTCCTGAAAAAGTAATAGAGACATTGGGTACATCTGCGTTACCAACCACAAAATATCCATTACTATTTGTAGTAAATCCGCTTAGATCATATGTAGCATAACTTTGATCGTTCGATCCATTATAAAATACGAGAATGTAGCCATCAAGAACAGTGTTTCCTGTTCCACCATCAAATAACTCAACAAACTCTAAGATATCAGAACCTTCGGTGTCGGCATCAATTTCGTTGATTAATACCACAGCATCTTCTACAGTATCCTCGATAACCACGTTTTCTCTGTTGGGTGTATTTACGGCTTCACCAGCTTCTGCAATTATAGTAGGGAAACTAGGCAATCCGCTTCCGCCAAAATCATTTCTTGTCCAATCCGTTATTTGATCAGTATCTTTTCCATTAGGAAATCTTGATGCTCCACCTACAGTAAATGTACTACCATCAAAAGATGGTAATAATGTAGCACTAGCATAATTTATATCTGTGGCACCACCGTCATTTACTCCGACATCATCGGTAATTTCTACCCATGGTGTGGTATCAAAAACACCATTATCGTCTGTGTCCAGGTCTTGTCCTAACGTTCCGGTAAAGTTCTTTACCAAAAGTAAGGCTACAGTTCCGTTTTCAAATACATTACTGCCAAAAGGCGTAGTAAAATACCCATTAATATCTGTTATTCCTAGTTGAATCACTTCGTCAATAGTACCAGCCGAATTGCTGTCTCCGTCAATTTCAAGGATCCAATATTCGCTTAAGTCAGCTTCAGAACCTGCTTTGATTTCTACAAACTCGTCGGTATCTGCTCCGGTATGGTTATATACAAATTCATTAATTACAGGTAGAACTACTGGTGTTCCGAATACTTGATTTGCATTTATGGCACCATAGGTATTTGTTGTAGAAGTTTCCCAAGCAAAATCTGTGGCGGTTGTTCCTTCTCCTGATACTTGTAAAGAAGCTCCTACTGGTGTACTACTGGACTCAGACACGCCAATATCTGTGCTGGTAAGTCCAGAAGCAGGCCCATCTGTTGCAGTGATGCTGCCCTCATAACTTAAAAATTGAAGAACAACATTGTTATTGTCGACTAATGCAATCCCATCGGGTGCACCATTTTGCAACCCATTGGCAGGTAGTATTTCTACCAAAGTCCCGAAACCATTTTGTTGGTCTGGAATTGTTCCTGAAATCGAAATTGTATTATAAACGGTGCTGTTTGATCCATTATACAACACGATACTCCAATCGGTAAGATCTGTTCCTGCTGCTCCAGCAATTTCTATAGCTTCATCTAGGTCTGCACCTGTATTATCGTAGTGTATTTCATTGATAAAGACAGATTGTGCAATTCCATTTTGAGCCCCCATAAAACAAGAAAAGACAAATGGAATTAAAAGTAGTTTTAATTTCATAACAATTAGTTTGTGATTTTGATTTTTTGCGTAGCGCAAGGTATATCATTAGAACGATTCAAGCACTCTGGTTATGTTAAAAAAAGTTTAACAAATAATTTTTTTCTTTTGAATTCTTCTGAAAACTAATGTTTTAAAAGTAAGATTAGTCGCATAAAATAGCGTAAATAATACGGTTAAAATACCCTCAAAAAAACAGGAAAATACCTTGATCAAAATGGGAGTATTTCCTGTAAAAAATTGATAATCAATATCATACATTTGTATAACTATATTTGATATAGCGTTTGAGCTTCTTGCTAGCGGATCTTTGTAACGCTGATCATAACATAAATCATATTATTAATTAAACTCTTAAAACAAAATGAAAAGATTTGAAAAGTTACAAAAACTGGGATGTGTATTGGTATGTACATTACTTATAATCGCATGCGAAAAGTCTGATGGGGAATCAGAATTTATTGATGCTCAGGAAAAAGAAGGATTCATGAGTGAAACCGGAAAACATGATTCTGAAATTGAGGAACTACAATCAGACGAAGTGACATTAGTATTGCACATGAGTTTTGATGGAGACCTAAGTGAAGAAGAAGCGTCTGCAAAATTTGATGTTGCTGTAAAAAATCATTTTAAAAATAACAGCATTCAAAGTAAAGATGTAAGTACAGAATGGGGATATCGTATAGCAACGCACACTGGCCCTCAATCTAATAACAATACCGACGGCGAAGTACAGGCAAAAGCCTACTTTAAAACCAATCAAGGCACCTATGTATATAATAGAATCTTGGATAATGTAGGTAATGATCGAGAAAAAAATCAATGGGATTATTATTACTTTACTGTTTCTCCTAATAATGCAGTGATTAGTTGGATTGAGCTTACAAAAGCAAGTATTCGACTAAAAGGTACTGATGGCTGGTTTATCAAAAGGTTTTATGTTCAGGTATACCCAGGTATTCAAACTATCTCAGCAACCGGATACACCTACATAATTTCTAGTCCAAATACGTGGTTAGATAACAATACAGCTAGTGGTTGGGATACCTATGCCACGGGTAACATTGGCAACGGAAGATTAAATTTTTGATAACGACTAATCAACCAACCAAAATTAAGAATAGGGTGAAGTTTTAAAGAAACTTTACCCTATTCTATGTTTAGGTATATTCTTTTTTGATTGTTCGTAATCAGTCATAGCTCAGATTATGATAAATAGGGGATATTCAATTATTCCTTTTGGTTTAATCGTAATTTTATATAGACAGGAAAATGATCACTATATCCACCCAGATATTTTCTACCTGCATAAGTTCTAAAAGGATTGCCTTTATAGCGTCCTTTATAAATTTTTAAAAAATCATCATCAAAGATGGAGGCTTCAGAAAAACTATGTTTTCCTTTTTCATACTTATGAAAATTATGACTAAAGATGATTTGGTCAAACAAATTCCATTGACTTCTATAATTTGTAGTACCGCGATATCTGGTGAGTAAGCGTTCCATAGGATTAAAAAGGTCGTTTTGAACTAAATGCTGCTGGACACTTTCACTAGAGGGATCATCATTAAAATCACCCATAATAATAATTTTTGCTTCTGGATTTTCTGAAGTAATCTGGTTAATGACTTCACGATTTTTTTCTGCAGCGACGATACGCTTGTATGTTGTTATATCTGAACCTTCTCGTCTGGATGGCCAGTGGTTTACCAAAATATGAACCTGCTCATTATTGAGATTACCGGTAACCCACAAAATATCTCTTGTATAATCCCTTTGACCATTTTGGTTATCAACCATAACGGGGATGTTTTCAGAATGGGTAACCTCAAAATATTCTTTTTGGTACAAAAGCCCAACATCGATTCCTCGCTCATCAGGAGAATCATAATGTACAATGCCGTAGTTTTTTTTCTTTAAGTGTTTAGAATCGATAAGATCTTGCAAAACACGCTTATTTTCTACTTCGGCGACACCAACCAATGTAGGCGCCTTTCCTGTCTTCGAAAATCCAATATTAGAAATAGCAGTTCCTAACTTGAATATTTTTTTCTCATAGCGTTTTTGTGTCCATTGCTTTTCAGAGTTTGGTACAAAATCATCATCCAAAACATATTGGTCATCGACAGTATCAAATAAGTTTTCGAGGTTATAAAATGCGACAGTAAAATGATTGGTGTTTTTTTTTCTGAAATACGGTTTGTTGCCCATGCTCTATAATTTTATAAGAAACCCTCTATACTATTGGATGCTAAGCGTATAATTATTGTACTTTTGTATATTCAATACGAGGCACAATATAGTAAATTGACATAGAAGATATCTGCATTAATGTTAGAACATAAAGAAACAGCATACGAGAAAACGGTATTAATAGGAATTGTAACCAAAAACCAAGATGAAGACAAACTGAAAGAGTTTTTGGATGAACTCGAATTTCTTACTTATACAGCAGGAGGTGAGGTTGTGAAGCGATTTACACAAAAGATGGACATGCCTAATTCTAAAACGTTTATAGGCACAGGTAAGATGGAGGACGTGCGAGTCTATGTAGAACAACATGAAATAGGAACTGTAGTTTTTGATGATGAGTTATCACCTGCTCAGCTTCGCAATATAGAACGAATATTAAAAGCGAAGATCATAGATCGCACCAATTTGATTCTTGATATTTTTGCACAACGAGCACAAACCAGCTACGCACGTACTCAGGTAGAACTAGCTCAATATCAATATTTATTGCCAAGACTTACAGGGTTGTGGACACACTTAGAGAGGCAACGTGGGGGGATTGGGATGCGTGGACCTGGTGAAACAGAGATTGAAACAGACCGTCGTATTGTAAGAGATCGCATTTCTTTACTCAAAAAGAAATTGCTAACTATTGATAAACAGATGGCGACACAACGAGGCAATCGAGGTAAGTTGGTTCGTGTTGCACTAGTAGGGTATACCAATGTTGGTAAATCAACACTAATGAATGTCATTGCCAAAAGCAAAGTGTTTGCAGAGAACAAACTTTTTGCAACACTAGACACCACGGTGCGAAAAGTGGTTATTGGCAATCTTCCTTTTTTGCTAAGTGATACTGTTGGTTTTATCAGAAAACTCCCAACACAACTGGTAGAAAGCTTTAAAAGCACGTTAGATGAGGTTAGAGAAGCAGATTTGCTGCTACACGTCGTAGATATATCTCACCCTCAGTTTGAGGATCACATCGAATCTGTAAATAAGATCCTTGCAGAAATTGATTGTACAGACAAATCCACCATCATGGTTTTTAACAAGATAGACGCCTATAAGCACGTAACTATTGATGAGGATGACTTAGCAACAGAAAAAACCAAGGCACATTATACGCTCGAGGAGTGGAAACAAACCTGGATGAGTAAAATAGGTGATAATGCACTATTTATCTCGGCAATTAATAAAGAAAATATCGAGGAGTTTAGAAAACGAGTATACAAAGAAGTAAGAAATATACATGTAACACGCTTTCCTTATAACAATTTCTTATATCCAGAAATTGTAGAAGAAGAATAGTTGGTTGAGATAAATTAAAACTGATAATCAAGTCCAATGCCCAAAACCTGTCGTATTTGAAAGGCTCCAGTAGCATTATCATCATAAATGCTCTGAAATACAAAACTGCCAGAGATATAGCGATTAACTTGTAGGTTGAGGTTAAGCGTGTAATCGATATCAATATTGGTTGGGTCTTCGATATAATTAGAGTATAGGTTGAGCATATTTTCCAGACTAATTTTTTCGCTTATCGAAAACGTAATAATAGCGGCGATAGCTCCACCAAATTCAAATCGTGTACTCTTGCCAGCATCGACTCCAAAGTAATCCCCGTTTTCGTAGCCCTCGACGTTTGTAAACTCTTTATCTACAAAAATCATACGCGAAGTAACAGGTGCGATATTGATGTTGAGACCATCGTTTTTTTTCCAAAGCAATCCAGGACCCGATTGTATAAATGCAGGAGAAAAAAAACGAGTCTCCTCTGTGCGTGTTACTTCCTCGGTTTCTGGATCAATACCAAAATTATACCCCTTATCAAATTGTGATAAGAAATTAGCAAAAAATGAATAGTTCCAACGGCTTTCTCCAATCTGTTGCCCAATACGAGTATTGATCTCAATACGGTCATCGGTTTTTCTGGCAAAGTCCTCATCTTTCAGAAAAGACAACCCATAATCTGCATTAATTCTGTTCTCCCAGGAAAAGCTTTTTTTCTTATAATTAAATCTGTAGGCTGCAGAGCTATTGCCTGAGATATTAGAAGTACCTCCTCCTTGCCAATCAAAGTTAAAAGCAGACTGATTAATTAATAAGGATAATTCTCCGCTCGTTCTCCAGCCTTCTTTATTTTCTTCTTCCTTTCTTTTTTTTGGTCTTATTTCTTTAAGAATTTCTTCAAATGCTTTAGTACTAATATCTGTAGGTTTGTCTTTGATAACTTTTCTAAGCGATACTTTTAACGAGTCTTTTATTGCTTTTTTTATAGAATCCGCCGGAGTCATTTTTTTCTTCTCCTGACCAATGGCGATATATGAAGAAAATAACAAAAACAGGGTTAAAAAAAATCGTGTCATTTGATCTTTCATTGCAAGGGTATTACACAAATATACGTTATGCTTTTTGCTTTTTCAAATGATAAAATAAGCATACCACGGGAGTGGATATAGAATTGTTTTAACACTGTTTTTTTGAAAACAGCATGTTCTATTAACGTTAACGGTAGGTTAATGCCTTGAAAATCTGTAAAAGCATAAAGATGTTTAGAATATTTTTGACCTAAATGACAATTGAAAAGAATAAATCAACAATCGAAGCATTTCCTGTAACAGATTAAGGAATTATAGGTCTAATAATAAACAACATACATTAATCAAAACTTTAAATACTCATGTTATGAAAACTCTCACAAAGATTATTACACTGTTTATGCTATTATATCTACTGCCAAATATAAACTATGGGCAGTTACCTGCAAAAATGATACAATACCCAGATGTTTCTGACTCGTACATCTGCTTTACATATGCCGATGATTTATGGATTGTTGATAAACAAGGGGGCACTGCCCATCGATTAACAACCAAGGAAGGACAGGAAACTATGGGGAAATTTTCTCCTGATGGTAAAACTATTGCATTTAATGCAAATTATGATGGCAATACCGATATTTATACAATTCCGGTAACCGGAGGGATTCCCAAACGAATTACAACCCACGGAATGCCTGATAATATTAAAGGTTGGACTCAAGACGGTAAGTTTTTAATTTACACCTCTAGAATGGAAAGCGGTAAACAGCGGTTTTCTAAAGCGTTTAAAATATCTATTAATGGAGGGTTGCCCACAAGAATGCCAATAAATAAAGTTGAAGAATTAGATATTCATGCCAAAGGGGATCTTTTAGCTATGACGGATAAATCAAGACTTAGCAGAAATTGGAAACGCTATAGAGGAGGAATGGCTTCTGATATTTATCTTTTCAATCTTAAGACCTTAACTTCTGAGAACATTACCAAAAATGATAGTAATGATGAATTACCAATGTGGAACAATGATGACCTCTATTATCTTTCGGATAAAGATGCTTCAAAAAAATTCAATATTTGGAAATATAATCTACAATCAAAACAACACCAACAAATCACGTTTTTTAATGAATTTGATATAGAACGACCTTCTATCGGAAAATCAGAAATCGTTTTTGAAGCTGGAGGGCAGTTGTATCTTCTAGATATAAGAACAAAAAAGTCGAAAGAAATATCTATAAATGCTATAGGAGATTTTACTGCATTAAAACCTCAAGTTAAGAAAGCAGAGAAATACATTCATAACGTAAGGATAGCTCCGGATGGTAATAGGGTTATAATTGAAGCAAGAGGAGATGTTTTTTCTGTACCAAAAAAAGATGGAATTACTAAGAACCTAACACGTACCAGTGGGGTTGCAGAACGTTACCCCAGTTGGTCACCAGATGGAAGGTATATTGCCTATTGGAGTGATAAAACAGGTGAATACGAACTAACGATCAGAGATCTAAAAGATAATTCAGAAAAACAAATATCCCAACAAGGTCCAGGATTTAGATATCAATTATTTTGGTCTCCTGACAGCAAAAAATTGATTTTTATAGATCAAGAAATGCATATAAAACTAGTAAACATTGACAATAACACTATAAATATTATAGACCAGGAGACTCAGTTATTTCAGGATGGATTGTCAGAATTCTCGGTGAGTTGGTCAAGTGATAGCCGATATGTAACTTACGCAAATTCTCATGAAAATAGAAACCAGCAAATTATCATATACGCAGTAGAAAAAAACAAAAAACATAGTATAACTTCTGCCTTTTATAATGATAGTAACCCTGTGTTTTCGGCAGATAACAATTATATTTATTGTACTACAGACAGAAATTTTGATCCTGTATATAGTGATTTTGACAATAGTTGGATATATCCAAATGCTACCAAAATAGGGATTATTCCACTTACAAAAGATGCTGTAGATCCTATTGAATTAAAAAATGATGAAGTTGCTATAAACGAAGTGGATAAAAAGAAAAAGGATAAAAAAGGAAAGAAAAAAACTGAAGAAGAAGAAAAAGATGATAAGATAAAACCAGTAGCTATAGATTTTGATAATATAGAAACCAGAATGGTTATTTTACCAGTTGAATTAGGAAACACAGGAAGAATAAGTGCTGCTAAAAACAAAGTCATTTTCTTAAAACGCCCACGAACCGGGTCTAAGGATGAAAAGTCAGTTTTAAAATATTATGATTTTGAAGAAGATGAAGAAAAAACAATTCTGGAAGATGTGGAGGATTATGAACTTTCTTTTGATAAGAACAGTATATTGGTGTTTAAAGAAGAAAAAATGGGCATTATAGAAGTAGATAAGGATCAATCTCTAGAAGATGAAATAGATACTTCTAAAATGGAAATGACCATTAACCCAAAGGAAGAATGGAGGCAAATTTTTACAGATATATGGCGACTGGAAAGAGATTTTTTCTACGATAAAAATTTACATGGATTGGATTGGGATGCTATGAAGAGAAAATATGAGCCATTGGTCGAATATGCGGCAAGCCGAAATGACCTAAACAAAATAACAGGAGCACTAATAGCAGAATTAAATGCTTCTCACACCTATAGAGGAGGAGGAGACATAGTAAAAAGTTCTAAAAAGACAACAGGCTATTTGGGTGTTGACTGGGAGATGCATCAGGGGAAATACAAAATAAAAAAGATTATAGCACCTGCTCCATGGGATACCGAGGTAAAATCTCCTCTTAAAAAGCCAGGTGTACTGGTTGAAGAAGGAGATTATATACTTCGTATTAACGGAATTGAACTAACAGATTATGCTGATCCTTATGTAGCATTAGAAGGAAAAGCCGATCAAACGATAGAAATTGAGGTTAGCAAAACACCAGACGGGAAAAATGCAAAACGTTTTCTTGTACAGCCTATAAAAAGTGAAGCACGTCTCAGAAACCTTGCTTGGATAGAAAAAAAGCGTAAATATGTTGATGAAAAATCAGGAGGGAGAATAGGATACATCTATGTGCCAAGTACAGGAATGGATGGACAAGAAGAATTGGTTAGAATGTTCTATGCCCAGCATCATAAAGATGGATTAATCATTGATGAACGATTTAATAATGGAGGACAAATCCCCGACAGGTTTGTAGAACTATTAAACAGACCTTTATTAAGCTATTATAAAGTACGAGAAGGGAAAGATTGGGCATGGCCTCCAAGAGGGCACTATGGTCCTAAAGTGATGCTTATTAATGGATGGAGCGGTAGCGGAGGCGATGCTTTTCCCGATTACTTTAAGAAAAGAAAAGTAGGGCCACTTATCGGAACAAGAACTTGGGGAGGACTTATCGGAGTTTCTGGTGCTCCAGAGTTAATTGATGGAGGATATGTAACTGTACCAACATTTAGAATGTATAATCCAGATGGTACCTGGTTTGCAGAGGGACATGGTGTAGAACCAGATATTCACGTTCCAGAAAATCCAGGAAAAGATGCTCAAGATATAGATGTACAGCTGGATAGGGCTTTAGAGGAAGTAATGAATACGTTGAGAGAAAACGATGAGAACCTTAAAAACAGAGTACCGGCAGCAGAGGATCGCTCAAAGTAAAGTAGACAAAATGAAGTCTGATTATTTTTATAATTAGAAACATAATAGTAAAGCGAGGGTGTTTTTTATTATCCTCGCTTTTGTTTTTATTATAATATTAAAAATAGAGTTTCTTAAATTAGAACACATTCATAACCTGATTTTTTATGGAAAAACTAGAATTAGCAAAAGCACATGAGGTGGATAAATATTTTTTACACAATCTGAGAAAATCAACCATGGTTGAGCATTTAGAAAAAGCAGGAGTTTATCTTTCAGAAGAAGAACATATGGCCAGGATACATAAAAACTTTGAAGGAGCATTTATTATTTTGAAAGCAAATAAAAGAATAGGGTTGTTAAAATATGTTGAAACTGAATGTAATATCGAAATTTTGCAGTTTCAGATAGTACCCGAATGCCAAGGTTTAGGTATTGGAAAAGAAATAATAAACAAGCAGATTTCTGAAGCACAACAATTAAACAGAAATTTGATTCTAAAGGTCTTAAAAGATAATCCGGCTAGATATCTGTATGAGCGATGTGGTTTTACGATAGTAGGAGAAGATCAATATGAATATTGTATGCAGTTAAATAGCAAGCTTTTTCTATTAATTTAAGGCACTGATTATAGTGTTTGTCTCTAGAATCCGTAATTGATACCAAGTCCAAATACTTCTCTGATCTGAAAAGCTCCAATAGCATTATCATCATAGATCGCCTGAAAAGTTACATTGGTCGATAAATATTTATTAATCGACATCACAACATTGGCCGTGTAATCGATATCAACATTTTGTGGATCTTCTAAATAATTAGAATATAGATTCAAAATGTTCTCCATAGATACATTTTTCATGATTTCAAATTTAGCATATGCACTAAGTGCCGCACCAAACTCAAAACGATTTGTTTCATTGGCTTCAACACCAAAATATCCGCCGCCATCATTAAAAACATCAATATCCGCCTGATCATTACCTACATCTGTAAATGCACCATCTACAAAGATAAACCTTGCTGTAGCCGGGGCAATATTTACTTTGAAGTTGTCATTTTTTTTCCAAAGCATACCTGGTCCTAATTGTAGATATGCGGGAGAAAAAAGATCAGTAATCTCAGTTCTAATTTCATTACCATCTGCATCTTCTCCAAACTCATAACCGGGAGCAAATTGCGTTCTAAAATTTAAGAAGAATGAGTAATACCAATTGGATTCTTTAATTTGTTTACCTAATAAAGAGTTAAACTCAAAACGGTCATTGGTTTTACGAGTAAACTCTTGATCATCGATTTTGGTAAGACCATAATCTGCCAGAATTTTGTTATCCCAGGTCAGGTCTCCTTTGCGATAATTAAAATCATACGACAGAGACAAGTTTCCTGCGATGTTTGAAGTTCCTCCGCCAAGCCACTCTGCATTAAAAGCAGATTGGTTGAATAAAAAACTAATGTTTCCTGCTCGAGTCCAACCGTCTTTTGGAGCTTCTTTTTCTTTTTTTTCTTCTTCTTGTCCGAATGTAATCGTTGCACTAAATAATAGCACTACGGCTAGCAGTGTTTTTTTCATGTGATCGTTAGTTTTAAGTCATGTATTCAGATCATAATTACTTGGGCAAGAGGGTATGCGCGAACTGAGTTTCAAAATTCATTCCCAACATCTTAACCAAAATAAATCATCTGTGTATATGTTTATGTAGCAAATATATTTCATGTAACGGTTAATATGTTAAAAACGATGCAGATTGACGGGTTTTTTCGATGAAAAACAATATTAAGAGACAAAGAGTTATTTTCTTTTGTACAAAGGAACAGACGAGCAAGCTTCACCATACATAATACTTTTGGCGATAGGCTGCAATTTTTGTAGTAAAGCAATATATGCTCCTTCTGGGACAGGCTTATTAGAACACCCCTTTATAATTAGAAGTTTATCTTGATATGCAGATACATCAAGTGTTTCTATAATATTGTTGTAGAGAAGCGTTTCGAGGATTTCCAGAGAGCCTACAACAACCTTTTTGGCATATGGCATTGCTGCACTAGTTAATAATAAATATGCCCATCCCGGGATAATGGCATCTGTAGAGCAGGTTAAAGCAACATACGCATCTTGGTATTGACTCCAATCATGGTCTGCAACATGTTTTCTAAAATCTTTTTCACGCAAAAGAAGTCCTTCAAAAAGCCAATCTTTTATATCAAAAAGCACACGTTTTCCATTGGGGTAATACTCTTCTAGGTCAAAAGTGATGAGGTTTTGGTTATTTGCAACTCTATTTACAATTTCTTCAGCCATGATTGACATTTACGTTTAAAAAACGAACTTAGAAGCCTACAACATTCCAAGTTCTAATTTTGCTTCTTCACTCATCAGGTCTTGTGACCAGGGAGGATCAAAAGTAAGCTCCATCTCTACATCATGCACAGCATCTAGTGACTTTACTTTCTCTTGTATTTCCTGTGGTAATGATTCTGCCACCGGGCAATTGGGAGAAGTAAGTGTCATTAAAATTTTTACATCATAATCCTCATTCACAAATACATCATAAATTAATCCTAATTCATATATGTCTACAGGAATTTCGGGATCGTAGATCGTTTTTAATACTCTTACAATCTTTTCTCCTAACTCGTTTGTATCTATAGCTGTTTCGCTCATTTTTATTATTTTTAGTCAATTTTTGACAGACAAGATCTGATAAAAAGTTAATTCAGTTGAGTCTTGTATGCTATTGCATACATTTTTAATTGCTTAATCATGCTTACCAAACCATTAGCACGTGTGGGTGATAAATGCTCTTTCAAACCAATTTCATCGATAAAATTAGTATCTGCCTCGATAATAGCTGTTGGGTGTTGTCCTGAGAAGGCTCGTATTAGTATGGCAATAATACCTTTGGTAATAATAGCATCGCTATCTGCCGTAAAATCAATCTTATCATCTTCCATTTTGGCATGTACCCATACTTTACTCTGGCAACCTTTGATAATATTATCGTCTGTCTTATATTTTTCTTCGATTAACGGAAGTGATTTACCCAACTCAATCATATATTCGTATCGCTGCATCCAATCATCAAACATACTAAATTCGTCAACAATCTCTTCCTGAATCTCTTGTATCGTCATTCCTCACAAATTTTCAACAAAAGTACGACAAGAAATGTTGCTATTCAATACTTTCTGCCAATGATAGTATAGTATTAACTAATAGTTTTATTTCTTCGGGAGGGTTACCATGGTCAAAGGTATTCGAGGTAAAAACGGTATCCTTTGATATGACTTTGAGTTGGGCATGTGCTGCACCATCGAGATGTCTTTTCTCTGTTGGGGCGGTTAACTTATCTATCGTTTCAATAGGTGTCTTATAAATAAGAGAGCGTATAGTGTTCCAATCTTTTTTAGAACATTTCCTAGAAGCTATAGCATTTGCATTTCTATCTGTAGCTTTTTTGATCACATCTTTATCGATAGTTATTTCGAGAAAAAAACCTCGAGAAGATGCTTGATATGTTATTGTTTTTAGGGCGTACTCTTGTTGTTTTTGCTTTTCTACAGCTATGTGCTGCGCTATTGATTTCGCTTTTTCTTTTGATATGATTTTAATTAAGGCATAGTGTAAGGAGGAGCCATCTGCTGGTGGATTTTCAATTTGGGCAACCCTAACTTCTAACTCATATAAATACCCTTCTTCATAATCAAAACCCTCGATGGAATCATAAAAATACGTCCAATCCTGACTTTTATCTTTTTTGAAGAGCATGCATTTTTGGGGAGCGACACCTTCGCAATCAACACGATGATCAGCAATAAAAATGCGCTCGGTTTCCTGACACGAAGAAAACAGTATCATTGCACTTAATAAGATCATTAACGTATTCATATAAAAATATTCTAAAATAAAGATAAGTATAATTTTATGGATTCATCTTTTTTACAAAGCTTTCCCTAGGTCCATCGTCTGCAAAAACTGCTCTCATTCTATTTTTTTGCCCTTCGGTAAACATATACATACAGGCATCATCGGTATAATCCATATAATTCATTGTAATATCATTGGTATTACAACGCAGTGTGGGATAGGTAGGGCAACCATAATTAGGACCGTCTGAGATAGGAGTGTCATCCACAAAATCATCCAAGCTGCAGTTACCATCCCCCCATATGTGTCTTAAATTAAGCCAATGTCCAACCTCATGAGTAGTTGTTCTTCCTTGATCAAAAGGAGCAGATACTACTCCTTCAGTTCCAAAAAACTGAGGAGATACTACAACCCCATCGGTATCAGCACTATCTCCAGGAAATTGAGCATATCCTAGTATTCCACTACCAATGTTGCATACCCAGATATTGAGATATTGAGAAGCATCAATAACATCAGAACCCCCGCTTGACGAAAACTTCATTTGATCATCGGTTCCCCATGCTGTCCTAGTAGAGGATACACGTATAATACTATCCAGATCAAAATGGATTTTGGTATCTGCAGATAATGCTACGAATTCTTCGGGGACTTGATCAATATCAGCATTAGTTTTGGTAAAATCCTGATTTAATACCTCAATTTGTGAGCGTATCTGTGCATCACTTATATTTTCGGCCTCATTACTATAAATCACATGAATTATTGTTGGGATCATAATCGTATCCATGATGGTCGTCTTACCATTTTCTTTCATAGCAACAAACGCTCTGCAATGCTTCTCGATAGCATTCATTTCAGCTTGTAGGTTGCTGTTTTTAGCAAGGTGTTTTTCGAGCACATCCATAGTAGCGCATCTCTTTATCGAGTCGTTTCGGGTTTGATTCTCAGTTTCTGTTTCTTCTGAAGTAGTGTTTTCTCCTTGCTTTTCTTTTTTAGAATTCACGCAGCTAAAAAAAGAAATAAAAAACAGTACTATAATGGCTGAAATAAGGGGGCTCGTTTTCATTATATCATCATTTTTTGTGTACTATTGAAGGTAATTAACCCGTTGTGCATTTAGCTAATATTAATTTTTAGATTATTAATGTTTCTATTGAATTCAAACATATTTATATAC
>CANLYR010000015.1 GCA_947495425.1 uncultured Aquimarina sp.
ATTGTAGTGATTTGTGATGGAAATCTTAACCACTTTGAAACATAAAAAATGGCCGGAATTTCTTCCGACCATGACTGACCAATATGGTGCTCTTTTTGTTTTACTCGATAATCCTGCCTCAGGCAGACACAGCGAGATTCAAATGCTCCAAAGCTTGCGTCAAAATCAAAAACCAGCTTCTTACAAATGTTTTGTGGGCTTGCCCGAGGTTCTTTACCTTCATGAGATTACATACAACCCAAACACAGCTACTATAAAGTAGCAAGTAATCGTTAGTGCCCCTTGATAGTCTTTTGCTACTCTTTGCCCAAACAAAAGCATGAGAAGCGTGACACAGGCCAGAAACATACTTAAGATAGCATAAAATGTATATCCACTATAGATAAGCGCATAGATGCCTGTAATACAACAAAGCGCAGTAAAAATTTCAAGAACTAGAATAATCCCCAAAAGTAAGGGCACTATTTTGCCCATAAAGCTGGCTGCAAAATGTTCTTTTAGCCAACTACGATTTCCTTTCCAATCCACTATTTTGTCAATACCAGATTGTAAAAAAGTAATTAAGAGAAATAACAGAATTGTGATAGATACAATGTGGGTCATGAAATTTTGCATATAGGATAGGTTTTTAGTTTGAAATATCAAATATATAACTAAAGATTTAAGAATACACAAAGTATACCCCGAGGGGGATTATAGTGGCATTGTTACAGCAGACCTATCAACATTATTATTATACGATAAGAGAAAATGAATATCGAATACTGAATACTGAATGTAAAATGTAAAACCGAAAACTGTAAAACCGAAAAAGAATTGACACAGCTACAACAAAATATTTTAATGTAAAAAACATATGAGCTTCCTCCCTGCAAGGCGGGGAGGTGTCGCCTAGTGGCGACGGAGGGGGCATTGTTACAGCAAATCTATCAATGTTATTACTATACGATAAGAGAAAACGAATATCGAATACTGAATGTAAAATTTAGAACCGGAAACTGAAAAACTGAAAAAGCAGTGATACAGCTACAACAATATATTTTAATGTAAAAAATATCATCTTCCTCTCCGCTCGCGGCGGCAGTGTTGGATTAAAAATATCAAGAAGATGTTCTAGCACTTTGGTAATTAGAATAACTTCACCCCCTACCGTCCCGCTATGGGCGGGACACCTTCCCCACCACGGCAGGGAAGGAGCTTATTTAGATTTTCATTTTGAGCTTAGCGCTTCAGGTTCATCATTCGATATTAAGTGTTTGATATTCGATATTCATGGTATACCTAACTCTTCTAATGTATGTTAAAAATATAGCGATCACTATCGGGTGTTTATCTGTTTGATACAACCAAAAAAAGTGAACCAAGCGGTTCACTTTTTATGATAGTATTGTTGGATTAAAAATGTTGGAGTGTATTTAACTCTTTCTTTTTCTACCCAGGGCCTCTATAAGTTGGGGTTGATCCTCGAGGGCGATATTGGCTACAGCATAAAAATCACGCATCCAGTCGTCCATTTTGGCAAAGGCAGCATCTTTTTGTTTGGTAGCGTCTTGTGATTCTCCTACTTCGCGCAAATATGCTGCTCTGGCGGTTTCTACTTTTTTAATTTGTGCATCGCCTTGTGAAATATCATCTGCTGTAATTTTCACAGGGGCTAATTTTTCTAAAATAGTAGCATCGATATCCCTATAAAACTTACGTATAGCTTCTATTCTGTTGGTATACGCATCAGGAATTTGTCCATCGATTCCTATTTTTGACAAGGTTTCGGGTGTTTTGCGTAGCATTGCTTTTGCCTTTTTTCTGTGTTTTTTGTAGAGCGTTTTTAAGGCTTCTTTTTCTTTTTTGAAGGCTGCCGAAGCCTCTATAGATTCCTGATCTTCTTTGGTATTAAAATCAAAAGCCGTTCTTGTCTCGTTTAGCAATTGTTCTCCCTGACTAATTTTTATTTCGTCATAGCTTAGTTCTGCCATTTCTGAGGCAATTGCCGGTTGCTCTTTTGCGTTTTGCAATGCTACTCTGTACTGTTCTAATACGGATACTTGCGATTTTCTTGCATTCATACTGTGATAAAAATTTAAGTGTTAATAATTAATGTAATTTGCTTTCTATAATTACTCTAGCATAACCCGATATCCATTCCTCACGGCCCGATATGCATTCCTCATGACCGGGTGAGCATTCCTCACGACCCGATACGCGTTCCTCACGACTTGGTAAGCGTTCCTCACAACCGGTTACGTGTTCCTCATGACCGGGTGAGCATTCCTCACGACTCGGTACGCAATTTGTATGACCGGGTATACGCTATGCCACGCAATACATTGCACTAGGATTGTATAGCTGGTATGAAAAAAATGTTTACGAAAAGTGTTTTGCAACGGATAGGGTAGGAATTATAGGGTATTGCAAAAACGATTGCGAAACTACAGTTTTATTTTCGTTTTACAAAAAACACAGAAAAAAGGCAATCATCTTTATTATATTTGAATCGTTGTTAGAGAATTAATATAAATCACATGTTAGTAGTTTATTGCACTATGATTTAGAATTCAATAATAGTTTACCCCACAAACCATTCTAATCGTATACGGTAATTCATTATTTGGTAGGGATCATATCCCTAATTAATAGTATTTTAGGAGTTCATAAATTCTAAAATATTACCAAAATGAAAAACCTTATGTATTTATTTAGTACACTACTTATACTTTTTGTACAAAGTAGTTGTGAAACACAAAAATTAAATGATGAAATCTACGAATCAGAATTACAAATGGTCGACCCAGGAGAAGACGGAACAGTCGATGATGGAAACAGAAGAGAAGACTAGTAAAATAGTATTACCTATCATAAAGGGGTTGCTTGCTTTTTTATTAGTAACCCTTTCATTTTTTCATATTTTCTTTGATAGCAAATCAGATAAAGTCCCGTCAAATAATAAAAAATATGACCAAGCAATAGCATATAGGAATAATACTCAAAAACAAAATTTAGAAGACTTAAAGAATAAGGAAATTAGTATTGACGAATATTATGTATTAACAAATAATTTAATTAAAACTTCCAAAGAAAATTTAAAGATAATCAATAATGAACTTGGACAAATAAATAAAGATCATTCTTTTCGCGGGAGATCCAGTTTTCATTTTTGGGTATTTGTTTTCGGTTTGGTCACGGCACTGTTCTTTTTTAGTTGCAAATCCCTGCATGATGATTTTTCTAGAGGTAGCACACTTAGGTTTCACTTTGTTTCTTTTACCGGTATTCTGGTGTCAGGTTTTTGGTTTATTCACCTTATTTTTCTTACACAAAAAGATTTTGCTCAAAATAAATATGTCATAGCCATTCTGGTTGGGGCTATATTATTTAGTGTCTTTACTTATTTTTTTGTTAAATACTATACGTATAAGGATGATATCATTTATAAACAACTCTCTTTTTTACAAAGGATTAGAGCTTCGCACTATCCCAAAATAGCCACAAAAGCCAAATATGCAGAAAAAGCTGGCTTGGTGGCAAAATCTGATTTAGACGAGGATATAGACAACTTTCAAGATGATTTGAGACAGGTATTCAATAGTATATAATGATCCTGAAAAGAAGTATGTTATGATTAAAAAAATACTTAAAATTTTTAAAAAGCGGCAGTATATTACCAGAGAGCAAAGAAAACTCGCAGAATCTGATCTTAAAAAAGAATTAGATGATATCGAAAAAAAAGCTACACATCAATATAAAAGATACAGACGAAAAAACGTAGAGATACAAATATTGAGGGAAGTATTAGAAGAAAGTGATGCATTATATACAGAAAGCGAAATCAACTCTTTGTTTCGTATCATTATTGGAGAAACTCAAAAACTTTGAAGCTACTTACTTTTCTTTAAGATCACTTTTTTTAGCTTTTCCATTTCTTCATCATATTTATCTTTCTCTTCTTCCAATTGTAGTAATTTTATATTGCCTTTTATATATTTTCTAAATAATTCTTTCTTCATTAACTCTTCATTATTATCCAGCAGATATCTGATTATATAACTAACATCCTCTTTCAGAGTCAATTCCTTTGGACTATGAGCTTTCAACATTTCTCCTTTACCGGTCAATAACCATTCTGGGTGAATATTTGTAAAAGTGGTTATTATTTTGACTATTTTATCTCCTCCTAATTCACTTTTTGCACCTATTCCTTTAAAATTTGAAGCAGAAATACCAGTTTTTTTAAAGAAAACAGATTTTTTAACCCCTTGATTATCAAGATAAATAATGACTCTCTGCTTTATTGGGGATAAAATTTTGTCCATTTACTTTATTTTTGGTCTAAATTTAGACTATATTTGTATACTTAGAGTGATAAAAGAAAACAAATATATGAAAACAGTAATAACATTTTATGCATTAGAGGGATTAGCACTATCAATCATAGCATATTTGATTTCTAATTAATCAGATATTGTTGGCTATGACTATTGATAATCGTAAACCAATAAGTAGCTCATTATCAAAGCTATTTAAAGAGTCTCTCTCTACGGTACAGTTACAACAACTGGCTAATAAGTTTAATGTTCATTACAACACGATTATTAATATAAGGGATAGGAGAAAAAAATCTCCTGATAAAGATATTCTTGAACACATGATAGCATTATCAATTCTGTCTCAGAAAAAAATAATTATAGAAAGTGAAGAATTTATAAATATGCTCGAACAAGAACGAGAAATGTTATGAAGATATTAGAAAATAATTTTTATAAAAAAACACAAAATGAAAATTAAAACTTTATTACAATCGAATACAGACAATAAATCCGCCAAAAAATTTGAAAAAGAAGTATGTGCAAATTTACTGATAGACCCCAAACTTTTCGACCGCTGTGTACACCTGCATAAAGGATACGCCTTTTTGTTAAGAAACTGGATAAGAGAATCCTATGAGAGCGGCAATACGGTAAAAGAAGTGGTGCATATGATCAGAAATTCAAAATTACAGTTGGATGCAATTAAAGTTGGGCAACCCTTATCACTAGTTGCATGATAATTAAACGTATTCCCAAGCTATAGAAAGGAAAGACAGAAGCGGTCTAATCATACGTTGAGTGAAGTTGAGTTTGTGTATTACCCCCCCTTTGACCAAAGACTGCTTCTGTATCCTTTTAAAAACCCATGTTTTTATGTTAACCAACGACCCAAACGAATTACCGCCAGAAGTGTTATACACAAGCCTAAACGCCATGTATATCGATATTGGTGAGTTTATGTATCGCCCTTTGAACGATCACCCCAAAGAAGTATTGTGCTATGCAGAAATTTATAGTCGATATCAGGAACATAAAAAGTACCCTTGTGAGTGCCCCTAACCCCAGCCCGGATTGCCAAAAACCTGCTTATGTTTTTTATAAAAAACAAGAAATTGAAAAAAAATACGCCATAAACTGTTAAAAAAACAGCGCCCATACAAAATTTTAGTTACAAAAAACGAAACTAGAATTTTTTAGTATTGTAAATAATATCAACAATCATCTTAAAAACCAATACATATGAAACCTAAACCAATTAACCATCATCCTATTCTTTTTATAGTAAACTACCTTAGGGAAAGCCCATGAGGCATTACATTAAAAAATGATCTGGCTGTCGAGGCTTGCCTTGACGTATTTGGATCTCGCTGTGTCTGCCTGAGGCAGGATTATCGAGTAAACAGATTGCTTCGCTGCGTATGGCAGATCGCAATGACGATATAAGGCGTATACCTTAGGTCGTATCCTACAGCTTAGTGCATCACACTATGCTGTACAGGAATTCGTATTCACATATTTAATTAACTATAAATACTAATACACATGAAAAAACTAAATTTTTTAGGGGTACTTATAATTACCCTGTGTTTTGTGCATCAGAGTTATGCGCAAGATTTTACACCGCTTAGTTGCGACGAAAAAGCTGATCTTATTATTAGCTACAAAAATCAACTGGGCGACTTCCCAGATGAAATACTCGATGAAATGTTAGACTACATTTCTACTTGTGCTAGTCGTTCTAGCCCGAAATCTTTTTATGCAAAAGGGATGATTCTTCTTGAAAAAAAATCATATCGTGCTGCTGAATCTGCAATGCAACTAGCTGGGTATTATAAACATGGTCCCGCGCAAATTGAGCACGGCATGAATTACCTTCATGGTAAGTACAACCTGCGAAGAAAAAACTATGGTAAAGCCAGTTCATCTTTTAGAGATGCAGCCCAAAACAATTACAAGATGGATTTGGTTAACTATCTCACAGGATATGTGAATCTTAAAGGGTTGAATAGTAGTCGTCAATTTCAGGAAAACCACGACTATCCTCAAGCAAAATACTTTTTTGAGCATAGTAATCATCCTATGGCAAAACACTGGCTGGCCGTGATGTATTATTATGGATATGGTGTAGAAAAGGATGAGCAGAAAGCTTTACAAATGTTATCAGAGAATGATATTTTTAACAGTCGTTTTATGCTTGAACACCTACCAACACAAAATAATGATTGGATTCCCATTTCGGCAGAAGAAAGGGCGACGTGTGTTTCTCCTCCAAGTTCTTATACTGTTCACCCTGCTAATGTAAACAAAACTTTTACAGGTAATTTTATAGAATTTGATTGGTTTGGTTTGGGGGTTAAACGCTTACTACCTGCTACGTTAACTTTAGACGTTAGTTCGGTTTCTGGTGATGATCCGTTTACATATGATTTCACAATAGAGGGGCAAACCATTTCTGGTACAGGGATCGTAAGAGTAAATAACTGGTTATACTTTGATGATCTCACTTTTACATTGCCTCGCTTACATCAAGATCATCCAGAAAAGAGTAATGTGACTTATAAAATTAATCAACTAAACGTAGGAGAAAAAACGATAGATGGTATACCTTCTTTAGTGTTTCGTTCTGTAGATGTAGAACTTCTTGAACTTAAAGAACATATAAAAGCACCTATTCGTCTTATTTTACACGAAGAAGGAACAACACAGGCTACTTCTTCTAGGGCAGCGACACCAGCATCCCCTATTGTCGTTGATAAAAATTTTGCAACTATTTCGCCAAATCCTATTGGGGATCAATTTAATATTACCTATACGCTACATCAAACCGCAGACATCCAAGTTTCGGTCTATGATTTTTATGGTCAGCAAAAAATGCGTGTACCTAGTCAAAAAAACACCTCAAACGGTGAGCAGGTTATTACCATCAATAGTGCAGCGCTACCAAGCGGAACGTATATCATACAAATGACCATAGATGGGCAACCTTACAGTAAAACTGTTGTTAAATTATAACCAATCAAAAAGATAAAAATGAAAATACTATATAAAATTATGATAATAAGCATGATATGCCTGTTATCAAACAGTACATACGCACAGATTTATCAATATTCTGAGGATGGTAAAAACACATTTCTTGAATCTAAATCCGAGTATCTAGGTTCTGGCTTAGAAAGAGAATGTTATTGTTTTGCTCCAATACAACTTCCTATCTTCAGTAGCATCTTTATAGGTGTTAGCAATGGCTCAATCCCTGTTTCTGGAGGCGCAGCAGAATGGTTGCGCGGTCAAGAGTTATTGTTGGCGTCCCAAATGGATGGTACGCAACAGAACTATTTCCGTATGGATCAGTTAGGGACTTTACCAGGTACCTACAACTTTGAACGTATTCAAAAGAACTATTTTAAAGCTGCAGAAACAAATGCATTAGCAGCAGAGTATTATCCTAAAGTAGAGGAATATTTTAAAAATACATACAACTATAATGAGGCTACATTAAATACTGCAACATTTAAACATAAAATTTTAGATATTAGAAAACGTGAGGGAACAAACAACACAACCTATGGTAGACTAATATATAATGGAAAGTATTTAGCTAATTACAGCAATGAAGAGATCGATATATTATTATTTAAAGAACTTAATATTAGAAAAACTCAAAGAGCTAATTTTTTGAGATATGATAAATCTAGGAGTCGTGCAGAAAGAAGTTTTAAAGAGGGTTGGATGTCCAATTATCTAACTTCACAATATATTGGGCATTATCAGAACTTAGGTTATGAAGATGCAGTTAGATTTATGACCCGATATATGGTCTGGGCAAGAAATAGAGTCGAATATCCTAATTACTTAATCAAACCTTTTGGTAATCCCCATAATATTTTTGTTCTTGAAGATCAGGATTATACTTCCAGAATTGCAGTTAATGTAGATTTAGGCTCAACAATGGAAGGTTGGACCCCTAGAGTTTTTACAGAACCCAATGCGGATAATGTATTGTTTAATTTGGCATTATCAAATTTTGATGATTGGGATATACCAGTAGGCAGTTTTTTAAGAGAGTCTAAAAATAAAGAAGTAAAAGAAGCTACAAGACGATATATGGAAACCCATCGTTATAGTCGCAATGCATTGAATGCTTACAAGCGAATCATCCAACCTTTTGCGCATACTCAAGGTCATATAGGCGCAGATTATTCTCCATCACAAACTGGTTTTTTTGATATAGGATTCGGTAATGTACCTAACCTATTATTTAGCCTCCAAGAAAATATAGATAATACCACAGAAAATGGTTTGTGGAATATGGGCGGAGTTTTGAATGCCTTAGAAGAAAGTGAGGCTGATAGCCTTAAATGGATGCATATTGCAGAATTTACCCGTGATTTTTTAATTGCAAATGGATATCCTAATCTTAGTACATATTTTAATTTACATGAGATTTTAAGATTATTCGAGTTTAAGGATAGTATAACCAATGGAGGTACCGCTTTTCGTTTCAGCGCATTTTTTACTAATGATATTGGTTTGAGATTGGCAGAAAACGGAATACGACTGCTCCCTATGATAGATCGCCCGTATGTGGTTGAAGGCACAAGAGCACTACTCAATAGGCAACCGTTTGATTTTGCTTTTAGAGAAATGGTATATAATCTCTCAAACAGATTAAAGCTTAATGATGCACAGAAAAGTACGTTGATCTCTTATAAAACTGAAGCAGAATCGATTAATAGGTATTTAATAGAAAATAATTATTCCCCAGAATCAATTGAAGTTGTAAATAAACCAATCAATTTGTTAACTTATGGAGAAGACGATCAAGTTATTTTATTCGCTGATTGTGCAAGTTTTGAATTTGCAAATCAAACTGATGGTGTAAAAGCTTGTGGGGTTAGTGGAATTAATAATGTATTTGTTGGTTTTAGAGATGTAAACGGACAACGTTCTGTAGTAAGTGTTCCAATAAATGCGTCAGCACCACTTTATTTTACAATGCCTTCTGGTTGGACTAATGGGAGAGCGGCAACTGTTGCAGCAGGAGCATATGATCTAGCGACAAAGAAAACAGAAGCTTGGTTCGCTCTTCATCCCAATACTTCAAGTGAGGCTCTATTAGACGAATGGAAAAGAACTTTGTTTGCCGCAATGCAAGCTGTTGGAGGAAGTGTTTCTGGAACTAATCATCATGGTGTTTTTAGAACAGCACCTTTTGTACGTAGTTTTGTACCTAAGAATTGTGGTTAATTTCAAATTTATTTGTAAACTTAAAGTATGAAAAGCATATTTTTATATAACCTAATTTTTCTGTTTGTGACAAATCAAGCTCCTATAGATTTACTTGGAAAACATATTAGTGAAATCTCTGATTCGTATACTTCGTCGACCATAAATTCTATTAATGAAGAAATTTATGTGGTAGATGTCTCGGATCAATTTTTAGGAAAACCATACAAAATGATTTTTCTTACTGTAGACAAAAATAGTATTATACAAAACTTTATAATACATACTAATGAAATTATGAATAAGTCATTCTATAATTTAATGTTAAAAGAGTATGGTAAACCTAGTGTAATGTATAAAGAAGGAGAAGTTGTTTCGCAAGGAAAGAAAACAACAGATAAGGATGGTTTTACAATGCAATCAACAGCAGCGGCATTTAAAAAATGTACTTTTGAAGAGTCTCCTCGTTTTATTATTTGGAATAAAGATGGATATGATATTGAAGTTATGTTGGGGCATGAAACTGATACATTTAGAAAAACTACAATAACATTTGGAAAAGGAACATTAACAAATTATTTATCTAAATAATTGAATTACTTAGAGGATATCTAATTATTAGGTATCCTCTTTTTTTCCATATCATCTAAACATTTATCGAGATGATTATAATATGAATCAAAATCGATACCATCATCTCCCAGTAACCACTGGTACATATCTTTTTCTAACAGCAGCATTTTGTATTGACTATTTCCTATTTTTAAATTCTCTGGTGGATTTTCAAGAGCCGCAACTCGTTTTATTAGTATTTCTACTTTAGCTAATAAAAATGATATTTCTTTGTCTGTTTTCATAATTTTAAAATTACAAAAAAGATATTCAATTTAAAGAAAATTAATTAATGAATTATATCCGTTTTCTAAATTATCTCACTAATTATATTACCTTCTATCAATAATAGAAGTATAACACCAACAGGCAATGTAACTATCGATAAAACTGGAGGTAATGCTCCTATCAAAAAGAATGTTAATTATAAACCAATATATCATGTGTATAAAGAATAAACTAAAATTTGTTGTGCCGCTTTTTTTAATATGCTCGTTATTTACTTATTGTCAGAATCATAAAACAGAAAAAAATGATTTTATAAAATCATTTTTTGAAGATGTTTTCATTAATGACAAGCCTTTGAAAGTTTTATATGAGCAATATATTTATAAGAATTCAAAAACGGATAAATCAAAAGATGAAAAAATTAAAATATTTAATGAACATATTTTATATTTAAAATCTGAGAAAGAATATTTAGTAAAAAAGAATGCTATTTTTCAAGTAGAAAATTATGATAAGAGCTCCATATCAGACTTGTTACCTTTTAACAAGAGCACAACGAAGAACATATATGTAGTAACAATAAAAAATGAAGTTATATCTTATGTTCTATTAAATAAAGGTAAAGTTGTCTCATTTAATTATGTTCGTAAAGGTAGTGAGGGACCAGCATATTTTATTAATAATTTCTAGAAGTATATATTGGACACTATTAAATTTGAACAATTATTAGGGAACTATGTCCTTGATATTGAAAATGCTATAGGAAGTAATCTAGTAAAACAAAACTTCAAAAAAGCAAATATTACTTTTTATAGTAATTCTGATCTCCTAGATATTAATTTTTACGGCATAGCTAGTAATCATATCACTGTACAGATAGATCAAAAAGAAGTAGTTAGATCAATATCAATTCATTTTCCTAAAGTAATTGATCGTGAATTTTATGATTTATTTGTTAAAAAATATGGAAATCCAAAACATACATACATAATGTCAAATATGAAGGAAATCATTTCAAAAGAAGATAATTCCCAAAATAATAAGAATGATTTATCATTTCATCAAAATTTAAGAAAAAGAGAAGGAGATCTAATAGAAGGAACTTTTGATGACAAACCCCTATTTATGATATGGGAAAAGGAAAACTTCTATATTCAGGCTTTTTTAAGACATAAACAAAATATTAGTGAAGTCATGTTTAGTTTAGAAAGCCCACCTTTTAATATAAAACCAAAAAAATAACTTGGTGAATAATTTACTAAATATAAAAAGTAACAATTAAATATAGAAAGAGGATATCTAATTTTAGATGTCCTCTTTTTTTTCTATATAAAACCATCACCAATTATAACTTTTTCTAAATTATTTCGTAAGCTACTTTATCTTCATTGCTCACCCTGCTGGCGCGAGCAAAATTAAGTAACGGCTAGCGCGATTGCTCTAGGCTCGTGACGTCAAAAATTGGTTAGTAATGATTGTTGGCACGAGCGAGGATAGATACAATGTGGTTCATGAAATTTTGCATACGATAAATAGATTTATATTGATATGGGTAAACGTTACTATAAACGTAATTAAAGCATTAATCACATTTTAGTTGATTAACAGTTGTAAGTAAATGATATTTATAACTTTTTAGTTCAGATTTTTCTGTAGGCAAATATTCTGACAAACAATCCCCAAAGTACTTCTTTAAAACCTTAATACTTTTTTCTTTATTTCTATTCAGTTTATCAAAGACTATTTCTTTCCCCTTTTTGTTATAAATACCATAATAATCACGTGTAAAATATGATTTAATATCATCTCCCGAACTTTTAATTCTAGGTGTAATTCCTAGAATATATTCTTCATTTTCGGCAACGATTCTAAAAGGGTAAGGGCGATTATCAGTTTTATTCAAAGTAATATAATATTCATCATTGATGATTATAGAATCTATTTCTTTTTTTTTGATTTTTCCTGATTTCTGTAGAAACCTGGTAGTAACTATTTCGTTAGAATTATCAGGGTTTTGGTAAAGAACGTTGCTTTTCCACCCTAAAATTCCAATTTCGGGATTAATTTTAATAATTTCTCCAGACTTAGTTCTTATGTAGCTTTTATCAGCTTTATTTTGAGCCACGAGAGAACAATTGGCCATTATTACAATTAAAGCTACTACAATACTATTTCTCATTGAAAAAAGATGTTTCATACGTTATAATTATTTAAATATGCTCAGTGCATTTTGATGATTAGATTTGAAGTTCATCTACTCGATTGTTTTGAACGCGGAAAGAAATATATAGTACTTATTGACAAGTCTTTCCTTCTATCATATTGTTGTCTAGAAGTCACTATGAGTTTTTAATTTATTTCACTACCAAAAGTTCAAAAAATGATCATTTGATGAGATTTAAGGATCGAAATATACGAATTCCAATGTTGAGTTCCTATCTATATAGTTATGCTCTCGACCTTAGAGGTGTAAATAGTGATACGTTAAATTATAATTACTAATTCTTATAATATAATGTTTTAGTTAATTTCTGGCTGATTAATTTACTATATACACTATAACTGGCATGTATAAGTGGAGGGGATGATTATTTCTTATGAAGCAATCGCGTAAGTTTTATAGAGAGATCAGTAAGAATAATCTTTGCATTCCCATTTCGTTCGATATGATACGCAGCATCCTGTAGTTCTCTACAGATATCTACGATATTAGCTCCGTGTACAAAGGGCGCAAAGTTTTCTAACTCGAAACCACTGGTATTGGGTGCTAGAAACACCAATTCTTTGGCGCCATAATTAAGTAACATCGCCTGCCTAAAAAAGTCAAGACAATATTTTAGAAACTTTTTTTGTGTTTCTCTTCCGGTTCCGGCGATAGATTCGCTCCAGTTGATTAAGTCATTTACTGCCGATTTGTTCCCTTTGGCTCTAAATGCTGTGCGTACCCATTGTATAAACCAATCTTCGAACTGATCATCACCACCATCGTGGTTCAATAAATGCAAGGCTTTACTATAATCTCCATTAGCCTGATGTGCTATTTTTGAAGCTTCACTATCAGAAGCATTTTCATTGTTCTGAAGCGCCTCTTTTATGACCTGTTCTCCCAAGGGAGGAAAATGCAATGCCTGGCACCTCGATCTAATGGTTTGTATGATGCGTTCTTCATCTTCGGTGATGAGAATAAATATCGTCTTTGCAGGAGGTTCTTCAATTAATTTGAGCAGCTTATTAGAAGCTGCAATATTCATTTTGTCGGCCATCCAGATGAGCATCACTTTATATCCTCCTTCATAACTTTTCAGCGAAAGCTTTTTAACAATCTCTAACGCTTCATCAACGCCAATCTGTCCTTGTTTTTTTTCGACTCCCAAAGATAGGTACCAATCAAAAATGCTTCCGTAAGGATTATCCTTTACAAAAGTTCTCCATTCCTCTGCAAATTGATCAGAGGTAGGATGTTTTTTTACTTTATCATTTACGGCAACCGGATATACAAAATGAAGATCAGGATGTGCTAGATGATTGAACTTTAGATTACACCCTTGATTGCCACCTGTATTTTCTGAATTTTGATTTTGGCAGAGGATATATTGAGCATAGGCAATGGCCATTGGTAATGTTCCACTTCCGTTTGGACCTACGAAAAGTTGTGCATGAGGTATTCTATTGCGATCCGCGCTTGTAGTAAGATAACTCTTGATATGGGTAAGACCTAACAGTTCAGAAAAAAGCATAAGCAAATATAAAAAGAAGTATGATGTACCCTATATGATTTATAGAATTTATACTATCATTTTTGTATCAAAAAAGGTTTTTTTCTACAAAATCAATAAAAGTGAAAGTTTACTGTCGTTTTCGTAGAATTTTTCTACAGGATTCTTATGTTTCTAATGAAATAGGATTATTTTCGTTTGCTTAATACCAATCCAATACGATGAAGACAATCAAAGATTTTAATTTTGAAGATAAAAAAGCATTAATTCGTGTAGATTTTAATGTACCCCTTAATGAAAATTTTGAAGTAACCGATGACACCAGAATTCAGGCAGCAAAACCTACAATAATCAAAGTGTTAGAAGATGGGGGTAGTGCTGTTTTGATGTCGCATCTAGGCAGACCAAAAGGCATACAAGACGAATTTTCTCTAAAACATATAGCAGATAAGGTATCAGAAGTTCTCGGGGTTCAGGTAAAATTTGTGGCTGATTGTATTGGGCAAGAAGCCGAAGAAGCAGTAGCTGTATTAAATTCTGGAGAGGTTTTATTACTCGAAAACCTAAGATTTCATCCCAGTGAAACAAAGGGAGATGTTGATTTTGCCAAAAAGCTTTCTAAGTTGGGCGATATCTATGTGAATGATGCTTTTGGTACAGCACATCGTGCTCATGCATCGACAACAATTATTGCGCAGTTCTTTCCTGAACAAAAATGTTTCGGGAGCTTATTAGCAAAAGAAATAGAAAGTATAGATAAGGTTTTGCAAAGTGGAGAGAAACCCATTACTGCGGTACTAGGAGGATCAAAAGTATCTTCGAAAATCACTATCATTGAAAATATTCTGGATAAGGTAGATCATCTTATTATCGGTGGCGGGATGACCTATACATTTATTAAAGCACAAGGCGGGCAAATTGGAGATTCGATCTGTGAAGATGATAAACAAGAACTGGCATTAGAAATTCTGAAAAAAGCGGCAGAGAAAGGCGTAGAGATTCACCTTCCGGTTGATGTATTGGGAGCAGATGCTTTTGATAATGAAGCAAATACATCGGTTATGGATGTAGATATGATTCCAAATGGATGGCAAGGGCTAGATGCAGGGCCAGAAACTATAAAAAACTTTCATGAGGTCATTCTAAAATCAAAAACCATTCTTTGGAACGGACCTCTGGGTGTATTTGAGATGGAAAATTTTGCCCATGGTACCATTGCTCTTGGGCATTCTATCGCAGAAGCTACAGAGAAAGGTGCATTCTCACTGGTAGGAGGCGGAGATTCTGTAGCAGCCGTAAAACAGTTCGGTTTTGGCGATAAGGTAAGCTATGTTTCTACAGGAGGCGGAGCAATGTTAGAAAGTCTTGAAGGCAAAACATTACCAGGAATTGAAGCCATCGAAAAATAAAAATGATTAAATATTGTAAGAAAAAACTTATTTTTAGTCTAAATAATTAAAAACCAGTCTGTTTTGACTGGTTTTTGTGTGTTTTTAACGCTATAATTTTTTGTGTTTTAGAAAAAAAATACGATTTTCGCTGCTATACTGTTGATAATACCAATTCAACTATAAAATGTCGTACAGAAAACGAAGTTGCTTTTTTGTTATATGACACTGTGATCAATTTGCATAGCCATAGTTACGGAAATTGCGAACAAGAAAATAGAACAGAAAATGGACAAGTTTTAGTGCGACATTTTATGGTTAAATTGGTATACTATTTAAAAACAGTACTTTTTACCCCAAAATGAAAACTTTAAATAAGTTCTATAAACGTAAACAGTTTGCAAAATGAAAAACGCGTGTCTATTATTTTTTTCTTTTTTAATTCTTTCAGTGTCTTTGGTAGCACAAGAAACTTATAACCCAAATGGTGCTAAAGAAACTTTAGTTAAAGAAGATAAAGGCATAAAACAAGATACAGTTCAAGTTGTAGATCCCACGGGAGTAGCACTAATAAACAGCGAATTACCAACCATGTCGGTAAGGGCTACTACTGCAAAAGATTCGGTATCAGGTTTTGCAACGGATTATCCAAAGATGTCAAAATTAGACTCGCTTTGGAAACAAGAGTTATATAATTCAGATCTTTTTGATACCATTCATAAATCGGTTACAGAACTCACCTATGAACCTGTAGAATATGTAGACCTGCCTACCGATACGCTTAAAGCAAGGCTACAAGAACTCAATGCCCGTACTCCTTTTAATGTAGAATACAATCCTTCTTTAGAGAGTGTAATTAAAAAATACCTGAAAAACCGTCATGAGCATCTAGAACGATTAATGGCACTTAGTAAATTTTACTTTCCACTTTTTGAACAAGAATTAGACAATCAAAATATTCCTTTAGAAATAAAATATCTGGCCATTGTAGAATCTGCTTTAAAACCAAGAGCAAAATCAAGAGTTGGTGCAACAGGATTATGGCAATTTATGTTTGGTACCGGTAAAATGTTTGGGTTAGAAGTAAGTTCGTATGTAGATGAACGTATGGATCCTATTATGGCTACCAAAGCCGCCTGTAAATACCTTGCTAACTTGTATAAAGTATTTGGAGATTGGGATCTGGCTCTGGCATCCTATAATTCTGGACCCGGTAATGTGACCAAAGCAATTAGACGTAGTGGTGGAAAAACGAATTACTGGAACATAAGACACAACCTGCCGCGAGAGACTGCGGGTTATTTACCAGCTTTTTTGGCTACCATGTATATTTTTGAATATGCAGATAAGCACGGTTTTACACCCAGAAAACCAGAGTTTGCTTATTTTGAAACCGATACGATCAAAGTAAAGCAAATGATTTCATTAGATCAGGTTTCAGAATCGATGAATATTGATATTGAAGAATTACAATTTTTAAATCCATCCTATAAACTAGATATTATTCCGCATATCAAAGACGAAGATTATGTATTGCGATTGCCTTTGGACAAAATAGGGCCTTTTGTTGCTAATGAAGATAAGGTATACGAATTGGCAAAAGCCGAATTTGATAAAAGAGAAAAACCATTACCTAAATATTTTGAGGCAAATGACAGGATTAGATACCGTGTGCGCAGCGGTGATTATTTAGGAAGAATAGCACGAAGATATGGTGTAAGAGTGAGTAGTATAAAAAAATGGAATGGATTGCGAAGCAATACCCTTAGAATAGGACAACGCCTTACGATTTATCCTCGTAGACCAGTAGTAAGTAACACACAAACCAAAAAACCTACTACAGTAACAAGGGCAATAACAAATACATCAGAGATGTATACAGTAAAGGCAGGAGATACATTATGGAGCATTTCACAAAAAATTAAAGGTGTTTCTGTCGAAAATCTTAAAATTTGGAACGATATTAGCGGTAGCGGTATAAAACCAGGTATGAAACTGAAGCTTTCAAAATCATAACCGCAAACACTTTTATCGTATGAAAAAACTATCGCTTATCATTCTTTGTATGCTCAGTATTGTTAGTTGTACAGAGACCAAAAAAAATAAAAGCCAGAAAACAGGAGGTGCGATGGCACACTCTGTGGGCAAAATTAATGAGTTGTCTGTTGTTATTAATAATGAATTATGGAAAGGTAGCGTAGGAGACACAATTCGCAAATATTTTGGCGCCGAAGTCCCTGGATTACCCCAAGAAGAACCATTGTTTTCGATGCGGCAAATACCAAGTACTGCATTTTCTGGTTTAGCACGAAAGAACAGAACATTTCTTTGGATTAAAAAAGGAAAACAAAAAGACTTCAATTTTTTAGAGAATAAATTTGCCACACCGCAATTGGGAGCAGTAATTTCTGGAACTGAAAACGAAATTATCGAGTTGATTCAGGCGAATCATGAAACTATCGTTTCAAAATATAAGCGTATCGAAACACGCCAAAAGCAATCGAGAATAAAAAAATCTCTTGAGAAAATCCCACAACTCAAAGGAAAATTAGGCATATCACTAGCCATTCCTTCTGCATATAGAATAGCAGCAGAAGAAGATAAATTCTTCTGGATACGCAAAGACATACAACATGGAAGTATGAATTTGATGATCTATGAATTACCTTTGGGTACAGTTTCTAAAGACTCTAACACTATTGGAAGTATCATAAAAATGAGAGATTCTATAGGAACTATAAAAATTCCAGCTTCAGAAACAGGAACCGGTAAATTTGTTACAGAAGAGGCGTATGCACCTTATTTGTATGAAACAAAACTAGATGATAGATTCACTTTTGAAACTAAAGGCACATGGGAAATAAAAGACCGGTTTATGGCAGGACCTTTTGTTAATTATGTAATAGAAGATACCCCTAACAATAGATTGCTAGTTTTAGAAGGTTTTGTTTTTGCACCATCGGTCTACAAAAGAGATAATATGTTTGAACTTGAAGCGATTATAAAGACCATTAAGTTTGAATAAACCAGCTTTTATAATACATTGATGCGATAATCCTGCCTAAGGCAAACGCAGCGAGATTTAGATACTACCAAGCTTGACTCAAAATCAAAAATAAACAAATTTGTTTACTACTCCTTGTTTTTTTACTTTTGTACTATAAATCAAAGTATTATGCTGCCTGAAATATCTAAAGTAAAAGGAATCCATCCCGGAGCAATTTTAAAAAGAGCGCTTAAAAAAATAGGATTAAAAAATAACGAATTGGCTAATTCAATAGGTGAATATGCCCAGACCATTAGTGCTATCTTAAACGAAAAACGAGGCATTAACCCCAACCTTTCTATAAAATTAGGAAAGGAATTTGGTGTAGAATACGACTATTTTATGGTGTTACAAGCAAGTTACGAAGTAAAAAAGTTGCAGCTAAAAAAACCAAATTCTGAAACACCTGATTTGAAAAAAATTAGAAAAAGCTTGTTTTGGGACACACATTTCAATACAATTGATTGGGCAAAAAACAGGAAAGCTATCATTAAAAGAATTTTTGAGAGAGGCAATGACATAGAAATTAAGGAAATAATAGCGTTTTATGGTAAAAAGGCAGTTTCAAAAGAATTAAAAAATATCAAGAATGACTTTCTACCTTCATTTAAGTACAACGTAAACAAATATAATCATGTATTATAATCATGAAAATTTATAAGAGTACAGTATCGGTCTAGTATAAGAAAAGTAGGGCAGTTGTAAGCGATACTTTTCGGATTAATCTAAAGCCGAATTTTTAAAATTTTGTTAATTATCTTTTCTCTTTTTAATTATACCAAATTTAAAAATTTGGCGACTTTGTAAATACACACAGACCTTACGATTAAGCACTTATTGCCCTATTTTTTTATACATTGCTTTTACTCCGCAAACTTGCTAGCGTTGGCAAAGACATACTCTTTTACAATTTTTGGCTTGTGTGGTGGCTGTAGCAAATTGCAAATGTGTATGGCTTTTAGTGTTGGCTTATCCATTCACAAATATGTGATTAGTAAACAAAGTATGTGGTGCACTCACTAAATTAATGTCAAATTTTAATGATGGCTCAACTCTTGAACTCGCATTATGAATTCTAAAAGATATTTGCCAACCTTCGTTTAAAGAAACCAATAGCGTTGTTGTCGAGTTTTCTTGATAAACAATTTCTATTAATCTTGTCGGTAATTTCAATTTAGGAATTTTCGCTTTTGGTTTTACATTCTCAAATGGTAAATTCAAAGTTCCGTGAAGATTATATGCCTGAATCTCAACTTTCTTTTTGCCTTTTATTACTTTGTAAAAATCTTGATTACCTATTAAATATTGCACTAAATTCTCTGCAACAATACTTGGGTTTTCTTTGTCCAGACGAAGTAGTTCTTTTCTAAAAGCATCTAAAATTGGCAAGTAGACAACTTGGTGCATATTCTCAATTGAAGTCCATTTTGTTGATTTATCCTTTGCTCTTAAATCAGCGAGCATATTAAATATTGGATTGACTTCTTTGAAATATTTATCCGAACAAGAAACACTTAACCATTTTTCTCCAAAATTAATTTTGTTAGATAATCTGGAATGTTTAACGGCTCTATGATTATTTTTTGCAGAAATTCCAACTTCCCATTTTTGTAAAGAGCGAATCATTAAAACGTCTCTCACGTCTCCAGTCTGTCCAGCTTGGTCACTTACTAATTCCAAAACCAAAATATCATCTTCGCTAATTCCGTTTGATAATCTAGGCTCAATATCGATAAGAAAATTAATCGAAGCACTTGCAGTTATTCTAAAAGTATCCTGTTCAGATTCGTTGAAACTATCAAAAAAGCCTTTGGCTGTTTTATAAGGTTTGTTTTTTGTAATTGAAACGCTTGTAATTGTTTTTAAACGTTCGTGAAATTCAAAGAGTAAAGCATATTCAAAAGCTTTACCATTAACTGTTTGACTAGCCATAAATTATGAAAGTGTATTTTCTAATTCCAATTTTTTCTTGTTAACTCGTTTTGGTTTATTTTCTGCATTCTCAATTTGAGATTTGATACTTATAGCAATATGTTTCGCCAGATTTACAGGAACTGCATTTCCTATCATCTTATATCCTGCAGCGATGTGGTTGTAATGGAAGATGAAGTTGTTTGGAAAAGTTTGAATTCTTGCACATTCTCTAACACTTAATCTACGATACAAATCTTCTTTTCCTGGAACAAATACACGTATATTTTGTTCAATGAATTTCATTTTTGGTGCTTGCGGATGAATTGGTGCGTGTCTTCCACCTGCTTGAATAGTAAAAGATTGTTCATCCCAACTTCTCACTCTATTTCTAGACATGAACATTGAAGAAAAACCACCAATCATATATTCGTGATTGGGTACTTTACAATTTTCTTTGTTTGTTTTGTTACCTTCTTTTGCAGGAACAACGGAATCTTTTAAATCCACTATCTTTTGTACAAGTGTAACTTTCTTTTTTAATGGTTGAGGAAATTGAAATTCAAAATCTAAGTCTTCTCGAATGCCAACAAAAAATACTCTTTTTCTATCTTGAGGTACATCAAAGTCAGATGCATTTAATAATTTAAAAGACAATCTGTAGCCAGCATTTTTAAACATTTCTTTAATGTTTTTTAAAGCTTCACTATGTCTTTCCAATAACATTCCACTCACATTTTCGGCAAGAAAGAACTTTGGCTGTTTAGCTTCTAATATTCGGATAAAGTCATAAAATAATTGTCCTCTTTTATCATTTATTCCACGTAATGAACCAGCTTCACTCCAGCTTTGACAAGGTGGTCCGCCAATAATTCCATCGCATTCAGGAACTTCGTCAGATTTTATATCTACGATACTTCGTCTGTCAAGTATTGTGCTTTTATGATTCTTCTCGTAAGTTTCCCAAATATCTTTGTCATATTCGTTTGCCCAAACAACATTAAATCCTGCTTTTTCAAATCCTAAATCTAGTCCGCCAGCTCCTGCGAAAAATGATACTACATTCATATATTATTGTGTTTGAAGTGATTTATTAATTGTTCTTCTATATTCTGCTTTTTCCTCGGCAACTTGTAAAAGTTGTTTTGTACAATTTGTTTCGTAAATATGTTTTCCAATTTGGTCGGTCACATATTCATTCCGCAATTCCGTAAGATTGAGTTTGAAGATTTTGGCAAGTTTTGGTAAACGTTTTTTATCGAAGTCTCGTTTTCCGTTCTCGATTTTGCTCAAGTTAGCAGAGTCCAAATTCAGTTTGGCCGCAAGTTGAGTTAAAGTCAATTCGTTTTTATTTCGTAAAAGTCGGATGTATTCTCCAAATGTGGTTTTCATAAGACTTGTCATTTTTTGACAAATCTAAATGTTTTAATTGGAATATTCAATTAGAGCGTTGGGAAATTTTAGCTCTTTTGGTTTTTTAAGCGTTGGAACTTGTGTATTGGCAAAACCGAAAGTGCTAAAATATGCGGCTGGCAGTATGAAACACAACAAATATATTGTGGGAATTACTCTCTACATTAATGTTGCTTGATGAGCTAAGATCATTTCGATTAGTTGGAGGAACTTCATTAAGTTTATTATTAGGACATAGAATGTCTATTGATATTGACTTATTTACAGATTCAGAATATGATTCAATTGATTTTGACATCATAGATAACTTATTCCTTACTACGTTTAAGCATGTAGAAATGGGTTACGGGGGAAATAATAGTATGGGGAAGTCCTATTTTCTTGGTGATCATAAAAGTGAGACTATAAAAGTAGATGTATTTTATACCGATCCATTCATATTTCCTATACTTGAATATGAAGGTATACGATTATCCCAAATCGATGAAATTAGCGCAATGAAACTTGAAGTTGTTGGTCAAAATGGTCGTAAAAAAGATTTTTGGGATATACACGAATTATTTGAGCATTTTTCTTTGGAAGAAATGATAGAGTTTTATCAAAAAAGATATCCATACAGTTATTCTCGTAATGAAATAATAGATAAGCTTACCGATTTTACTGAAGCCGACACCGATTTAGATCCAATTTGCTTAAAAAACAAATATTGGGAATTAATTAAGTTAGATATTGAAGAAAAGGTAGGTAATGAATTTCATTAGAAATTCTCAAAAGCTATACATCTAACTATTACAATAACTTCCAAAGATTTATTAGTTCTAAATCATAATTTGTAGAAAACTTTTCTCATTGATATAAAATAATCCTTTCAAATTGGCATTATATTTAGCGATACTAAAAATAAGTGTATGAATACAGTTTCTTATGTCGCTAAACATGTTCCGATTTCAGATAAACAAATCACTAAAACGGTTACTCTTCTGGATGATGGAGCCACTATTCCTTTTATTGCCAGGTATCGCAAAGAGATGACAGGTGATCTGGATGAGGTGGCTATTGGCGAAATCGTAAAGTATAAAGCAGCCTTTGAAGCCCTTCAAAAAAGAAAAGAAAGCGTGCTCACAGCGATCAAAGAACAAGAGGCTTTGACTCCCGAATTAGAAAAAAGAATTCAAGCTGCAGATACACTTACTCAGGTAGAAGATTTGTACCTACCCTATAAAAAGAAAAGAAAAACCAAAGCAAGTGTAGCCAGAGAACAGGGTCTTGAGCCTTTGGCGCAGCTCATCATGCGACAAAAGGAGGAAGAAGTTCTTTTTGTAGCCTCAAAATATCTAAATGATACAATTATAAATGAAGAATTAGCCCTACAAGGCGCACGAGATATTATCGCAGAATGGATTAATGAAGATGAAAAAATTAGAAACAGGCTGCGTAGATTATATCAACGTAAATCGAGTATAGCTGCCACGGTTGTTAAAACTAAAAAAGATGCAGAAGAAGCTCAAAAGTACCAGCAATATTTTGATTGGGAAGAACCACTACATAAATGTCCTTCACACCGATTATTGGCAATTTTAAGAGCAGAGCAAGAAAAAATCGTAAGAATAAAAATTGCTGTACCAGAAGGTGATGCCTTGGATATCATAGATGATGTAATGATCAAAACCAATGTCGAAGCTTGTACTGATCATTTGTTTTTGGCAATTTCTGATGCGTATAAGCGCTTACTTGCACCAGCGATTTCTACAGAGGTCTTAAATCAAGCCAAAGAAAAAGCTGATGAGGACGCCATCAAAGTTTTTGCGCAAAATCTAAAACAATTATTATTAGCATCTCCTTTGGGTCAAAAAAGAATACTAGCTTTAGATCCGGGCTTTAAATCCGGTTGTAAAGTGGTGTGTTTGGATGAACAAGGAGATCTTTTGCATAATGAAAATATATACCCGCATCCTCCACAGCGAGAAGTAACAGGAGGGATCAAAAAAATTCGCTCTTTGGTAAATGCCTATAAAATTGAAGCCATAGCCATAGGAAATGGTACTGCAGCCAGAGAGACTGAAGCTTTTATTAAGAAAATTCCATTTGACAACCCTATGCAGGTGTTTATGGTAAACGAAAGCGGAGCTTCGATATACTCGGCATCCAAAATAGCAAGAGCAGAATTTCCGAACTACGATGTTACTGTGCGCGGTGCTGTATCTATCGGAAGACGACTAGCAGACCCCCTTGCAGAGCTCGTAAAAATCGATGCAAAATCTATTGGCGTAGGACAGTATCAACATGATGTTGATCAATCCAAGCTCAAAAGCGAATTAGATAGGGTAGTGATGAGTTGTGTAAACAGCGTAGGAATTAATGTAAATACTGCCAGTGTGCCTTTATTAAGTTATGTATCCGGCATCGGTGAGAAACTCGCCGAAAATATTGTAGCGTACAGATCAGAAAACGGGGCTTTGCAATCTCGCGAAGAATTAAAAAAAGTGCCAAGACTAGGGGGTAAAGCCTATGAGCAAGCTGCAGCATTTCTTAGGATTACTGGTCCAAAAAACCCTTTGGATAATTCTGCCGTACATCCTGAGCGATACAAATTGGTGTCTAAAATGGCAAAAGATGCGGGAGTTCCTCTTCATGAACTGATAGGAAATGCAACAGCGATCAAAAAAATTAAATTACAAAGCTATATTACCGATGAGGTAGGACTACCTACATTAACAGATATCCTCAAAGAATTAGAAAAACCAGGAGTAGACCCCAGAAAAAAAGTAACCGTTTTTGAATTTGATCCCAACGTAAAAACCATAGCAGATATACGATCTGGTATGAAACTACCAGGAATCGTAAATAACATCACAAATTTTGGCTGCTTTGTTGATATCGGAGTTAAAGAAAGCGGATTGATTCATATCTCAAAATTAGCTAGCGAATATATTAGCGATGTAAATGCCGTGGTTCAATTACACCAACATCTTATGGTTACTGTTTTAGAAGTAGATTTGAGCAGAAAGCGAATTCAACTGTCGCTTATTGATTAAGAAGATTGTGACTATTATCAATGCAAAATGTAAGGTAAGCTGAAAAATGTTGTATCTATCAAAACATAGGGTAGGATTGACTTAGTACTCATATAAAACCCCCTCTCCCTGTTTCATGGATAGATGCCGAAGGCGGAGGGGTTAAACAAAAAACCCAACTCATTTGAGTTGGGTTTATATATTTAGGTGCTTATAGCACTTATTTTTTCTCATCAATTTTAGGATCCTCATCTTCTTTTGATGCATCTTTAAACTCCTTTATACCACTACCAAGACCTCTCATTAACTCGGGAATTTTCTTTCCGCCAAACAAAAGCAACACAATGGCTACAACCAGAGCAATTTGCCAAGGACCAATTATTCCTAAAAACATGCTTAATGATATCATAATCTATACTAATTAGAGTACAAAGTTAATAAGAATAATATTAATACCATTTTTAAACTGTTAAAAACAACGTGCCTAATGTTATTTTTATAGAATTACAGACGATTTATAATTCAATTGCGTTATATTTTGAAAGTATAAGAATATGTATATTTGCGATTCATTATAGTTTTTTGTGCCACTTAGGGCATACCTTGTAATTTATGGCTAAAAAGAAAAAAGAACAGAAGAGAATTACTAGAAAGCTGCTTAACAAGTATCGTTTGGTTATCCTTAATGAAGATACCTTTGAAGAGCGAATATCATTTAAGCTAAACAGGCTTAACGTTTTTGTGCTGGTAACGATTACTTCAATAATTTTGGTAGCAGGAACCACTTTTTTAATAGCATTTACACCGCTACGAGAATATATTCCAGGATACTCTTCAACATCACTAAATCTAAAAGCAACAAAACTTGTAGCCACTACAGATTCTTTGGAATCGATGATTACCATAAACCAAAAATATTATAAGTCGATTAGAAAAGTACTTACAGGAGATGTAAAAACAGTAGAGTTTGATATTGATTCTGCCATACAATCTCAAAAACTTAATCCCGAGGAAGTAGATTTAGAACCTTCGCAAGAAGATATTAGGCTTCGTGAGGAAGTATCAAAAGAAGATAAATATAGTTTATTCGAAAGTGAAAAATCAAGCACAGATTTTTCTTTGTTTCCTCCGGTAAAAGGAAATATCACTTCAGGATATAGTACCAATGAAAAACATTATGGAATAGACGTTGCTGTTCCAAAGGATACCCCAGTAAAAGCAGCATCTTCTGGGATTGTGATTTTTGCTGAATGGACGGCAGAGACCGGGCATGTACTTATAATTAAGCACAGTAATAACCTCATTACAGTCTATAAGCACAACGCTTCTCTTACAAAACAGCAAGGAGAACATGTGAAATCTGGCGAAGTAATTGCTACCGCAGGTTCTACAGGAGAATTATCTACAGGACCTCACTTACATTTTGAATTGTGGAGAGATGGTTATCCTACTGATCCAACCAACTTTATTGATTTTGAATAATTATCAACTATGTCTTTGAAAGCATTAGGCGCTAGAATTTTTGCTAAGTACATCCGGAAAAAAATTAACAGATGGGCATCAGATCCTATAAAAACTCAGGAGCGTGTTTTTAAGACACTCATAGAAACAGCCAAAAATACTGCCTTTGGCCAAGACCATAATTTTAAAAATATAAAATCATTTTCAAACTTTGCCAGGCATGTTCCGATACGAGATTATGAAGAACTAAAATCATATGTAAATCGGGTAGTAGAAGGAGAAGAAAATGTGCTTTGGCCTGGTAAACCGTTATACTTTGCCAAAACTTCAGGTACAACAAGTGGTGCGAAATATATACCGCTAACCAAGGAGTCTATGCCTACTCATGTAAAAGCAGCACGTAATGCGATATTGTGTTACATCGAAGAAACCGGAAAAGCTAATTTTGTTGATGGTAGTATGATTTTTCTTCAAGGAAGCCCAGAACTTACCGAGCAAAATGGAGTTAAATTAGGCAGATTATCAGGAATTGTCGCGCATTATGTTCCAAAGTACCTTCAAAAAAACAGATTGCCAAGTTGGGAAACGAATTGTATCGAAGATTGGGAAGAAAAAGTAGATGCTGTGGTCGAAGAGACAGTAGATAAAAACATGACAATAATCAGCGGTATACCCCCATGGGTACAAATGTATTTTGAAAGACTTCAGCAAAAAACAAATAAAACCATAGGAGAACTCTTTGAAAATTTTGAATTATTTATCTATGGCGGTGTAAATTATGAACCCTACAAAAATACCTTCGAAAAACTAATAGGCAGAAAGGTAGCTAGTATCGAGTTGTACCCGGCTTCGGAAGGTTTTTTTGCTTTTCAGGACAAGCAGAATGAAAAAGGCATGCTATTGCAATTGGATTCGGGTATGTTTTATGAGTTTATAAAAGCAGATGAATTTTTTGAAGAAAATCCGAAGCGTTTGAGCATTGGAGAGGTCAAAACCAAAGTTAATTATGTAATGCTTGTGTCTACCAACGCTGGATTATGGGCATATAACGTGGGTGATACGGTAATGTTTACCAGTACGTCGCCGTATAGAGTAGTAGTGTCTGGAAGAATAAAGCATTTTATTTCAGCTTTTGGAGAACATGTCATAAGTAAAGAAGTAGAGCAAGCACTCAAAGATGGATCGGTAGCCAGTGGAGTAATGATCAATGATTTTACAGTAGCACCGCAAGTAAATCCTGAAGATGGAGATTTACCGTATCACGAGTGGTTTATAGAGTTTAAAGAAGCCCCAAAGGATATAGAAACTTTGGCTTTTGCAATAGACAATTCATTGAGAAAACAGAATTCTTATTATGATGATTTAATCGAAGGTAGGATATTAAAAACGCTGAAAATTACGACAGTTCCCGTAGGAGGCTTTAAAAATTACATGAAATCTGTAGGTAAACTCGGTGGTCAAAACAAACTTCCGAGATTATCTAATGACAGAAATATTGCAGATGCACTTTCGGCTGCGATCGACAAATAATAGGAATTGAATTTCAATGTTCGGTTAGTATACTTATATTTGCTAGGAAAAATTTATGGCAAATCGTATACTACAAGGAAGAACAAGAGCTCAAGAAAGTTCGAGCGCAATAGAACGCATGTATATCACAATGCGTCATCTTTTTAATAGAGGTTTCTATAAACCAATGGGTGTGTCAGGAGATACGCTAAGAGAAGCTTTACTCACCCTTCGTCCAGAAATTTATGGATCAGTCGCAGAAGAGAAAGTAGAACTTAATGGTTTGCTTTATGTCATAGACCGCTTACCCTTTGGTATAGAAGAGTGCCGATATATAAATCTTACTAGCGAAGAAGGGTATAAAAATTCTCATTTTAAAGCCATTGTTCCTCCCAAAAGACGAAGGAACTGTTATCGCATCGATGAAGAACAGATGAATATCGAGATTACTCGTGGACGCTCTGAGATTTATGACATTCTAACACATTTAACCTTTCTTTTTATAGAGTCACATAAGATCATGAATAGTGTGGTGATTAATGAGCAAGGAAATGTGAAAAGAGATTGGCAAAAATTAGAAAAAGCAGTGTTGTCTAAAAAAGATCTAACCAAGGCTGAAAGAGAAGTTGCCTTAACGCATACTGCAAATATATTAGGAAGAACTTTTGAAGAAGTTTCTACGATTTATAATGATTTTTCATGCTTGCAAAATAAAGAACGGTTCTTACATATCATTTACTGGTTAGGTAAGTTGGCTATAGAAGAATCTATTGAGGATAAAAAGCGAATAGTAACCTTTAGTCCGGTATTGAGAGAACGATTAGGACATCATATCCATGGAGAAATCTGGGCAAATTCTATCAAGAAAAAGCTAGAAGAACTTAGTTTGTTAGGTAGACCCATTCATATTATTAGTGCCAATATGCATAGTGTGATGAATACTTTATATGCCCCCATCGCATTAAAAACTGAGCTAAAAAATAAGAGTACCTTTGATATTTATGAATCACTCAGTGATAACAAAAATGATAAATTAAGAGCAAAAGTAGAGAAGCTGGCACTACAGAAAGGGATGACCTATATTGAAGATCAAAGTGGTGCTAATATTAATGTACAACTATTTGATACTGCCAAATATAGAGAAGGCGAGTATGCCGATTTAATTGCTGATCAAGAAGAACATAATAAACCTGTAATTATCGTAATGGATTATGCATTCGGAGAACAGGCATATGAAACTATGGATGAGTTACTGAAACCATATGCTGTTATTGAGGATGCCAAAACTCATATCGATGTCAAGTCGGTTTCTATTATGGGAAAAGCAGGTATTCTCGAAGGAGGAAAGGGAGATATTATGATTCCTTCTGCTCACGTTTTTGAAGGTACAGCAGATAATTACCCGTTTAAAAATCAATTGAAAAAGAAAGATTTAGAAGGTAATGGAATTGATATTTATGATGGTGCTATGATCACTGTATTGGGCACTTCACTGCAAAACAGAGATATTTTAAAATTCTTTCATGATTCTACATGGAATGTTATAGGATTAGAAATGGAAGGTGCACATTATCAAAAAGCTATTCAATCTGCTTCAAAACTAAGAGGAAGTATAAGTTCAAAAGTTAAAGTGCGCTATGCATATTATGCCTCTGATAATCCATTAGAAACAGGAAGCACGCTGGCCTCTGGTGGATTAGGAACAACAGGAGTAAAACCAACCTATCTGATTACCGAAAAAATAATTGAACAAATATTTAAAGAACGATAATAACATGAATACTGAAAATAATAACGATGAGATTGATCTAATGCAAATTTTTAGCATGATTAAAGAAGGGTTTAGAAAATTCCTTAGATTGATTATCTCAGTTGTGACTTTTTATAAGAGGAAATGGGTTTTGTTTGTAGTTCTATTAATTGCAGGTGCTGGTATTGGCTTTTTCCTGGATAAATATCAAGATGCAGGTGATAACTATGTTCAGGAAATAATAATTGAGCCTAAGTATAACACCGTACGATATATACATGATTTTATAACAGAGATAGAAAACAATTTAAATGACGAAGCTTTTCTCAAAAAAATTGGAGTTGATCCCGATAAAATAGAAAATCTTAAAGAAATTTCTATTGAGCCAATAGTTAGAGGAACAGATGTATTAGACAATCTTGAAAGCAGATATGAAAACAAAGAGTTTTTTAAAAGTGTTATGGAAGCTTATGAAGATGAAGAGCTTAATGAAGAAAAATTTAAAGACTTTTATAAACACCACAGGCTAATACTTCGTTTTAAAAACGGAAATAAGGAAAATTTAAAAATTACAGATGCTATTCTAAATTATATTAAGTCTAACGAGCATTATAAAAAAGAAATAAAGTTGGTTATCCAGCAATATGGGCAGGATTTAGAACAAAATCAAAAAACACTTCAATTTATTAATGAATACTTAACTAATCTAAGTAAAAATACTCACAAGAGTGAGAAAGAAATTATTGTTGTTACAGATGAAGATGAACTACCAACGATGTCCATAACATCATTATTACAACAAAAAGAAGTGTTGATGGAGACCATTAAGAAACAACAAAAGGTTTTGATTTTTGACAAAGAAGTCTTCACTATTGTAGATTATGGTACTATAATCTCAAAAAAGAAAGTATTACTTAGTAATATAATATTTATGATACCCTTAATACTCTTTATAATAGTTTCTTTGTTTTTCTTTCTCAGATATTTGTACAGAGAAGCAAATGAATTTGTGAATAACAAATAGGACGTTCTAGCGAACTCATCATTTAAATCGAAGCTAAGATTAACTTTTATTACAATGATTATTCGCCTTCTGTATAGAATGAATTCATTGAATTAAATTAACTACATATAACGCAAATAATCTTTGTGTTTCCGGCTAAATTAACTTGATAACATTAAACTTGAAAAAATAGATAATTAGCCTATTTTTGTAGAAAACATAAGTGTTTTTTGGAAATAAAACACTAGATTATGACATTAATCCATATATCAAATATAAAGAGCTAGAAAAAATTATGAAAAATATCCTAGTTACTGGAGGAGCTGGTTTTATAGGTGCCAACTTTATTCCTTATTTTATAAGAAACAATCCTGATTTTAGTGTTCTAAATTTAGACTTGTTAACTTATGCAGGAGACTTAAAAAATTTAAAGGAAATAAAGAATAATGATAGATATAATTTTGTACAAGGAGATATTTGTGATAGAAATCTAGTAGAAGAACTATTCAACAAACACGATATATATGGCGTAATACATTTTGCTGCCGAATCTCATGTTGATAATTCAATAACAAACCCAGATGAGTTTATAAAAACAAATATTTTTGGCACTTTTACAATAATTGATGTAGCCAGGAATTATTGGATGGATTCTCCATATACCTATAAAGACCAATACAAGAATTGTCGTTTTCATCATATTTCAACCGATGAGGTATATGGAACCTTGGGCAAAACAGGATTGTTTACTGAGAGTACTCCATATGCACCAAATAGCCCGTATAGTGCTTCCAAAGCTTCTTCTGATTTTGTTGTAAGAAGCTATTTTCACACCTACGGGATGAATGTAGTTACTACTAATTGTTCTAATAATTACGGACCTAAGCAACATGACGAGAAACTAATTCCAACTATTATTAGAAAGGCACTAGCAGAAGAAAATATACCAATCTATGGGGATGGAAATAATATTAGAGATTGGCTATATGTATTAGACCATTGTAAAGGAGTAGAATTAGTATTCAAAAAAGGAATATCAGGAGAAACATATAATATTGGAGGTAGAAATGAGCGTAATAATAATTATATAGCCGCAAAAATTTGTGAGATATTAGATGAAAAATATCCTCGAAAAAATGGGGAGTCTTATAACAAGTTAATAACTTATGTTGAGGATAGACCGGGGCACGACATGCGTTATGCAATTGATGCTACAAAACTTGAAAAGAAATTAGATTGGAAAGCTGATGAAAATTTTGAAACAGGAATTGAAAAAACAATTAGCTGGTACATAGAAAAATATAATATATTATGAAAGGTATAATTTTAGCAGGAGGTTCAGGTACAAGATTACACCCTTTAACACTTGCTGTTAGTAAACAACTAATGCCAGTGTACGATAAACCTATGATTTATTATCCATTATCCACTTTAATGTGGGCTGGAATTAGGGAAATATTAATTATATCTACTCCACATGACTTACTATCATTTAAAAAACTACTCGGTGATGGAACGTCTTATGGATGTGTTTTTGAATATGCTGTGCAAAAAGCACCTAATGGATTAGCCGAAGCATTTATAATCGGAGAAAGTTTTATTGGAGACAATAAAGTTGCTCTCATTCTCGGAGATAATATTTTTTATGGTACAGGGCTGTCAAAACTTATGCGAGCTAATAATGATCCTGATGGAGGCGTTATATATGCATATCATGTTCAAGATCCAGAGCGATACGGAGTTGTTGAGTTCGATGATAACGGAAAAGCAATATCAATCGAAGAAAAACCAGAAAACCCAAAATCAAATTTCGCAGTACCAGGAATATATTTTTATGATAATGAGGTGGTAAGTATTGCAAAAAACATAAAACCAAGTAAGAGAGGAGAGTTAGAAATCACAGATGTAAATAGAGCATACCTAGATAAAAAGAAACTAAATGTTAGTATTTTAGATAGAGGTACAGCTTGGTTGGATACAGGCACATTTAACTCTTTGATGCAAGCTTCACAATTTGTACAAGTGATAGAAGAACGGCAAGGACTTAAAATTGGTGCTATTGAAGAAATAGCATATAAGAATGGTTTTATAACTAGAGAAGAACTTCAAGAATTAGCAAAACCACTACTAAAAAGTGGTTATGGCAAATATTTACTACAATTAGATTAAAAATGGAGATTGAACCTACTTTTCTAGAAGGATGTTTTGTAGTCAAACCTACTGTTTTTAATGATGGGCGAGGTACTTTTTTCGAATGTTTTAATCAAAAAGTATTCGAAGAAATCTCTGGTATGCAAATCGATTTTGTGCAAGATAATCAATCAATTTCTAAAAAAGGAGTACTAAGAGGGCTGCATTTTCAAATTGGAGATTATGCTCAGGCTAAGCTGGTTAGAGCGATCAAGGGTGAGATATTAGATGTGGCAGTAGATTTAAGACCAGATTCTAAAACCTATAGAAAACATTTTTCAATTGTTTTGAATGACCAAAATAATTATCAATTATTTATTCCTAGAGGTTTTGCTCACGGTTTTATCACCTTAAGCGAAAGTTCAATTTTTAGTTACAAATGTGACAATTATTTTCATAAACCCTCAGAATCAGGTATCATCTATAACGACCCAAAATTTAGTATCGATTGGAAATTAAATCCTTCAGAATTTCAATTGTCGAAAAAAGATAGAGAGCTGCCTTTCTTTAAAGATTCTTAAAATGAAAGAGAAAACTACAAAAACAAGAGTTCTCATTACAGGGTGTGATGGTCAATTAGGCCAATGTATAAGAAAAATTGAAAATTATTATTCAGGTTTTGAACTATATCATACAAATTCTAAAACACTGGACGTCACAAACAAAGAAAATGTTAGTCAATTTTTTTCTGATACATCGTTTGACTTTATTGTCAATTGCGCAGCATACACCAATGTTGAACAAGCCGAAAAAGAATCAGAAAAAGCATTTTTGGTTAACGCAAAAGGGGTGGAAAACCTTGTACAAATATGTAAAAAAAAATCTAGCACGCTTATTCATATATCGACAGACTATGTTTTTGATGGGAAGAAAGGAAGCCCATATATGGAAGATGATATTCCAAACCCTATAAATGAATATGGTAAATCTAAATTAGCAGGAGAAATTTATATACAAAAAAATCTAACTAAATATTTTATTATAAGGACGTCCTGGCTATATTCAGAATTTGGGCATAATTTTTTTAAAACAATATTAAAAAAATCAGAAATTGAAAAAGAACTTACAGTTACTACTTCAGAAATTGGTACGCCTACAAATGCCAATGATCTGGCAAAATTCATACTTAATATAATCCAAATGAATTCGAGTAAATATGGTATTTATCATTACAGTAATCTTGGAGAAGCGACTTGGTATGACTTTGCAGAGGAGATTTTAAGAATTTTAGGCAAGCTCGACAGTATTATTCTCAAAAAAACAGATAATTATCCTACTTTTGCCCAAAGACCTAAATGTAGCGTTTTGGATAAAGAAAATAGTAATAAATCTTTTGATCAATCTATTTTAAGTTGGAAAGGGTCATTAAAACAATTAATTCAGAGATAGAAGACTATATTTAATGCAAAAAGTTTAAAGATATTTATATTAACAATGAAAGAGTTATTCAATCCAGTGTTTTTATATAAAAAGCGTAAATCTATACTGATGAGGATTAAAGAAATACCACAGAATTTAGTTTGGTATAGGGTTTATGATTTAATAAAAAAAGGGTTTATATATCATAAGGATTTTGATACTCTTACTACTGTTAAAGATATTTATGATGGTAAAGTAGGTTTTTTAATGGGCAATGGACCAAGTGTGAGGATAGAAGATTTAGAATTAATAGCTAATAATAAGAACATTGTTACTTTTGCTGCTAATAGAATCCATCTGATTTATGATCAATCAGGCTATAGACCAGATTATATTGTCTCTTCAGATCAACAAGTTATAGATGATTTTGGACAAGAAATAATTGATAAAAATGAAAAGAATAGCGTTTTTTTCGCAAGTTTTTTTAAGCCAAAATTCTTAAAAGGAGAATACTGTTGGTTAAAGTTAAAGAATGGTAGACCATTCAGGTTTTCAGAAGAAATTCAAAAAACTGTAATGAGTGGTGGTGGTTCACTGAACATGGCTTTGCAGCTTGGATATCACATGGGAATTAGAAAATTTTATCTATATGGTGTTGATCATAGTTTTAAGTTTGAAAAAAATAAAACTAGAAAAGGCCATAATGCTATTGGCGAAGGCAATCATTTTATTAAAAACTATAGATCAGGTAAAACTTGGCAAGCACCTCAAAACGACTTGGTAGAAGAAACTTTTGTGAAATTAGACTCTAAATTACGATGTAATAACGGTTTTTTAATTAATGCCACTCATGGAGGCAAACTTGAAGTTTTAGAAAGAAAAAACCTTAAAGATGTGTTAGTTTTCAATGAAGGTTAAGAATATTTTAGGTATAACAATTAAAGATCTGTCTAAAGAAGCGTTTTTAGATATTATTTTAGATTCGATAGATGAAAAGAATAAAATAAACATTGCTATAGCTAATGCTCACACAATTAATTTGACTAATAAAGACAAAGAATATTTTGATATAATTAATTCTTTTTTTGTAATAAATGATGGTTTTGGTTTAGAGTTAGCCTCAAAAATATTGTACGGAAAAGGATTTGTAGATAATTTGAACGGGACAGATTTGATACCCTATATATTTAGTAACACACCAAAAGAAATCAAAGTATACTTGTACGGAGCAAAACCTGATGTAGTGGTTGACTGCGTAAGGAGTATAAAAAGTAAATACAAGAATATCAATATCTGTGGATATGTCAATGGTTATGTTGATGATAATAAGCAAGATGAGTTAATAAATAAAATTAATTCATCTGATGCAGATATTTTATTGGTTGCTAAAGGAAATCCAGTACAAGAAAAATGGATATATAAAAATAGAGAAAAGTTATTGATTCCGGTCTCGATTGGAGTAGGTGCATTATTTGATTTTATGTCTGGAGATAAACCCAGAGCACCATATATAATTAGAAAATTTAGAATGGAATGGTTTTATAGATTATGTATAGAACCAAAGAGAATGTGGAAAAGATATTTATTAGGCAATATTGTTTTTATTAGCAAGGTTTTTAAACAAAAAATAACAAGACTAAGAACTAAGAAGATGATATCATGAGATTGAATAACAAACAGTTTTTTAAATTTAAAAATTATGAATAATTACGAGCAAAAATATTTTAATTCAATACAAGAATCACTAAATAGGTCTAAATACAAAATTCATGGTAAAAATACAGACCCAAGTTCTTTTTTTGACAATTTAGTTGAGACCACCAAGAAGATAAAATCTTCTGAAGGGAGAATTTTCTTTTTTGGTAATGGAGCAAGTGCAGCATTTTCTAATCATATGGCCTTAGATTGGTCTAAAAATGGAGGCATTCTGGCATTATGTTTGAGTGACAGCGCACTTTTAACCGCTTTATCGAATGATTATTCTTATGATTTGGCATTTGTTGAGTTTTTAAAGATAAATAATATTAAATCAAATGATATTGTGGTTACTGTGAGTAGTAGTGGTAATAGTAAAAACGTAATAAATGTTTTGAATTATTGTAATGATAACAAGGTTCTAACTTTTGGACTGTCTGGTTTAAAAGAAGATAACCAAACCGCAAAAATAGCAAGTTACTCTCTATACGTACCAAGAAAAACATACGGTTTGGTAGAATGTATTCATCAGATTTTTCTGCATTTATGGTTAGATAAATACATGAACATTGAAGATTGGTCAAGAGACTCATTTCAAAATATGGATGCCTCAAATTTTAATTTATAAATAATGATTAAAATCGGAATAGCCGGATACGGCAAAATTGGAAGGGTTAGGGCCAATGAGATTAAAAAAAATCAACATGCAAAACTCGTTGGAGTTTATGATATCAATAAACCAAATGACCTTGACCCGAATATAAAATTTCATGACTCTTTTGACGAACTCTTAAGACAAGACCTCGATGCAGTATTTATTTGTGCATTTAACAATGTATTGGCTGATTATACCGTAAAAGCCATTCAAGCGGGGAAGCATGTTTTTTGTGAAAAACCACCGGCTAGGACATCAGAAGAATTGAAAGCTGTAATAGAAATAGAAAAACAAAGTAATGTATATCTGAAATATGGCTTTAATCACCGATATCATTATTCAGTAATAGAAGCTAAGAAGATTATTGATTCTGGTAAAATGGGTAAATTACTTTGGCTTCGAGGAGTATATGGGAAAGCGGGGAGTATTGATTATGACAAAAACTGGAGAAATTATAAAGAGTATTCTGGTGGAGGTATTTTGATTGATCAAGGAATACACATGCTAGATTTAATGCGATATTTTTCGGGTCAGACTTTTAAGAATATTAATAGTTTTGTCACAACTTCATACTGGAACATCAAAGCTGAAGATAACGCTTTTGTAATTATGCAATCAGAAGAAGAAGTAACAGCAATGATGCATTCAAGTGCTACACAGTGGAAGCATAAATTTTTACTTGAAATGTGTTTTGAAGAAGGATACATAAATCTTGATGGAATACTATCGAATACAAGAAGTTATGCTCCAGAAAAATTAGTAATAGGGCGAAGAGAGTTTGAAGACATTACTTTTGCAATGGGGAAACCCAAAGAAAATATTACCTGGTTTGAAAATGACAATTCATGGACACTAGAAGTAGAAGAATTTATTGATGCTATTTTAGGAAAATCTGAAATAAAAAATGGAACCAGTAAAGATGCTCTAGAAACACTTAGTTTGGTAGAAGAAATTTATAAAAATTCAGGATTTTAGAATGATACAGAACCTAACCGTTGGCGTTACTACAATTGCATTTTCAAAAAATGTAAAACTAATGGATCAATTAAATTCATTAGGGTTTAAGAGAGTAAAGAAAAATGAAGCAGGGAAAAGATTTAGTACATCAGAATTAGTATCTTTTCTAAAAGATTGTGATGTAGCTATTATTGGACTTGATCTTATTACTGAAGAAGTGTTAGCTCAAATTCCTAACTTAAAAGCAATATCGAAATATGGCGTGGGTCTAGACAATATAGATTTCGTAGCTTGTAAAAAGCACAATGTTAGAGTATTTTATCCTCAAGGAGTTAATAAAAGGTCTGTATCAGAAATGACACTTGGCTTTATGCTTTCACTTTGTCGAAATTTGTATGTGACTTCTAATTTATTAAAGACGAAAGTTTGGAATAAATCTGGTGGAATGCAATTATCTGAAAAAACAGTCGGAATAATTGGAGTTGGGCACATAGGGAAGGATTTAATTTCGTTATTAAAACCGTTTAATTGTAAAATATTGGTTAACGATATAATTGATCAAGAAGAATATTATAAAGCTAATGACTTAACATTTGCTTCAAAAGAAGAAATTTTTAGGAATGCAGACATTATTACTGTACATACACCTTTGACAGATAAAACAAAAAACATAATCAATAAAAGAACGTTAAGTTTAATGAAAGCTACTTCGTTTGTTATTAACACAGCAAGAGGGGGTCTTTTTAATCAAGATGATTTAAAGGAAGCATTGATTGCTGGAAATATTGCAGGAGCAGCTATGGATGTTTATGATATAGAGCCTCCAACCGATTCAGAATTATTAGCAATCTTTAATCTAATAAATACACCACATATCGGAGGTAATTCTAAAGAGGCCATACAAGCTATGGGTGAAGCAGCAATCGAAAAAATCCTTGACTTTTTTAATTCCTAAATTATGAATCAATTCCTAAATTTAAACCATAAGTTAGCTGTTGTAACAGGTGGAACAAGAGGTATTGGAAAAGCAATAACCAAAATGTTACTAGAAGCAGGTTCAAGAGTCATTATAACCGGAACTACAGAGAAAAAGGAAGAAGTACTTAGCCAAGAGTTTGGTTCTAAAAACGTTGAGTATTATCAAAGTGATTTTGGCGATGAGAAATCCCTCAAAGGTTTTTTGGAGTACCTGAAATCGTTAAAAAAAATTGATATTCTTATCAATAATGCAGGAATCAATAAGCTTAATTCAGTTTCAAATATAAGTCTTGCCGAATATAATGATGTATTGAACATAAACTTAAAAGCACCTTTTTTAATTACCAAAGAAGTAAGTCAATTAATGATTAATAATAAAGGAGGTAAAATAGTCAATATAACATCAATCTGGAGCAGTGTGTCCAGAAAAGAGAGAACTATGTATTCTACTTCTAAATGGGGATTAGCAGGATTTACTAAATCTGCTGCAATTGATTTAGCAGAATATAATATTTTAGTTAATTCTGTAGCACCTGGTTTTACGTTAACAGAACTAACAGAACTAACTAATACAAAAGAAGAACTAAGAACACTGGAGGATAAAATTCCAATGAGAAGATTGGCAGATCCTAAAGAAATAGCTAACTTGGTTTTGTTTTTATCAAGTGAATTAAACACATATCTAACAGGGCAAAATATAATAATAGATGGAGGATATACAAGTCTATGATTTCCACGTGAAATCAAGAATAAATGATTATTCTGTTTATTTTAGAGATAATATAAAAGAGATTCTTCTTAAAGAAGCTAAAGAAGGAGATTTTTTTGTAATTGATTCTAAAGTAAAATCTTTGTATGAGGAAATTTTTAAAGAGATTTTGAATTCTCATAATTGTTTTGAAATAGATGCAAACGAAACAATGAAAAGCTATGAAGGAACTATTCCCGTAATTGATTCGTTGATTAGAAATGGTTTTAAAAAGAAAAACAGATTATTTGCTATTGGTGGTGGTATTACCCAAGATGTAACCTCGTTTATTGCTTCCGTACTTTACCGTGGTGTTGAATGGATGTTTATCCCTACGTCATTATTAGCTCAAGGAGATAGTTGTATTGGAAGTAAAACCTCCATCAATTTTAAAGAATACAAAAACCAAATAGGAGGGTTTTATCCACCGAGAAAAATTTATATCGATATAAAATTTTTGAATTCTATTAGTGAAACTGATTTGAAATCTGGATTAGGAGAATTGTGTCATTATATAATTCTGTCTGATAGAAAAGATTTTAATTTGGTAGCAGATAATTATGAAGACATTTTAGAAGATAGATCTAAATTAAAGCATATAATATCTACAAGCCTTCGAATCAAGAAAGATTTCATTGAACAAGATGAGTTTGATAAAGGTATTAGACAGCTATTGAATTATGGTCACTCATTTGGACACGCTATAGAAAGCATTACAAATTATAAGATACCTCATGGTATTGCAGTTGCTTTCGGAATGGACATTGCAAATTATATTTCTGTTGAATATGGCATGCTCAATCCAAAAGTTCGAGAAGAAATAAAAACACTTTTGAAAAAAATATGGAGCGGCTTTGATTTATCCTCCTTGAATACAAGCACCTTATTGAATGCACTATCAAAAGATAAGAAAAATGTGGCTAATAAACTTGGATTAATATTACTAAACGATTTCGGTTATGGAGAAAAGAAACTTATTCTGCCAGATGAACGTTTTGTAGGATATTTAGATAATTATTTAAATGGAAATGTATGATAATTGATAACTTAAGAAATTCTAAATTTTATAATTTTCTTCAAAAAGATGTATTCATAGGTTTAGAATTTTTATCTAAAATAGACAAAAATATTGATCTGGGAGTGTATAAAATTAATCAGAGAGCAAAAGCGATAATTACAGAGTACGAAACAAAGGAATTTTTTGAGCTTGGGTATGAAGCGCATAGAAATGTAATAGATATACAATACCCGTTAATAGGGCGTGAGAGAATTTTATGGAGCCATATAGAAGATTTAAAATTAACTCACGAGTACAACTCTTTAAAAGACGTCTCATACTATGGTAAAACATCAGTTGATGTCAATCAAGTAGATATAGGAAACGGAGTATTTGCAATAATGTTTCCTACAGATGCCCATAGCCCACAAAAGTTTATTAATAGTCCACAAATTATTAAAAAAGCTACGATTAAAGTTAAATATTGATTTTTTAGAATGAGAGATTTAGGAAAAATTGTGTTGCATATACCTGCCAGAGAAGGCAGCAAAAGAGTTCCAAGGAAGAATATGAGACTAATGTATAATAAACCAATGATTTATTATGCAATCTCTGCTGCGATTAGCGCAAATGTTACCGAACAAATATATGTAAATACAGACTCACAAGAAATCGAATATTATGTATCACAAAATTTTCCTAGAGTAAAAATATACAAAAGAGAAAAAAACTTAGCAGATGATAATTCATCTAGTGATGAGTTTAATTATGATATTATTAAGAAACTATCTCCAGAAACACTTATAATGATTAACCCAGTTTGCCCTCTAATTGATGGAGAAGATATTGAAAATGCCGTTGAGTTATTTAAAAATAATGAAAGTGATACATTGATTTCTGCATCATCAACTAGAATGCAGACATTTTGCGATAATAAGCCGATTAATATTAATGTTAATGAACAGTTAGCACCTTCTCAAGATAATAAGAAAGTAGTGACATTAAATTGGGCAGTTACCATTTGGGATGCAAAATCTTTCATTGATCGAATGCAGACAAAAAATTATGCTGTCTTGGGAGACAATAGATTGCTCTTCGAAATTGAACCCCTTAAAGGCTTAAAAGTAAGTGAGGAAAAAGATTTTATTTTAATTGAGAACATCATTAAAAGTTATCATCAATAGAAGTAAAATTTTCTAAAACAGGATAAAATTAGAGAATTCTAGTTAAAGTATTTATAATGTGTTTTTTAAATTGAATCTATAATGGAAAAAATTAATATTCATCTTGACTTTTTAAAAAGTGCATTAGACAAAACAGAAATTGATAGTGCATTGAAATGGATAAATGATCAAAACAAAGCAGTTGAAGTATCTGTTAAAAAAGTTGATTTTAAAAAATTAGATAAATGGTATTTTAGCAAAGATCATGCAAAAATAGCGCATGAGACCGGTAAATTTTTCTCCATTGACGGAATTCGTATTAATACCACATGGGGTAATATAACAGAGTGGGATCAGCCAATTATTAATCAACCAGAGATCGGTTTTTTGGGATTTATTGTTAAAAAAATAAACGGTGTATTACATTTTTTAGTTCAGGCCAAGATAGAGCCAGGGAACGTAAACTATGTTCAACTCTCGCCGACATTACAAGCAACTAGAAGTAACTTTCAACAAGCTCATCAAGGTAGAAAACCATTGTATTTAGAGTATTTTAAAAATGCCTCCAAAGAGGAAATATTAATAGATCAATTACAATCTGAGCAAGGAGCTAGATTTCTTAAAAAAAGAAATAGAAATATAATTATTAAGATTGATGGAGATATTGAGATGCATGAAAATTTTATTTGGCTTACACTTGGTCAACTTAAATCACTTATGCAAATCGACAATATAGTAAATATGGATACCAGAACTGTGATATCTGGAATCTCATTTGGTAATTATAATAAGGATATCCTTGCTTTTTCTACTATTCTAAGCAAAGAAGAAAGTTACCAGAATATGTTTTTAAAATCTACCTTATCTATGGATGAATCTCTTCACTCTTTCGAAGACATTATAAGTTTTATGACAGAATTGAAGAGCACTAACGATCTAGACATAAAAAAAATTCCATTAAAAGACATTAGAAACTGGGAAATTACTGAAAATCAAATAAGACATATAGAAAAAAAATATTTTAAAGTAATTGGTGTTGAAGTAGAAATAGGCAACAGAGAAGTAGTAAAATGGTCACAACCAATGGTAGAACCTGCCCAAGATGGATTATGCGCATTTGTTTGTAAAAAAATAAACGGTATTTTACATTTCGCAGTTCAAGCAAAACTTGAATGCGGTAATCATGATATTTTTGAATTTGCTCCTACTATTCAGACCCTCACTGGAGGCTATAAAAATACACCAAAAAACAGCTTGCCTTTTTTAGATTATGTACTTTCTGTAGATAAAAAACAAAAATTATTTGATACGTTACAATCTGAAGAAGGAGGAAGATTTTACAAAGAACAAAACAAAAACATTATTGTAATTGCAGGAGATGAGATTTCAGAAGAATTACCTTCAAATTTTATTTGGATGACATTAAATCAGCTAAATAAGTTTATTCAATTTAATAACCATATAAATATTCAAGCTAGAAATTTAATAGCTTCGATTTCATTCGCATAACCTATGAATACAGAAAAAATAAATATAGGAGTAATTGGCTGTGCAAATATTGCAGAAAAATATATAGTACCTGCATTAATGAAATCAGAAAAGTTTAAAATTATTGGTGTTGCAAGTAGAGCTAAAGAAAAAGCAGATCGATTTGCATTCAAGTATAGTACTAAGGCTTATTATAATTATGATAGCTTGGTGAATGATCCAAAAATTCAGGCCGTTTATATTCCCCTACCTAATAGTTTACATTTTGATTGGATATTGAAAGCTCTAAAAAATAATCTACATGTATTGGTCGAAAAATCAATGTCATGTAGTTTTGAAGAGGTTTTAGAGCTAAATAATTTTGCTAAAAGTAATAAGCTCGTTCTAATAGAAAATTTTCAATTCAGATTTCATTCACAATTAAGTCACATAAAAAATCTTGTTAATAATGGGGCAATAGGGGAGGTAAGAAATGTTCGAAGTTCTTTTGGTTTTCCTCCATTTGCGGACAAAAAAAACATAAGATATAATAAAGATTTAGGAGGAGGAGCATTATTAGATGCAGGTGCTTATCCTATCAAAATATCTCAATTTTTCTTGGGTGAAGATATTATTGTTGATTCGGCAAGCCTTTATTATCAGGCGGATATTAATGTGGATACGTGGGGAAGTGCATGTCTAAAACAGAAAAATGGGATATTGTCATCTCAAATTTCATTTGGATTTGATAATTTTTATCAAAACAACATAGAATTATGGGGTAATAAAGGAAAAATCTATACCAATAGAATATTTACAGCTCCACCAGGTTTTGAACCTTCAATAGAGCTTGAAACCCCAGAAGGTAAACAAATAATTAAATTACCTGGAGATGATCATTTTATTAATATGCTTAATCATTTTCATAGTCAGATTAAGACTAAAACGGAATTGGATTTAGAATATAGCCAAAATATTAATCAAGCAAGGTTAATAAGCGAGTTATTTAAACAAGCACGATGAAAAAGATTGGGTTTTTTCTTATGAATAAAAAAGGCTATTACGTTCTCTCAAAATTAATTGAGAGAAAAAAAAGAATAGCCGTGATTGTATCGTCTAGAGATGCAAATTTGAAATTAGACTATTATGATGATATCAGAAACTTATGTCTTTCAAATAACATAAACTTTTTTGATAGAAATGATGATTATGCAGATAAGATAGATGCAGACTATTTAATAACAATAGGTTGGAGATGGTTAATTAAAGGAGAGTTAATGAAAAAATTGATAGTCTCACACGACTCTCTTCTGCCAAAATACAGAGGTTTTTCTCCACTAGTGAATATGCTTATTAACAAAGAAACAGAATTAGGAGTGAGTTTTTTGTATGCCTCTGATAAATATGACTGTGGAGACATTATACTACAAAAAAAACAAGCAATTTCTTATCCAATTAAAGTTAATAAAGCCATTGAAATTATTGCGAATCTCTTTTATGAATCCATAGATGAGATTTTCGATAAAATAGAATCAGGTAGCGATTTGATAGGTACTCCTCAAAATGAGTCTGAAGCAACATATAGTCTTTGGAGAGATGAAGATGATTATTTAATAGACTTACACCAAAAAGCGGAAGATATAAAAAGGTTAGTTGATTCAGTTGGCGAACCTTTTCTGGGAGCTAGTTTATATATAAATAATCAAAAAGTTCGTATTCTTGATATTGATGTTGTTGAAGATGTTAAATTTGAAAACAGAGATGTGGGAAAGGTTGTTTTTATGAACGAAGGTAAACCGACTGTGGTTTGCGGGGAGGGGTTAATCATAATCAATGAAATGATTGACGACATAAGCAAAGAATCTTTATTGCCTTCAAAATTTTTTAGAATTAGATTTAAAGGAAAAAAACTATGAAAATTCCATTTGTAAAAGCACCAGTTATTGGAAATGAAGAAAAATATTTATTAGACTCGTTTAGAAGCAGGTATCATGGCGGTGGTGGGAATTACACCAAAAAATGTCACCAATTTATGCAGGAAAAATTTGGGATAAAAAAGACTCTTATGACAACTTCTTGTACAGACGCATTAGAAATGTCTGCTTTTCTTATAGATGCCCAATTGGGGGATGAGTTTATTGTTCCTTCATACACATTTTCTAGTACTGCAAACGCATTTGCATCAAAAGGAATGATGCCAGTATTTTGTGATATTAGAAATGATACTCTAAATATAGATGAGAATAAGATAGAAAATCTTATCACTTCAAAAACGAAAGCAATTATTCCCATACATTATGCAGGAATACCTGCCGAAATGGATAAAATAAATGAAATTGCCAAAAAATATAGCCTTACAGTCATTGAAGATGCAGCGCAAGCGGTAAATTCAAAATATAATGGTAGATATGCTGGTTCATTGTCAGATCTTGGTGCTTTTTCATTCCACGCAACTAAGTCATATTCCTCAGGTGAAGGCGGCGCTTTGACAATGAATGATAGCAAGTATTTTGAAAGAAGTGAGTTTTTGTGGGAAAAAGGAACAGATAGAAGCCTTGTCGTTCAGGGACTCAAAAATAAATATTCATGGGTAGACTATGGATCCTCATTTTTACCATCTGATTTGTTATCGGCATTACTTTATGCTCAATTTGAGAACCTAGAATTGATGCAGGAAAAAAGAAAAAAATTACATGATGCTTATGTAAAAGCTTTGAGGCCATTAGAATCTTATGGATTGAGAATGTTATCCATTCCAGAAAATGTAGAAACAAATTATCACGCTTTTTGGATACTGTTTAAAAACGAAAATCAAAGAGATAAATTTTTAAACCTATCTCTTAGCAAAGGTGTTAGCCCTTACATAGGGTACATGTCTTTACATTCTTCTGTTATGGGAAAAAAATTAGGTGGAGATAATTATGACCTACCAATTACAGATTATGTAAGTTCATCAATAGCAAGATTACCATTTTATTTAATGAATGACGAGGAAATTGAATATACTTGCGTAAATTTATTTGAATCGGCTAGAGCTGCATTAGATATCTAAAAAATATGATTATACATGTTTTTCAATTAGAAAGATTTAAAAATATCGAAAATTATTCTTTCAATTTCATAAACCTATTGGTCAATAATTTATCTAATGAAGAATTGGTGAATCATCATTTTTACTTTTCTTATTTTGAAAATGAAAACCTCAGAGATGGATTAGCTCTAAGACTGAAAGAGATAGATTTTGATTCAAAAAAGGTTAAGTTTTTCAATGAACATTTTCGATTAATGAAAAGTATAAATAATACTGGATATAAAGATATTCTTTTTCATCAATTGATAAGTCCAAAGATTATTCTATACTTGTTTCAGAATAGAAGAATGCTCAAAAAAGCCTCATGGGTAATTTGGGGAGGTGATTTATATAACATCATAGTAAGCAAGGTTAGACTCAAGCATAAGTTGTTTGATTTCATTATTAAGAAAAATGTAATCAAACATCTTAAAAGAGTAATTGGGTTTAAGTCCGATTTTAAATTAGTTAAAGAAAAATATAACACTAATGCGGAGTTTATGCCAAGCTTATATCCAGTTCCTTCTGTTATTTATGATATAGAAAACTTATCAGATCAAGACTCGAATACCAAAAGAATTTTAGTTGGTCATTCAGCAAATGTTGCCAATAACCATGAAGAGATTTTTCAAAAACTACTCCCTTTTAAAGATAAAAATATTGAAATAATTTGTCCTCTATCCTATGGTGATACTGATAACATAGAAAAAATAGAAAAAATTGGCTATAGTCTTTTCGGAAACAAATTTGTTCCTCTAAAAGAATTTTACGAACCTCAAAAATTTTCTGACTTACTTAGAAATGTAGATATTGCAATATTTGCTGTTCAAAGGCAGGCGGCGGTAGGAATATTAGCAACCTTAATTTCAGCTGGGAAAAAAATCTATTTTAAGAAAAACGTTGTCCCTTTTAGCTTTTATAATGAAAATGATATTGTTTTATTTGATACAGATGAAATCGAAACAATGCCTTTTAGTAACTTCATATCGATGAAAAGAGAATTGAAAATCAAAAATATTACAAATATAAATCAATTATATAGTGATAAAAACCTTATTGAAATCTGGAGGAGAATTTTTTAAAAATAGATTATATAATTCATCTATTTTTACTTCTTGGGTATCTCAAGGGATTAAGATTCTGTTTAATATAATTACGCTACCAATTGTACTTAAAGAATTCACACCAGAAGAAGCAAACGTTTGGTTTTTATTCTTTACAATAATAGGAATTGGTCAAGGCATACAACTAGGTTTTAATACTACTTTTGTTCGATTCATTTCGTATTCTTTTTCAGGAGTAAGAATAGCTGAATTCATTACTTTGAAAGATAAGAAAGAGAAGAGCTTTCTTAGCCATATTGATACACAAGAGTTTTCTGATCTAATTATAGTCTTAAAAAAGACTTTTTTGGCTCTAACAGCCGTCTATTTTTTGTTGATGGTTGTTCTGGGTACATGGGGCGTATTTAAACCTATTATGTATTTAGAGAACACTTCTGAAGGGTGGAATACTTGGACATTAATATTAGTTAGCAGCTCAATTACTTTATATTTTACAATATATCAAATTTACTTACTTGGTATTAACAAAGTCTCTCTAATAAACAGAATAAATACAGTTGTGAGTTTTATAGGGATAATTTCTGTAGTTCTTGTAAGTATATATTCTCTTAACTTATTTAATATTTTTTTCGTAGTGCAATTAATAACCTTATTCAATGGATTCTGCTATTATTATGCAGCGAGAATAGTAAATAATAATTTTTTAAAAAAAATTCCAAAATCTTTTTTTAAGAAAGAAGTATTTAATGTAGTTTGGGATAGTGCCTGGAAAAGTGGAGCCACAACAATTATTGCAAATATTATAAGGCATGTATCAGGTATTATTGTTGCACAATTATTTACTCCTCTTGTATCTGCTTCTTTTTTATTTACTAAAAGATTGTTTGATATCCTTGAAGGGTTTACTCAAGTTACATTTCAGGCTAAAATTCCTGAAATTGCATCTTTAAGAGGAAGAGGAGATTTTCATAATTTAACACCTTTACTAAGAAAAGTGCTTTATATATCTTATATGGTATTACTTCTAGGGGTAATAGGTATTTTATTTCTAGGGCAAGACATTTTAGACTTGATAAAAGGAAATATTGAATTGGGAGAACCTTTATTACTTGTAGCGTTTTCGTTTGCTTCTTTATTGAGCAGATGGGGAGGTGTTAATCTGGCAATCTCAAATCAAGCCAATAATGTAATTGAGCATATCAATGCTTTAATTGTATTTTTTATTTACTTTTTGTTTATATTAATTTTCTACAAAATTTTAGGAATAATTGTATTCCCACTTGCATTGATAATCTCAAGTATAGCAACAGCACCTTTAATTATAAAAAAAACGTATAAAACATTTAATACTACTTTTCTTAATTTTGAAAAAAGAATGTTTATTCCAGTTTTTGTAATACTTATAATTATAAATTTAGTTTACTTATATAATTATATAGAATTTTAGTACTTAGGATTAAAGTTTATAAATACTTAATACGAATTAAAATTAAGGAAGTATTCATTCTTTTTAACACAAGAATATGGTTATTAAAACAATAGATTTATCAGATTTTATCGAAACTGGGTGTCAACTTATTCTAGAGCATGCAAAAAAAAATATTGAATCTAAGGGAAGCTTTTCTTTAGTTTTGTCTGGAGGAAGAACACCAAAACTATTTTTTGACATATTAATAAATGAGTACAAGAAAAAAATAGAATGGAGCAAAGTAGATTTTTTTTGGTTAGATGAAAGATGTGTTACACCTAATCATAAAGAAAGTAATTATAAATTGGCCTTTGAAGCTTTGATTTCAAAATTAGATAAAACTGGTGATGTTTATAGGATGGAAGGAGAACTGGAACCGAAAATCGCAGCTATAAGATATCAGGAAAAAATAAAATTATACTTTAAAAAGAAGAGCGTTTCTAATTTTGATTTTATACTGCTTGGAATGGGAGAGGATGGCCATGTAGCTTCAATTTTTCCTGAAAGTGAAGATGCACAAATAAATAAAAATGACATGGTTTTTGCAACTTCTCAAAAGCATATGGGTTTTTATAGAATTTCTTTTAATTATAATCTCATTGAAAGTGCAGAGTTTAAATTACTTTTGGTAAATACTAAAGAGAAATTAGAGATTCTTAAAAACGAAGCAATTATTTTTCCTATTAACCAAATAAGTCGAAAAACAATTTTATCTGTTTAGTAGATAGGCAATCTAATAGTAATGATCGTCTAAGTATTATTATAATGGAATAAATATAAGTAGAGTATTGTTATGATATCATCGATTATATCTTTAATCATCAAAATGAATATAGGTTCTAAAACAATTACTAATGTTAATTGACTCATATAAATTAACAAAATTCACTGTCGTATACTTTTTGATAGAGCCATTACTGTCTTTGTTGTTATTCAACGTTACTGGAGGTGCTTCTTTCTTTTCAGGAGGATTTCATGCGACAAAAGATTTACTATTGTTATCGCTTTTATCCGTTGCGATTTATCATTTTGTAATTTATTCAAACTTTTATAAGGATTTGGTGGATCTTTATATTGTGCTGTTTTTTTTAATTCTGATAATTGCAGTAAACTGGCTTATTTCTGAAGCGTCATTTAATTTTCTATTGCTTAACAGTCGTAGGATCTTAATATCATTTCTTATTTTTTTTGTTTTTAGCTCTTTGATCTATAAAGATGAGGACATCTTAAAACTAAAAAAGTTTTTTTATAAGATCACAATTTTAGTGTGTTCATATGGTATTTTAGAGTTTTTTCTACCACTTAGTTTTTGGGATCACGTACTAAATATTCCAGAATACTGGAATGCTTCAGATAATTTGGGAATTACTTCAATTAGGCAAGTCGGAAGAGGCTATACTTCAGATTTGATTTTTCTCACAGGAGAAAAATTTAAAAGGATGCTTTCTTTTTTTCTTGAGCCAACAACTCTAGGAACGTTTCTAGCGTTATCATATGCCTATTTTTTATTTGCAGAAAATATCAGGAGACGTAGTTATCTGCTATTAATTATTTTTATTAGTGGTTTTTTGTGTTTTTCCAAGATATTTTTAATCTGTGCAATTCTTACTACATTGTTGAAAAAGTTTAGATTTAAATTAAGCCAATTATATATCTTGACCTTCTTGTTCTTTTTATTAATGGGCTTTTTTCTGCATGGAAAACCTAAAGCACACGGAGCATTATCGCATGTGATTGGCTTATATTCTGGTTTTGAAATAGCATTAAAAAATTGGCACGGTATGGGATTAGGAATGGCTGGAAACAGAATGGAAACACCTGAACCAAGCATTATGAATGGTGAACTTGGAGGAGAAAGTGGAATTGGTAATATTTGGGCTCAAATAGGCTTTGTTGGCTCCGTAGTCTTATTTTTTGTTTTAAAATTACATAAAACCTTAAAAAAACTATATAATAAAACTAAAAATGAAGATTATTATGCATTAAGTGTTATGCTATTCGTATATTTTATAAATTTACTATTATCGGCTTCCAGCTTATCTTTAAAAGGTAATTTCATTCTTTTTATAATTGTAGGGGTATATATTTCTCGTAAAAAAGAAGTCATAAATTAGTTTATATCTAAGTAGGAGGTGGTTTGCTTCCAAAAAGTAAAAATGGCTAAAATAAAAACAAAAGAAGTTACTCCAATTTGAAGCTCAAAAAGATTTTCAATAAGACCAAAAAGAAAAAAACATAGCAATATCAATAAGTGCTCTTTATTAGATGAAATTTTTTTAAATAGAACAAAAAATAATAGGGCGACTAAAAAAAATCCTATCACCCCATTTGAAAGTAATTCTTGTAAAAAGATATTATGAGCATCGTAATTCATCAGTCGCTTTTTTATGGTATACTTACCAACACCGATTAAATAAGGGAACTCACCAACATTAGGAACAGTTTCCAAAATGATCTCACCGTTTAATATTTTAAAAACACGCTTCCAAATTTTTATCCTTGTAAAAGAACTCCAGTAAAGTTGGTCATTATTATTGTATAGGATATAATAAAATAAACTAATAATTCCAGCGCCAGCGATAAACCAGTAATATTTATATTTTTCTCTCATTTGAAAAATACAGAAAATTAAAACTAATACACCAAAACTAAATTTACTACCTACTATTACAAGGGATATTGCTAGAAATGCTATTAAATAATTTCTTGCCTTATCATTTGAAAAATATAACTGAATAATAGAGATTATAATAAAAAGACCGGAATATATATGATGTATATATATGTCTGATTCTAAATACCAATTCTTAAAAATAAAATAATCGAACTCGACTGGTCCAAAGAATAAATAGGTGCCTAAGACAATTAAAATGTATGTAATATTGCCATACAAAAGACCAATTCTAATTTCTTCGTAATATTTTTGTGGATTGATTTTAAAAATTAAAAAACATAATGGGATGACTAAAAGTCCAATTCGGGTATCAGAGATAAAAAATATGTCATCCCTGATTAAAGAAAAAACAGGGTCTAATAAAAAAATTGAAACACTCAAAATAACAAAGTAATCAATTTTTAATTCTTTTATGGTCACAATTTTCCTTTCCTGAAAAATCACATATCCCATAAAAAGAAAAATAGTAATTGATTTAATAGTTAAACTTATAGGTAAGGGTAAGGTAAAAGTGAGGGATGATAAAAATAATAATTTTGTTAAAGTAGTATAATTAGGCATTAGTTCAATCGTTTTATATTTCTGGAAAGTTTAGGTTTTTATATTACTTCCAATTGTATTGAAATACAGCATATGTGATAATTTCCGTTATAGAGGATTCGGAGCAAATTTATGTTTTTAATTTTGAATAACTCATTATTATACTATTTGATGTATGCAAAAAACATTATTTTTGAACCTTATATGTCATGTTAGAGATTAAAAAAATGGATATGTTTTGGTAATACTATTATATTGAGTAAAATATAAACAATGAAACGTTTTCTGGGTTAGTATTTAAACAGAAATCATGTTCATGAGGTTATTAACAATCTGGATTTAAATAGGTTAACCAATATTAAAATGCATGATTGCTTATTTAGAATAAACTGCAAATGAAAATATCAGTAATAGGAACAGGTTATGTCGGTCTAGTAACAGGAACCTGTTTGGCAGAAACAGGAAATGAAGTTTTGTGTGTAGATATAGATAAACAAAAAGTTCAACAAATGAGAGCGGGTAAAGTTCCAATTTATGAACCACATCTGGATGTCTTATTCGAGAGAAATATAAAAGCTAATAGACTGCAGTTTACAACTTCTTTAGAAGAAGGGCTACTACATGGGCAAATTATTTTTTTGGCATTACCGACCCCTGAAGATGGAGATGGTTCAGCAGATTTATCCTATGTTTTAGGAGTTGCAGATCAAATAGGTCGTTCTATACAAGATTATAAAGTTATTGTGGATAAAAGTACAGTTCCGGTTGGTACCGCAGAAAAACTACAAAAAGTTATTGCTAAAAATGCACAATGCGAGTTTGATGTGGTTTCTAATCCCGAATTTTTAAGAGAAGGGTTTGCTGTAGACGATTTTTTAAAGCCAGAGAGAATTGTTATTGGCTCAAGTTCTGAGAAGGCCACAGAATTAATGAAAAAATTATATAGACCTTTTGTAAGATCTGGCAACCCAATCATCATAATGGATGAGAAATCAGCAGAATTAACCAAATATGCGGCTAATTCGTTTTTGGCTGCTAAGATTACCTTTATGAATGAAATTGCCAACTATTGTGAGAAAGTTGGGGCAGATGTAGATCAAGTTCGTAGAGGAATGGGTACAGATTCTCGAATTGGTAAAAGATTCTTATTTCCAGGAATCGGATATGGAGGCTCTTGCTTTCCTAAAGATGTAAAAGCACTTCATAAATCTGGTAAAGAGGTTAATTATGACTTTCAAATACTGGATTCAGTTATTAAGGTTAATAAAAGTCAAAAACTAGCATTATTACCTAAAATTAAAGGGTACTTTAACAATAACCTTGAAGGAAAAAATTTTGCAATTTGGGGGTTGGCCTTCAAACCCGAAACCGACGATATAAGAGAAGCTCCATCGCTTTATCTGATAGATCAGTTATTAAACCACGGAGCAAATGTTACTGCATTCGACCCTGAGGCTATGGATAATGTAGCTTGTAAATATGAAAATAAGATTGATCTTGCTCAAAATATGTATGATACCTTGCGAAATGCAGACGCACTAATCATTTGTACAGAATGGAGTATCTTTAGAACACCAGATTTTGATAAAATAAAGAGTAATCTCAGTAATAACGTTATCTTTGACGGCAGAAATCTTTATGATATTCTGGATATGAAAGATGAAGGAATTTCATATTTCTCTATCGGGAGAAAAGACATAAAAATTTGATATGCAGAAAATTCTAATTACAGGGGCAGCTGGCTTTTTAGGTTCACACCTTTGTGATCGATTTGTAAAGGAGGGATTTCATGTAATTGGAATGGATAACTTAATTACCGGAGATCTAAAAAACATCGAACATTTATTTAAGCTAGAACATTTCGAATTCTATCATCATGATGTCACTAAATTTGTTCACGTCCCCGGAGAGTTAGACTATATTCTACATTTCGCTTCTCCTGCTAGCCCAATAGACTATCTCAAGATTCCTATTCAAACCTTAAAAGTAGGTTCTTTGGGAACTCATAATTTATTAGGCTTAGCCAAAGAAAAAAATGCAAGAATTCTAATTGCATCTACTAGCGAAGTGTATGGCGATCCTTTAGTTCATCCGCAGACAGAGGATTATTACGGAAATGTAAATACCATAGGACCACGGGGAGTATATGACGAAGCAAAACGGTTTCAAGAATCGATCACTATGGCGTATCATACCTATCATGGGATAGAAACAAGAATAGTGCGTATTTTTAATACCTATGGACCCAGAATGCGATTAAATGATGGCAGAGTTGTGCCGGCATTTATCGGGCAGGCATTACGTGGTGAAGATTTGACTATTTTTGGCGATGGCTCTCAAACACGATCGTTTTGTTATGTAGACGATCAAGTTGAAGGTATTTATAGATTATTATTCAGTGATTACATATATCCAGTAAATATTGGTAATCCCCATGAAATAACAATTAAAAATTTTGCAGAAGAAATCATAACACTTACAGGAACTGATCAAAAAATCATGTATAAAGATTTGCCAGTCAATGATCCTTTACAAAGACAACCAGACATTACAAAAGCAAAAAGAATATTAGACTGGGAACCAAAAGTTGATAGAGTCGAAGGAATGAATAAAACATTAGAGTATTTTGAGGGCTTCTCACAGGATGAACTTAAAAAAAGTGAACATAGAGAATTTTTTAAAAAATAACCTTCGGAGTATATGAAGAATAAGGTTGGCAGATATTCAGCATACATCAAACCCATTTTTTGCTTGGTAGATTTAGCGATACTGAATGTCACATTATTATTATTCCAGATCAATAGTAATGAACAACTAGTATTCTCAATATACATCTCCACGTTATGGATCATTTTATCCATAAAAAATAAATTTTATGATATAAAACGATTTTCAAAGGTTGTTCATATTCTGGCATCTCTAATTCGACAATTTTTGATTTTTGCACTTATTCTTTACGCCTTTATTGGCTTTTTTAAGCAGCCTTTAATTAGTAGATTAGAGATGGCTAAGTATTTAATTGCAATAATTGGATTGGTTACATTTTTTAAGTTTCTCTTATTATATTTCTTATCAACCTATAGAGAAAAATTTGGTGGAAACATAAGAAGAGTAGTCGTTATCGGAAATAATAAGAAAACAGATCAGCTCATTGATATTTTTAAAAATAAACCAGAGTTTGGATATAAATTTCAGAAGAAATTCTGCTTGAAAGAAGATGGGTTCGATTTAGACAACTGTTTTGATTATATCGTGGAAAACGAAATAGATGAGGTGTATTGTTCTATTGCAGAATTGTCTAATAATCAGCTAAGCGATATTGTTAGTTTTACTGAAAACAATCTAAAAATCTTAAAATTTATACCAGACAATAAAGATATTTTTACTAAAAAATTGATCTTTAATTATTACGAATATATACCGATACTATCATTTCGTGAAATACCACTTGATGATTCAATAAATAAGTTTTCAAAAAGAGCATTTGATGTAGCATTATCACTACTCGTTCTCATCGGTATTCTTTCTTGGCTAACACCACTAATAGCACTGTTGATCCAGATAGAATCCAAAGGCCCGGTGTTTTTCAAACAACGGCGCAATGGATTGGATTACCAAGAGTTTTATTGTTATAAGTACAGATCTATGAAGCCTAGTACAAGTGCAAATCAAGCAACAAAAGGCGATGCTAGAGTGACAAAGGTTGGTAAGTTTATAAGAAGAACGAGTATAGATGAATTACCACAATTCATAAATGTATTAAAAGGCGATATGTCTGTTGTAGGTCCAAGACCTCATATGGTTAAGCACAATGAAGAATTTGCTCAACGTGTAGATAAATTTATGGTGCGTCATTTTGTAAAGCCTGGCATCACTGGATTAGCTCAGGTAAGTGGTTTCAGAGGAGAAATAGAAACGAACAAAGACATAGTTAACCGTGTGAAATATGATATTTTTTATGTAGAAAACTGGTCTTTGCTGTTAGACATAAAAATCGTCTTTGTTACTGCAATTAATGCGATTAAAGGTGAAGATAAGGCATACTAAACAAGTTTATATAAATATACTTTTTCAATAGTATAGATAAAACTGAGGTGTATTAAAAATTTGTTGATCAAATAATTAAATTGTAACTATCAATAGCTTTCAACACTATTTCTTTACATAATACCGTTTATACCAAAAATAAGTCAACTAATACGAACCAAGCATGTTTAATAGGTAATTTTATGACAATGAGAGTAGGGTTGAAAGAAATCACTTCCAGAATTACCAAAATATTCTATACAGAAGAAAACAATTTGGTATTAACTATTTTTTGGAATAGTCTGTATGCTGCTTTTTTTCTCTTGCCCTTAGGCATTAACCTTTCTACACCTTTTTTTATTATTTCAATTATCCTTGGTATTGTCAATATTTTCAGGTCCAATAAACGATTAGTATTAGATAACAAAGCATTGCTGTTATTTCCACTGTATTTTATTATAATGCTGGTCAGTTTAGTCTATACAGATAACATGTCAGATGGGGTAGACTTGGTACAGCGTTCGTTAGCTTTATTCTTTTTTCCAATCATTTTTTTATTCGTAAAGGAAGATGCTTCCACAGTAAAAAAACTATTCGATTTTTTATTATTAGGACTCATCATCTCTTTTTTTATAAACTTAGTCGCGGCGATATATGATTGTATGCTAATTATTACTGGAGAAGTGATTTTTAGTTTTTCTTTAGAAACGATTTCTCTAATTTTTAAAGCCTTTACACATGGCTGGAATCATTTTATAGGATCAGAATTTTCTATATTGGTAAATCCTAGTTATGTTTCATTATATATTCTTTTGGTATTAAGTTATCACCTTAAAAAAAAGATTGAGTCCAGAATACAACTACTAATAGTTATCATATTATTCTTATATCTTTTTTTATTAGCGTCGATAGCAGCATATTTAATTTTGGCTATCATGTCTCTATTATTGATGTTTAGCATAACAGATAAGAATAAAAAGTATACGATGGTAATCGTTTTTATTTTGGGTTTGATCGTGTTTTTAAACAACCCCAGAGTATTTGATTTTTATTCGAATATAACGACGGCTACAAACACTTCAGAAATTGATAATACGGCTGTAGAGAAATCCAGGTTATTGACTTGGTATGCCGGTATAAAGTTAATTCAACAAGCGCCTTTTTTTGGATATGGTATAGGCGATACCAATGATGTTTTGATTGAAAAATATCAGGAGTTAGATTATTTTCATAATTATCAGAATAGGTATAATGCACACAATCAATTTTTGCAAACATACTTGCAAACAGGTATAGTCGGATTCGGAATCTTACTCAATATTTTTATTCTACTAGGACTACGAATGAACAGAAGCCGAAATGAATTTTCTGTTTTTCTTATCCTCTTTATTTCCCTCTTTTTTGAATCCATGCTCGTAAGGTTTAATGGGATCGTATTTTTCTCTATAATCGTTCCATTGTTATTAAAAAAGAGAAGCATTTTGAGCAGTAGGATTATTCGTAATGAGTAAAAATAAATATTCTCAATTATTAGATTCTTTACTTTCTTTCAAATAAATTAAAAACTAACTCAAGAGTTTATCAATAGGAGGTCATAAAAATATCCCAAATCAATATTTAGAACCCTTAATATATATACAGAACCCTGAGCGGTGTCGAAGGGTGACAAGTAAAATTATTATAAAAAAACATTAAAGTACTTTTTTAAGTACTTTTTGCTATCTTTACAATATGGAAACAGTAAATTATACAGACTTTCGATCAAATCTAAAACATTGGTTTGATAAAGTAGTCAACGATGTAAGTGATGTTATCATCAAGCGTAAAAATGGTAAAGATCTTGTATTAATATCATTAGATGAATACAACTCCTTAAAGGAAACTACCTATTTGTTGACAGGTAAAAATAGAGATATCTTATTAAATTCTATTAAGGAGCTCGAAGCAGGAAAAGGTGTTCAAAAAGATGTAATCGAATAGATGAAATTAATTTGGTCTACCGCCTCTTGGGAAGATTATTTGTATTGGCAAAAAGTTGATAAGAAAATAGTAAAACGAATTAACGAACTTATTAAAAGTTGTATGCAAACGCCTTTTGAAGGCATTGGTAAACCCGAAGCTTTAAAAGGAGGTTTACAAGGGTATTGGTCGAGACGAATAACATCAGAACATCGATTGGTCTATAAATACGAGAACGATAAAATATTAATAGCAGCTTGTCGCTATCATTACGGAAAATAAAATACCCCTAACGCAAAAATCGACACTTCTTCTCTTTTAGATTACAGAAACTATTGGCTTAATGCTAAAAGATTCAACGTCACTTTTTTTTATTATAATACCCCACCAGAACCCACCATAGCAATGCTGCCACATGATGATATGGTGGTAGTATTATAATATCACTTTAGAAAATGTTGCGTTAGAACGCAAGTTTTTATAGCATCGCATTAGCTATACAATAACGAATACACTATTTTTGAAGCCACAAAATTAGAAAAACCCTAATTCTGTAACGGTCCCTTCTCCCTTGAGGGAGAAGGTTAGGATGAGGGTGTTCAAAAGATCATAAAAACATATAAATGAACATTTTAATACTAGGATCAGGCGGTAGAGAACATACCTTTGCCTATAAGATTGCACAAAGTGATTTGTGTAGTAAACTATTTGTAGCACCCGGTAATGCAGGAACCGCTACAATAGCAACCAATATAGCACTCTCAGTTAATGATTTTGAGGCCATCAAAGCGTTGGTAATCAAAGAAAGTATTACCATGGTGGTGGTAGGACCCGAAGATCCGTTGGTGAATGGTATCGCTAATTTCTTTGCAGATGATGCGCAACTTAGCCATATTACTGTCATTGGTCCCTCCAAACGTGGAGCGCTGTTAGAAGGCAGTAAAGAGCGTGCCAAAGAGTTTATGTCGATGCATCATATACCCACTGCAGCCTATCAAAGCTTTACGGTAGAAAGTGTGGAAGCAGGTAAGCTTTTTCTCGAGACTTTAAAAGCACCGTATGTACTTAAGGCCGATGGCTTGGCTGCCGGTAAAGGTGTTTTGATCCTTCAGGATATCCAGGAAGCCAAAACTGAGTTAGACAATATGCTCACCAATAAAAAATTTGGTGCCGCCAGTGAAAAAGTAGTAATAGAAGAGTTTCTAGATGGGATCGAACTGAGTGTTTTTGTACTTACCGATGGTAAAAACTATGTAACCCTGCCTACGGCCAAAGACTACAAGCGAATTGGCGAAGGCGATACAGGTCTAAATACTGGCGGTATGGGAGCCATCTCACCAGTACCTTTTGCAGATGATGAATTTATGACCAAGATCGAAGAACAAATCATTAAACCAACAGTAAACGGGTTGGCAAAAGAAAATATCGATTACAAAGGCTTTATTTTTATAGGATTGATCAAAGTAGGAGATGAACCCAAAGTAATCGAATATAATGTGCGCATGGGAGATCCAGAAACTGAAGCCGTGCTGCCTAGAGTAAAAACAGATATAGTAAAATTATTTCAACATGTTGGCGATCAAACTCTAGACAAAATCGATTTAGAAATTGATTCAAGAAGTGCGGCAACCATAATGACAGTTTCAGGAGGATATCCAGAGGCCTATGAAAAAGGAAAAGAAATTACTGGAATAGACAACGTTTCAGACGCTATCGTATTTCATGCTGGTACAAAGCTAGATGGTGATAAAGTAGTAACTAATGGTGGTAGGGTCATTGCAGTCACCTCTTTCGATGATAATTTTCGAGAAGCACTAAAAAAATCGTATCAAAACATAGAAAAACTTCATTTTGATAAGATGTATTACAGAAAAGACCTAGGTTTTGATTTAGCCCCCTAATTCCCGAAGGGGGAATACCGCAGAAATATCATTATATTAAAAGTCCTGTAATTTGCTAGCAAATTACAGGACTTTTAATTATTCTCCCCTTTGGGGATTAGTAGTGAGCTTTTAATTCAAAAACGAATGCGCCTTTGGATCTCTATCTTCTTCATTATTATCGTTAAACTTTTTTAGTTGCATCATCCAGTAGAAAAAAGCAACAAATCCAATAGCCATAAATAACCAATTTATAATATTGGCACCTGTCCAGTTTTCTAGCTCTAATGCTCTTAGCACATCAAAAGGAGCGAACAGTAGATCTACAAAAAGGGATTCAATAACTTCAAAAAATTCTTTCATAATTTCAATTTATATCTTAATACAAAAAATTAGTATGAGATTAAGTATACAGGCCTCAAATCATTTCTATTTTAGAGAAAATAAGAATGAGGAATTTAAAACAAAAGTATACGTAAGCAAATAAAAACTTTTCATACATTAGTTTACTAGTAATTCAAAACAATAACGTACTATTGTTGATACAAAAATATAAAAAATAGTAGTGTTAGCAAGCTTTTTTAATAAATCAAAGCCGATTAATTATATCGCAGTAGGGCTATATATGTTTGCCCTGCTTAGTATAGCACATTATAAGAAAGGATTTGTTGCCGAAATTGACAGCATACTTGTGTTTTTAGCAAGTGTGTTACTGTATATAGTACCCATGCTGCTGTTGCATTTTATTATCCAAAAGAATGACCTCACTAATAAGGGAACACATACCATTTTTCTATATGCTTTTTTAACAGGTATGTTACCTAATTCATTAACAAGCCTTCCTATTTTATTAGCTAATGCATTTTTATTGTTAGCACTACAAAATCTAATGTATTTAAGAAATGAAAAGTATATAAAGCCCAAAATCTTGAATGCCTCTATCTGTATAGGGATAGCTTCACTTGCCTATTTTTGGAGTATAGGATGTATATTTTTGGTTTTTTTAGCCATATCATATTTTGAGTCCAAAGATTATCGAAACTGGATTATTCCGATCATCGGTGTCGGTGTAGTGTATGTGTTCGCTAATTGCTATACGCTGCTTTTTTATGATTCGTTTTTTTCTTTTGTAGCGCATATTGACCCTGTTTCATTTTCATTTCAGAATTATCTGATAAAAGAACAATTATTTTCTGTAGGGATTCTATCGATTTGTATTTTCTTTTTCCTCTCTTTATTTTTAATTAAGTTTAGCCGAAAAGCAGCCAATTTGAGACCAATATTACGACTTATCATCGCATACTTAGTACTAACGCTGGGGGTAGCTATCATATCGCCAGAAAAAGATACGTCTGAATTGTTTTTTATAGCAACACCACTTGCTATTATAGGCACAACTTACTTAGAGATGAACTATAGTCAATTTGTGAAAGAGATCAATATCTGGGTATTTCTTTTCATTCCGTTTTTGATGTTGTTGTTTTGATTTTCAATCATCAATTGAGCCTAAAATGAAGTCGTGATCTTATATAGGGTTCTTGCCTTAGGATGCTAAATCCTAATAGAAAATATAATACCTTTGTATGCATATAGCCCAAATAGTAAAAATTACAGAATTAGAAAAAAAATATACATGTTCAGCAATACAGCAAATACTATTTTCAAAGAAGTTATAGATACATATCACGTGATTGATAGTGTAGATCAGGAATTTTCTAACCCGTATGATAGCAAATCACAAGCGTTGGAACATTTATTATATCGAAAATGTTGGATTGATACCGTACAATGGCATTATGAAGATATCATTCGCGATCCTCAAATTGACCCCGTAGCTGCATTAAAATTGAAAAGACAGATAGACGCCTCAAATCAGGATCGAACTGATATGGTAGAATATATAGACAGTTACTTTTTAGAACAGTATAAAAATGTGACACCAAAACCAGAAGCCACGATTAATACAGAAAGTCCAGCTTGGGGCGTAGATAGATTATCGATTTTAGCGCTAAAAGTGTATCATATGCATCAGGAAACCGTTAGAGATGGTGCGACAGATAGTCATAAAAATGCATGTCAGAAAAAACTAGATGTATTATTAGAGCAACGCATAGATTTATCTACGGCTATAGATACACTATTAAATGATATTGAAAATGGTGATAAATACATGAAAGTCTACAAGCAGATGAAAATGTATAATGATGATGAACTAAACCCTGTGCTTCGGGGCGAAAAATGATAGTTAGGGCGTTCGAGCGGGCTATCCGTTACAATTCCGCTCCCGAGAAGGATCGGGATGCGGGATTTTCACTACTATCCCTAACGCAAAAACAAAAATAGAATATTTTTACATAAGAAATGCCAACAGTAGACGATAAAACACCCCTTGATAAAAGTGCAGGAGCTCACATTCTGGTTATTCGTCTTTCGGCAATGGGAGATGTAGCGATGACTGTTCCTGTATTGCGTGTCTTTAGGGCTACCTATCCAGATGTAAAGCTTACCGTATTAACACGAACGTTTTTTGAACCTATTTTTTCTGATATTGATAATCTAGAAGTATATCATGCCGATGTGACCAAAAAGCACAAAGGTATTTTGGGGCTCACTCGATTATCAAAAGAGCTACGCAAATTGGGTATTGATGCTGTTGCCGATTTGCATCATGTATTGCGATCTAATATTTTGAAAACATTGTTTTCAATGCACGGCATAAAGACCGTGCAGATCAATAAAGGAAGAGCAGAAAAAAAAGCACTCACACGATCTCAAAACAAAGTGTTTGAACAGCTCAAAACCACCCATCAACGCTATGCCGATGTTTTTGATGCATTGGGATATCCTATCGATCTGACTGCACATAAGTTTCCAAAAAAAATCCCGCTAACCTCTAAGATTCTTTCTTTAGCTCAAAATTCTACCAAAAAATGGTTGGGGATAGCTCCTTTTGCACAATATGAAAGTAAAACTTATCCCTTAGAACTGATGGTTGAGGTCATAGCGCAGCTCGATAAAGAAAATACATTCGAAATTTTCCTCTTTGGTGGAGGAAAACGAGAACTAGATATCCTTAATAATATCAGTAGTAAATACAACAATGTAACTAATGTTGTGGGTAAACTACCTTTTGAAGACGAGCTAAAATTAATAGCGAATCTGGATGCGATGGTAGCTATGGATAGTGGCAATGCGCATCTTGCAGCAATGTATGGCTTGCCAACCATCACCTTATGGGGAGTAACACATCCTTATGCAGGTTTTATACCATTTGGGCAACCACTAGAGAACGCTATTTTGCCAAATCTGGCTAAATATGATCAAATCCCTACATCAATTTATGGGAATAAGTTTCCGCCGGGATATGAAAAAGTAATGCATACTATCAAACCAGAAACTGTAGTAGAGGCGGTACATAATCTTTAAGAGAAATGTCCTATAAAAGATTTCTCTCCATTTTAGACTGCTGTGTGTACATAAATAATTTAAGTTTTTTATGTTCCTTCACCTGGTAGGAGAAGGTGTTTCGCCCATAGCGGGACAGTAGGAGTTGATATTTCAAAATGCAAGGAGTTTTCTATATAAACTACCGTTTAATCTTATAGTTTTAAAAAGCCGAAAATCATAATAATGCGTGCATGCACCGCTTCCGGATTGACTGGTTTTTGTTCTCGCTATTTGCAATAAAGTTGTGTACACACGGTAGCCATTGAGAGAGAAGGTTAGCCTGCCTGCCGGCGAGGCAGGGATGAGGGTGTTTTTATATGAATTCCCCTCACCTTAGTCCTCTCCCCAAGGAGAGGAAACTCAAATCTTTATTGCAATATGGCTTTTTTAGAGATAAAGCAAGTTATCCTCTAAATCACACATCATCAAAATCAATCTTAATCGTTGCCGATGTAGGATGTGCCTGGCAGGCCAGAATTAATCCTTCGGCAAGCTCTCCATCGGTTAGTATGCTGTTTTTTTCCATAATGGCAGTACCGTCTGTAACCTTACAAATACAAGAGCTGCACACGCCTCCCTGGCAAGAGTAGGGCGCATCAATATCTTCTTCTAATGCCGCATCCAGAATGGTCTTCTTTTGATCCATAACAAAGTTAAATTCTTCGTCATCTACCAAAACAGTAATGTTCGTTTTGCCCTCTAGATCTGCATCCATTTCAACCTCTTCACTGCTGCTGGTAAAGAGTTCAAAGTGTATTGTATTTTTTTCGACGCCATTTTCAGTAATAATGTCAGTTACTGTAGTAATCATTTTTTCCGGACCGCATAGATAGAAAGCTTCGAATGTTGTATCCTTGAACTTGTTCTTTACTACATAGTTTACAGTAGACTTCTCGATTCTACCAAAGCGAGCATTATCCTCTTGGCTTCTGCTGTAGATAAATTCGATATACAAACGATCTGGATAGCGTAATTGAAGCGCTAATAATTCTTTGTGAAATATGGTTTCTTCGAGAGTTCTGTTTCCGTAGACCAAAACAAAACGGCTATTAGATTCTTCTTCCAATACAGCTTTGATCATACTCATGATTGGAGTGATACCACTACCGGCAGCAAAAGCTGCATAGGCATTACTAGCTTCAGGATTCGTGTTGAGCAGAAAATTTCCCTCTGGAGGATGAACCTCTAACACATCCCCGTTTTTTAATTGGTTATTAGCAAGTACTGAGAATGTTCCGTTTTCTACCTCTTTTATTGCAACACTAAGGGTGTTGCTTTTAGGAGAACTACAAATAGAATAGGCTCTGCGTACCTCTTTGCCTTCTATTTCTTTTTTAAGGGTGATATATTGACCCGGAACAAAAGAATATAGATTCTTTAGTTCTGAAGGTACTTCAAATGTTATAGAAACAGCTTTAGGTGTTTCTCTATTGATATGCTTTATAGCTAGTTTATGAAAATCTGGCATCGCAGTTTTTTTGGCAAAAATAATAAATGCAATAAGAGCAGGTTGATTTTATGGTAAAATTATTGTTGATAAGTTAAAATAATACAACAAAAACAATCTTTGAGAAGATAAAAAAGTGTTGATAACCTGTTTTTTAACGAAAGAAATGTATTTTTACAACGCACACAGTATTTTTATGTATATAAATACACTAAAAACAATTTTTTTTAGTTATCACACTTATAAATTATAAGGTTTGGGGAAAAATATATCACAAATCACGTTGGTATTGCTTTTGGCTACTCTAGGATTTTCTTGTTCTCGCAAGAAGGATAAATTCGTTAATCGCCAGTGGCATAATCTTACGACCAAAAATAATACGATGTATAATGGTCGACTTGCCTATAGTGATGGTCAGGAGGAGATCATCCAGTCTTACAAAGACAATTTCTGGGAGCTACTTCCTATAGAGAGAATGATCGTAAGTGAAGATGTAAGATTACCAAATGAAGTATTAAACCAGAATTTTGATAGAGCTGAAGAAAAGGCAATAAAAGCCATCCAAAAGCATACCATGCTTATCGATGGTAGAGAACGTAATCCAAAAATCGACGAAGCATTTTTACTATTGGGTAAAGCAAGATATTTTGAACAACGGTTTATTCCCGCACTAGAAGCTTTTAATTATATTTTATATAAGTATCCTACCAGTAATACAATCAATCATGCAAAAGTATGGAGAGCCAAAACCAATCTTCGATTAGACAATAATGAGAAGGCTATCGAGGATTTAACAAGAATGATTGAGCAAGAGTATATGAAACCTCAGGATTATGCCGATGCAATCGCAATGATGGCACAGGCACATATTAATTTAGGGAGAAAGGATTCTGCTATTTCTTACATCAATAAAGCAGCGATTCATACCAAAAAATTTGAAGAAAAAGGACGTTATCTCTACATCAAAGGGCAGTTATTAAATCAATTATCATATAAAGATAGTGCAAATTATGCTTTTGATCAGGTTATAAAACTTAACCGAAGAACACCCAGGCGATATCTGATGAATGCGTATATGGCCAAGGCACGAAATTTCGATTACGAAAAAGGAAACAAAGAAGAATTTCTTGAACTACTCACAGATTTAGAAGAAAATCGTGAAAACAGACCTTTCTTAGATAAAATATACAATCAAAAAGCAGTATATTTTCTGACCTTAGATTCTATCGATTTAGCCGTAACATATTACAACAAATCATTACGAACCAACTCAGAAGATAAATATCTAGAATCCCTAAACTACTACACATTAGGCGATATTAATTTTGATAATAAAGAATATGCAATTTCTGGAGCTTATTATGACAGCACACTTCAGCGAATGATTGTAGATTCTAAACGATATAGAGTATTAAAGAAAAAACGAGATAATTTAGACGATGTAATTCTGTATGAAGGGATAGCCAAAACAAACGATAGCATTCTTAATGTTGTTGCTATGTCTCCAGAAGATAGATTAGCATACTATGCCGAGTATACCGATAAATTAAGAGTAAAGGCTATATTGGCAGAGAAAGCCGCAGAGGTTGCCAGAATAAAAGATCAATTACCTGTTGAGCAAAGGTTCAAACAACCTGGAGGTATTGTAGATACCGATGCCAAAGGACCAAATGCAGGTGCTGTATTTTATTTCTACAATCAAAATACAGTAGCTTATGGTAAAACTTCTTTTAAAAGAACTTACGGGAATAGAGAGTTACAGGATAATTGGAGAATTTCAAGCATTTCTAATCCAGGTGTGGTTTCCACCGAAGAAATAGAAGAGAAGGAGGAATATTCTATCGATACAGATCCCACTTTTGATCCTCAAACCTATATTGCACAACTCCCAACAGCACAAGGAACGATCGATACGTTGCAAATTGATAGAAATTTTGCATATTATCAGTTAGGAGTTATTTATAAAGAAAAATTTCAGGAATATGGCTTAGCTATTGATAAGTTTGAAAATTTACTGCAAAGTAATCCCGAAAAACGATTGATTATACCTTCTAAGTATAATTTGTATAAAATTTATCAAACGCAAGGAGATATTTCAAAAAGTAACGCATACAAGCAGGATATAATTAATAACCATGCAGATTCTAGATATGCTAAAATTCTACAAAATCCAGATGAGGTCTTAAAAGATGATGCCAATAGTCCGAAATCAAGGTATAATAAATTATATAAGGATTTTCAAGATCAAAAGTATGCTGATGTCATTAGTGAAAGTGATGAGCTCATTACAAAATTTGGAGGAGAAGATGAGTTTTTGCCAAAGTTTGAATTATTAAAAGCTCAGGCAGTTGGGCGGTACCATGGCTTTGAAGCCTACAAAAAAGCCCTCAATTATGTTGCGCTTAATTACCCACAAAGTCCTGAAGGGAAAAAGGCACAAATTATCTATCAGGTTACAATTCCTCAGATAGAAGATAGTGCATTCCAAAATGATGTAGATCAACAAGAGAATCATAAACTGATTTATACGTTTTCTACGTTTGGAGATAATCAGGCCCAAGGCCTAAAAGAACATATCGAGGACATTATAAAGGAACTTCGATATGAAAAAATGAAAGTTTCTTTAGACGTATATACTAAAGACCAACAATTTGTAGTTGTACATACACGTAGAAATAGATTAGGAGCTGAAGGTTTTGGTGAGTTACTGTCTTTAGGTAAGACTGAAGATACCCGAGGCGTTGATCTAACAAAGTGGAACAGGAGAAAGAAATATTATGACAAAGTAAATGCTGCGTATTTTACAGTAGCCTCACCAAACTATAGAATACTTCAAATTCATAAAAAGCTAGAAGCATTTAGAGAAGAATATAATAAACAACCAGAAGAAGAGTCAGGACAATAAAATAATAAATTAAACCCCCTTTACACAAATTAATATGTTTTCAGATAATAAAAAAGGAAGAGACCAAGGTATGACCGATTTCTCACGTAACCAAAACAAAATCTCAGAAGGAACTAAAATCGTTGGCGATGTAGTTTCTGAAGGAGGTTTTAGAATAGAAGGAACTGTAGAAGGAACTTTTAAAACGACTGGTAAAGTAGTTGTAGGATCTTCAGGATTCATTAAAGGCACGCTAGAGTGTTCTGATGCAGACTTTGAAGGAAAGTTCGCAGGAACCCTAATTGTATCTAACACACTATCTTTAAAGCCAACAGCACATATCGAAGGCGAAGTTACCGTAGGTAAACTAGCAGTAGAACCTGGAGCAAACTTCAACGCGTCGTGTTCAATGAAAGGTGGCGTAAAATCTTTAAGCAACAAACCTAGTGAGCAAAAACCAGGACAGCCGCAATCAGGATCGTCGGCCCAAACAACAGCACAAGGACAAGGGAAATCAGCTTAAAAGATTTGCGATCCTTACAGGTATTGCTTTTGAAATGGGAGCAATCATTTTTTTGTTTGCATATATAGGCGAAAAATTAGACACCTATTTTATGTTGGCAGAGCAGTGGTTTACTATTGTCTTTGTTTTATTAGGTGTGGCTATTTCGTTATATTTAGTGATTAAGCAATTAAATAAAATTAATGCCTCTAATTGATTTTGATGCATAATTTGTTTCCTTTGCAGAATATTTACTTAGGATGCTTCAAAAAATAATTAGGTTCATTGGTCTTTTTGCAATCGTGGTAATCGGAACTTACTTTTTGCACAAAACTATTTCAAATCAAGCATTTTCAGCTCAGAATATTGACACTACTAAGTTGTCATATTTTCTGAATGCAGGATTTACTTTAGTATTTACAATAACAATTATTTTTCTTAGTAATAAATATAAAGATCAAATAGGATTTATTTTTCTTGCAGGAAGTTTTGTTAAAACAGGAATATTTTTGGCTATAATAAAACTTGGTAATATTGAAATCGATAAAAATGTGTTTGTTGATTTTTTCATTCCTTATGCAGTATGCCTGATTCTGGAAGTTTATTATGTTTCAAGAATACTAAAATCATATAAATAGCTGAAAATCAGCTATTTTTTTGTTTTAAGATGCTCTGAAACTTATTTGCCTAAAATAGTTTAAGAATCTAACTTTATTATGTACATTTGCACGGAAATTTAGGAACCGAAATTCTATACGTAATGCAAAAACGTACTGTAGTTAAAATTTTATTGATTTTTACCCTGGTTTTTACCACCACAAATCTATTTGCCAAAGCATCTGAAAAAGGAGAAAATGATGGCAAAGTAGATACAAAGTCTGAAATCGATGCGTATATAGAGCATCACCTTCAGGACTCTCATGATTTTACATTATGGTCAGATGGCGAAACGGGTTCTCATGTTGGATTTCCGCTTCCGGTAATCTTATGGGACAATGGGTTAAAAGTATTTTCTTCTTCTAAATTTCATCATGGAGAGACTGTAGCAGAGGTCGATGGAAATTTCTACAAATTATACCATGGCAAAATATACAAAACTGATGCCGAGGGAACAATCAACTACGATGAGGATTATCATGCAACCAATGCAAAGCCATTAGATTTTTCAATAACAAAGAATGTAGTTACGATTCTTTTAGTGAGTGTGCTTATGTTGTTGATGTTTGGTGGATTGGCAAAATCATATAAAAAGGGTGCACTACCAACAGGTTTCGGTAGAGTGCTAGAGCCTCTTGTGATTTATGTGAGAGACGAAATTGCAATTCCAAATATAGGTAAAGAGAAGCATAGAAAATTCATGGGCTTTTTGCTTACTGTTTTCTTCTTTATCTGGTTGTTAAACCTATTAGGGATGACTCCGCTTGGCGTTAACGTAACAGGAAACATTGCAATAACGGTTTGTTTAGCCTTGTTTACGTATTTCATTACCCAATTTAGTGCCAACAAAGAATACTGGAAACATATTTTCTGGATGCCGGGGGTTCCTGTGATCATGAAAATTGTGTTAATGCCAATAGAAATCTTAGGGACACTGACCAAGCCTTTTGCACTTTTGATTCGTCTTTTTGCGAACATTACTGCAGGTCACGTAGTGATCATGAGTTTGATAGCATTAATTTTTACAGCTCAAAATATATATGTAATGACACCAGTGTCCTTACTATTAACAATATTTATATCAGTGATAGAACTTTTAGTAGCCTTCTTACAAGCATTTATCTTTACAATGTTATCTGCTTTGTTTATAGGTTTAGCAGTTCAGGATCACGATCATCATTAATAACAATTGTTTAATATTTAATACTTTTTTTATGGAAATTCCAGGTTTAGTAGGTGCAGGTTTGATTGTAATCGGAGCAGGTATCGGTTTAGGAAAAATCGGTGGATCGGCAATGGAGGCAATCGCTCGTCAACCAGAAGCTACAGGTAAAATTCAAACTGCGATGATTATTATCGCGGCACTTTTAGAAGGTTTAGCATTCGCTGCTTTAATCCTTGGAAAGTAAGAAATTTTAGAGCATTACCTGCGACGGTTGGTTGCAGGTAATGCTTATATTAAAAAGTAAAGATTAGACAAAATAATTAAGCGCATAAGAAATGGATAAATTAATTAATGATTTTTCATTCGGACTATTTTTCTGGCAAGCACTAATACTTTTAGTATTACTATTTTTATTACGAAAGTATGCTTGGAAACCAATTTTGGATTCTTTAAATAATAGAGAAGAAGGAATCAAAAATGCTTTAGAATCTGCAGAAGAAGCAAAGAAAGAAATGCAAAATCTTCAGGCTGATAATGAGCGAATCTTTAATGAGGCGAGAGCAGAACGTGATGGGATGCTTAAAGAAGCAAAACAACTTAAAGAAAACATCATTGCCGATGCAAAATCTGATGCACAAACCGAAGCTGATAAAATTGTAGCGCAAGCGCAAGCAACTATCGTAAGCGAAAAGAAAGCGGCAATAGCAGAGCTTAAAAGCCAGGTTGCAGAACTTTCTATAGAGATTGCAGAAAAAGTAGTTAGAAAAGAATTAGATAGCAAAGACAAGCAACTAGAATTAGTTGAGTCGATGTTAGGAGACGTTACTTTAAAATAATCATACATGAGTAGAGCAGCAATACGTTATGCAAAGGCAGTTTTGAGTACGGCTCAGGACAAAAAAGCCACTGAGGATGTTCAGAAAGACATGCAAGATATTATTGCTACAATAAGCAATAGCGCAGAGCTCAAAATAGTGCTAAATAGTCCATTGATTAAAAATGAGATAAAACTTGCTTCGTTGCGTGAGATTTTTAAAAATACAGGGGAGAGTACTCAGAAACTTTTTGATACGCTGATAGCTAATAAAAGAATAGGATTGCTAGAAGATGTTGCCAAGCAATATAATGTGTTGTTTGATCAATTAAATAATACTCAGGTAGCAAAAGTAACAACAGCAGTAGCATTAGATAAAACATTAAGCGCAAAAGTACAAGCTAAGATCAAAGAGCTTACAGGAAATGAAGCGACTATAGAAAATGTAATCGATGAAAGTATTATCGGCGGATTTATTCTAAGAGTAGGCGATTTGCAATATAATGCAAGTATTGCCAATAAATTAACAACACTTAGAAGAGAATTAAGTAATTAATAGCAGAACATGATGAACACCCCAAAAATCATAGTAGTATTTATATCTTTAATCTTTACTTTTTCAGCTTCGGCTCAAAAAGTAAAAGTTAAAAAGAATGAAATTCTGATAGATAAAAATCCAGTTGCAAAATTTGAAGACTATACAGACGACAATGATTTCGACTATGCTATTGTAACGCTCGAGGATGAAAAACTTTTAGAAATAGATTTTAATAAAGAAATCGTTGGTCCAGAAGAGAAAAAAGAAATTTTTCAATGGTTGGTTCTTAAGCAGCCCAACAATGATAAAACCAATAAAATTAATTTTAGAGATTTAACTTTTTCGCTTAATACCAAAAAATTAATTGTGCTCTATTTGATGAAAAAGCACAATATGTTTAATGAAAATGGAGTCATTCGTTCCTCTATTGAAGAGTTTTTTGCAAGTGAAACTAAAAGTGAAGATGAAATTGGTTACAAGAAATACTTGAAGCGAGAAGAGGGATTCAAAGAATTATTAGCTCAAATTCAGCCTTACGTAAAACCAGATTTGGAAACTATTATAAAAGGAGGGGGAGCAGCAAACGAACCCATAGGAAGAATAGTTGCTCCGGACAAATATAAAGATATTAAAACTGTACCGGTTAAAGTTTACGATCTGGATGAAAATTTAATCGCTACTGCTACCACAGAAATGCTTGCTCCGGTAACCGTAAATTTAATGGATCGTTCAACATTTACATATACCAGTAGTAGCCAAGGAGATTCAAAGTATGCTGAGTTTTTGACACAACTCGTAGAGCAGATCGTAAGTAAAGGATATGCATTAGGTCATGAGATTTCAGAAAAACAAGCAGCAAAGAGTGAAGCTTTGAATGAGAAATACGAAAAAGCCAAAGCAAATTCATCAAATATTTACAATCAGAAGGGATATTTAATTGACAAAGAAGGGAAAAAGTGGGAAGGCGACATTTCTCTAGCTTTCGAAGAAGTTAAAAATCCTGCCGATTGGGGAGGCGTCGTAGACATCAGCTCATATGGTAATAGTCTTGGTCTGCGTTATATAAATGAAAAAGATAAGAAAAAATTTAAATCATTCTCTGCAAAAGATGGTGTTCGTTTCTGTTTGACTAATGAGGATGGATCAGAAACTTGCTATCAGGGAGTAAAAATCCAAAGCAATGGGCTTATGGCAAAGGCAACTACTGCCTCTGGAAACAGATATGTAAAAGAAATTCTTAAAGAAGGGAAAATTGTCGTATATCAAAGTTTACCGGGTAATGAGTATGTCATTAAAACAGATAGCCAGGAAAAAGCATTTAGCTTTGTATTTGGCGATTTGATCAAAGAAGAAAAAAAAGTAGTTAAATTGAAAGAATATCTTAACGGGTGTGAGTCTGGAAACGGAAAATTTGATGAAGCTAGTTTTGAGAATATAGATAAAGTAAAAGAACTAATTAATTTTTATAACACCTCTTGTAAATAATCAAGAGAAATCATAATAGTTATGGCAGAAGTAAACCTTGCTGAAGTATCAGCAATATTAAAACAACAACTATCTGGATTTGAAGCATCGGCTTCATTAGAAGAGGTAGGAACCGTATTACAAATAGGTGATGGTATCGCACGTGTATACGGCCTGTCTAATGTTCAATATGGAGAGTTAGTAGAATTTGACTCTGGATTAGAAGGTATCGTACTTAACCTTGAAGAAGATAATGTTGGGGTAGTACTTTTAGGTTCTTCAATAGAAGTGAAAGAAGGTGCAACGGTAAAGCGTACACAACGTATTGCATCTATCAATGTCGGAGAAGGAATCGTAGGTCGTGTAGTGGATACGTTAGGTAACCCAATCGATGGGAAAGGCCCTATCGAAGGAGAGACCTTTGAAATGCCATTAGAGCGTAAAGCACCTGGTGTAGTCTTTCGTCAGCCAGTAACAGAGCCATTACAAACAGGGATTAAATCAATCGATGCCATGGTACCCATCGGAAGAGGACAACGTGAGTTAGTCATCGGTGACCGTCAGACTGGTAAAACAACAGTGTGTATTGATACCATACTTAATCAAAAAGAATTTTATGATGCCGGTGAGCCAGTATACTGTATCTATGTTGCTATAGGTCAAAAAGCATCTACAGTTGCGCTTATCGCCAAAGTATTAGAAGATAAAGGAGCAATGGCATATACGACTATCGTGGCTGCGAATGCTTCAGATCCTGCTCCAATGCAGGTATATGCTCCATTTGCTGGTGCGGCAATCGGAGAGTATTTTCGCGATACAGGTCGTCCTGCGTTAATTATTTATGATGATTTATCAAAGCAAGCCGTAGCGTATCGTGAGGTATCATTATTATTACGTCGTCCACCAGGACGTGAGGCGTATCCTGGAGATGTTTTCTATCTTCACTCAAGACTATTAGAACGTGCTGCAAAGGTAATAGCCGATGATAGTATTGCTAAAGAGATGAACGATCTTCCTGATGCATTAAAAGATAAAGTAAAAGGAGGTGGGTCATTAACTGCGCTACCAATTATCGAAACGCAAGCAGGAGATGTATCAGCATACATCCCAACCAATGTAATCTCGATTACTGATGGACAGATATTCTTAACTTCAGATTTGTTTAACTCTGGTGTTCGCCCGGCAATTAATGTGGGTATCTCTGTATCACGTGTGGGTGGATCTGCTCAGATTAAGTCAATGAAAAAAGTTGCAGGTACATTAAAACTGGATCAGGCACAGTTTCGTGAATTAGAAGCATTTGCTAAGTTTGGTTCTGACCTTGATGCAGCAACATTAAACGTAATCGAAAAAGGAAAGCGTAATGTCGAGATCTTAAAGCAAGCTCAAAATGATCCATATACGGTAGAAGATCAAATCGCGATTATCTATGCTGGATCAAAGAACTTACTAAGAGATGTTCCTGTGAATAAAATAAAAGAATTTGAAAGCGATTATATAGAATATCTAAATGCAAAACATAGAGATACACTAGATACGCTAAAAGCTGGTAAATTAACAGACGAAGTAACCGATGTGTTATTATCTTCTTGTAAAGAAATTTCAGCGAAGTATAAAGCTTAGTTCAGAGTTATAAGTTTAGAGTTATGAGTGGATTGAGCAATAGTCCAATTCGAAATAAAAGCTTCGAATTTGCATGTGATATTGTTCGTTTCGCCCAAATTCTGAAGGAAAAGAAAGAGTATGAGATTGCATCTCAAATCTTAAGATCAGGAACAAGCATCGGAGCTAACGTTCGTGAAGCACAACGTGGTGTTAGCACGAAAGATTTTAAAAATAAGTTTGGAATAGCCTTAAAAGAAGCAGATGAAACTCATTTCTGGCTATTGGTTATTGAAGCCACAATTATGGATATTCCAAATGATTTATTGGTTAAATGTGACGAGTTAATAAGAATTTTGGTTGCAATAATAAAAAACTCTTAACTCATCACTCATCACTCATAACTTGTGAAGAAATGGCAAATTTAAAAGAATTACGTAATAGAATTACCTCTGTATCCTCAACGATGCAAATCACGAGTGCCATGAAAATGGTATCTGCTGCTAAGTTGAATAAAGCACAGCAGGCGATTACTGCAATGCGCCCCTATTCAGATAAACTTACTGAGTTGTTACAAAGCCTTAGTGCTTCTCTAGAAGGAGATAGTGCTAGTGATTATGCAGAGCAACGAGAAGTTAATAAAGTATTGGTTGTGGCAATTGCTTCTAACCGTGGTTTAGCAGGTGCTTTTAACACAAATATCGTTAAAGGCGTAAGAGCATTATATGAAAATGTGTATGTAGGTAAGCAAGTGGATTTTGTTACTATCGGTAAAAAGGTTAACGATGTTGTTTCCAAAACACATACGGTTGTTGCCAATAAAAGTGAAGTATTTGATGATCTTACCTTTGCCAACGTCGCCATTATTGCAGAAGAATTAATGACTTTATTTACAAGTGGTTCTTACGACAAGATCATGATTGTGTATAATAAATTTAAAAATGCAGCTACGCAGGATGTTACTACAGAACAATTTTTACCTATCGTTCCTGTAAAAAATGCAACAACAACCAATGTAGATTATATTTTTGAGCCGTCAAAAGAAGAAATTGTAGAGCAGTTGATTCCTAAGTCGCTTAAAACACAATTGTATAAGGCAATCCGCGATTCATTTGCATCAGAACACGGTGCACGTATGACAGCAATGCATAAGGCTACCGATAATGCAACAGAGCTTAGAGATGCACTTAAATTACAATATAACAAAGCAAGACAAGCTGCGATTACCAATGAAATTCTTGAAATCGTAGGTGGAGCAGAAGCATTGAATAACTAAGTGAAACTTATCTAGCTGAAGAGCGGGTCTGTCACATAATTTGTCATTCCAGCGTAGGCTGGAATCCATTCTCAATATATAAAAGCCTCATAAGTTTTCTTATGAGGCTTTATCTTTTGTAAAAGACGGGTATGCCATAACTCACCCATAAATACAAATAATGTAACTTTTATTTAACTCTTAAAGACTGATTTATATCTAAATTTAAGAATAGTTTTAACCTTAATAAATATATTATGAACGAAATTTTTAAGTACTGCTCAATAATCTTTTTATTCCTTGTTGTAGTTTCTTGTGAAACAGAAGAAGATACGTCTATGGACGAAAATTCGGAAATTAGTATTATTAAAAATGAAAAAGGAATAGTTTTAACCAAAGGTAGTGGTTGTCCTATATCTTTTGATAACCCTAATCCGGTAAGCTTTATTGGAGAAACAAGAACCTTTACAGTTTCTAGTACAATTTCACCAAATGCAATCATACAATGGTCTATTGAATCTGGAGTTGGTATGCAAATTATAGGCTCAAGTACTAACAATTCAGTTACAGTACAATTTAATCAGGGTTTTAGAGGCGGAACAGTAAACGTATTCGTCAATAATAGTGGTGGTTTGATAGACTGTGATCAGGATCTTATAATATATACCGTTGGAGGAGGAGAAATTTGCCCTAGTGGTCCGCCGACACCACAACCCATTTATTCAGAGTTTATGACTCCGGTTCCTCCAGAATATGTTACAGGAAATCTAGGTAGTAATTATATCTGTACTACCACCATTAATAACGAGTTATCTGTTCCTTTTGAGACTTGTGTGAATTATTCTTGGTCGATTACTCCGATTACTCCAAGCGGAGAAAACATAGCATTTATTTATCCAACTTTGAATAAAGCAATTGTCGGTGTAAAGAAGACGGGTAGATATCGAGTAATTTTGGTTACTTCTAACAGCAATGGGCAAAGAATAGAACAATTTATATTAATTGCAGAAAACTGTAATGGTATAGGGATAGGATTTTAAATTTAAATCAAAGCAAAGATAAAGCCTCATAAGGAAACTTATGAGGCTTTATCTTTGCATTGTTAATACTAACTTACACCCAACGTGCATTTGATGTTTTTTAATTTCAATTCGTCAATGGTAGCGTTTCGACATCAGAAGAAGTTTACTTCTACTGGGCTCAATAGAGCTATTGAGAATAGGGTTTTGTTTAAAAACGCTATTCTCGATACATTTTGTCTTCATTTCATTATAGCAAAATACTCCTTTATATTAGCATTTAGATATTTTATAATAATTTTCATTGAATATCCGTAATTATCCATAATTGATAAAAAAGTCTTATTTTAGATTAAAATTATAGTATGAATATTTTCAGT
>CANLYR010000016.1 GCA_947495425.1 uncultured Aquimarina sp.
ATCTTCTTACAACTATCGAAAATCATTCAAAAAATAAACAAATTGAAATTAGCGTAGCTATTTTCTGAAAGTGCCTAAAACAATCAAATCTCAACTCGACTATCGAGTAAAATGCTTCAACACGCTATCAAGAGGATCAAAGCAGTATACCTTATATCAATATTAATTTTGCAAACCTTCTAAACTAGATTTTAGCATCGTTATTTTGGCTTCTGCATCAGCTTCTTTCTTTCTTTCATTAGCTATTACTTGGTCTGGTGCATTATTCACAAAACGCTCATTCTGTAGTTTTTTCTGAACAGATTTCAAAAAACCTTCTGTATATACTAATTCTTCGTTGAGCTTTTTAAGCTCTTCTTCTACATTTATTGCTCCCGCTGTAGGAATAAAGTATTCATTAGATTTCACTCTAAAGGATAGTGCTCCTTCTACTTGTGTTTCTACGTAATGTAAAGAAGTTAGATTCCCTAATTTACTAATCACAGGATCAAAAGTATCGGAGTTATTTTCACTATTAAGCACAGATAGTTCTATGGTTTCTTTAAAGGAAATATTTTTCTCTTTGCGTATGGTTCGAATACCAGAAACCACATCTGCAGCTATTTGAAATTCTTTTATTAAATCTTCATTGATTGCCTCAGATTTAGGCCAGTTTGATATAATTAACGCCTCCTCTGGAGTTCTATCGGATATTTGATGCCAAATTTCTTCAGAAATAAAAGGCACGAAAGGATGAAGGATTTTTAAATTATCTTCTAAGATAGCGATCACCTCTTGATAGGTCTTAGCATCAATCGGACTTTGATATCCTGGCTTGATCATTTCTAATAACCAACTACAGAAATCATCCCATATTAATTTGTAGGTAGTCATTAATGCATCGCTTATTCTATACTTAGAATAGTTATGCTCTAATTCAATTAATGCTTGCTGAAATCTTGATTGATACCACTGTACCGCTATTGTTGAAGCTGCAGGTTGTTCTATGGCAGCATCTATTTCCCAACCTTTGATAAGCCTGAATGCATTAAATATTTTATTCACAAACGCACTACCTTGCTTACATAGATCTTCATCAAACATCAAGTCGTTACCTGCTGGCGAACTCAACAACATTCCCACCCTAATACCATCAGCACCATACTGTGCAATCAAATCTAATGGATCTGGAGAATTACCAAGAGATTTAGACATCTTACGTCTTTGTTTATCTCTAACAATACCAGTAAGATACACATTTGTAAAGGGTTTCTCACCTCTATACTCGTATCCTGCGATAATCATACGGGCTACCCAAAAAAATAGAATCTCTGGTGCAGTAACCAGATCATTTGTAGGGTAATAATAATTAATTTCTTTATTGTCTGGCTCTAATATTCCATTGAACACACTTATTGGCCATAGCCAAGATGAAAACCAAGTATCCAGAGCATCTGCATCTTGAGTAAGGTCTTTATCTGTTAAAAAAGTATTTCCGGTTTTTTCTTTTGCTAATACCAAAGCTTCTTCTCTACTCTCTGCTACTACAAAATCTTCTTTCCCATCTGCATAAAAGTAGGCTGGAATTTGGTGTCCCCACCATAATTGGCGAGAGATGTTCCAATCTCTCACATTTTCCATCCAATGGCGATAGGTATTTACAAATTTATCTGGTACCAGATTAACATTATTCTCTAATACAGCATCAAGAGCGGGCTTTGCAAGTCCTTCCATTTTTAGGAACCATTGATCACTTAATTTTGGTTCAATTACAGCTTTTGTACGCTCACTAGTTCCTACTTTATTTAGGTGAGTCTCGGTTTTTTCTAGGGCGCCTATAGATTCAAGCTCTTTTACAATCTCTTTGCGAACTATAAAACGATCTTTTCCCTGATAATGTAATCCAAAAGAATTCAGGGTAGCATCATCATTAAAGATATCTACAACCTCAAGATTATGCTTGTCACCTAAAATTTTATCATTAGGATCATGAGCTGGTGTAACTTTAAGACAACCAGTACCAAACTCTACATCCACATATTCATCTTCAATGATTGGTATAACCCTACCTGCAATAGGCACAATCGCCTTTTTACCTTTAAGGTGTGTAAATCTTTCATCATTAGGATTAATACAAATAGCAGTATCTCCCATAATGGTTTCGGGACGCGTAGTAGCAATAGTAAGTGTATCTTCGCTTCCCTCAATTTTATATTTTAGATAATATAAACTCCCTTGTTTTTCTTCATAAATAACCTCTTCGTCAGACAATGTAGTTTTGGCCTCAGGATCCCAATTAACCATTCTATATCCACGATATATAAGTCCTTTATTATACAAATCCACAAAAACCTTAATCACAGATGCCGATAAGTTATCATCCATGGTAAACGCAGTACGTTCCCAATCGCAAGATGCACCGAGTTTCTTTAGTTGCTCTAAGATAATCCCCCCATGTTTATGCGTCCATTCCCATGCATGCTCCAAAAATTCATCACGAGTAAGATCGTTTTTGTCAATCCCTTGTTCTTTTAGCTTTGCAACAACCTTAGCCTCAGTAGCTATAGAGGCGTGATCTGTTCCCGGAACCCAGCATGCATTATACCCTTTGAGACGAGCCCTACGTATCAATACATCCTGAATCGTATTATTAAGCATATGCCCCATATGTAATACGCCAGTAACATTTGGAGGTGGGATCACTATAGTATATGCCTCTCGATCATCTACTTCAGAATGAAAATAATTATGTTCCATCCAGTAGGTATACCATCTCTCTTCTACCGATTTTGAATCATATTTTGTAGCTAAAGCCATACTTTGGTCCAATTTTTGAGATTTAAAGTGCAAAAGTAATTATTAAAGTACGAAGTATGAAGTACGATGTTAGAAATATAGCCCAAGGATAAAAAATAAGACATAAAACATACAGCATTAACGTTTTTTGATCTATAGAGCTAACGTCAAACTGTGTACATTTATTTACAATTTTGAAGTTGGATAAAAAGTAAGTACTTTTACACCCAACAAAAAACCTACACTATGAAAAATATAATATTAATTTTATGTATTGGTTTTCTGAGCATAACCACAAACGCTCAAGATGCCAAAGCACAAATAAAGTTTGAAAGTGAAGTTATTGACTATGGTGAAATAGCTAAAGGAAGTAACGGTGTTCGCCAGTTTAAATTCACCAATACAGGAAACGCCCCTTTGGTAATTTCTAGAGTATATTCTAGTTGTGGATGTACAATCCCAAAAAAACCTGAGAAACCTGTAGGACCAGGTGAGAATGGAGTTATCGAAGTAAAGTATGACACCAAAAGAGTTGGACCTATACGTAAGACAATAACTGTATATTCTAATGCTACCGAAGCAACTAAGGCCATAAAAATTAAAGGTACTGTATTAGATAAGAGCGTTCTTGAAAAGAAAAACTAATACGATTTAGAAATAATATCAATGAAAGGAGTTATACGAAAAGAAGTGTAGCTCCTTTTTTCTTTTAGAGCACTTTTTTAAGGTAGAACTCATATTCTATTTCTACTCCTAATCGATCGATTTTCATTTTAATTCTTTTACCTTCATCAAAATAGAATAAATCATTGAGGGCTGATAGTTTATATTTATGAATCTTCTTACCATTTACCTGCAAAATAACATCACCTACCTGTAATCCAATAACGTCTGCAGGAGATCCTGGTCGTATATCTGAAATCTCGTATTTAGGTTGTAGCACAAAATTATTTAATAACTCTAGTGTTTTTTTACTTTCTACTCTATTAAGACTTAAATACACTCTATCTTTTTCATTATAGCCAAAAGAAGCTATAAACCCACTATGCTGGATGGTGAGTCCACTCATATTATAATTAAACGGCTTATCAAAAAAACTATTCTTTTTAAACGATATATTCTTGTTGGGATAATCTACGATTAAATTAAATCTTCTTAAAACATTACCTCCCAGCGACCCTTGCCTTTTATGTATTGGTATTCCTTGTATATAAATTGAATCTGGAAAAGAAGTAGTTACATTTCTCATTGCAAAATTACCAATATAAAGCTCATCAATTTTTGTTCGCCTACCGTAGATGTCACCATTAAACCCCTTTCCTAAAAAATCTCTAAACGAATTATCAGGTACATCGATACCCAGATCCTTATTCTCAAACAACCATAGAGAAGAGCCAGATCCAGAATCTAATAGTAGGTTTATATCAATAAGCCCTTTTTCTGATTTATATTTTGCTGTTACATATGGTTTTTTATTACGATCCCTAAAATCAATTTTAGTTTTATAACACTTCTTACACTTTTTATACACATATGATTTAGGGCTGTTTATTTTTATGTTTTTTTTGGTATAATTAATATCTAATATAAACTTTTTAAAGAAGTCGTATCCTATGATGCCATGAACTGGAAAACCCATTCTAGGAGAAAAATTAATTGACTCATCAAAAACCAAATATACCGTGTGATCACTACTAATGGCATCCCCAATTTTCAACTCATTACCTAAGGACTTGATAGCCTCTACAGGCTCTCCCTCTCCTAACCCTTTTAAGTAAATCTTTGAAGCATTTTTGAGTTCTAAAGAAGCTTTATTGTCAACGCTAAATATAATTGTTGACCCTACACCTGTATCTAGAATAAAAGAGAGCTCTACGCCATTGAGTAATACAGGTATTATAATAAGATTATTTGCTAATTCAAACTTAACCTTGCCATTATTAGCATTTTTTAACAGCTTAAAATCCGCTTGTGCTATGAGAGTGAAGTTAGAAACCAGAAATAGCACTACTATTTTGGTTTTAATAAAATGATAAAAATTCAAGGATAAAATCTTCATTCTGCTAAATATAAAGAATTAGTTGAAAAATCATTTCAATTATGCAGTAATTTCTTAAATATTTTAAGAAATTTACCGCTATTTATTTTTTTTTAAAACAGATCGAATGCCAATAGTATCTCTCAAAGGCAAAGCTATGCCAGAATCACCAATTCGCAAGTTGGTTCCTTTTGCAGAAAAAGCTGCAAAAGAAGGCAAGCATATATATCATCTTAATATTGGGCAACCGGATATTAAATCACCGATTGAAGCTATGGACGCTGTAAGGAATCACAAACTTGATGTTCTTGCTTATAGCCATTCTGCTGGATTCGAGAGTTTCAGAAAAAAACTAGCCGGGTATTATGCAAAACATGATATCACGATATCATCAGATGATATTTTGGTCACAACAGGAGGCAGTGAAGCTTTGATCTTTACTATGGGAAGCATTACTGATCCTGGTGATGAAATTATTGTTCCAGAACCATTTTATGCAAATTATTATAGTTTTTCGACACAATCAATGGTAGAAGTAGTACCCGTACTCTCTACGATAGAAACTGGTTTTGCATTACCACCAGTCAAAGATTTTGAAAAATGTATTACTTCAAAAACCAAAGCGATACTTATTTGTAATCCTGGAAATCCAACTGGCTACCTTTATAGCAAAGAAGAAATAAAACAGTTATCAAAATTAGCTATCAAATATGATTTATTTTTAATATCTGATGAAGTCTATCGTGAATTTGTATATGATAAATCAGAGCATTATTCGATTTTACAAGAAAAAAACATGGATGACCATGCCATTGTTATCGATTCTGTCTCTAAACGATATAGTATGTGTGGAGCTCGAATAGGATGCTTGGTAAGTAAAAATAAAAGCGTAATGGAAACCGCCATGAAGTTTGCTCAGGCCAGACTAAGTCCTCCAACTTTAGCGCAGATCGCAAGTGAAGCAGCTCTCGAAGCACCCGAATCCTATTATAAAGAGACTATAGCAAAATATAAATCCAGAAGAGATACTTTAGTTTCTGGGCTAAAAGAAATTCCCGGTGTAAAAGTCTCAACACCTAAAGGGGCTTTTTACTGTATTGCTCAGCTCCCGGTAAAAGATACTGATCATTTTACGAAATGGCTTTTGGATAAATTTGATTTAAACAAAGAAACTGTTATGTTAGCACCAGCTTCAGGATTTTACTCAACTCCTGACGAAGGGAAAGATCAAGTTAGAATCGCCTATGTATTAAATCGAAGAGATCTCAAAAAATCAATTGCGATATTAAAATCAGGTTTAGAAAAATATAATAATCAATGAAAATTGAACATAATAAATCCTTAAAAAAATATAACACTTTTGGAATTGACGTTATAGCCAGCGAGTTCATTGAAGTTACTTCAGAACCAGAACTCCAAAACGTATTATCCCAAAACCCAACTAGAGAACTTTTTGTATTAAGTGGTGGTAGTAATATGCTACTCACAAAAAATCTAGAAACTTTGGTGGTTCATATTGCAATAAAAGGAATTACCGTTCTAAAACAAGCTAAAAACACTGTATTCCTATCTGTTAACGCAGGTGAAAATTGGCATGACTTTGTGCAATATTGTATTAAAAATAATTATGGCGGATTAGAAAATTTATCATTGATCCCTGGTTATGTTGGGAGTGCGCCTATTCAAAACATTGGTGCCTATGGCGTTGAACTTAAAGATACTTTTGAAAGTTGTGAAGCTATTCATATTACTACTGGAAAAAAACATATATTCTCTAACAAGGATTGTAAATTTGGCTATCGCAATTCTGTTTTTAAAAGTGAAGTAAAGGGTAAGTATATTATAACCAATGTCACCTTTAAACTTACTCAAAACGAGCACATCTTGAATACAAGCTATGGTGCTATAGAAAATGCCTTAAGGGATAAGAACATCTCAACTCCAACCATTAAGGATGTTTCTGAAGTAGTAATTCAAATAAGAAAAAGTAAACTCCCAGACCCTTCAGAAATTGGCAATAGTGGTAGTTTTTTTAAAAACCCTATAATTTCTTCAGCACAATTTCTTGATTTACAAAAATCGCATCCAGACATACCATCGTATAAAATCGATGAGCAAAACATTAAAATACCTGCTGGTTGGCTTATAGAACAATGTGGTTTCAAAGGAAAAAGGTGGGGTGATGCCGGAGTGCATAAAAAACAAGCATTAGTTCTTGTAAATTATGACAATGCAACAGGAAAAGAAATTCTTACACTATCTCAAAAAATTCAGAAAGAAATTCAACATAGATTTAACATCAAATTAGAAACAGAAGTCAATATCATATCATAATCGGTTTCGTATAATTATTTGTGTATTGAATGCCCTTAATTTTTGTTTGATACCATTATAGCCATACATTCTTTGTATCTTTGTAATTAATTTTGATATATTTTATATTGCTATGAAACTTATATTACTTACCATAGTGCTACTTCTTCTGGCATTTGCGGGAATTGCTATTAAATTATGGGCAAAAAAAGACGGGAAATTCGCTGGTACCTGTGCTAGTCAAAATCCATTTCTAAATAAAGAAGGAGAATCGTGTTCTATGTGTGGCAAAACACCTGACCAGTATGCAACTTGTAACGAGCAAGAGCATTCTAAATAAATCACCACTATAGGTACCTATTCAAAATTATTTCATTGAAAAAAGAACACCTCATCTCATTAGAGGATCATATAAAACAAGCAAAAGAAGGAAAACAAATATCTTTCAATTATCTTCTTAACACTTTTTGGAATGATGTCTATAATTTTCAGTTAAAAAGAACTCAGGACGAATACGAAGCCGAAGATATCACAATACAAAGTTTCTCTAGGGCATTCGATAAAATTAATACATTCAAAGAAGAGCTTAACTTCAAAACCTGGTTAATTCAAATCTCAAAGAACATCCATATAGATTTATTACGAAAAAAAAATGCTTCAATACGATCTAAGACTACAACTGACGTAGATGATGTTGTATATCGTATAATCGATGACAATCCATCACCAGAAGACAAATTGATTACCGAACAAAATCTAGCACAATTGCTACTTTATATAAAGCAGCTAAAACCACATTATCAGAAGGTAATTAATCTTCGTTATTTTCAGGAATTGAGTTATAAGGAGATTGCAATCGAGTTGGATGAACCTATGAATAATATAAAAGTGAAACTATTAAGAGCTAAAAAGTTATTGTCTGAAATTATTACCGCTACCAAAAGCTAGCTTGATAAAGAAGAAAACAAAGTGTTTCTCAAAAATTATCTAAGATTAAAAGAAGTAAATCTTTTTATTATGCTATACAGTGGATTAATCCACTTATCGTTAATTTTCTTATCGTATTTAACAAACTTCTGAACCAATCCTTTTGGTGCTGATATCTCTTTTTCTAACGCGGTAATATTGATGTATTTATGATTTTTAACCAACCATTTCTCTACACGCTTACGATTATTCAGTATTTTTTTTGAGGTTACTAATTCTTCGTGCATTACTTTCTTTTTTTGTTAAAAACATAACTTTCAAATCATAAAAAAATTTTATGTTAACTAAATTTTAACCTAGTGTTAAATTAAATAATTAGCTGAATATCAAAATTTTATTGTGTGAAAAATTAGTATACAACTCCAAAACTGGCTAAATACACAAATCACAACTTTTTATGTAACGTTATCGTAATCGATCCTTTCTTTGTATTTTTGTATAAAACATGGCTTGTATGAATAATGATGTTGCTTCTGTAGCACCACCTAAGGGAAAACCAAAGTGGCTACGAGTAAAACTTCCAACAGGAAAAAAATATACAGAACTTCGAGGTTTAGTCGATAAATATAATTTGCATACCATTTGTACCTCTGGTAGTTGTCCCAATATGGGTGAATGTTGGAGTGAGGGTACCGCTACTTTTATGATATTAGGTAATATCTGCACGCGTTCCTGTGGTTTTTGTGGTGTAAAAACCGGAAGACCTGAGACCGTAGACTGGGAAGAACCCGAAAAAGTAGCACGCTCTATAAAAATAATGAATATTAAACATGCTGTTGTAACCTCTGTAGACAGGGATGATCTGGCAGATGGTGGTTCGATTATTTGGGCAGAGACCATTCAAGCTATAAGAAGAATGAACCCTGAAACCACATTAGAGACGTTGATTCCTGATTTTCAGGGAAAAACTAAAAATATAGATCGAATCATTTCAGTAAAACCAGAGGTTGTTTCTCATAATATGGAAACTGTAAAACGGTTAACCCGCGAAGTTCGTATTCAGGCAAAATACGAACAGAGCTTACAAGTTTTGAAATATCTTAAAGACCATGGAATTGAGCGAACCAAAAGTGGAATTATGTTGGGATTAGGAGAGCAAGAAGAAGAAGTAATACAAACCCTTGAAGACCTTAGAAAAGTAAATTTGGACATTGTGACCATAGGGCAATATCTTCAACCTAGTAAAAAACATCTTCCTGTAAAAGAGTTTATTACTCCTGATCAATTTAAAAAATATGAAACCATAGGTTTAGAAATGGGATTTAGGCATGTAGAAAGCGGCGCATTGGTGAGATCTTCATATAAAGCACAAAAACATTTAACATAATTCAAAGTACGTAATTAAGGCTTAATGAATACACCCATAAGAATTGCTATTAATGGCTTTGGAAGAATTGGTCGCAATCTTTTTAGATTACTAATAAATCATAAAAGTATACAAGTAGTAGCCATTAATGATCTTGCAGATGCCAAAACACTAAGTCATCTTTTAAAATATGACAGCATACACGGTGTTTTACCTTTTGAAGTATCACATACCGCTCATCATATTGTAATCAATAATAAACCTATACCACTATCTAACCAGCTAGACCCTGAAGATTGTGACTGGAAAAAGTATGATATTGATATCGTTGTAGAGTCTACCGGAAAATTCAAAACCAAACAAGATGTAGAAAAACATTTAAAAGCTGGAGCTAAAAAGGTTATCCTTTCTGCACCCCCGCTAGAAGATACTATAAAAACTGTCGTCTTGGGTGTAAATGATCATATATTAGATGGTACAGAAACCATAATATCTAATGCATCTTGCACCACAAACAATGCCGCCCCTATGATCAAAGTTATTAATGACCTGTGTGGGATTGAACAAGCTTATATTACTACAATACACAGTTATACAACCGATCAAAGCTTACACGATCAACCACATAGAGATTTAAGAAGAGCAAGAGCTGCAAGCCAATCTATAGTGCCCACAACTACCGGAGCAGCCAAAGCATTAACCAAAATTTTTCCTGAGTTAAGTAATGTAATTGGGGGTTGTGGTATTAGAGTTCCCGTACCTGATGGCTCTTTAACTGATATTACATTTAATGTTAAAAAAGAGATTTCAATTGCAGAGGTAAACCAGGCTTTTAAAAAAGCTTCTGATTCCTACCTAAAAGGTATTTTGGCATATACTGAAGATCCTATAGTATCCGTTGATATCCTAGGCAATCCATGTTCTTGTATGTTTGATTCCTTGATGACATCTGTTATAGGAAAAATGGTAAAAATCATAGGGTGGTATGATAATGAAATAGGGTATAGCCACAGAATAATTGATTTAATTATTAACATTTGTAAGAAATAACTATCTTAGTTGAGATTTTAAGAGGAAAATGCCAACCCCTATTAGACATTCTATAGCTGTACTTTTACTTATTTGTTGTTTTTTCACGTATTCCCAAGAGGAAAATAACGCTGCAAAAAACAATCAAGTAAAGAATTCTATTGCAAATTATTTAAGAAAAGCTTCTAAGTCAATAGAGCAAGCTCAACTAGAACAAGCGCTTTCAAATGTAGTTGCCGCCAAAGAACTAGCTTTGCAATACCAAGACACAAAATACAGAGCAAATACAAATATGGTTCTTGCCAAACTCTATCGAGAGCTAGGAGATTTAAAAAAAGCCGAAGAACAAATTCTTAATGCTATCAAACTTCAATCTGAGGATAATAATGAAGATGGTCTTGCCTGCTCTTATACTACTTATGGATCTATAGCAACCAAATTACAAGATTACAAAACAGCAAATCAGGTTCTGGAAAAAGCACTCGATATATCTCAAAAAAATAAAATAGAAAATCAAATAGGAGCTGTAAGATTAAATCTAGGTCTTTTAGCGCTTGAAAATAATCAAGCTAAAAAAGCTGTTGATCACTTCAATAATGGGCTACCTGCGATAGAAATCTATGAGCAATATTATTTAAAAGCCAAATTATATACCAGTAAGGCAAAGGCACAATTAATGCTTAATCAGGTAGAAGAAGCCTTAAAAACCAATTCTCTGGCTATGCAAATTGGCAGAGAAAAAGGATATTCTGAAATTAGATCAGCTTGCTTTGAACTTTACAGCCAGATATACGAAAAGAAAAAAGATTATCCTTCTTCTTTAGACAATCTCAAAGCCCACCAAAAAATCAAAGATTCTTTATTCAATATAAACAAAGAGGTTATTGCACATGAAGCGGGAGCCAAATTAAATCTTGATGAAAGTAATGACTTAATAGAAGAATTAACCGAAGAAAATATACAACAACAAAAATCTTTAAAATTAGGACGCCTTACCACCATACTTAGTATCGCACTCATTACAATATTATCACTATTAACACTTTCACTCTATAAAAATAACAACCTAAGAGCAAGAGCTAATGAGTTATTGCAGAATAAAAATACAGAATTGATCTTAGCAAAAGAAAATGCAGAAAGAGCAAGCGAGGCAAAAGTTCAGTTTCTTTCTACAATAACTCACGAACTAAGAACCCCTTTGTACGCGGTAACTGGCTTAACACACTTACTTTTAGAAGAAAGCCCTACACCCAACCAAAAAGAACATCTTAATTCTCTCAAATTCTCTGGAGAATATCTATTATCCCTCATCAATAATATTTTGGACCTTAATAAACTTGAAGCCAATAAGGTAGAAGTAGAAAACACCTCTTTCAACCTCAAAAAAAGAATAAACGATGTAATCATAGCGCTAGGTAAATCTGCAAAAGACAGAAACAATAGGCTACATTATGAATTTGATGATGCTGTACCTCAAAAACTAAAAGGAGACCCTCTAAAAGTATCACAAATCCTAATTAATCTTATTGGTAACTCAATAAAATTTACACAAAACGGAGATATATGGATGCGCGTAAAATTAATTCAGCAGATTGATAACAAAGTATTTCTTAATTTTGAAATTGAAGATAATGGAGTAGGAATTTCTGAAAAAAAACAGCAAAGTATATTTGAAAACTTTACCCAAGGCTCTGTTCAAATCAATAGAAAATTTGGAGGTACCGGTTTAGGACTCTCGATTGTAAAAAATCTCTTGTCATTACTAGATAGCAAAATTCAGTTAGAGAGTGAACTTGGCAAAGGGTCTAAATTTCTTTTTAATTTAAAATTTGAAATCTTCGAGGATAAAGGCTCTAATTACGAGGAAGAAGCAAAGAAAATTGATTACAGTATTATGATTGATAAGCACATATTAGTTGTTGAAGACAATAAGATTAATCAATTAATCACAAGAAAAATATTAGAAAAAAATAAAATGAAATGTGATGTTGCAGATAATGGAGATATTGCCGTAAATAAAGCTCGAGAAAACTCTTTTGATTTAATTCTTATGGATATTCACATGCCAGGAATCAGCGGTATAGAAGCTACTAAGCAAATTAGAGAATTTGATAAAGAAATACCTATCATTGCGCTTACCGCAGTGACTCTAGATGACAACTTAGACGAGTTTTATGATAACGGTTTTAATGATATTATTCCAAAGCCCTATAAGACCGAAGAGTTTTTTACAAAACTCCATAAGGCATTGGTAAAAAAACAAACCACTACCTAATTCATAAATTGTAGGCTACATTGATTAGGCTAGAATTTGCGAGTTCATCTGAGTACGTCACACCATCTAAAAAGAAGAATCTAATTACAGCTTATCTTTATTCACATAATTAAGTACTTGACTATCAAAATAATCACTATCGGTAATAAATTTCATCTCCATCGGTTGATACCATAAACTTTTTTCAGAAAGATCAGAAATCAATCTCACATAATCCTTTTCTGTAGTAACTATCACCTCATAATTGCTCAACTCATTTAATTCTTTATTGGTAAAATTATGATGATCAGGAAAACGAATATGATTATATTTCAATCCTAATGAAGTATAATATTCTAGCAATGGCATTGGATTAGCAATACCAGTCACCAACGTAAACGTTTTGTCCCGTAATGAACTAATCGATTGCATTCCAGAAGCCCCAATAATATCATCCCCGTAATCGATCGTTGCAAAAAACAAGGATTGTTGATCCATTATATTAAGCTTTTTTTTAATCTTTTTCATTTCCTTAGAAGAAATAGTGCTAGGGCATTTGGTAACAATAACAATATCCGCTCGATTAGCTCCTTTTCTTGGCTCTCTCAAATTCCCTGCCGGCAATACAATGTCATCACAATAAAGATCATAATATGCCGTAAGCAAGATATAAAACCCTGCTTTTACTCTTCTATGTTGGTATGCATCATCTAGAATAATAACTTCGGGATGTGGGTGTAGCGATCTTAAATTAGCAATTCCATTTCGTCTATCACCATCAACCCCAACAATAATATCTGAAAATTTAGTTTTGAACTGAAGCGGCTCGTCGCCTACTTCTTTTACTGTCGAAGAAGATGATACCAATTGAAAACCTTTAGTTTCCCTCTTATATCCTCTACTTAGCGTTGCTAATCGAACTTTGTCTTTTAGTAATCTAATTAAATATTCAACCATTGGAGATTTACCAGTTCCTCCTACGCTTAGGTTGCCCACCGCAATAACAGGAAAATCATAAATTACTGATTTTTTGATTCCCAGATCATACATTTTATTACGCAACCAAGTCACAATAAAATAAACAGCACCAATAGGAAAAAGTATCTTTCGCAATACATTCATGCATTTTAATTTTTGCAAATATTTTTCAATAACAAAAGTATAAAACGAAACTTTGATTATTGACAAAAGTTTTTTTACATTAAATTTATATTCAAAAACACATCAAAATGCAAATAAAAGAGGTAATACAACACCTTGAAGCCTTCGCTCCTACCACATACGCTGAAGATTTTGACAATGTTGGACTATTAGTCGGAAATCAAAACACCACAGTAACAGGTGTTCTTGTTACCCTAGATACACTAGAAAGTATAGTTGATGAAGCTATTAAAAATAATTGTAATCTAATTATTAGTTTTCACCCGATTGTATTTAAAGGAATCAAAAAATTTAATGGCAACACTTATGTTGAGCGTGTTGTTATGAAAGCCATCAAAAATGATATTGCCATCTTTGCGATTCACACTGCCTTAGACAATGCATACAATGGAGTCAACGATATGATGTCAGAACAGTTAGGGCTAATTAATCGTAAAATTCTTATTCCGCAAAGCGGAACTATAAAAAAACTAGTTACGTATGTTCCAACTACAGAAGCAGAAAATATACGCACAAAACTTTTTGAAGCCGGAGCAGGAAGCATTGGTAATTATGATAATTGTAGTTTTTCTTCAGAAGGAACAGGGACTTTTAGAGCAACAGAACACGCAAACCCTTCAATTGGAACTGTAGGGAGAATGCATCAAGAAAAAGAAACCCAAATTCAGATCACCTACCCAAAGCACAATGAGGATAAGATACTAAAAACACTTTTTGATACTCATTCTTATGAAGAAGTTGCTTACGAAATTACTACCCTCGAAAATAAGAATCAACATATAGGAATGGGAATGATAGGAGAACTGCCCAAAGCCATGGAAGAAACAGAATTTCTGAATCATATCAAAAAAGTGTTTAAAACCGGATGCATTAGACACTCTAACTTACTAAGAAAACCTATCAAAAAAGTAGCAGTTTTGGGAGGTAGTGGCAGTTTTGCAATAAAAAATGCAAAGCAAGCAGGGGCAGACATATTTATCACTGCAGATTTAAAATATCATCAGTTTTATGAAGCTGAAGAAAAGATCATCTTGGCAGATATTGGACATTATGAAAGTGAACAGTTCACAAAAAACTTAATTGTTAGTTATCTTAGAAAAAAAATCAGTAATTTTGCAATCATTTTATCGGATAAAAATACCAATCCCATACAATACATTTAAAAATATGGCAAAGAAAGAAGTTACTGTTGAGCAAAAATTAAGAGCATTATATGATTTGCAATTAATTGACTCTAGAGTTGATGAGATCAGAAACGTACGTGGAGAACTACCTTTAGAAGTTGAAGATCTTGAAGATGAAGTAGCCGGATTAAATAAAAGATTAGATAAACTAAACACTGACCTTGAAAGTATTGATGAGGACATCAAAACAAAGAAAAATCTAATCGAAGAAGCTAAAGTACTAATCAAGAAATACGGAGAGCAACAAAAAAATGTACGCAACAATCGTGAGTACAATTCTCTTAGTAAAGAAATTGAATTTCAGGAATTAGAAATCCAGCTAGCTGAAAAGCATATCAAAGAACACAAGGCACAGATTATTCAAAAAAATGAAATAATCAGTCAGACAAAAGAAAAAGTTTCTGAACGCAACGAACATCTTTCTCACAAAAAAGGCGAGCTTGACGCAATATTAGCAGAAACAGAAAAAGAAGAAAAAGCATTAATAGCTAAATCTGAAGATTACCAAAAAGAAATCGAAGATAGATTAGTTGCTGCCTACAAGCGAATCAGAAACAATGTAAAAAACGGATTAGCTGTTGTACCTATCGAACGTGGAGCTTCTGGGGGATCTTTCTTTACGATTCCGCCACAAGTACAAATGGAAATCGCTTCTCGTAAAAAAATCATTACCGATGAGCATAGTGGTAGAATACTAGTAGACCAAGAGCTTGCCAAAGAGCAAAAAGAGAAAATGAATACTCTTTTTTCTAAATTATAACAAAAAGTTCTCAAGATAATGTATAATAGCCTCAGTTTTTCTGGGGCTATTTTGATATAAAGAATCATTAACACATGAATCATCTCCTAATCATAGGTTTTGTTTGGCCAGAACCAAACTCTACAGCTGCAGGAAGTAGAATGATGCAACTCATTACACTGTTTTTATCTCAAAACTGGAAGATTACCTTTGCCAGTCCTGCTGCAGATACAGCACACATGGTCAACCTTGAAGAACACAACGTTACAAAAGTAAGTATAGCGATCAACAATACTAGTTTTGATCACTTTATCAAACAATTACAGCCAAGCATAGTACTATTTGATAGGTTTATCACAGAAGAGCAGTTTGGATGGAGAATTAGCAAACACTGCCCAGGAGCATTAAAGATCCTCAACACCGAAGACCTGCACAGTCTAAGAAAGACACGACAAGAATTGTTTAAGCGTAAAAAAGCTTTTGAGATCAAAGAATTGCTTAAACAAGATGTAACCAAAAGAGAAATCGCAAGTATCTATCGGTGTGATCTTTCGTTAATTATTTCTGATTTCGAAATGAAATTACTAACAGAATCTCTAGGAGTTAAAGAAAATCTACTATTTTATTTACCATTTTTACTAGCTCCAATCACTTCAGAAACAAAAAAAGATTGGCCAAATTATGAAAAAAGAAATCACTTTATCACTATCGGGAACTTTCGCCATGAACCAAACTGGAATAGTGTATTATACCTCAAAGACACCATCTGGCCTTTAATCAAAAAAGAGCTTCCAGAAATAGAATTACATGTTTATGGAGCCTATCCATCAGATAAGGTAACACAACTTCATAATCCCAAAGAAGGTTTTCTCATTAAAGGCTGGGCAGATGATGCACAAGACGTAGTAAGTCAAGCTCGTGTATCTCTAGCCCCATTACAATTTGGTGCAGGAATCAAAGGAAAACTCGCAGAATCGATGTTATGTGGCACCCCAAATGTTACAACCTCTATTGGAACCGAAGGAATGCTCTATGAAGATTCAGACTGGAATGGTTTTGTAGCCGATAACCCTTCGCCATTTGCAAAGGCAGCTGTGCGATTATATTCTGATAAAAATATTTGGCAACAAGCACAACAAAATGGTATAGAGATTATCAATACACGGTTTCAAGAAAAAAAGTTTATGCTGGATTTTATAACTAAAATCGACACGATTAGAAACAACCTAGAAGAACATCGGATCAATAATTTTATAGGGAATATGCTGCAATATCACACTGTAAGAAGCACAGAGTATATGTCTCGCTGGATTGAAGAAAAAAATAAATAAGAAAAAATATTACCAAAGCCTAAATATCAATATCCTCAAAGAAAGCTGGGTTTTTAGTTTTAATAGCGGTTCAATATAACTCTAGCCCCTTCTTTTTTTATTCTTTTCTTCATAATATTTTTTATCTGCTATATATAATATCTTTGTAACTTCAGCAAAGACTTTTGAATCCTTATTCTGGATATTAATTTTTTTAGTGAGGTCTACCTCCTTATTTTGAGCAACGAGAGTTTTTATCTCTTCTATTTCTCTTTTTTTAAACTCAAATAAGGCGTACACTTTTTCCCTTACCGGAATTTTATAGCGAATTGTAGCCTCTTTATCCCAAACCACATAATTATGCCCTAATATCTGAATTAATTGAATCATCATAATGGGATCTGTTGCCGAGAATAAACTTCCGCCAAATATTGATCCAGAATAATTTCTATTCTTATAATTAATAGGAATCTCAATCTCTACAGAATGTAAATCATCTGAAACCTTTACAACCTTCCCAACCGACCTTCTATACATTGGCGACACATTAAATGCCAATTTAAAAAACCATGGTTTTTTGAAATAGGGTTTGATAAAATTTACCAGTTTTTGCATAGCCAGATTTTATCAATAAAATTAACATACATTTCTTACTTAGTATTACTTTAGGACAGTATCTTATTAAACTACAAACAAAAAAAGCTCTTCCACAAAAGTAGAAAAGCTTAATCGTATCGTAAAATCGTATGCTACTATAATGCAGCTACGTACTTTGCTAATTGAGACTTGAGATTAGCAGCTTTATTCTTATGAATAACATTGTTTTTTGCTAATTTATCAAGCATAGAAACAACAGTAGGAAACAAAGTTTCTGCTTCCTTTTTATCAGCCTCACGTAATTTTTTGATAGCATTACGTGTTGTTTTATGCTGATATCTGTTTCTAAGACGTTTTGTCTCACTACTTCTAATTCTTTTTAATGCTGACCTATGATTTGCCATCTCTCTCTTCTGTTAAATTTCTTACTATAAATTTGTAGCCCGTAGGGGAATCGAACCCCTCTTACCAGGATGAAAACCTGGCGTCCTAGCCGATAGACGAACGGGCCATTTTTCTTTTAAAGATTGTAAATTTATAGCTTTCGTTATAAACTTGCAATACATTTTACTATTTGTAGCCCGTAGGGGAATCGAACCCCTCTTACCAGGATGAAAACCTGGCGTCCTAGCCGATAGACGAACGGGCCATCTATTTGCCTAATTGCGGATGCAAAAATACAACTATTTTTTAATGGCGCAAGTGTTATTTTATTTTTTTCACAAACTTAATATGCCTTAGCAAATAACACCCTGATTTTTGAAGGTTTCCCGCTATAAACACAACTTCCCTTTTCTTCTTTAGCATCAAAAGGGATGCATCGTATAGTGGCTTTTGTCAATTCTTTAATCTTCTCTTCTGTTTCTATGGTTCCATCCCAATGTGCAGATACAAAACCACCTTTATGCTCTAAAACCTCTTTAAACTCATCAAAAGTATGTACGGTAGTGGTATGGTCATCTCTATATTGAGTTGCTTTTTGATGCAAACTCTCTTGAATTTCAACAAGCAAAGATTCGATAGTGGTAACAACCTCATTCTTAGCCAAAAATTGTTTTGTTAGCGTATCTCTTCGTGCTAATTCAACAGTACCTTTTTCTAAATCTTTTGGACCAATAGCTATACGCAAAGGCACGCCTTGTAATTCATATTGCGCAAACTTAGCACCGGGTCTATGTGTATCACGATTATCAAACTTAACCGAAATTCCTTTTGATTTTAAATCATTAACTAATTCGTTAGCTACTACAGAAATCTGGTCTAATTGCTCTTCTCCTTTATATATAGGAACAATCACAACCTGTATTGGCGCCAGATTAGGAGGCAGAACCAAACCATTATCATCACTATGCGTCATAATTAATGCCCCCATCAATCTTGTAGAAACTCCCCAAGATGTAGCCCAAACATAATCCAATTTCCCTTCTTTAGAAGTAAATTTCACATCAAAGGCTTTTGCAAAATTTTGCCCCAGAAAGTGCGACGTACCCGCTTGCAAGGCTTTTCCGTCTTGCATCAACGCCTCAATGCAATATGTATCCTCTGCACCTGCAAAACGTTCACTTTCAGTCTTTCTACCTTTTATTACCGGAATAGCCATAAAATTCTCTGCAAAATCTGCATATATATTATTCATTTGCTCAGTTTCTGCAATTGCTTCTGCTCTTGTTTCATGAGCAGTATGACCTTCTTGCCACAAAAATTCTGCAGTACGAAGAAAAAGACGTGTTCTCATTTCCCATCGAACCACATTTGACCATTGATTGATTAACAATGGTAAATCTCTATACGATTGTATCCATCCTTTATAAGTATTCCATATAATTGCTTCAGAAGTTGGACGAACGATAAGCTCTTCTTCTAACTTCGCCTTAGGATCCACAATCAACTTAGAAGAATCATTAGGATCTGTTTTTAATCTGTAATGTGTAACAACAGCGCATTCTTTTGCAAATCCTTCTGCATTTTTTTCTTCAGCTTCAAAAAGACTTTTGGGTACAAATAATGGAAAATATGCATTTTGATGACCTGTTTCTTTAAATTTTCTATCCAATTCTGCCTGCATTTTCTCCCAAATAGCGTAACCATATGGTTTTATCACCATACAACCTCGTACTGCTGAGTTCTCGGCTAAATCAGCCTTTACGACTAATTCATTATACCATTTTGAATAATCTTCGCTACGCTTTGTTAAATTCTTACCCATAAACTGCTATTTGGCACAAATGTTGTTGCTTTGTTAAATAAAAAATTGTTAGCGCAAAACTAACTAAATTTGTAATGTTCAACAATAAAAGTAAGAAGATATGCAGTCTAAAAATTATTTTCATAGAAATGCCACGATAGGAGTTTTCCTGATGGCAGCCGTAATAATGTTGACTTCTTGTGGTTCTACAGAATATATACCTTACAATGATGGGGTTTATGGCGAACCAAGCAGCCGAAGAAACGTTGAAGTTCCACGAAGAAATATTGAAACTCAACCCAGAAATACGGATGAAAAATCGAATTATTATTCTAGCTATTTTTCTGAAAAATCTGCGCAAATAGATAATGTAGTCGAAAACAATGAGGTATTTACTGATGTTGATGCTTATTCTAGCGAAGAATACGATGCAGAAAATACGATGCCCAATGAAGCCTTAGCTTATGAAGCCGGACAACCGTCTTGGGGAAGTAACCCTACTGAAGTAAATGTTAATTTATATAATACTGGTTGGAATAATTGGGGACCCGGATGGGGATGGAATGCAGGATGGGGAGGCCTTGGTTGGAATAATTGGGGACCCGGATGGGGATGGAACGCTGGATGGGGAGGATTTGGTTGGAACAATTGGGGACCCGGATGGGGATGGAATGCAGGATTTGGATGGGGAGGCCTTGGTTGGAACAACTGGGGACCCGGATGGGGATGGAATGCAGGATTTGGATGGGGAGGTCTTGGGTTTTATGGAAATCAAAGATTCCGCGGATACAGAGGTTACAATCAATTTGGACGAAATCGATATGCAGCGTATAACAGAGGTAGCCGAAATTCTTTAGCATCTTCATCTAGAAGCAGTGGATCAAGATACAACACCAGATCGAGAAATTCTTCAAATTACAATAATAGAAGTAGACAAAATTATAGCAATCAAAGAAGAATATCTGCAGACTCACGCAGTAGAAGCAGAACATCTAACTATTCTACTAACTCTCGTTCCAGATCTTCGGCAAATAGCAGTAGTCCAGGTCGATATTCATCAGGATCAACAACCAGGTCCAGAAGTAGTGCACCTAGTAGCAGCAGAAGTCGAGGGTATTCACCTTCATCTACCAGAAGCAGAAGTTCTAACTCTGGATACTCTAGAGGCAGCTCTTCATCCCGCAGTAGCGGTTATCGTTCTAGTGGAAGTAGATCTAGAAGTAGTGGTAGTCGTGGTGGAGGCAGTAGAAGCAGAGGAAGAGGTAGATAAGATCACACCTAAAAATATGATTATCAAAGAACTATCATCTTGATTTTCTTCTAATTTTTGAGATATTTTGTAACTCAAAAAAATAAAAACTATGAAAAAATTATTTTTATTTATAGGTGTTTTATCAATGTCTTTTTTGAATGCTCAAGATTTTACGGAAGCATTGCGATACTCACAACAAAATATAATGGGTACAGCTCGTTTTAGAGCAATGAGTGGTGCTTTTGGGACCTTAGGAGGTGATTTATCTGCATTACAAATTAATCCTGCTGGGTCTGCAATTTTTAGAGATTCTCATGCTTCAATAACACTCTCGAGCACTCGTATTGAAAATGAGGCAACATATTTTAATGATTTTAGTAATAGCAATACATCAAATTTAAATTTGAACCAAATAGGTGCAGTATTCGTTCATGATTACTATAGCAATAATACCAAGGGAATTAATAAGTTTTCTTTAGGGCTAGCATATGACCAAACTGCTGATAATGTAGATGAGTTATTTGCTTTTGGACGAAGCACAAATTCTATAGATAGTTTTTTTCTAAGTGAAGCACAGGGAATTCCTTTAGACTTGATTACACCAAGAGTTAACGAGCCTATTAATGATTTGTATGCCTTTTTAGGTGAAACCGAAGGGTACGGCACGCAACAAGCCTTCCTTGGCCACGAATCATTGTTAATAGAGGCAAACGATTTGGACAATCCAAACAATACTTCATATTTTTCTAATATTGCCAGCGGCAATTTTGATCAAGAATATTTTTATGAAAGTACGGGTCTCAATGGTAAATTCACGCTAAATGGAGGTGCACAGATTAATCAAAATTATTACGTTGGTTTCAATCTTAATTCTCATTTTATCAGTCATGATAAAATCACTGAGTTCTCTGAGAGGAATAGTAATACTGGTAGTGTAATCAATGAGGTTTTATTTATCAATAGACTATCGACAATAGGCGCTGGGTTTTCTGCTCAAATAGGTGGGATTGTAAAGGTGTCAAAAATACTTCGTATGGGGGGCTCTTATGAGACGCCGACCTGGTATTTTATTGAGGAAGAAACTACTCAGCGACTTCGAACCAATGGCACCTCGAACATAAGAGTAGATATAAATCCTAGGGTTATTAATCTATTTCCAGAATACAGATTACGCACTCCTGCAAATGCAACCAGCAGTATTGCTTTTCTATTTGGCCAGAAAGGTTTGATTAGCATAGACTACTCCTACAAAGATTACGGCACTATCCGTCTGGATTCTGATGAAGGTGTTGATTTTTCTACTGTAAACAACGAAATCAATAACAATTTACAAGGTGCGTCTACGATAAGAATCGGAACCGAATGGAGAAACAAAAATTGGAGTTTACGAGGAGGAGCATTCTATGAAGAAAGCCCGTATAAAGACGATATATTTCTTGGAGACAAAACAGGATTTTCTCTAGGTGGCGGATACTCTTTTGAAAAATTCAGGTTGGACGTAGCGTATGATTATTCAGAGCAACAAAGAGAACAAGATTTTTTTCCAGGATCAAGCTTTACAAATTTTACGGTAGTGAACTCTTATCGAGATAATCTCACATTCACTTTAGCCATGAATTTCTAATATGTGTGTTATAACCCTAGAAAAAATAAAATATTATTATCGAATTAAAGAAAAATTACCTGCAAACACCCTTCTTCTCATATTAGGATCTCTAGGTTCATTAAACTCTACCCTAAACCAATAATCGGAAGAAGGCATGATTTTACCATTATAGGTCCCATCCCAGCCTGGACCTCCCGGTCTTAATTGTTTTAGCAATTTACCATATCTATCGAATATATAGATCAATGCACTGGGCTGATCTTCGATATTAATAAGATTCCAGGTTTCATGAAAACCATCTCCATTAGGTGTAAAATATTTAGGGTATCCTAAGATCATAAAAACTTCTGACTCTCTTTCACTAATTTCACAATTTGCATATCTTGCAGTTATTCTATAGTCACCCGGAGGAACATTGGCAAATACAGGAGACGACTGAAAAACTCTATACGTAACAAAACCGTTCCCTAAATCCCGATCAAGTCTGTACTCAAAATTATTAAATTCGGCAGCTGAAACTTCCTGTGTTGCTTCTACTTCTGCCGTGATGGTATATCCACCTGCAAAAGATTCTTCGGCAATACTGTGCCCTACAGAAATTACTGCTCCCGATACATCCAAAACAACCAAATCATCTCTATCTACTTCTATTGTCCTTCCAGCATCAGAATATCCTATTAGTTCATATACGCCGGGGCTGTTAACTTCTAAAAACGGCACTCCTCCCTCGGGATCAGGGACATCAACAAAATTCGTAGTACCTGCTTCAGCTCTTCTCCATCTATAACTAACGGCATCAGGAAATCTTCCTTCTATTGTAACAGGAAATTCTCCGCAAGTAGCAATATCTGCTCCAACACCTGGTTCGAGAATACTACAATCTGTTGTACCTGCATTAGCTGCATTAAGATTTGTTTGTTGGAGTTGAATCACCCCTGGCTCATCAGAAAAATTTGTGATTAAAATCATATAGTATTCCCCAGATTGTGCTGAGGGAATCGTGAAGGTTTCTATAAAAATATCTTCTTCGGGAGTTCTTGCATAACTACAATCAATGATATTAGTATTGTCTTGATTTTCTATGTAATAAGCAGGATCATCGACATTATTAACACACTCTTCAGGCCTCAAGTTCTCTCCATCTCCATTATTATCACAACCTCTAGCTAAAATATCACAATCAATAAATGAAGTTTCGAATGGACCCCAGGCTACAAAATCAACATCCAGCTGCCTTTCTCCTCTATCCAAATTATTATTCTCTCTAATTTCTACCCACTGCCGAATATCAAAAATTAATTCTCCTGGCTGATCTATACGAATAAAATACCACGACGAATTTCTGGTTGTATTAAGGCATCCTAATCCTCTAAAACTAATGTCTTCGCCGGTTATATTGGGGAAAGTTAACTCTTGTGAGGCATCTGAACAAAAAGGATTAGCTGTTCTACATGCAAGATCATCATCTTGTCCATAGACGGTAGTATTAAACAAAAGAACAATACTTATAAATAATAGAATCCGAGGTAGTATTTTTGCCATTTTCATATAACGCTATTAACTGTATTTTTCGTGTGTCAAGATTAGATTTGGAAATTTAAATATACATAACTTCTATAAAAAACCTATTAAATATAATTGTTTAACATAGCTTTCTCCAAGTAAAACAACAAAATCGTATCTTTGCAGTCAAATTATTGGATAGTATTTGATAATACTCCATTTACATCCAAAAAGGTAGTAATTAAAGGTGAAATGAGCGTGATTTCGTTGATTAAACTTTTATATATCCTTTGTTGGATTTTAGTAGTAAATTAAAAAATTGAAGTGTGAAAATTGACAAAGCCCTCGAAGCTATTGAAGCGCTAGGTGATAATCATGTAGCTACTAGCGCTACCACTCCTCTAAGAGAAGATGCCTTTAAACTTAGTGACAAAGAAAAAATTGCTTTGATTAAAGAAGATGTTGCACACATTTTGGAAACTTTAGGGCTAGACCTAACAGATGACAGTCTTAAGGGCACTCCACAACGTGTAGCTAAAATGTTTGTAAATGAAATCTTTTCTGGGCTGCATCCGCAGAGAAAGCCAGATGCTTCTACTTTCAGTAATTCATATAAGTACGGTGAAATGTTGGTAGAAAAAAATATTACTGTATATTCTACATGTGAGCATCACCTGTTACCAATTGTTGGTAGAGCCCATGTGGCTTATATTTCTAAGGGTACAGTTGTAGGTTTGTCAAAAATGAACCGTATTGTAGATTATTATGCAAAACGTCCTCAGGTACAAGAACGTTTGACCATGCAAATTGTACAAGATCTTCAAGTAGTGCTAGGTACCAAAGACGTAGCTTGTATTATTGATGCAAAACATCTTTGTGTAAACTCACGTGGGATTCGAGACATCGAAAGTAGTACGGTAACTAGTGAGTTTGGTGGTAAATTTAAAGAAGATGCTGTAAAAAGAGAATTCCTAGACTATATAAAATTAGACACTACTTTTTAATCACATTCAACAATAATTATTTAGCATTACACTAGATTATGGCGTCAGCTTTGTACAAAAAACAAGAATTAAAAATCTATAATTCTATTTCTGGAGAAAAAGAAACCTTCAAAGCTATTACAGAAGGTAACATAGGAATGTATGTTTGCGGACCAACAGTATACAGCAATGTGCATTTGGGAAATTGCCGAACGTTTATTTCTTTTGATATGGTGTTTAGGTATTTAAAGCACTTGGGATACAAAGTTCGCTATGTCAGAAATATTACTGATGCCGGGCATTTGGAGAATGATGCAGATGAAGGAGAAGATAAAGTTGCAAAAAAAGCACGTTTAGAGCAATTAGAACCTATGGAAATTGTTCAGCGATATACGTTAGATTTTCATAAGGTAATGTCTAAGTTTAATAGTTTTCCTCCCAGTATTGAACCAACTGCCACAGGCCATATCATAGAACAAATTGAAATTATTAAAACCATTATCGACAATGGTTTTGCTTATGAATCTAATGGGTCTATTTATTTTGATGTTCAAAAGTTTAATAAAACCAACCATTACGGAAAGTTAAGTGGTCGCAATCTAGAAGATATGATCGCGAACACAAGGACCTTAACAGCGCAAAGCGATAAAAAAAATCCTCAGGATTTTGCACTTTGGAAAAAAGCTGAGCCGCAGCATATTATGAGATGGCCTTCACCTTGGAGCGACGGTTTTCCTGGATGGCACTTAGAATGTACTGTAATGAGTACCAAATATCTTGGTGAGCGTTTTGATATACACGGCGGTGGTATGGATTTAAAATTCCCGCATCACGAGTGTGAGATTGCACAAGGAGAAGCTGCCTGTGGTCAAACTCCTGTGAATTATTGGATGCATGCCAATATGCTAACGCTTAATGGAAAGAAAATGTCTAAATCTACTGGTAACACAATTTCACCTGGAGAATTATTTTCTGGAAAAAATGATTTCCTTGGCAAACCGTTTGATGCTAGTATTGTTCGGTTCTTTATGATGCAAGCACATTACAGAAGTATTTTGGACTTTTCTAATGATGCATTAGAAGCTTCAGAAAAAGGTTTTCATAAATTAATGGATGCTATTCAAACCTTAGAAAATTTGAGCACCGGCAACCAGACCGAAGGATTTGATGTTAACATCTGGAGGGATTCATGCTACGAAGCAATGAATGATGATTTTAATACTCCTATTTTGATTGCCAAATTATTTGATGCTGTTAAATTTATTAATACTGTAAAAGAGCAAAAAGCTTCATTATCAAAGGAGGACTTAGCATTGCTTAGAGAAACTATACATGGTTTTATCTTTGACGTTTTAGGTTTATTGAATAGTAACGAAACTTCTACTGATATTAGTGACAAACTTTCTGGAACTGTAGAATTATTAATTACACTCAGAGCCGAAGCTAGAGCAAATAAAGACTTTGCTACCAGTGACAAGATTAGAGATGAACTTCTTGAAATGGGAATTCAGCTTAAGGATGGACGTGATGGCACTAGTTTTTCGTTAAACTAAATACGTATCTATACCATTGGCTTCAAAAATTGGCATAAAGAAAATTATAATTTTACCATTCGTAGGATTGGTTAGATTATATCAAGTTTTAATTTCGCCACTAACTCCAGCTACATGCAGATATCAACCTACTTGCTCGCATTACACTATTGAAGCATTGCGAAAGCATGGATTGTTAAGAGGTGGCAAACTATCAATAAAACGAATTTTTAGCTGTCATCCCTGGGGTGGTAGTGGATATGACCCCGTTCCTGAAGTCAAGAATAAATCAATAAGGAAATGAAGTAACGTAGTGTACACTATTAAAAACTGTCTGCCGTTTTCTCATATAAATACCTATATTTACCTGCAAAATAAAACTCACACATGATATTATCAAAAATTATCTGGAACCCTGTTGAAGGAATAGATCTTGGCTTTTTTGTTATCCGTTTTTATAGCTTAATGTTTGTTGTTGCTTTTTCATTAGGATGGTATTTAATGAAAAAAATATACATCCGCGAAAATGTATCCATAGAAAAATTGGATACAATTTTCATCTATGCAGTTGTAGCAACTTTGATAGGTGCTCGTCTGGGGCATGTATTCTTTTACGATTGGGATTACTATAAAAATAATCTCTTAGAAATCATTTTACCTTTTAGGTTCAAACCTGAATTTGAGTTTATTGGTTTTCAGGGATTAGCTAGTCACGGAGCAGCTATTGGGATTATTATTGCCATGTATTATTATTCTAAAAACGTAATTCAGAAACATATTTTGTGGATATTGGATCGAATCGTTATCCCTGTAGCTTTTGGAGCCATATTTGTTCGTTTAGGTAACTTTTTTAATTCTGAAATTATAGGCAATGAATCTGGAGATTCTACTTTTGGAGTTAAGTTTGTACGAGAGGGATTAAGAAAGTCTGAAGCCGTGCGAGAGACAGGAATAAAAAACGTGAACGATGCCTATGCTGCTATTGTTAATGATCCAAAATTCGCAGATACGCTAGAGGCTATTCCTTATCGTCATCCTGCTCAGTTATACGAAGCGTTTGGCTATATTTTTGTTGCTGTTATTCTTTGGCTTATTTATTGGAAAACAGATAAGCGCAACAATCCCGGATTTCTTTTTGGGGCATTTCTGATTTTATTGTGGACGGTACGCTTTATTGTAGAATTCGTTAAAAAAAGCCAGGGAGGATTTGAAGATTCTTTGGGAGATGCCTTATCAACAGGTCAGTGGTTAAGCATTCCTTTTATCATAGCTGGACTCTATTTTATAATACGATCGCTGAAGAAAAAAGAAGTCGTGTAAGAATTAACCGAAAGAATACATTTAACTATTATAAATACATGTAGTATAAAAAAAGGAAGACCTGGTCTTCCTTTTTTTATACTATAGTTTTTGTATTAAAACACTTCATTAGATTCTTTAAGCTTCTCTGTATTGGCTACCAATTGAAGTTCATCTACGATTTTTTGTATATCACCATCAATAATATTACCCAGATCATATAGCGTTAGCCCAATTCTATGATCAGTTACTCTACCCTGCGGATAGTTATACGTTCTAATTTTTGCTGATCGATCTCCAGATGAGACCATGCTTTTACGTTTTTCAGAATCTGCGGCTTGTTTTTTGGCGAGTTCCATTTCATATAATCTTGAACGTAATACTTTTAAAGCTTTTTCAAGATTTTTATGCGACGACTTCTGATCCTGACAGCTAACAATCATACCCGTTGGCTCGTGATGTAGTTTAATTGCAGAATATGTAGTGTTTACAGACTGGCCTCCTGGTCCTGTAGAAGTTGTTCGTTCTATCCTCACCTCTGTCATATCTAATTCTACATCAAACTCTTCTGCTTCGGGCAACACCATCACTGTAGCAGCACTAGTATGTACACGACCTTGAGTTTCGGTTTGAGGAACACGCTGTACACGATGTACTCCAGCTTCAAATTTTAGTGTACCGTATACATCTTCACCATTGACTTCAAAAATAATTTCTTTATATCCCCCACTGGTACCTTCATTAAGATCAACGACACTGGTACTCCATCCTCTGCCTTCACAATATTTAGTATACATTCTAAATAAATCTCCTGCAAAAATACTTGCTTCATCACCACCCGTTCCTGCACGAATCTCGACCACACAATTTTTTGCATCCTCAGGATCTTTAGGCACAAGCATAAAGCGTATTTCTTCTTCAAGTCCTGGCAATTCTTCTTTTGCTTCTTCTAATTGCATTTTGGCCATGTCCACCATTTCGGCATCGCTACCATCCTCAATTATCTCTTCTGCCTCTTTGATATTATTTGTAAGCGCTATATAGATTTCTCTTTTATCCATTATAGCCTTGAAGTCTTTGTACTCTTTATTGAGCTTTATATATCTCTTTTGATCAGCAATAATATCAGGTTGGATGATCAAATCACTTATTTCATCAAATCGTTGCTTTACAATATTTAATTTATCAATCATAATGTGTGTCCTAACTATAGAAGATACAAAAGTAAGGTTTTTTGATGTAATGAAGTAGTCAAATCTCTCTGTGAATAGCGTAAAACATTAATCTTTGATCACACTATTTATGAATGCTGTTGCCTAAAAAAATAAATATTCTTTTTTTTGGTATGTTTATCTAACTATACATGTATGTTCCGAACTCACTTTGTATAGTAAGTTTTTTTTCTTCGGAAGCCTCTACTCTACCTACAATCTGTGCATCTACATCAAAGCTTTTAGAAATTGAAATAATCTCTTCTGCGATTTCTGGTGAAACATATACCTCCATACGATGTCCCATATTAAATACTTGATACATTTCTTTCCAGTCTGTACCTGAGTTTTCTTGTATAAGTTTAAACAGTGGAGGAACATCAAATAAATTATCTTTGATGATATGCATGCTATCAATAAAATGTAAGATTTTGGTTTGGGCACCACCACTGCAATGCACCATTCCATGAATAGTCTGGCTATCAAATTTTGACAATATCTTCTTGATAATCGGAGCATAAGTTCTTGTAGGCGACAACACCAACTTCCCTGCATTTACTGGCGAATCCTTAACCTTATCCAGTAGATTTGTTTTACCAGAATAAACCAAATCAGAAGGAACGGAAGGATCAAAACTTTCTGGATATTTTTCTGCTAGAGTTTTAGTAAACACATCATGACGTGCAGAGGTCAATCCATTACTTCCCATACCGCCGTTATATTCTTTCTCGTAGCTAGCCTGACCAAAGGAAGCCAACCCAACAATTACATCACCTGCTTTAATATTTGCATTATCAATAACATCCTTACGCTTCATACGAGCAGTCACGGTAGAGTCTACGATAATCGTTCTTACCAAATCGCCTACATCTGCAGTTTCACCTCCTGTAGCATGAATTTGCACACCAAAATTATTGAGCTCTTCAAGCAATTCTTCGGTGCCATTTATGATGGCTGAAATCACTTCCCCAGGAATCAAGTTCTTATTCCTTCCAATAGTAGAAGATAGCATGATATTATCCGTAGCTCCTACACACAACAAATCATCAATATTCATGATTAGTGCATCTTGTGCTATGCCTTTCCAAACGGAAACATCACCAGTTTCTTTCCAATACATATAGGCTAAGGAAGATTTGGTTCCAGCACCATCTGCATGCATAATTAAGCAGTATTCATCATCATTAGTAAGATAATCCGGAACAATTTTACAAAAAGCCTTTGGAAAAAGTCCTTTATCTATATTCTTAATTGCATTGTGCACATCTTCTTTGGATGCAGAAACTCCACGTTGTGCATAGCGCTTGCTTACTTCTTGACTCATGGTATTGAAATTAAAATGCAAAGATAGTTCAAATTCAGAATTCAGAATTCAGAATTTAGAATTATTCTTATTCCCAATCTGGCATAGCTGCATTTTCTAGTATCGTTGTTCTTACATCCAGATCTGTAATGGATACGACTTGGATATTTTTAACAGAAATACCATCGTTGGACGTGTTTACAAAAATTATACTCGCTTCATTAGGAGAGAATCTTGCATCAAGATCATTTGTTCCGGCTGCTTTATCTTCAGATAGATTCACAGCAGGGTTTGTAGATCCAAATGTATAAATAAATAAGTCAGAATCTAATTGACGATAATTAGGAGGAGTTTCCGACCCTGACACATCACGAGTATACAATAATTTTGTACCATCAAAGGAAAAATCAATACCTCCTGCTGCTCCCATAACACCTGACAATACTACATCCTGTTCTACTCCAGACTCATCAATTGTAAAAATTCGTACCGAATACCCCTGTGAATCATTAGTTTTTAAGGCTATTATTCCTGTGTTTTCATTTTTATCGACTTCAGAAATAAGCTCACCTCCTACGGTTTGATATAGTTCCTCTAGCCCACTTCCATCTACATTAATAGTATACAGTTTATCTTGATTAGGAAACAATAGTTTCCCTCCATTGTCATCCCAAGCAAAATCTATTTCTTCCAAATTAAATCCAGACACGCCAATCGAAGAGGTCACCTGTTTAATCTGTGATCCATCTTCGTTCATTGTAAATAAATGTATTTGTGATCCTACAGATTGAAGAAATGCTATTTTTCTGGTATTTACATTTCTTCTTGGTCTAAAACTATTTTTTGATGTAGGCGTAAGAGCGATTTCAGTAGCTCCGCTTTCGTTGGCAGAATAAATAACACTATTACCATCGATCAACCTGGTAAAAACAATTCTGTTATCTGGTGGTGTATCGGTTTCAAAAGCAAAAGTAGTACTATTCACCGGGCTATTAATGTCGTCACTAGTAGCGACATCCCAAAAGTATTTTACTCCATAAGAAAGTCCGGAAAGTGTGAATGTAGTATCTGTTATATTTTCAAAACGTTCCACGGTAGTGTTTTCATCATTTCGTAAACTCACCGTATAGGTAAGTGTATCATCATCGGGATCACTGGCTGTCCATATCAGTTCAACATCTATAGGAAGATTTTCTGCATTATCAACAGGAGCTACTAGTGTAGCCGCTGTAGGAGGACGATTACCTGCAGTTTCTATATCCATTTCAAAAACCACTTCTAATTCTCTATCTGCTATCACTGTAATCCCTTCAAATACGGCTAATAGGTCTTCGCGCTGTGCGGAAAGCGAATATTCTCCAGAAGGTATATTCTCTAAAACATAAGTGCCTTCTGCATTTGTGAAAACAGTACTTGATCCTGGGTTTGTCGATATTTTCACATTCTCCAAAGGTTCATTTGTTCCTATTCTAACAACGCTACCTTTTACAGACCCTAAGCCTTCTACGTCTATTGTATCTTCACCACAAGAAATTGTAATTAAAACAACAAAAACACTTACTATTTTTATGATAAATTCTTTCATCTCTTGATCATTTTATTCTTTTAGAAACTATATCAATTTATTTTTTACTACTATTTCTTTTAACCGGATTACCAAAATACCAATTAAGTCCCAAAGAAAAATTAAAATATTGATCGTCTCGTTTTCCTTGTATCACACCATCTATCTCATCACTCAAAATAAGATTATGAGAAGCATTAGCGGTGATTCCGATTGTATCTGAAACCAAATATTCTACTCCTCCTCCATATTGAAACTTAAACGATGTCATCTCGAAATCATCATCATTTACAACTCCGACTCCGGCATAAAAGAACGGTGACATTTTTTCGAAGGGTAATAGTGTGAGTTCTGTATTAAGCCCAAAAGCATTAAATCCTTTTGAAAATGCATTTTGATTAGTAAGTTCAAATTTATTAATACTTGCATTTACATTAAGATACGGATTGAAATACCATCTTGCTCCTATTTGGGCATCATAGGTAAATTCGGGATTATTATAATCCCCACTAATCAATGCCGTACCGCCTTTTATAAAAATAGATTTCTTACTTCTTCTTTCCTTAAAATATCGATCATATAGTGCGGTATTTTGAGCTTCATCTTTTTCTGATTTATACGATTCTACTAATTTTTCTACAGCCTCTGGCTCAGCTTTTGCAGCCCATAACTTATCTTCTACCCCTTCTATAATCAAGGATTCTACCGCTTTTTCAACTGCTTCGGAAACAGCTAATTGCGCTGGTTCGTTTTTGGTAAAACCAGTTTCTGCCTCAAGCAATCTTCTAAATTTCACATATCTGAAAAGACTTGCATCCAATGCTTGTGATAGAATCGTTTTAGATACATATACTGTTTTTAGTATCTTACCACTAGATGTTGATACTGCTCGCAAGTATACCGTAATTCTATCTTGTCTGTATTGGGTAGATCCTCCTACACCAAAATATCGAGCTCCCAAACCTCCTGTAATTATATTCGAGTCGTAAGAGACGATTCCTCCTTCTAGAATTATTCCTGCATATAATAATGGTGGTAATTGAGGCTCGTTTGGATTTTTAGTTTTTCTGTACTCTTTTCTGGTAGAACGAATAATATTACGCTCATTAAGCAGATTGCTTAAATTTTCTCTTTCGATAGGCACAAACCACTTAGAATCTTCGAGTGCTTTGATCAAAATTGTTGTTGCACCTTGAGTCACTGCTGTACTAAACGTATTGCCCCCTTCTGTAGGTTTATACTGCCCTGTTTGATCTCTAAATTTATATACCCCAACAACCACTGGTTCTACTGGTGGCGGGAAATCTCTTAGTGCCTTGGTCGCTTTTGTATCCTCTCCAATTCTAGCTTGCTCTACCGTAATAGGTTGATTAAAGTATGCTCCGCAACCGGTTAATAAAAGTGCGCAAGAAATTGTTGCGATTACTTTATAGAACTTATAATACATTAAAAATTAATTAGGAATTATTACTTGGGATTGGTCTCCGGTATTTGTGTCTAAAATATTGATCACCAAACCATCTCCAGAAGGAAAAACTTCTATAAAAAGTGATCCAAAATTAAAAGTACCTTCTGTAAGACCTTCTTCTCCAAACTGATCACTAAATAATGATCGCGATATTTCATTTAATAATTGGTTATTCAGGCTTTCTGTAAATCTCTCAAGATCAGATCTTTGATCTCTAGATAAATCATTAGGATCTCTAAATGTATTTTGTGCCTCAGCAGAACTAAGAAGCCATTGATAATTAAATGTATCCCCTCCAAAAGCTGGATTTACAGGTCTATACACCAAGTCCTGACCAAAAGAAAGGCTATGTATTGAAAAAATAAAAAATATACTAACTACAATTGATTTCATCCCTACATATTGTTTAATATCTAAAAATATCTTCTTTTTGATTTTTGAGATCTTTGAAATACTTATATACTTTTCGAATTGAAATTTTAGACATCTGCTCCAAATATTCCAAATCGGGTTTCCCTATAAACTTATGAATTACATTATCCTCTATTTTAACCTGAATTATTGTGGTACGACCAAAACTCAACGACTCATATATCCCTACTACCTTATTGCCGTTTATCTGATTAAGCGAATACGAGTTATAGAAAAATTCATAAAAATCCCTGCCTGGCTTGGTTTTGGTTTCTTCTATAACGATACCTCTTAACTCTAATCCATCATCAGATGGTTTTTCTTTAACGGTTTGAGGTTTTTTATTTATTTGTTCATTAAACACCAAACGGTCTTTTCCAACAATTTCTTCTTCTTCATATACGAGCAAAAGTACAACTACTTTATCAACACTATCTATATTTATCGAAGTTCTTGATAATTCTTTACTTTCATTTGCTTCTAAAGTAAATCTACCTTCTTGATTATTTTTTGATACATTATTTTGGGCATCGGTTCTAAAAACTGAAAATACATACTTTAAGCTTTTATAAACCTCTGTAGTATTGGTAGCACTATTGATTAAAGAAACAGCCCCATTTATGGCTTCTGTTTTGATCTTGGCTACTACATCAACATTCGTAGATTGAGCAATCGAAACCTGAAAAACTAAAGCAAGAAGTATAATTAGTTTTAGTTTCATGTACTTTAATGTGCTTGTTAAAAACTTCTAACTATTATCGTTTTAGCATCACCAGACATTCTAAACTTCAGGTTCTTGGATAATTCATTGCTTCCATAACGTTGAAAAATTAAATTATCCCCATCTTGTATTAACTCTAAACTTGTAGATATATCAGAATTAAAAGAAAAATCAGTGACCGAATTATTATTACCGGTTTGTAAAATTACTTTTTCTATTGTTCTTGAAGACTCATCAATTTCGATATTATTTTCATTTCCGTTTTGTAATATTTTAATATCAGAAGATTCTGCAACGATGTTGGATAAGACAGTATTGTCTGCTCCAATTTGTTGAATAAACACTGCGTTCGTTCCCTGTGCAACAGATGCTCTGTTTATAGCAGCCTGAGACGTAGCATTATCAAGCTGCGACAGCGCTATGAATTTTTCCTGATCTGAAGCAATGCTTTGTCCTTTTTCATCCAAACTTTGAGCATACGTTGTTGCTGAGATTGTAAAAAACAATACTACGGATATAAAAATAATATTCTTCATCTTTTCTGAATTAAAAAACTAAGAAAGAGTTACGGTTATAAATCTATAAACGTAACTCCTTCAGTAAAGGATTATATTTTAAAAATGTACTATAACGAACCTCTTTGTGTCACTATAGCGGCATTGTTAGCTCCTGATTGTAGGATTACACTATTATGCAAATCTCCCGTTTGTCTAACAAGTGTTGTATTCTCTGTTCCGAACTGAGTATCTTGAGCAACATTTTCATTACCTGATTGAAGTATATCACTCACATTACTAGCCCCATTTTGAGATGTAATTGCAGTATTCGCATCCCCTAACTGGATTTGATTAACTACATTATTTTCTCCAAACACCCCAGTAACACCTTCTTGAGAAGCTTCAGCGATGTTACCATTCCCAATTTGAATTTGTTGTGTAAAGTTACTTCCTCCAAAGAATCTTAGGTTTTGTGTCGCCGAAGCACTGTTACCGTTTCCTATTTGACCTTGATTAACTGTATTGTTGTCTTCTTCATGTTGAGCAGTGGCCTCATTTCTTTCTCCTAACTGTAGTTGATCTATTGTACCTCCTCTAGAATCAAACAAAAAACTACCTTGTATAGCAGTTGCAACATTACCAGCACCTGATTGGCTTTGGATATTTGTGTTATCAGAACCATTCTGTGTTGCGTTAGCTACGTTACCCATACCAACTTGATCTTGATCAGAAGCATTGTTAGTTCCGCTTTGTGTTGCAGTAACTGAATTTTCATCGCCATTTTGTAATTGATCAGAAGCATTAGTGCTACCATTTTGTGAAGCTACAGCTGTGTTTCCGTTACCAACTTGCACCTGAATAGAAAAATTTTCTCCGCCAAAAGATCCTAAATTCTGTTCAGCACTTGCACTATTTGCATCCCCTAATTGTCCCTGACGAATAATATTGTTATCTTCTTCATGATTAGCAAATGCTGTATTCTCGTCTCCAATTTGTATTTGCTGTACTTCTCCTCCTCTTGAAACGAAAGTCGCACTACCTTGCAAAGAACTTGCTACGTTACCGCCTCCATCTTGATCCTGGATCAAAAAGTTACTTGCTCCCCATTGCTCTGCATCTGAAAGATTAGCATCTCCTAACTGGATTTGTTGTGAAGAATTACCCTCTCCAACCTGTGCTATAGTAGCAGTATTAAATGCTCCTGCTTGATTACTATCGCTAAAATTAGAAGTTCCTTCTTGAGTAGCTGATGCCGAATTAGCATCACCAGTCTGTACTTGTAGTGCTAAATTCTCCATCCCTTCCTGAGATATTATGGCAGTATTACCATTTCCTTCTTGCAACTGATCTGCAACGTTACCACCGCCTAAAAATTCAAGATTTTGTGCAGCAGTTGCAGAGTTTCCATCTCCAATTTGTACTTGAAATATTCCATTACTATCTTCTTCATGTTGCGCTGTAGCAGAGTTTTTAATTCCGGTTTGTGTTTGTTCTACAACACCATTTCTAGAGTCAAATGCTCCTCCTTGATTAGCTGTTGCGCTGTTGGCCATTCCTTCCTGAAGTGTAGCAGAGGAGTTAGTGCTACCTATTTGTGTAATATTAGCCAAGTTATCTTCCCCTGTTTGATTAACATTGCTAGCATTAGACTGTGCAACCATTACTGTAGCGCTTAATAAAGCTGCTATACTAAGAATTTTTGTTTTCATACGTAATATAAATTAAAATGATTAATGAGTTAACTCTTCCTAAAAAATAAAGCATATATACAAAGGCTAGAAATTTCTAATCCTATTATAATATGATTTAAGCAAAAGTATTTTTGGGGGAAATCTTGGTGTATTGCCGATATACATCGACAGCGACAAATTTAAGAAATATTAAGTCTATTTTTACGAATTAAGCAATAATTCGATGAAAAGCGTTACGGAAAAACCGTAACAATACTATATCATTACGAATCTTAAAGGATTTAACAAAAATATTTTTTTTGTTAAAAATAACACAAAACAAAAAATAAGTCAGTTAATTCTTACTTTATCGTGTAAAAAGCAACTCTCTATATTTGGTTAATGGCCATAATTCATCATCAACGATTAATTCTAACTTATCACAACTGTATCTAATTTGATCAAAAAGCGGCCTTACTTTGTTACAATAATTAGCGGCTTTCTTATCTATATCAGTTAGTTTATTGGCTTTTCTTCGTTCATTCGTCATTTCATCTACCTTAGTATTGATTTTGCTGATATACTCAGAGATTTCTTCTATAATTTGCATTTGCTCTTTGGCATATTTCATAAAATCTTTCCCATAGAGTTCTTTTAAACCAGAGACATTATTAATCAATGTATTTTGATACTTAATCGCAGTAGGGATGACATGATTACGAGCAATATCACCAAGTACACGTCCTTCGATTTGGATCCGCATTGCATATTCTTCTATCTCTATTTCATATCGAGCCTCGGATTCGATTTTATTCATCACCCCCATTTTCTCAAAAAGATCTAGATTCTTTTTTGAAACTTTAGCTTTTAGAGCTTCTGGCGTTGTCTTGTTGTTGCTTAATCCTCTTTTCTTAGCTTCTTTTTCCCATTCTTCACCGTAACCATTACCTTCAAAAAGAATATTTTTTGATTTCTTTATATACTCTCTCAATATATTAAATACAGCTTCGTCTTTTTTCAGCCCTTTTTTATCTATTAAAGCGTCCACTTCTTTTTTAAAATCAAGTAACTGTTTCGCTACAATGGTATTGAGAATGGTCATCGGATTCGCACAATTAGCTTTCGATCCAACTGCTCTGAATTCAAATTTATTTCCTGTAAAGGCAAATGGAGAAGTTCGATTACGATCTGTATTATCCAATAAGATTTCAGGTATTTTACCCACCACATTTAATTTTAGGTCCGTTTTTTCTTGCGGGGATAATTTACCATCGGTTACCCCTTCTAATTCCTTAAGTACAGCGCTTAACTGCTGCCCAATAAATACAGACATGATAGCTGGAGGCGCTTCATTTGCTCCAAGACGATGATCATTACTAGCAGAAGCAATACCAGCTCTCATTAATTCTTCATTATCATTGATTGCCTTAATTGTATTAATAAAAAATGTTAAAAACTGAAGATTACTCATTGGGGTTTTACCAGGTCCCAAAAGATTAACACCTGTATTTGTTCCTAAAGACCAATTATTGTGTTTTCCTGATCCATTTACTCCAGCAAAGGGCTTCTCATGTAGCAATACTTTTAAATTATGCCTGGCGGCAACTTTTTCCATAACATCCATAAGTAATGAGTTATGATCTACTGCTAAATTTGTTTCTTCATATATAGGTGCGAGTTCAAATTGATTTGGAGCAACTTCATTATGCCGTGTCTTCACCGGAATACCAAGCAACATACATTCTACTTCCAAATCCATCATATAGTTTAGGGCTCTTGTAGGTATGCTTCCAAAATAATGATCGTCTAACTGCTGCCCTTTTGCCGAAGAATGGCCAAGTAGTGTTCTTCCTGTCATTACAATATCTGGTCTTGAATAGGCAAGCGCACTATCAATCAAAAAATACTCTTGTTCCCAACCCAAAGAAGCGTTTACTTTCTTTACATTTTTATCAAAATATTTTGCTACGGCTGTTGCTGCATGATCTACAGCTTGCAAAGCTCTTAATAGTGGTGTCTTATAATCTAATGCCTCACCCGTATAGGCTACAAAAACAGTAGGAATAGATAAGGTTGTACCATAAATAAATGCTGGAGAAGTAGGATCCCACGCAGTATATCCTCTAGCTTCAAATGTATTTCGAATTCCACCATTAGGAAAAGAAGAAGCATCAGGTTCTTGCTGTACCAATTGTCCCCCTCCAAATTTTTCTATAGCCTGCCCGTTACCAATGGTTTCAAAAAAAGCATCGTGCTTCTCTGCAGTAGCCCCGGTAAGTGGCTGAAACCAATGTGTATAGTGTGTTACTCCTTTTGATAATGCCCAATCTTTCATAGCAGAAGCTATTTGATCAGCTATCTTACGATCAATTTTAGCTCCTTTATTTATAGCATCCATTACACTATTGTATGCATCTTTTGTTAAAGATTGAAGCATAGTTCTTTGATCGAAAACATTTTCACCAAATAATACAGAGCGACGTTCTGTCTCATTAACGATTACAGAAGTGCGATGTAACGTTTCTTTTAAAGCTTGAAATCTGAGTGTTGACATAATTATGTGAGTTTTACTGCAAATATAAAAGAAGTTTTTATTGTTGATATGAAAATTTTCTTCTTTTAAAATTAATTATTCTTAAAAATACCCCCTAAAAAACAAGGGGGTTAATAAATTTTAAATAAAAAACACATATTAACCCCCTCTTTTTTTATGTATATAAAAAATAAAGTTAAATTTGTTAACTATTAAAGAGTTCAATTTATAACGTATTAATTATGAGTAAGTCTAAATTAGAGTATATCTGGCTAGATGGTTATGTGCCAACTGCTAATCTAAGAAGTAAAACAAAAGTTGAAGAAAATTTTAGCGGAAAGCTAGAAGATTGTCCAATGTGGTCTTTTGATGGTAGTTCTACGAAACAAGCAATAGGCGGTTCTTCTGATTGTTTATTGAAGCCAGTTGCTATTTACCCTGATCCTTCGAGAAATAATGGTTATCTAGTAATGACAGAGGTTTTAAATGCTGATGGAACTCCTCATGAATCTAATGCTAGAGCTACAATCGATGATAATGATAATGATTTTTGGTTTGGTTTTGAACAAGAGTATTTTATTATGGATACCGCAACACAGTTACCGTTAGGGTTTCCTGTTGGTGGTTATCCTGGTCCACAAGGCATGTATTATTGCTCTGTAGGTGGAAGAAATACACACGGTAGAGATTTTGTTGAAGAACATGCAGATTTATGTATTGCAGCCGGGCTTAATTTTGAAGGAATTAATCAAGAAGTAGCTAGTGGGCAATGGGAATTTCAATTGTTTGCAAAAGGAGCTAAAAAAGCAGGTGATGAAATATGGATAGCTCGATATTTATTAGACCGTCTAACAGAACAATACGGATATTATATCGATTATCATCCAAAACCTATTAAGGGAGATTGGAATGGTTCTGGTATGCACGCTAACTTCTCTAACGAAGTATTAAGAACTTGTGGTTCTAAAGAAGTGTATGAAACAATTTGTGAAGCATTCAGACCAGTGACCAAAGAGCACATTGCTGTATATGGTGAGTTTAATGACCAAAGATTAACGGGAGAACACGAAACACAATCTATTCATGAATTCTCTTATGGTGTATCAGATAGAGGAGCATCGATAAGGATCCCTATTATTACTGTAGAGAACGGATGGAAAGGTTGGCTAGAAGATCGTCGTCCTGCATCAAATGGAGATCCTTATAAGATTGCAGCCAGAATTGTAAAAACTGTTAAAACTGCAGATGTACAAGCTGTTTTAGCATAACAAAACACGCTGAACTGACTACTATGTTAGTAAACGCTAAAAAACCTCTGATAACTTCAGAGGTTTTTTTATGGTTGGTACTAAACTCATCTTGTGCAATGAATATTAATCCAATACCAGTTTATTTCAGTAATACCAATGCTATAAAAATACAATACCCCACAAAAATAAAAAGACCTTTTGGTCTACCTATACGCATCTTTTTAGGAATAAAAGCCAAAGGAAGCAAAATCATTGCAAAACCAAGCATCCAATAAATATTGACACTCATTAAAGCTTCATCTTTAACAGCTATAGGTTGAATTAACGAAGTTATTCCTAAAACAGAGGCTATATTAAAAATATTAGACCCTATGAGGTTACCCAATGAGATTGCTTTTTCTTGCTTAAGAGCGGCAATTACCGAAGCCGCTAATTCTGGAACACTTGTCCCTACAGCGATAAGAGTTACTGCAATAACACCTTCGCTAATACCCATTTTTAAAGCGATAGTTTCAGCTCCATTAACTAATAATTCAGAACCAAAATATAATGTACAACCGCCGATCAATAACCAAATGAAAATTTTAAAATTTGAAGTTTTTTGCAAAGAATCATCCACTTCTTCGACCATAGCGCCCGAAGATTTTCTGGCGCGTCTAATCAATAGAAAAAGATATAACAGTAAAGACAAAAGTAACCCGAGCCCCTCTAATTGAGTCAAAACCCCATCATTTTCTAATAAAAGAAATAAGGCAAAAGACAAAAGCACCATCACTGGCCAATTGAATTTATAAAAATCACTATCGATCGTTAATGGACCAATTATTGCCGTTATACCCAATACCAAACCTATGTTAGCTATATTAGATCCAACAACATTTCCTAAAGATATATCAGATAATCCGCTTAGCGCTGCCTGAATACTAACTAGTAGTTCTGGTGCAGATGTGGCAAAAGAGACTACAGTTAAACCAATAACCATACGAGAAAGTTTAAGCCTAAAAGATAATGCAACCGAAGACCTAACCAAAAACTCTCCTCCAACCACAAGAAGAACAAATCCTATTATTACATATAGCACACTTACTATCATAACCAAAAATTTACCTGCGAATATAGGATAAGTATAGCATTGTTTATCAATTAAAGCTTATATTTTTTCGTGTTTTTATTATCTTCGAAAAATGAAAAAATCACTATTTTTAGTACTTGCAAAGCTGAACAAAATACTCCTTCCTAGTTTTACCAAAAGACGCTTGGATCTTGGTAAAGCTTCAAAATTACAGCTTCTTATATTTGGATGGCGATTATATGTTACAAAAAGAGTTTTAGACTAACACTACTATCACATTGACTAAAACACTATTTTTTGCAACACCGGCTGCTTTTTTTCGTAATTAAGATAGCGTTCAAAATATTCTTTAAATAAAAAATTATAAATATTTAGTATGAAAAAAAAGTTCATCTTAGGATTGGGCATACTAGGTATGCTTTCCTTAACAGCATTCACAAAAACCACAGCGCATCTATTCGTTGAAGATACACTACAATCTGACGAAATAACGGCTATAATTAACAAAAACACCTCTGAGAAAGAATTAGAAGATCTCAAAACATTCTTTGCAGAAAATGGTATTGAGCTAATTATTAAAAAAATAGCGTATAATGATAAGAACGAAATGACAAGTCTTAGCATTATACTAAAAAAAGGAAATTCAAAAAGTCAATATTCTTCTTCATCCAATCAACCTATTTCAGAAATTAAGTTAGGCTACAAGGACGATAGTCTTTATATCACTAATTCTGGCATGTTTGACATAGCTGCCTGGAGAGGTCAATCCAGTTTTAACTATCCCAAAATTGATATGGATAGTATTATGAAAAAACACAATTTTGCTTTTGACTTTAATTTTGATGAAGAAACTGACTCCCTATCTGTTAATGGACATTTTAATATCCAAAAATTCAAAGACCAAATCATGCAGTCATTTAATTTTGAAGAAGATGAAGATGGTAATTTCTCTTTTAACGGTCAACAAATAGGTCCTTTTCTCAATTCACATAGCCAAAGATTCAATTTTGTAGACAATCCAGATATAGAAAAACTAATTATCATAGACGGTAAAGAATCAAACTTTGAGACATTAGACCGCATGGCGAAATCAGATCAACTTGCAGAAGTAGATTTTCTTAAACCTAAAACTGCTATTAGTATTTATGGCAATAAAGCAAAAGATGGTGCCATAATTGCAACTACAAAAAAGTAAATTATTTGTAAAAAGATGACCATGACGAACTAAACCAAACCCCTGCACTTGCGGTGCAGGGGTTTGGTTTTACAACATAAATTCATTTAGAAACATTTAATCTCTTTTTTAGTTATTAAAAAGTCGATATAAATTTTGTTAGCAATATAAAAAACATTTATATTTGCACCCGCAAAACGGCCTCGTAGCATAACTGAATAGTGCACTTGATTACGGCTCAAGAGGTTGCAGGTTTGAATCCTGCCGAGGTCACATCAAATCCCTTTAAAACATTAGTTTTTAAGGGATTATTTATTTTATGGTGACAGATTTGGTGACAGGATTTATTTAAGTATTTCAAGAAAATCTTTACTGAAATTGAACTCAACAAATTTCCTTTCTATTGAATATCCTCTGTTTTTAAAAACTAGAAGGGATTCCATTAACATATTACTATCTGTTTCACTATGATCTATAGCAATATTTTTCTTACTAGTTTCTTTGAACTGATTTAAAAATGATTCAAAACATTCTGTTTTAAATCCACTTTTTTTTATTTCACGATAGTATAATCTTTTTCTTTTAGGTTTAATAGTCCCTTTTTCTCCAACATATGAAAATTTAATGATAATTTCATTGAATTCTATCTCTTCTTCTATGTATAAAAGAAAAGCAATTAATTCTTCATCTTTTTCGGTTAAATCACTAAAGTCTTTGTTTAAAAACAATTCAGCTTTGCTTTTCATATTAATCATTCTGGTTTACCTAGTACTTTTATCATTACAATAAAAAGGTTATCATTATAGCCTTTTATTATTTTTCACAATACGTAAATAATCATTTTTTCTAATCCCAGCTGGTAAGTTTCTCAAAAATTACCAAGTTAAACCATTATTAATCTGTTCTTGTAATTTGACAAGTTGTTTTATCAAATCATCCCAGGACAGAGATTCTCCTGCAAACATACTTTCTTGCATTTCCTGATAATCATTTTTATATGCTGTTATTATGTTGTCAGGCGGAATAATACGAAGACTTTCTGGTTTATGATGGTCATAATCTACTCCTCTTATTGGGTTAAAAGATTTACGATGGTTGACAATGTTGTAAAAGAGATCTTTGTTTTGCAAAGCTTCTTTTGCATAAGGAGTATTCATAAGTCTTTCAATATCATAAAGATGCCTACTTAGTCTTTCTATACGAATATCTTTCTTTTGCCATTCTTCATGTAAAAGAAAGATTTTTTCAAGAAAGGTTCGTTGTGGCAAAACAGTTTGCACTGGAAATGCAGCCTTTGCAAACGTTGAGTCATCAAACTCATTATCTATTATTGCTTTTATAAGTCGTTCTTCAAAAGGTTCTCTTAATGATCGGCAACTTATTTCTAAAAGTACTCTGGGAGGCAAGTATTCGATTTTTTGTGTCAATGGTTCATATGTTACATATACACGCAAAGGATCTGTATCGGAATCCTTATATGGTTCTACACCAATTGATGTGATTGGTAACTGTTCTGTTGTGATAATTACATGTACATCATTTAATAATTGATTGCTTATAAAGTTGGCACTTTTCTTTCTAAGGTTTTTTATTTGGGTACGACTAAGTTCTCCATCAAATTGAAAATACCCTCGATCAATAGCTAAATCAATATCTTCAGAAAAACGATTAATAAGATTGTATCCTTTGCTTAGCGATGTACCTCCTTTAAATACAAGCGAATCTGCATATGGTAAGGAAAATACTATACGCAATAATTGGGTAACCCACCAGTCTTTTTCTATAGCAGAGGAAGGTAATCCCGTTTTTGCTGCAACTTGAGTGAATATTGCTTTTCGTTGAGTATCGCTCAGGGTAATAAAATCACTCATAATAGTACATTAATAGATTACTAAATATCTCTTTAATCCAGGATGGCGCAAGTTTCATATCGTGATAGAGATGCTCTGGTTCTTCTTTTTTTAAAATCTGCTTGATTTTGTCCAGCTGTTCTTTCGTGACTTTGTCCTTTCCAATAGATTTAAGAGCCTGTATTACCAATCCACTTAATTTTCCTTTCGTAGATAAGTTTTTTGGACTTGCCTTTTTGAATTTAATATTGCGATTGCCTATTTTAATCGTTCTTGGACTTCCGTCTGTTAGGTAGACTTGGTTAAGAGGTACTTGTGTAGACAAACCTAATACATTTAATGCTTGAATTCCGGTAGGTATAATTCGTGCATTGTCTCTGACAGCAATAGCCTTTGCAATTTCCTCTATTTCAGGAATAATATTTCCTAGAAGTTTATCTTGTTTAGGATATAAATATATACCTCTAGCAAGTCTGACTACTATATTTTTTTCAGATAATCTTTTCAGAGCTTGCCTAATGGCAGCATCTTCTCCTAAGTATTCAAAGGTTTCAGTAAAAAAAATAAGTCCACGTTTCTTCTTGTTTTTAAGAAGGCTTTGTATTTGTTTTTCTATGCTATTGTGAACATTCATATTGTCACAAAAGTAGTATATTTTTGTGACAATATGAATGTTTATTATTTGCTTTAATGAATTTAGCAGACAGTGTCTGCTAAATTTTTGTACTCTTAAAATCATCTACGCTTTTTCCGAACTTTCTTCTTCTTTTTAATTTTTTGTTCTTCACGTAATAAATCTATTGCACTATCCACAGACATGCAACAAATATTACCAAATAAACTCTCGCCATTAGCTTGCAATTCATATGCATTAATGAAATTATGATATGCTGTTATTGCTTTTGGATTATCTTTTGCTTCTAATAAAGTCTTGTATGAAGATATTCTATACTCTTCTGCAAAGATATCGTTTACATATTGTTCGAGTACTTGATCTGAAACTGAAACTTCTTTATTCAGTTTACTCCAAAATTCTTTACTCTTCTTTCTGGAATTCTTTTTATCGAATAGATTTCTTAATTCTCCTTTTTTGTATGCACTATAATCTTGTTGATTTTCCACAGGGTTCGCGCCTAAGGAATTTCCCTTTTCATCTGGTTGGTATAACCAGAATCCTTTTTTAAGTCTTTTCTTAGTCTTTCTTGGTAGTCTGAATTCCTTTATCTTCATTTTACATAAAATCAATTAATAGGCTCAGGATACAATTGTGATCCCCAAAAATTAACACTTACTTCGGGTAATTCTTCATTTTCAAACAAGTCATCAATTTCATCATTTAATCTCTTTATTACTTCAGTATCTCTCATTTTAACTCTGGTTTCGTGATTGGTTTCCGTTCCGCTTTTTGTAAAATTAAGTGACCCCAAATAAGCCATTTTGTTATCAATAATATATATTTTACTGTGAATATATGCTTCTCCGTAACTATAACCATCACTTTGCAATATGACTTTAAATGGAAATAATTTTGTGTAGCGATAATTGTATATTTTTTTGTTCTGAATCTTTTTGAGGTATGATTTACGAACTATATAAAGAATTATAACTGGTATTGCTCCGATTGTAAGCATGAATTCTTGTAGAAGAAAAGCTAAAACTATAAGCATTATAAATATCCCTATATTGATGAAAAGAAGTTTTTTAGCAAACTCTATCCAATTATTTCTTTTCTCTTCTGCTTCAGTATCAACAATGCGATTTTGAATTATGAGTTTATGAATATTCTTTTCATAATCACCATGATAATCTTCTATGTTATTAGTAGTAATTAACTCTATATCTATATTTCTTTCATAAAGTCTGATAAGGTGTTTTACCAAAGATGGAGATAAAAAGGGAGAAACTATCTTTATTGATTTTTCGGCATTATTTATGTCTTTTAAAAGCCTAGAGCCTGCACCAGTACCGACATAAATATCACACTTTACACCATTGTAATACATTGTTATAATCTGAGTTGGTTAATAATCAATCTCAAACTTATGAAAATATTGATTAAAAAGAATGTCAGAGTACAGTAAAAAATCAGTAAGCTTCTGTATAAATCGAAATGTTGTACCGAAGTTTGAGTTAATTTATCATAAACTATTCAGGTGAATTGATTTTCAAGAACCTATGCTTTTCATAAAGCTGCTTCGCTTTTTCATAATCATCTCCCATTATATCACCAATTTCACAATAAGTGAAAATAAGTTTAGCTTCCTCTTCACTTAGCCCAATAGATAAATATTTTCTATAGATATAAGCTCCGGGGCATATACATCCTTCAGATGCCCATTCTTCATTTGTTAATTTACAATCAAAGAAGTGTTTTCTAGGTGGGCTATTTTTTGCTTCCAAAAATATTCTGTCGATAACGTTCTCTGTATGTTTATCTTTTCTTTTAGGCTTTGGAGATAGCATTGCATCAAGCTCAGATTCTTTTTTCTCTAACAATTCTAGTATTTCCTTATATGTATTTTTCTGTGCATTCAGATACCCAATAGGATGACCTGTTCCTTTTGCAACTTCCAAAATATTTTTAATACCGTGTTCTATATTACCTGAAAATGAATATTCATCTGCAGGAGTATTTATTATTTTTGTTTGTTGTTTTTCAAACTTTTTGATTTCTCCATCAAAATCGAAATCAGATAACCTTTTTTCAATCACTTTTTTGATATAATTCAATTTATCTAAACTCATTATTTAGTATGATTTAAGTTAATCCCTCTTTGTTTTGTAAAATCATTTGTACTTCCTCATAAGAAATAGGATAAAAATTATGACAATCCACACCTACATCTAATGCAGTATTTCTTTTAAAGTTTGTTAGTTTACCATGAGAATGCCCAAATAAATGAAAGGAACCGCTATACTTTCCTTTCCAAGTCATTAAAGGGTAGTGCATCATCACAATAAGTTGATTATTGGCAGAATTCGGATCTGGAAGCTTTAACTCGTGGTAATCTTTTATCCATTCAAATCGTTCCTTGCAATTACGGTTTAAGTCATCATGATTTCCTCTGATTAAATGGATTTTACCATTTAATCGTTCCAGTATCTCAACCAGTTTACCAGATGCCATTAATCCGATATCACCTAAATGATATACAATGTCATTCTTTTTAACCTTCTCATTCCATCTTAGAATCATAGTTTCGTTCATTTCTTCTACTGATCTGAAAGGTCTTTTTGCATGTTTGATTATTCCTTTATGTCCAAAGTGATGATCAGAGGTAAAAAATATAGTATTCATAATAATTAAGATTCTTATGTAGCAGACAATGATTTATTTTTACCATTTAGCTTATTCTTGGGGTTGTCCTTGCAACCTCCTATATGATTTCGATAAGCACTAACGGATTTCTGTAGTTGACTACAATAAGGACAGGTAAGTTTTTCATTGGCTTCTTCTAGACTACCAGTAGTCCTTTGTAGGTTTTCTTTAGTCTGAAATAGTTCTTCTTTGGACTTTTGCAGGACTAAACCAGACTTATCCAGTTCCTTTAATAGACTTTCATTTTGATCTTTTAGTTTTTGAAAGTCCAGTAACTGTTGTTCTAGATTTTTGATTTGATTATACTTTTTGACAAATAAATCTGCATATAGGTAATCAATCAGCCCTAGAAGTAAACACATAAATACACTAGTCAAATACCAATTGAATGATTTTATCTCCGCAGAGAAAACATCAAAAAATAATAAGGTCATAAAAAAGCTGCAGAAACCGAAAATTTCAGGAAACCCAATTTTGTATTTATGTTTTAGTAAGTTAGAATTAACGCTAGTTAACAATAACGGAAAGGCAACAGCAATTCCGAGCATAATAGAAGCAAAGAGTTTTAGGTCTTTGTTCATATCCTTGGGCAATACTCTATAAAATAAGACTCCCGCATCCACAATAAATGCAATGAGTAATATGAGCATCGGTATCAAGATAGCCTCCAGAGAGTTTAAAAATTTCGCGATCATTTTTTTAAAGTTTTCATTTTTTCCCTTTTGTTCAAAGTGCAGAGTTAGCGTTTTTCGGAAGTATGGAGAAATTCGCTAACTCTGCACCTCTTTCAATTAACTCTTTGTATTAATGAGGTACGAGTTAAGGCAAAGTGTTAATTGAAAATATTAATGCTCTAAATTTTTGCTTAGCGAAGGAAAAACGAGCAAAGATTTCTGGTAAGTGCCTGTATAGGCCTTAACAGGAATTTTGTGAAGTTTTTTCGAGATAAGTAAAATTTAGATTCCATTTTTATAGCTGACCTAACAAAACTAGGTTTGTTTGATCTTTGTATTTGAATTTGGTATGCCTGCCAGATGTCTTATCGAACTTTAAATAAGACACTTGATATTGATCTAAGATTTTGCTTAGTTTTCCAATCATTGTTGCCAAGCCGATAAAATCATTTTTACCTTTTGAATATAAAAATTCAAATGAAAATATTACCCTATATTCATCGATGTTAGGTTTTACTTTAATTAATCGTAAATCCAAAAACTTTACGAATTTTAATTTTTTGCAGTAATTAGGATACTCATTACATCTTTGATAAAACATATCTTTCAAATCTTCAGAGGCATTGAAGCGTATAGGAAAAGAATGTATGGTAGATTCAAATACTAAGTTTTTTATAGTGCTATGAGTTAATTCTTGAGCGTTTATGTGAAATGCGATTAATAGTACGCCGATTATAATTATTGATTTTTTCATTTTTTAATACTTTAGTTATTGTTTATTCGTAATAATCAACATTGATAGATTTTTCATAAGTAGCTCCGTTGGAATCTCTAAAATGAAAGGTTACAATACCACTTCTGGGCGAAACAACACCTAATTGTATAAGTTTACCACCGTTAGATATTCTATTACCAATTTTTCTTTCGAAACCTTGGACAGTATTGTCTTCATTTCCATTAATATTATACATTAAATTCCCTAATCCCGTTGATGTGATATACAAATAATATTCGATTTCTTGTTTCAGGTTTTCTGGACGTTGAATGAAGTAAGTGAAATTTAATTCCCATAAATAAAAACCAGCCATGGGATCTGGGGTCATCACCACTTCAAAATTTGTGAGCAAAGTTTTGAAATTGATCATTTGAGATTTTACCATTCCGTTAGAAGCTTCTACTACAAATTCAATGTTAGTTTCTTGAGCAAGTTTCCCTTTAAATTGACCAAAGGTTATCCCTTCTGCTAAATCAAATAGTCTATTCTGAAATATGGTTTCATCTTGATCATTGAGTTTTATTTCACCTTCCACATTTTTGAAATATGCTTTATAAGTCAAGGGTTCTATACCCTTTTTCTCAATATTGATATTGAAAGAGGTTTTCTCATGGATATAGTTTTTGCTTTTGTCAAATAAAACTTCAAAATCAAAATCAGTATTTTGAATAGTAATAGGAGCAGAAACACTCTTTGATATACCATTTGAAGCAGTGATTTCAAATACTATATCTCCCGATCCTGTTTTATTACCTGTGTATTTGATACTGGTATAACCCTCTTGCAATGATGTTATACTTTCATCGGGTAAATATGTATTTCCATTAATAGAAAATTCACCTTGAATACCATTATCAAATAGCTTTAATGTATAAGTAAGTTTTTCAGTAATCGGTTTAATGGGTTCTATTAGTAGATTATACTCTATCGTTTCATTTATAATGAATGATTCTTTGCCTGAATTGACAGCAATCTTAAAGTCCGTCGGTTCTAGCTTTTGAATATCTATTTCAGATTCTTCACATGATACTATTAAAAAAGCTAAACTGATTAATACAAGTATTTTTTTCATTTTTTTAAAATTTAAATATTAGACCTATTCCAAGTAAAAATTTGGTTTTTCCTATATCACTATTTGGATGATAGAAATGTGTATATCGAACTATTCCAGATAAGTTTTTGAAGAATTTTATATCTGCTTCCATAGCTCCATAAACTCCATATATGGTTCCGTCATTTGTAGAAATGGATTCTAATGGTTGTAACTGGATTTTTGAATCGTTAATAGATTCATTTCCGATAGTTCCGCCAGCGCCAACATAAAATTGAAAAGCACTGGTTTTGCTGCTTAAATATTGAATATTAACAAAGTAGCCTATATTCAAAGAGTAAACTTCAATAGGGATGTTATATCTAGTTTGTTTTTCCTCAATAGAACCAGCATAACCACTTATTTCATAATATCTCTTGACACTTTTGTTTGGAAAATATTTGAATCCAGCTAGTAATCCATAACCGTTTTCAGAGTAACCTCCCAAGGCAAAAATTCCATTTTTTTGTTTACTTTTTAGCTTTAATTCTTGAATGTTTTCATCCAGTTTATCTATTAACTTGTCCGTTTTTTGTGTCAATTTATCAAGTTCTGCCAAGGTTTCATCTGCAGTTTGACCTGATACTATAGAACAACAGTATATCAGTATTGTAGAGAATAAAACTGTTAGTTTTTTCATTTTGTTCTTTTTTTTATTAGTAATTGTTTTCGTTCGAATAAGGGCAGAATGTTCCTGTGTAGGTATTCTATCTTATAGATTACCTACGCTTTTTTAAGCATTATGTCATATGAAATGGTTTTTAGGTGAGTACTATATTGAAATCTTCAGAAGTATCTGTTTCTCCTGAATTATCTCCCCTTATCTTTTCGACTTCAGAGTAGATTTTTTTGAAATTTTCGCTTAATGAAAAAGGTTCGTCATTGACTTTAAATTCTCGTTTTGTATCTGGAACCTGTTTTAATTGCACTCCTATCAATTCTTTCACATTACCTTCTGCAATAGTTCCATAAAACTTCCCTGCAGAAAGGTTGATAATATCAGATACCTTTACTCGTTCTCTTTGTTGTATAGATTGTGATACTGATTGATTATGACTAGAAGATGAATTGCCACTTAAAAAACCTCCAGAACTTGATCCTGAACTTGTAGAAGAAGAATTGTAAGTTACATCGTGTTTACCAAATAACCTTACAATCATGTCAGCTGTTTTTTCATTAACAGTTCGCCCATAAAATTGATTTCCCAAATTACTAATCATTACCTGTGCTTTGTCAGCTCCATATTTGTCTACCATCTGGCTGTAATCTTGCAACCCATATACAGTAGCAACACGATTGCTACGTGCAGTTGCCGGGATTTGTTCAAAATCGGGTATATATAAAGTTGGTGCTTCATCTAGTATAATCGCACTACGGTGTTTGTTGGGTTGATTCATTTGTCTGACACAAACACTTATGACTAATGAGATTATTGGCGCATATGTATTGGATAAGGTACTGTCATTACCAATAGCAAGAAAAGTTGGATTCTCTTTATTGTTTAATTCAAGATTGATTTGATCATCAGATAACAAATAAAATATCTCTGGAATATTTAATTGTGCTAAAGCATTTTTAATTGTTCCTACTACACCTGCGATTTGCTTTTCTGCTTTCATTTCATAAGCTTCTTTCAAACTGGAAATCATTCCTGCAGTTTCAATATCTGAGCTGAGCTTTTCGATTAATTGAACAGAGGGGAAAGAAAGAATCATTGCAATCAGATGGGGTAGTGAGCATAGGTGAGGGTGATTGTTTCTCAGGTACCAGATAGATCCTGCAATTACCGAAATAGAACTTCTGGTCCAATAATCTTTTTTCTTAATGGATTCTGGCAGTAGATTGTTAACCAAAACGGTTGCCATTTCAAATGCAATCGCTTGTTTGTTTAAATACTTAGGTGAAAGAGGGTTTATTCTTGCAGACTGTTTAGCACTCTTAAAATTTAAAAATGCAAATTTCACAGCATTTTGCTCATTATGAAACGAATATGCAAATTCAGATAATTCTGGGGATTTAAAGTCGTAAAGAATACCTGCAAAATCATTTTGAATGAACTGTTTTATAATCGGGTAAAATAATGATCTGGATTTTCCTGATCCAGCAGACCCACTAATGTAACATCCCCTCCATGGATTAGCTATTTCAATAACCCCTTTGCTACTTTCCAGATAAATGCTATCTGGATTATCCATCTTGAATTCTTTAACTTTCTCTTTTTTATTTTTCTTTTTTACGATTTTTATAATCCTAATGGTAGTTAATATTATAAATACTAGGGCTATCGCCCCAACAGCAGGCGACATTGTGAATATTATTAATAAGTTGATTACGATACTCAGCAAAATACTAGGTATGATTCTTAATTGTTTGTTTAGCCATAAAAAGAATTGAACAGCCGAAAGTATACAAGCTATTACAGCAATTATATCTATGAATGCATTTGTTTTTATAAATAGAGTAATCATAACTTTTGTTTTTTTTAGATGCTTAATTCATTATCTCTCTCCTTTTTGAAAACAGGTTTGATTTCCTGGGAGAGTTCTTTGTCTTTCTCGGAATATGAATTCCGAAAGTCATATTGGTTAATTAGTTCTTTTTCTAACTTTTGCTTTTGTACTGGGTCACGAATGTTGTTTATTTCTGAAGCTTTGATAGGGTCTTTATCGGCTTGTATTCGATACTCCACTTTTTCACTTGGATTTCTTTGATAATTAAAATTCTTATCGAATACGCTTTCCGCTTTTATATTGAAAAGGTTACGGTCAAATCCGCGTTTTACAGTCTTACCATTTAACTTACTTTTTGTGCTATTTTTTTCATTTGCCAAAGGAGACAATTTGAATCGTTGCTCTTTATCTTTTCGGCTCATAATAATATGAACATGAGTTTGTAAACCTTCTTTCTTTTGACCACTTTTAACTTGATTCATTTTAACTTCTGGATCCGTTCCTTTGTGAAATCGTTGATTTTCGATTTTGGCATAGTATCTAAGCTGGTTTCCAGATTGTAAATCTTTACGGCCAAAATGAGATGCATATTCATTCATTGTTTTTCTAGTATAATCCACCAACATTTTTTCATATGCAGCACGTTCATTTTTGTTCAATTCATTGATGCTGTTGATTTCTTTATTAGTGATACTTTTCAATAGATGTTTTTGTTCTTTAGTACTTGGAGAGATTGTTAAAGCATAAAATTTGGCATCTTCTCTTCCTAGCGATTTTTTATTAGTATCAATTTTTTGAATTACTTCACTTTTAAAAATACCTGTGTTATGATGATCAAAAAATCCAGTTCTTGGCTCGGGCAATTCTCCTTTTTCAAAAGCTTTATTTTCATTCATTATATCTTCTTTTTCTAAATAAGAAGCCAAAGCATTTGCACTGCCTTTATTTCCATTTGCTTTAGAACTTGTTTGAATCTTGATATGCATCTTGTTTATTTTTTTAGTTTGTCTACAATTGCCTGGGCGAGTTCCATCATAAATTTTTTATTTACAGTTTCTTCTTCCATATAATTCATAAATCGATCTATTAATAAATCTTGTTTTTTAATGAGAGGATTCAACTTGTCTTTCTCCTGAGTTCTTATAAAAGAGATCAATTGATTCTTTAACTTTTTAACTTCCGAAGTCACATCAGAAGGATCATTAGGATCAATTCCTGTATTAATAAAGTACTCACACATAGCTGCTGTAAGCTCCGTTTTAGAAGCTTTATAAGTACTACAAAGCCTATCTAATTCATCAAAAGTTTCATTATATATTCTTATTGTTTTGTACGGCATTATGCATTGGTTTAAGCATTGGTTTTCAGTTACTATAGGTACTATCTTATCTACTGCATCAAAAAGTGCATAATCAATCTTTAAATGATTTTTTTGTAATTATTTGATTTTCATAAAATTGCTAGCCCCGCAGGGCAAGGTGGATCGGGCTCTGCCCGAGTCCGCCTCGCTACGTTACACATACATCAAAATCTCCGAGATTTGCCGTATAGAGGTATCACGTTAAACATGTGGTAAATACGATCTTCTATACGCTTGTGGTTATCTTTAGATCCTTTGTCATATTTGTTTACTAGTTCAGAAATTGTGAGATTAGTTGAACAAAAAGTTTTTGTTCCAAAATCTTTAAATCGTTTATAACGCATCTCCAATATTTCACGCATCAATTCTGTTTTGATGCCGTAAGATTGTACTTGTGGTTCTGATCCTAAGTCATCAAAATACACCTTGCCTTTTGAGTAGTTTTCTAAAACGCTTTCACCACTAGAAAATTTATTTGTTTTACTTTCTTTATTAAATTGAGTGGTTATTTCAAGAGCAGAAATATTCGTAAACCATAGTTGAGGAATGTTATGTTCTTTACCAATGCTTTGCGTAATATCAAAGATTGAAGTTTTTCCTACTCCACAATTTCCAACTAACATTATCCCTTTTTGTAATTGACCATTTTCTACTATTTCTTCAAATGATGGATCATTAGCAAAATACCTGCAGAGGATATCTAGAATATGTTTATTATTGTCATCTATATCAAAGGCTCTCCTTTCTTTTAAGAAGTATTCTTTGGCTGCTTTATTGAATTCTGTTTTCATCCACTCTAATGGAATTATAATATTGCTCATGTCTACGGGTTTTGGTTTATTATGAATGGACTCGAAGTATTCTATAGTTTTTGCATTGTTTTTTCTTTCTCGCGCAACTCTTTCTTTTTTTTCTTCAGGAGTTTCTAGACCCATTTTAATCTTGACTCTGTTTCCTAGCAAGTTTGGATTTTTGTTTTTATTTCTTTCTGGGATTTGCATTTATCTTTTTTGTTTTTTCTCTTTTATTAAAAGATGTATTATTACTATGTATTATTATGTTGTCACTTTTCGCACTTCGCGGATCCTGTATCTGCGAAGTGCGAACTGCTAGATTCTGGGAGTGCGCAATAGCAGTTTTCAGGTAGTGCGAAACATTCAAATATCGAATAGAACCATTTTGTGTTCTTACTACTTTTCTAGTGATCATATTTTTGTCTACAAGTGTTTTGATGATATCTGAAACTCTGCTTTCAGATAACCCAAAGAAGTCAGAGAAATATTTATTACCAGCATAACATCCACCTTTAACATGATCTTCGAGACTATCAATTTCTACTATGAATATTTTTTCCTGGATAGATAATTCTTTACTAAGCCAGATTTCTTTAGGTATCCATATTCCTTTGAATGACCTATTCATTATCTACGACTCGATTTTACTAATTCAGGGTTTTTACGAGCAAGTTTTAAAAGCTCTGATTTTGAGAAGAAGATTGACCTGCCTATTTGATAATAAGGAACTTTGCCCTTTTTCTTCCAGCTTATAAGACTCGTTACAGATATGCCAAGAAATTTAGCTGCTTCTTTTTGTGTGAGTTTATCTTCCTCAGAATTTACGTTTGATTCAGAGATGGTCTCGGTTTTCCGAATTTCGTCGATAATCATACGAACAGCTCTTTTTAGATCTTCCTTGTTATGCGTATAAAACAATACATTGCTCATAGTTTATTCAATTTTAGTCTATTCAACTTGAATTAGAATTTCTATTGACAAAGTTTGATTAAAAACAAGGTTTAAATTAAAGAGAAGGTTTTTTGGGTAAGAATTTTTAACTTAAAATATTTAAAATCAATATTTTAAGTTAAAGTATGGTTTTGACAGAAGATAATTTGGGTAATTTACAAAAGTGAATTTATATGTTTTATCAAGAATTCTTTATGTGTTTTAAAGAACTGTCTCTCTTGAAACTTTTTCAAATGGTATCGTATCGTCTCTTCCTTAACATTGCAAATGAATGATTGCCTTATAAATTTAGTAAGTTGCCGATCTGAAGATTTTAATATTTTTTTACAGATTAGATACTTACTTAAGTGTAGAATAAACTCTAAATTATCATTATCAACTAGTTCAATGCGTTTATAGGTGTTGGCTAAACCATTGTCGAGATATTTTTTATAATGTTGATTTTCGGTAAAATCAAATTTATAAATTATTAGGTGCTTTAGATTTTCAGCTCCTAAATAATCTATTTTGATATAATCAAACCCTTTTTTATAAATTGACATTATTGTATTTTGATTATAGTTGTCACTTATAGTTAACTTGCTTAAATTTTCTGAATCTAATTTGTAAATTAATCCATTTAAGCTATAATTAATACTTATATCTTTTTTTTCAATATTAATAATGTTTTTTAATAAGTCATTTGAATTGATTGTCTTTATAAAAGTATTAGAGTCTTTTCTGTAAGACTCTAATAAGTTTGAGTATAATTCTAATATTTTGGTTTCCAAAAAAGAGATGACATCTAGTTCCACAAATTTTGGATTATAGTGATTTACTAGCATCTCATATACATTCTGATTTATTTTTAACCCTTCTTCGTATTGCTGATATGGAGAGGAATACATTTCAACAAACTTTTTATTAAAGTTAAACCAATATTTATCACTTTTTTCTATTTCATTAATTTCAAATGATAGTAAAGTTAATTTGTCAAAAATATTGGTGCGAGTATTTATTTCTTTAGATAGTTTCTCTTTAAAAAATGGAATTAAATCAAGGACTTTTTTTGCCCCGACTTTATGCTCCCCTTTAAATGAAAACAAATCAATGTATTCCATTATGGAAATTAATCTTTGAGGTTTTTTTATTTTATTGCTTTTAGATAGGCTATAAATATATTCTATAAATTCATGATAGCTTAATTCGTCAAGTGTTTCTGTAAATTTAAAATTCAATTCTTCTTCCTTACTCTCTTCATACTCATCATAGAAAGTATATAAGAAGTTTAGTTTATCGGTAATTGTTATTAATGGATAAGTATATTTCATAATTCTAGCAAACATTAAAATAAACAAAAGGGAAAATAAAACAGCTTATCATTTCTTGGTATTAACTTTATCCCAAGTATTATCCATTTCACTGCGTTTTAGGTCCTCTGCAATCTTTACATAACGTCTAAACGACTCTTCCTTTTTATGACCAGTAATATTACGCACTACCATTTCCTTCATTCCAAGTACCAGACTGTTGGTCACAAAAGTTTTACGAGCCGTATGGCTCGTAATGAGGTCATATTTAGGAACCGTCTTATCAATTCGTTTTTTTCCTATATACCTGGTTATTGATGTTGGTGTATTAATTTTTGCTTTTTCACAACATTCTTTGATGTATTTATTAAACTTCTCTGCAGATATAGAAGGTATAGGTTCGTAGATTGTGTCCTTATACTTTTCTAATAACTGTTTTGCAAAATTGTTAAGTGGTATTTTATGGTCTATTGTTTTAGTCTTTTTAATGTTCAATTTCAAATGATCATCGTATACATTAGAGACTCTTAATTGTTTGATATCAGAAAACCGAAGTCCTGTAAAACATCCAAAGCAATAGGTATCTTTTACATGTTCTAACCTTTGTGAATCAAACTTATGATTAAAGAGCTTCATAAGTTCATCCATTGTCAAATAGATGACCTCTATCTCTTGCTCTGGGGCTTTGAATTTCCTAAAATCCAAATTCTCATGATATCCACGATCATATGACCAATTCATAAAAGTCTTTAAAACCGAAATAAGCTTTGAGAAGTAATTATTTAGAGTATTCTTATGCTCGAATGCGTAATCTCGAAACTTCTCAAAGAAATCGACTGTAATAGTATCAAACCGCAGCGGATAATCTTCATATTCAGAAAAATCTTTATAGAAATTCAATGCAGTCCTGTAACGCCTTAGTGTGCCGTCTGTTTTAATATTTTTACCCTTCTCAATAAACTCTTCAAAGCTTGGAAAAAATTCGTTGGTAAGATTAACGGAGTCTAATCCAGAATTTAACTTATCCAACACAAATTCTTTGGTAGGCTTAATTTCGTTTAAATGAATGTATCTAAAAAGTTGTTTGAACTGGCTATCCAAATCATCAATGATTTTGTTGTATTCTATGTGAAAGTTATATGCTTCAGATTTAAGAGAAGCTTTTATCCTCTGCTCTTTCTTTTTCCAATGGGAAGGTAAGCACTTTACTCCTTTTACTTGTTTGCGTATTCTTTGATTGTTCAACGTCAAACTATAGTAAATTGGTGCTAGTCCTTTTTTATCTAACTTATTTGCAACTAAATAGAATGAAACTTGCATTAATGTTTAAATGGGTTAAATTTGATTAAAATGGTGTCATTTATGGTGACACTTTTAATATAAAAATTTATAAAATATGATTTAATCATATTTCACTTAACCCAAATATAATGATTAATAAGGAGTTAAACAGGTTAAATTATGTTTAAAAATAAAGGTACTCCTGCCGAGGTCACAAAAAAACTCCTTTAAATACTGATTTTAAAGGAGTTTTTTGTTTTTAGGGCAGCATAAATAAGTTTACTCATTTTTTTGAAAAGGTTCTGTTAATTGATGTTTAAGCGAATACAACACTAATCCTACTTTACTTTTAACATTTAACTTTGCAAACAATCTCCCCCTCTGTAGAAATCAACCGATTTTACAGAAACATTCATTTTATCTACTATTTCGTTGTGCGTGTATTCATTCTTTTAGCTTTAACCTTTTCTAATATCAATTCAATTCCAACTTAAATTTACTCAATAAAACAGCCTTTTTTGTCTGATATTTCAAAATAAAATAGAACCGTAGCCCTGCCTTTGCTTCAATTTTCTTTTTCATCTAAGCTAAAGATTGACTACTTTTCTTATGAGTAAATTTAAATCAGAACTGATACAATTACAAAAATCATGAAACTATAGCTTTGTTAGTTTTGTATTTGCAGTAGCAAGTTTATTGAGGATCAATATATTGTCAGCTTTTATAAATGTTATGTCAGCTTTTATAAAGTTAATTTTCGCTTAAACACGAGATGATTTTATATATCTTTCGCTTCTAGAAAAGTTTCCCCTACATCTATTTACAATTTACTTATGAAAACACAAGATCAAGAAGTGTTGTCATTATCATATGACACCTTAGCAGATGTATTTAATTATCATTTATCACATACTCCAACTAAGATTGTTTACCGTTTTTTAAAGAATGGAGAAGAAGAGTTGGGTTCCAGAACGTATCAAGAACTATACAATCGAGCTCACTGTATCGCCACTCACATATTGTCTCGGGTAAATCCTGGTGATCGTGTTGTATTGCTATACCCCAGTGGTTTAGATTTTATAGATGCCTTTTTTGGTTGTATATTGGCTGGAGTAGTTGCGGTTCCTTCGGTTGTTCCTGGCAGTAAGCGTCATATTGGTCGTTTAGCGCATACGATATTGGATAGTGGTTCGACTTTGTTTTTAACCACAGAGCGTATATATCAAAAAAGTAAAGATTGGTTTTCAGGTTCTTCTGGTGGCAACATTCCATGGTTATCCACAGATACTCTTGATCGGGTCATTGATGATGTATTTTTTCCAGAGATTACCAAGGATACTTTGGTATTTTTACAATATACTTCTGGATCTACGGGCACTCCCAAGGGTGTTATGGTAGACCATTCTAATATGATCCATAACAGTCGTTTGATTCAGCGATGCTTTAATCATACAAGGCGGTCTGTTGGGGTAGGCTGGTTACCTATCTATCATGATATGGGTTTGATCGGTAATGTTCTTCAGCCTTTTTATGTAGGTTTTGAAGTGATTTTAATGCCCCCCACGGCTTTTGTTCAAAAGCCGCTTCGATGGCTTAGGGCGATTTCTAGGTATAAAGCTACCAGTAGCGGAGGTCCTAATTTTGCCTATGATTTATGTGTCAATAAGATCCCCAAAGAAGAGCTTAGTGATTTGGATCTAAGCAGCTGGCAGGTAGCTTTTAATGGAGCCGAACCGATACACTGCAGTACTCTGGATCGTTTTTCGGATTATTTTACGAGGTGTGGTTTTAGGGATACTTCTTTTCTTCCCTGCTATGGTATGGCAGAGACCACTCTTATTGTTAGTGGAGTGTTACATCATAGTGTTCCTAATAGGCTTAGTGTATGTACTACTGCCTTCGAGCAAGGATTCATTAAGCCAGAAGCAGTACCGGCAGTTCGCTCATCTACAAAAAAGCTGATTAGCAATGGGGCTGTTTTAGATGGGCTTTCTGTAAAGATTGTAAATCCTACCACCCTGGTAGTGTGTCAGGATGATGAAATAGGAGAGCTTTGGGTGATGGGTCCTAGTGTGGCTAAGGGGTATTGGAACAATTCAAAAGCCACCGAAGCATCTTTTGGGGCTTATATACATGCTCAAGATGGCCAAAAAGAGGGTCCTTACCTGCGCACGGGCGATCTAGGGTTCTTATATCAGGGCGAGGTTTATGTATCGGGCAGGCTTAAAGAACTACTGATCATCAACGGTGCGAATCATTATCCCCAGGATATAGAACATACGGTTCAGTTATCAGATCGGGCATTACAACCCCACGGCGGAGGGGCCTTTACCATTGAAGACAAAGGAAGTCCTAAACTAGTGGTGGTACAAGAGGTTAAACGTAGTCATTTAAAGGAGTTGAATTCCTCAAAAGTGATTACTGCCATACAACAGGCCGTTATGATGAACCATCAGTTGGCGTTGCATAGTATTATATTAGTAAGCCCAGGTAGGGTACCTAAGACCTCAAGTGGCAAGATCCGTCGATTGGCCTTACAGAAGTTTTATATTGCTAAAGAGCTCAAAGGCGTATTGCTGGATTGGTCCAAAGCGACCTTGCCATCAGAGAAGAACCCTTCTTTGGTATCAGATTCTCAGGACGCTGTAATGCTTTCTCCTACCCGGGCCTGGTTACAAATCGCCTTGTCACAAGTATTACAGGTAGACTTCTCTGAGCTTACCGCCCAAAGTTCGTTTGCCTCCCTGGGGATGGACTCCCTCACTGCCATTAACCTGTCGGGAAAGATCAATACCCAGTTTGGGATTGACTGTGATGCTACCGTATTATTTGAATATGCTACCATAGAAGCTGTAGCGGGATATATTGATACCGCTATACAAGCCAAAGATGCTCCTGCCAGAAACAATACGATCTCTTCCCTGCAATCGTATTCAAACCCTCAGGAACACTATCCTGTATCCTATACCCAGGAGGCACTCTGGCTAACCGATCAGTTAGAGGGTAGTTTTGGGTATCATATTTTCAGGGTATTACATAGTAAAACTACACCCAACGTGGCCCTGCTACAAAAAGCTATGGATACCTTATTGGATCGTCACCCAGTGCTGCGCACTGTGATCAAAGAAAAAGAAGGCCTTCTTTCCCAAAAGATAATCCCCGATACCCTATTTACTGTTGATACTGTAACTGTTTCGAATGCAGATGATCTCAATGAGTGTTTGTATCAACATATTTATCGTCCTTTTGATCTATCTGGTGATATACTGATAAGAATAACCGTATCAAACACCCCAAAGAGATATTACCTGGCATTTGTATTTCATCATATTGCTTGCGATGGTCTGTCAGAAGCCACGTTGTTAAACGAATTTATGTCGATTTACACAGGTTTAAGCCAGGGTAATCCGGTGGTATTTTCACCACTGCCTTTGCAGTATAGTGACTATGCCTTATGGCAACGTAGCGATGAACAACAACAACAGATCGCAGCATCCTTACCCTTTTGGAAAAACCATCTGGATGGAGTCTCACCTCTACAGCTTCCTTATGATTTGGTAAGAAGTGATGACTCCTTATATACTGGAGGCGAATATCGCTTTGAGATTAAAGATAACTTAACCGATCAGCTCCTTGACTTTTCAAAATCTTATGAGGCGACCGTATTTATGGTTATGTTATCAGCTTTTAAGGTGTTAATGTATCGTTATAGTGGTCAACAAGACATTTGTGTGGGGGTACCCAGTGCTAATAGAACAGATCCTGCCCTTAAGGATATGGTAGGGATGTTTGTCAATACACTTCCGATACGAACTGTAATGGATCCTGATCAAAATACTTTAGATCTTGTAGCCAAAATAAAATCTGCTACTCTGGCAGGGTACAAACATCAGCATGTTCCTTTTAAAGAGATGGTCTCGGCCGTTCTGCCAGAACGACAACAGGGCATCAACCCGATCTTTCAGGTAAGCTTTGGTGCACACAACACTCCGGAGGTTGAGATATCATTAGATAGGGAATCATGGCGCCCCTATCCATTACCACCACAATATGCCTTGTTTGATGTATCATGTACCGTAGATCAGCAAAAGGACGGGATCTCTATAACGATTCATTATCGTAGCGATCGTTTTAGCAAAGCGATGATACAACGTATGGCAGGGCATTATCAGGAATTATTACAAGTTATGGTTGCCAGACCAAAGCTATCCATAGGAGACCTGTCTATACTCACTCCCAAAGAAGAGCACCAGCTTCTGGTAGAGTGGAACGACACCACAGTAGATTATCCAAAGGATCAATGTATCCATGAGTTATTTGAAGAGCAGGCAGGCAAAACCCCCGATGCGATAGCTGTAGTATTTGAGGACCAGCAGCTCACTTATCAAGAGCTGAACGAAAAATCCAACCAGCTGGCCCACTACCTGCAACAACAAGGAGTACAACCTGAAGTATTGGTAGGGATTTGTGTAGAGCGTTCGCTAGAGATGATGATAGGTTTACTGGGCATCCTCAAGGCAGGAGGTGCGTATGTGCCTATAGACCCGGCCTATCCCCAGGAACGTATTGTGTATATGTTAGAAGATTCAGCAGTACCAGTGCTGTTGACTCAGCAGCGGTTAGTTGACCATTTACCAGTAAATCAAGTACAAGTCGTATGTTTGGATACCGATTGGGTAAAAATAGCTCAAGCGTCACAAGAACAAGGTAGTAGTGAGGTACAACCCCATAACCTGGCCTATATGATCTATACCTCGGGATCAACAGGGAAGCCTAAGGGGGTGATGATTGAGCATCATAGTGTAATATCTTTAGTTAAAGAGAATAAATATTTAAATTTAAATGAGGAAAAGCTCTTTTTACAACTTGCTCCTATATCTTTTGATGCATCAACATTTGAAATTTGGGGTTGTTTCTTAAATGGGGCTAAATTAATAATTTATCCGGATCAGGTAATATCCTTCAAAGAGTTAGGTCAAATTATAAAAAAATATAGTATTACTACTTTATGGCTAACTGCAAGATTATTCCATGCTATGATCGATGATTATATTGAAGATCTTGACTCACTTACTGAACTATTAGCTGGTGGTGATGTCTTATCTAGTTCCCATGTTAAAAAAACTTTTCATAGACTAAAAGGCTGTCAATTAATTAATGGGTATGGCCCTACTGAAAACACGACTTTTACCTGTTATCATTTAATAACGAATTCAAGTGTATTAGGAGGCTCTATCCCCATTGGCAAACCCATTGCTAACACTCAGATTTACATCTTAGATCAGAATAACAAACCTGTTCCCATAGGTATAACTGGGGAGTTATATATCGGCGGTGCAGGTTTAGCAAGGGGCTACCATAACCGTCCTGAGCTTACCGCCCAGAAGTTTATTGTAAACCCTTTTAACCAAGATAAAGATAATCGTTTATATAAAACCGGAGATTTGGCAAGATACTTGCCAGATGGTAATATCGAGTTTTTGGGTCGTATGGATCACCAGGTAAAGATTCGAGGTTTCAGGATTGAGCTCGGTGAGATCGAGAATGTATTGTTGCAACATCCAGAAGTACATGAGGCGATAGTGATTGCTAGAGAGGATAATCCGGGCGATAAGCGTTTGGTGGCCTATATCATAACCCAAGATAAGGATATCGATAGTGCGTTTCTTCGAGAATATCTAAAAAACAAGCTGCCGGACTATATGGTTCCCGGTGCTTTTGTGATGTTGGATGCAATGCCACTTACCCCTAATGGTAAGATCAATAGAAAAGCCCTACCTGCCCCAGATGCTTCGTCACTGATCACTCAAGACCATGTGGCGCCATCAAATGCCACAGAGGAAGCTTTGGTCAAGATATGGCAGGAGGTATTGGGTATCGATAAAGTAGGGATACACGACAACTTTTTTGAGTTGGGTGGTCATTCTTTGTTAGCTACCCGAGTGGTATCACAAATAGATAAAACCCTTTCGACAACTTTAGCTCTCAAAACTCTTTTTGAGTTGCCTACCATTGCTGGATTAAGTCTGTTTATAGCAACGAATCAACAAATTCTAAAAGAGGTAATTGTTCCCTCTATTGAACCTGTCTCGAGAGATCAGGATATGCTGTTATCCTTTGCTCAGGAGCGGTTATGGTTTCTGGATCAGTTAGAGGGATTCAATGCTACCTATAACATGTTTGGGGCTGTTGAGCTTATGGGGCATTTGGATAGCGATATTCTGCAACAAGCTGTTACTGAGATTGTATCCCGTCATGAAGCCTTACGTACAAATTTTATCGGTACACAAGGGGTTCCCGTTCAGGTCATCTCCTCAGAAAGCGCTGTAGAAATCGCGATCAACGATGTACATACCCTCTCTAAAAGCGCACAAGAAACAGCCGTAAAGAAATTGATGACTATAGAGGCCGAAAAACCTTTTGATTTGGCTATGGATTCTCTAGTACGTCTTACCCTTATAAAGCTGGAGGATAAGGTTCATATCGTGTTGGTTACTATGCATCATATCATTTCTGATGGTTGGTCGCTGGGAGTATTCATAAAAGAACTTACCCTTTTATATAAAGCCTATAGCCAGGGTCTAGCTTCTCCATTACCGGCATTACCCATTCAATATGCTGATGTTGCCCACTGGCAGCGCAGGTATTTTACTGAAAAAGCGTTAGCGTCTCACTTATCCTATTGGAAAGAACAGTTGGAAAAAACGCCACCTTTGCTGGAACTTCCTACCGATCATCCGCGACCTTCTGTACAAAGCTTTAGGGGGCAAGCTGAATACTTTAAATTAGATAAAACCCTTACCATGGAGTTAAAAAAACTAAGCCAGCAATCCGGGGCGACTCTTTTTATGACTTTGCTGGCTAGCTTTAGCACCTTATTATATCGATTAAGTGGTCAATCCGATATCGTGGTGGGCTCTCCTATAGCCAACCGTAACCATAGTGAACTAGAAAATTTGATTGGTTTTTTTGTAAATACCTTGGTATTAAGAACCCAGATCACAGAGAATCCTGATTTCCTAAACTTACTTGCTCAGGTAAAACAGAGTTGTCTGGATGGGTATACCCATCAGGATGTACCTTTTGAGCAATTGGTGGAGGCGTTAAACCCAGAGCGTAATCTGAGTCATACGCCTTTGTTTCAGGTGATGTTTGTATTGCAAAATACTCCGGTAGAGAAGCTTGAGATTCCGGGATTAGGTGTTACCCCATTACCAACACAGAGTACTGCTGCCAAGTTTGATCTTACCTTATCTATGGAGGAGACCCCAGAAGGTTTAAAGGGATATTGGGAATACAATACCGACCTGTTTGATCAAACTACAATTCGTAGATGGATAGGTCATTTTAAAACCTTATTAGATGGGATTGTTAGGCATCCTGAAATGTCTGTTGATAGATTGCCTCTACTCACCTCCAAAGAAGAGCATCAGCTTCTGGTAGAGTGGAACGACACCACAGTAGATTATCCAAAGGATCAATATATCCATGAGTTATTTGAAGAGCAGGCGGGCAAAACCCCCGATGCGATAGCTGTAGTGTTTGAGGACCAGCAGCTCACTTATCAAGAGCTGAACGAAAAGTCAAACCAGCTGGCCCACTACCTGCAACAACAAGGAGTACAACCTGAAGTATTGGTAGGGATTTGTGTAGAGCGTTCGCTAGAGATGATGATAGGTTTACTGGGCATCCTCAAGGCAGGAGGTGCGTACGTGCCTATAGACCCGGCCTATCCCCAAGAACGTATTGTGTATATGTTAGAAGATTCAGCAGCAACAGTGCTGTTGACTCAGCAGCGGTTAGTTGACCATTTACCAGTAAATCAAGCACAAGTCGTATGTTTGGATAGCGATTGGAGTACCATAGTTCAAGCGTCACAAGGACATTGTAGTAGTGGGGTTCAATCCCATAACCTGGCCTATATGATCTATACCTCTGGCTCTACTGGGAAGCCGAAAGGAGTATTGATGACTCACAAGGGGTTATTAAATTTAATCTTCTGGCATTTACGTACTTTTTTGGTAACTTCAGCTGACAGAGCGACACAACTGGCAGGAATAGCATTTGATGCCTCTGTATGGGAATTATGGCCTTATCTAGCTGTTGGGGCAAGTATCCATTTAGTTAAACCTACGGTTATAACTTCGCCAGAAAATTTAAGAAATTGGTTATTAGCCCAGAAAATCTCTATTAGCTTTCTACCAACACCACTAGCAGAAAATTTATTAGCTTTAGAATGGCCAGAAAGCATAGTTTTGCGTTTTATATTAACTGGTGGAGATAAGCTACATTATCATTCATCCGCTTCGCTCCCTTTCGAGCTTGTTAATAACTATGGTCCTACCGAAAATACTGTCGTTACAACTTCTAATGTTGTCGCTCGAGTAGATAAGAATAGTCAACCTTCTATAGGTCACCCTATTTCAAATACTCAAGTCTACATTCTTGATCATCATCTTAAACCTGTACCCATAGGTGTAGCTGGGGAGTTACATATCGGCGGTGCAGGATTGGCAAGGGGCTACCATAACCGTCCAAAATTAACCGAAGAAAGATTTATTTCCAATGCCTTTGATCAAGACCCAGACAGTCGTTTGTATAAGACTGGAGATTTGGCCAGATACCTACCCGATGGCAACATCGAGTTTTTGGGTCGTATGGATCACCAGGTAAAGATTCGAGGTTTCAGGATCGAGCTGGGTGAGATCGAGAATGTATTGTTGCAACATCCAGAAGTACACGAAGCAGTAGTGATCGCCAGAGAGGATAACGCGGGGGATAAACGTTTGGTAGCTTATCTCATAGCTCAAAATAAAGAGATGGATAGTGTACTGCTTCGTGAGTATCTAAAAAACAAGCTGCCTCACTATATGGTTCCCGGTGCTTTTGTGATGTTGGATGCAATGCCACTTACCCCTAATGGTAAGATCAATAGAAAGGCCCTGCCGGCCCCAGATGCTTCGGCACTGATCACCCAAGACTATGTCGCACCAAGAAATGCTACCGAAGAAGCCCTGGTAGCAATCTGGCAAGAGGTATTGGGTATCAAAAAAGTAGGGATACATGACAACTTTTTTGAGTTGGGCGGTCATTCGATGTTGACCATCAAAGTAATTGCCCAGATCAACACTTGTTTTTCGAAACACTTTGGAGTTGCTCTTTTATTCGAATGCCCTACTATTGAGGCATTAGCACATAGGATAAAAAGAAAAGGTATGGACAGCAGTATTTTAGTATGTCTAGAACAAGGATCACATGATTCGATGCGACCTATTTTTTGTACTCCCCCGGTAAGTGGTATGGTTAATCAGTTATATCCCTTAAGCAAGGTTTTGGGTAAGCAACAGCCTTTATATGGATTTCAATGTCCGGGATTAGACGGGCTAACTCCTGTTATAAAAACTATACCTGAGCAGGCAGCTATTTTTATCAAAGCGATGCAGCAAATAGATCCCATCGGTCCTTACCGTATTGCGGGATACTCTTACGGGGGTCGTGTTGCCTTAGAGATGGTTCTTCAATTACAAGACATGGGACATTGTGTAGAAGAACTGATCCTTTTTGATTCGATCGCTCCCCAGAAAGCAGAAATCGATGTAACCCAAATTGAGCTACAACAGGTTTTAGCGTTGATCAATAGTTTTTTTGGTAAGCAGGTAATTATTATAGACACAAAAGAGATGATGAGTATGTCTCTGAATACAGGATATGATCTCTTGTACCAACAATTACTTTCTACTGATATCGGACTTACCGAGCTACAACTCAAAGGCTTTATTGCGGTATTAGAAAATAATTTCAGGCTTCATACTACGTATTATCCGAATCTAAAGGAAAAACTTACTATACCTTTAACTTTATTTAAAGCCAAAAACAATAATTACAATGAAAAAGGGGTTATTGCTATTAATGGTAATAAAAACACCTATGGATGGGATCGTTTTGTGAACGATATAAAGGTACATACCATCCAGGGAGATCACCATACCATGCTTACTTTTCCTTATATTAAGGAAATAAGTAAATATTTAAGTCGTGCAATAGAAGGCTAAAATATAGGCGTTTCCGAATTTTTTATTTAATCAATCATATAAAATAAGGACTTTGAAATCCTATTATCTCTATCTATCGTTACTGCTGTTTTCCATTTTTGGAACCGCTCTTACTGATTTCAGTTTGGGCATTTGGGTATTGGATACGGCTGATTCAGGGTCAGGGATTACCTCTTATACCATGATTTGGTTTTTTCAGGCGGCTCCCGCTGCCTTTTTGGCTCCTTTTATGGGTAGTTTTATCGATCGGTGGGATAAGCAACGGATCATTATCATAGGGCAGTTGGTTTCTGGGGCTGCCAGTGTATTGCTCATTCTTTTATACCATTATGGGATGTTACAGGAGGCTATGATCTTACCGCTTGTAGGGATTAGTAATATTGCCAATGCCTTTGTGTTTCGTGCTTTTTATGTGGCTATACCGGTATTGGTGGGTAGGAAAAAACTCAGTAGAGCCCATGGTATCTTGAGTAGTTCTTTTGCGGCTATACAAATGGGAGTCCCTGTAATGGCGCCTATATGTTATAAGCTCATTGGGTTATCGGCTATATTTAGTATTGATGTGGACCTTATTTTCTAGTTTTAATGTCTCCTTCGGGGGAATGGGAGAAAATCCCTCGCCTTTAGGCGAAGACTTTAGTTTGACTTGTTTTGTATTTTTGTTGAATGCAACATTATCGCAAGACATCACACAGTTTATATGATATAAAATTTCATATAGTTTGGATTACAAAATATCGCAAGCAAGTTATGGTCGGTGAAATTGCTAAGCGTACCAGGGAATTGATACGTCAGATTTGTAAGGCGAATGATGTTGAGATTTTGAAGGGACATATTTCAAGGGATCATATCCATTTGTTTGTTTTTATTCCTCCACACCTTTCTGTTAGTAAGTTGGTTCAACAATTGAAAGGTAAGAGTTCTCGAAAGCTGCTATCAGAATTCAAGACCTTATCAAGACAGTTTTGGGTCAGGCATTTATGGGGTAGAGGATATTTTGTTGCAAGTTCGGGAAATGTTACTGATGAAGTCATTATGGAGTATATCAAGAATCAAGATTTGGAACGTGAGGATGGTAATTTTGAGATAGGGGAACCTTAAGCCGACTTGTAGTCGGTTTCAAATCTACCGGCTTAGAGCCGGTAGTAGTTTAATTCCTTATCAATACATCAAAAAAAGAGGGTAAGGATTAGTAAGCTATATATTTTGCAGTAATATCGGATGTCGCTACAGGGTTGTCAATTGCCAGATGGCAAGTATAGGATTGGCCTATGGGTACAGGATAGATATACCATGGTTGATCATCAATTAGTGAAATCCCGTTTTGTATCGTAACAGCAGATAATGGAAGATACATTCCTCTTCCATCGCCTTTGATGATGGCTTCTTTTTGGGTCCAGATAGTAAAAAATGAGGTAGTATTATCTTTTGCAGTATGGATATGCAACCATTCCTTTTTCGTGAAATGCGTTTTGTAATCCAGTAACGAAATATTCTTGTGTTTTTCAATATCAATACCACAGCGATATCCACCGGCAATTGCACAGATCACATACTCCCCGGCATGAGAAATATTAAAGTCTATGTCACCCGGGACATAAGGTCTTTTAAAGCGGGTATACTCGATGTGTTCTAATGGATCAAATGGATATTGAAGTACTTTGCATCCAGACTGTAATAGGAGCTTACCCAACAAACGGGCTTGTTGATCTTGCCATTTTTGATATTGCATGACCTGTCGTTGCATCACTTTTGGGAGACGTTGCAAATAATGCTCAAAACATTGCTCTTGAAAATGCAGGCTTATTTTGGAATACAGTACAATGATCATTATTGTTTTAATCTAAAGAATTCTCTGATGGCTCTGCCATGAGGATAGTCGGTTTTCAGGAAATTTTCTATTCTGAAAAATACTACAATTTGATAAGATTAGGTTAAAAATATGATCTCAAAATATTATATTGGTCGTTATAAATAAAAGAGTTAATCATGGTCAAATCAAAGGGCAACTATCTTGTTACAAGATAACAACGTATGTTGAAATCATAGAAAAAGGATAAGATGAAGGAGAGATTGAGAGCGGATGTTTTTATGATAATACGTTAAAATTCTGACCATACTCAGCTAAAACTAACTAAAAACCTCATTATATGCGAATTTTTCCCCTCTTGATCACAATTATGAGTCTAGTACCCCATATGACAGTCTTTGCTCAAGACCAAGAAAACGTACAGTTTATTAAGGATAGCTTGTATTTTTACAGCATAAAGGATTCTGTTAAGAAATATTGGAATCAAAATCCTGATAAACTCGAAGCTCTTACAACACGGTTAGTATTATTCTCGAAAGAAAAAAACCACAAACCATGGTTGGCTATAGCACTTGGTAATCATGGATATGCATTGCAGAAGAAAGGAGGAACCAATGACTTGGAAAAATCTATTGAGATTCTGCGTCGTACCATAATCATATTAAACGAATTAAACGACCTAAGAAATCTAGCAAATTGTTATAACTCATTATCGGTTAGCTATATCAAATTGAACTCTTATCCTGAAGCTTTAGAAACTATCTTACAAGCTAATGAAATATATAAAAAACTTAAAAAAACAGATACTTCTTCTTATCTTTATAAACGCTTTGGTAATTCCTACAATAATCTTGCAATTGTATACAAGAATCTATCCTTACATAACAAATCACTCAAGGCATGGGATAGTGCTTTATTTTATTACGAAAAGTCGAATAGTAAATATGGAGCAAATGCAGTTTATTTAAACTTAACGGATTTTCATTTTAAGCAAAAACAATACGACAAGGCTTTAGTATTTGCTTTGCAAGCTTATGAAGGCTTCAAGAGTATTCAGATAAAAGAAGGGCAAATTGCGTCTACAATTAACTTAGTAGAACTTTATGAAGCAACTGATCAAAATAAACAGGCTATCAAGTATGCAAAACAAGGTTTAAAATTCTCGAAAGGATCTAATTATAGATCCTATCAGATTTTATCTTACATACAATTAAGTAAAAATTTCTTACAACTTAAGGACATAGATAGTGCTACTTTTTACATAGGACCAGCGATTCGTCTATCAGACTCACTACAATTACTGGATCTTCAAAAACAATCAAAAGACCTACAGGGCCAAATTGCAGAGCAACAAGGGGATAACCTGGAAGCACTTAGATATTATCGACAGGCAGCTGTACTACAGGATAGTCTTGAACAACGCCAAGATATCCAGAAAGCAACCAAAATAGTATTGGATAAGGAACATAGAGATTATAAGAAAAAAATAGCCGCTCTAGAAAAGGTGGTTGACAAAAAGAACAACTGGTTATATGGTGTTGCTTTAGGGATTCTATTCAGTGGATTATTAGGCTATATGTTCTTAAAAAAATACCAAAAATCCAGAACAAAACAACTTCAATTAGAAAATACTGTACAGGCCCAAAGAGAAGAAAAGGACTATTTACATCGTAAATTGGTTTCGAGCACAGCCAGCCTTGCTATAAAAGATGAACTATTAACTGAGATCAATGCTTTATTAAATGATATTAAAACACTTACAAACCTTAATGGATTTGAAAAAGATTTAAATCATGCTCAAATCCATATCAAAGATAATCTTGAATTAAATAAGGCATGGGAAGAATTCTTTTTACATTTTGAGAAAGTGCATCCGGATTTTATAGAAAGATTAAAGTCAAATTATGACCTTACAGCTAATGACCTTAAGTTGTGTGCCTTTATAAAAATGAATTTATCCAATAAGGAAATTAGTAATATATTGAATGTTAAACTAAATACAGTACATGTCTCTATTTCTCGTTTAAAGAAGAAACTCAACACGAAAGATAAAAGTGTTTTTGATTTTTTACATTCAAAATCAATACTGTTTTGAATACAAAGTGTATTCAATAGCCAGAAAAATTTTAATGTTTAAAAACCAGATTCAAAAATCTATAGAGGTATCCAAAATTCAAATTTATAGAAAATCAAGAGTTCTTAACAAATTATTAAGCTACCTTAAATCCTTTTGATAACTCACTAATTTTCAAAAGCTTTTGATCAAAAGGGTTCGACATATGTCCTGCCGAGGTCACAAAAAAACTCCTTTAAACAGGCACTTTCAGAAAATAGCTACGCTAATTTCAATTTGTTTATTTTTTGAATGATTTTCGATAGTTGTAAGAAGATT